>WRLH01000005.1 GCA_009777715.1 Lachnospiraceae bacterium
TGAAAACGGACACTTCATCGTGCGATAGAGAGTGCGATTCATAAGACCGACCCTTGAGAAGCGTCGTTACTTATGCGGTGTCCTTTACCGCATTATGTAACGCAACGCTTCTCTCGGAGCGAAAGCGGGTCGGGCGGTGAATCGGCAGCTCTCAAACGCGCGGTGAGCTTATGTGCGGCTAGATTGCGGAGCAAGTCCACAATGACGAAGCCGCGAAAGCGGGTCGGGCGGTGAATCGGCAGCTCTCAAACGCGCGGTGATCTTATGTGCGGCTAGATTACGGAGCAAGTCCGCAATGACGAAGCAGCGAGAGCGGTTCATGCCCCCAAGCAAAACGCCACCAACTCCGCTACCGTAGTTTGGGCAAGGCAGAGCCTCGTATCAGCACCGCCATAATAAATATTAAGAGTGCCGTCAGGCATTTCAACAGCCCCCCCAGTAAACACCACATTGGGAGTCTGCCCAACACATTCATAATCTTTTTCAGCCGCAAGGATAAACTCTTTCGGGGCGGCAATTACTTTGGACGGATCATCTAAATCAAGGAGCATTGCCCCAAGATAATAGTTTTCCGAGGAACAGGTTGAAGCAGTTGCATGATAAATCTCAAGCCAGCCATGCTTAGTTTTAATCGGGACAGTCCCAGCCCCGCTCTTATTGCGAATCCACGCGGCTTCGGGCAGATTAAGCGGAATGCTCCGGCCCCAAAACTCCAAATCCGGCGAATAACTGACCCAAAGAGTCCCGGAATCGCTGATATTCTGCGGGCGGTCAAGGCGGCAGTAAAGGCCGTTAATCTTTTCGGGAAACAACACCCCATTACGGTTAGATGGTTCAGATATATGGAACAAAGGTTCAAAATTTATGAAATCCTTGGTCGTGCAAAGGGCAAGGCCGCAACCGTAAGTCCCCATCCATGAAGCATGGAAAATATAATATGTGCCGTCAAAATTGGTAATGCGCATATCAAAACGGTGGGCTTCGCCAATTCTTTCCTCGGTTATTGAAAGAGGGTAATTAATCGGCTGGGGGGAAACGGTGAAATGAATGCCGTCTTCACTTTCTGCCATTGCAAACCCGGTTTTCCTTGCACGGTCCTCAACACGGAGCATTAAGACAACTTTTCCATTAAACATTGTCGCGCCGGAGTTCATTACGGTATAACATGGGAAAGGCATATCATCCGGGGTGAGGATGGGGTTTTTGGCATAGCGGGTTAAAATATTTTTGTTGCTCATTTTCGACCTCCACTTATTAGGCAGAGGCGACCCTAAGGCCGCCTCGATTACGTTAGTTAGATAAAAACAAAATTACTTATTATTCTCTGCTTTCCATGTGGCCAGCTGCTGATTAACATCGGCAACAACTTCATTAATCCCGGCAGCGATAAGCCGATCCCTGACATCTGAAAGCGTGCTGTCTACATCGGCAGAGCCAGTATAGAGAATGCTTTGCATTTCAACAATGATTGCATCAATCTGGGCATTTTCGGTCCGCAGTTCTGATGAATCATAGGTAAACCCGGCAATTGGCGATGGCGTGGCGGAACGAGTCCTTGCTTCCATGGCATCCCAAAGTTCCTGGCTTTCGGTAGTAGTAGGATAGCGGTTAAAAGCATTGGCAACCATCCAGTGATATGGGCCGCCCCAGCCTTCGTTTCCATACTCCGCCCCGAAATAAACAACGCCGTCATTATTAAAATCCCAGTGTGTGCCTTGAATGCCAAAGCTAAGGATATTAAAGATATCGGCATCTTTCCAAACCGCGTTCATGACCATCATTGCCCGTTCAGGATTAAGAGAACTTGAGGGGATAGCGGCAGTACAGCTTGACAGCCCGGCCGTAGTAAGATATTGCTGGAAAGGAATTTGCACGTCATAACATGGATAGCCCCAAAGCTCCGAGGAACGCAAGCCATCATTCATGAAGCTTGGGCTTGTCATGACGGCATAATTGCCGCTGGCAGACTCGGCATGGAGATCAGTACGCGAGGCGATGTCCCTGGGCAGGTAACCCTTTTGATAAAAGTCGCGCATCATATGGAAAAGCTCGACAGTTTCAGGGGCATCAAAACGCGGAATTACTTCGCCGCTGGCAATATTATATACGAGCGGATTGCCGATTGAATCATAAAAACCGGCTCCCGGGCCAAAATCTTCCATGCCGTTAGTTGGTTCAATGTAGAGAGGGGTGATACCCGGCTCATTATCCAAAATGGTTTGTAAAAAAGGCTCGATATCGGCAAGGGTTTTTACGCTTTTGTAATCGAAATCATATTTGTCAACAAGGTCAGCGCGGAAAGTAAGCCCCTTTAATTGAACCATGTCACCAAGGACTGGAACGCCGTAAATTTCACCTCGCCAAATATGGCCGTCAAAAAAGTTCATTCCGCCAAGCTGACTGACAATATCTTGGCCGTAGCTTTCGAGAAGGTCATTTAGCGGGTAAAGCGCCCCATTGGCGGCTAAAGGCGGGAAGTGATTGTATGCACCCCACGAGGTAGCAAAAACAATGTCCATCGGCTCGCCAGTCTGGAAATTGATGGTCATCCGGTCATCAAAGTCGCCCCAGCCAAAAAACTTTAGGTTAAAATCAACATTCAGGCCGTAACGGTCGTTTAACAGGTCAGAAACTAAAGCGTTAACTTCGGCGGCATCGGTTGGGGTTTCGCCAACGATATACCAGTCAATTGTGACACGCTCTAAAGCAGCCGTTTCCTGAACATTTTCCGCACTTTGGTTAGTGCTTTGTGAATCATTGGTTACAGCCGGGCTATCGGGCGTTTGGGCTGGGCCCTGGCTGTCATTTGCCCCGCAGCCGGTAAGTAGTGAAGCGGCCATCACAAGAGCAAGGGTGAGACTTAAAAACTTTTTGGTGATTTTCATAATTTTTCCTCCTGAAAATTTATTTAAATGGGTTTACCCCTTAACGGAGCCAATCGCAATCCCCTTGATAAAGTATTTTTGCATAAACAAAAATACCAAAACCATCGGTCCGGCCGCAACAACGCACATTGCCATTCTTGCGCTAAGGGACGGAAGATTTAAGGGGTCTAAAACTGTGCCGGGAATTTTCGAAGCAATGACTTTTAACGCTTCGATATTTTGCATAATCCGGTATAATAAATATTGCAGCGAAACAAAACGCTGGTCTTCTATATAAAGTAAGCTTAAAAACCAGTCATTCCAATATTGGAGCATTAGGAAAAGCCCAACCGTAGCAATGCCCGATTTTGACATCGGCAGGACAATCCGGACAAAAACCGCCATTTCGCTAGCCCCGTCAATTTTGGCAGATTCAACAACCGAATGCGGCAAACTTCGTAAAAATCCTTTCATCAGCATAAAATACCAGCCCTGCATAAGGATTGGCAGGATAAGGGCAAAGATGGAGTTTTTTAACCCAAGCGTCCTGACCACAAGCAAATAGCCAGGCACAAGCCCGCCGCTAAAAAGCATGGTGAAAAAGACATAGAAGCTGATAAAACGCGCATAACGGAAGCCCGGCCTTGACGCGACATAAGCGAGCGCGGTTGTACACCATAAGCCGATGATGGTCCCGGTGACGGTAACAAAAATAGTGACTCCGTAAGCACGGATGATTTCCATGGGGTTAATAAAGATATAACGGTATCCTTCCAAGGTCACGCTGGTGGGGAAGAGCGAATATCCGACCGTCCGGATAAAGTTTTCTGATGTGAATGAAATCGAAATAACCAAAAAAAGCGGCAGGACACAAAGCACGCAAAAAGTACCAAAGAAAAGATGGATGCCTATTTTGGGGAGGTTAATTTTCTTAGCCATAAAGGTACAGCCTGCCTTTCATAAGATTTAAAATAACGCGCTGTCAGGATCAATTTTTTTCACGGTTGCATTAGCAATGACAACAAGGATAAAACCAACCACAGATTGGTAAAAACCGGCAGCTGATGACATACCGATATCGCCAAGCCGCCTAAGGGCACGGTAAACATATGTATCAATAACATCAGTGACAGGATAAAGCATTGTTGAATCGCGGGTAAAGTTAAAGAAAAGGCCAAAATCGGCGCGGATAATATTCCCGATATTAAGCAGGGTCAGCATAATAGCCAAGGGTTTTATCATTGGCAGGGAGATATGCCAAATCTGCCTAAGCCGTGAAGCTCCGTCAAGTGCGGCGGCTTCATATAATTCCGGGTCAACGCCCAGCAGCGCGGTATAATAGATGAGAGTGCCATAACCAATGCCTTTCCAAAGATTGGCAACAGGCAGAATCGCAAACCAAAGCTTTGGCGTGTTATACCACAAGACTGGCTCCCCGCCCATGGATTCAAGCAGCTGGTTTAAAAGGCCATATTGCATATCCATCAGCGCAAGCCCGACATATGAAACAACAACCCAGGAAAGAAAGAAAGGGATAAAAAGCATCGTCTGGTAAACTTTGACAAATTTCGCGGAAAGCTCATAAAGCATTAAGGCAAAAGCAATCCCGGTAATCAAGCCGATTACAATAAAAATGGCGTTAAACAGTAAGGTGTTGACGGTGATTTTCCACGCATCGCCAGCGATAAGATACCTAAAATTGGCAAAGCCGGACCAAGGGCTTCCCCATAGGCCATCAGCGTAATTGTAGTTTTTGAAAGGAAGGATTAAACCATAAAGCGGTATGTAATTAAAAAGGAAAAATAAGCCAAGACCGGGGAGGGCAAGGAAAAGAAGCCCGGCGTGTTTTTTCATGTATTTTGCTTCATCGATTAACCGCTTCATTATTATGCTCCTTTAAAAGCCTGGAACTTTGAGCAGCAGCTCATATTTTCCGGTTCTTTACCTCTATTTCCAATATTTTCCAGTTTATTACAGTTAAGCCTACGGTTTACTGGCATATGCCGCAAACTCATATGGCACTTGCTGTAAGTGAGATATAGCCATAGCGAAATCAAGCTAGGGGCTTAACTGTAATGGCTACACTTATAACCAGCTTACCATTTTTGCACACCTTAAAACAGCGCAAAAATGGAGCAAAAATATGTTATCGGCGAAAGCTTAAAAAAAGAGGGGTGCAATTTTGGGCAGATTCTGCATAAAAGGGGATTGGCCATATTTACACTATGCAGATTTGTCCGTATAATATATACTTTCTTATAGTATCATAAATAAAGAAAGGTAAGGAATTATGAGCAGGAAACCGGATTTTAGGAACATTGAGAAAGTTTTGCGAAAGGAAAAACCAGACCGCCCGACCTTGTTTGAGTTTTTCCTGAATGACCCATTATGTGAAAAACTGGCAGGGCAGAAGCTTGCCGGGGCTAATCGCGTAAATCTTACCATCCAAGCATTTAAAGCGGCCGGATATGATTATGCAACCGTCCATGGGTCGGAATTTCGTTTTAACGATGTAAAGCAGCATCAAAAAGAGACAATTTCGTTAAATGAAAATACCCCGGTGACTGACCGTAAAAGCTTTGATGCTTATGAATGGCCAAACCCTGATGATTATGATTATAGCGTGATAAGTGATTTGGTTGTGCCGGAGGGAATGAAGCTGATGATCTGCGGGCCGCTTGGGGTTTTGGAAAGCGCGATTAACCTTGCTGGTTATGAAACCCTCTGTATGCAGATTTACGATGACAAGCAATTTGTTTATGATTTATTTGAAAAAGTAGGGACAGCACTGTTGCGCTACTACAAAAATAGCATTAATAACCGCAATATAGGCATTTTAATGTCAAATGACGACTGGGGCTTTAATACCCAGACGATGCTTTCAACCGCCCAAATGCGCGAATTTGTCCTTCCTTGGCACAAAAAAATCGTTGAGCTTGGCCATGACGCCGGGCTGCCTGTCGTGCTTCATTCATGCGGGAATTTGGCAGAGCTGATGGATGATATTATCGATGACCTAAAATATGACGGCAAGCATTCATATGAAGACACAATTTTGAGCGTTGAAGAATCATACAAACGCTGGGGCGGCCGGATTGCCATTTTAGGCGGCATTGATTTGGGCTTTATCATTTCGAAAAGCACCGATGAGGTTTATTCCCGCTCAAAAGCAATGCTGGAATTAGGCCAAAAAGCCTATGCCTTGGGGACTGGCAATTCAGTCCCCGAATATGTGCCGGACGAAAAATATTTTGCGATGACAAAAGCGGCTTTAGAAGCATAAGATTACGCCGCTTCGTAAAATGGCAGGGACTGCCGCGCTTCTTGATGCGCATCTTGCAGTCCCTTATGAACTTTTAGCAGTTACATAAACGCTTGCGCCAAATCCCCGATGATATCATCAATATGTTCAGTCCCGATTGATAAGCGGATTGTATTTGGCTTGATTCCGGAATCTAATAGCTCCGTTTCGCTCATTTGTGAATGAGTAGTTGAGGCCGGGTGGATAACAAGCGACTTAACATCGGCGACATTGGCAAGCAAGGAGAAAAGCTTGAGGCGGTCAATAAAAGCCTTGGCTTCATCGGCATTGCCTTTTAATTCAAAAGTAAAGATAGAACTAGCCCCATGCGGAAAATATTTTTTGTATAAGCCATTGTCAGGGTGGTTTTCTAATGAGGGGTGGTTTACTTTTTCGACTCTAGGATGGGCTGCCAGCCATTCAACAACCTTTAAGGCGTTAAAAACATGACGCTCAACACGAAGCGAAAGCGTTTCAAGGCCTTGCAGGAACAAGAAAGAATGGAATGGGGACAAGGACGACCCGGTATCACGCATTAAAGTAGTGCGGATTTTGATAATATAGGCAAGATTTCCGGCAACCGAAGAAAAAACCGCGCCATGATAGCTAGGGTTGGGCTGGGACAGGCCGGGGAATTTGTCAGTTGCTGCCCAGTCGAAGTTGCCGCTGTCGATAATCACGCCGCCAACGGAAGTGCCGTGGCCGCCGATGAATTTTGTTGCTGAATGGACAACAATATCCGCGCCATGTTCAATCGGGCGGAGCAGGTAAGGGGTCGCAAAGGTATTATCAACAATCAGCGGAACCCCATGCCGGTGGGCAATTTTTGCCACTTCGGAAATATTCACCACCGTCGAATTAGGGTTGCCAAGACTTTCAATAAAAATGGCTTTTGTATTCGGTTTTACCGCTTTTTCAAAATTGGTGCTGTCATGGCCGTCAACAAAAGTTGTTTCAATGCCAAAATCTAAAAAAGTATGGGCAAAAAGATTATAGCTTCCGCCATAAATATATTTGTCGGAAATAATATGGTCGCCGGTTCTGGCGATATTCTGGATTGCGTAAGTGATGGCAGCCGCACCTGAGGAAGTAGCAAGAGCCGCCGCTCCGCCCTCTAAGGCCGCAATGCGTTTTTCAAAAACATCATTGGTCGGGTTCATCAGCCGCGTGTAAATATTCCCGCCCTCACTTAAGGCAAAACGCCCGGCCGCCTTGGAAGTATCTTCAAAGACATATGCCGCGGTTTGGTAAATTGGCACGGCGCGGGAATCGGTCGCCGGATCGGGTGATTCCTGTCCGACATGGACTTGCAGGGTTTCAAATTTGTAGTTGTTCATAATCAATCCTTTCTCCTGTCGATTCAAAGTTCGACCTGGTTTCGCGGCTTGTGTCAATTGCGGACTGCTCCGCAATCTATCCAGTAAAACACCGCGCGTTTGAAAATTATTTTGGCGGTAAAAAATTACTCTTGAATACCTAGTAAACCTATGGCATAATTAGGTTATGAGAATTTCCACCAAAGGACGTTATTCCTTGCGCTTGCTGCTTGATTTGGCAGAGCATAAAAATGATGGGTTCATCGCGCTTAAAACAATTGCCGAACGCCAAGGAATATCCAAAAAATATCTTGAGCAGCTGATCCCGCTCCTTAACCAGCCTGATATCCTCCGCACGACCCGGGGATATAAGGGCGGTTATATGCTGGCAAAATCCCCGGACCAATATACAGTCGGGCAAATCCTTAAGATTACTGAAAAAAGCCTTTGCCCTGTTTCCTGCCTTGAAGACGACCCTAACAAATGCGAAAGGGTAAGCCAGTGCAAAACCTTGCCCATGTGGAAAGGGCTAAAACAGGTCATTGATGATTACCTTGGGAGCATAACGCTTAAAATGCTCCTCGACGGTGACTTTAAAGCGGACGGGCTTTTTTAGCTTTCTTCAAACATTGGGGTCGATAAATACCTTTCCCCGGTATCAGGCAGAATCACGACCATTTTTTTGCCTGCGTTTTCTTCACGTTTGGCAATATTTATCGCCGCGGATAAGGCTGCGCCGGAGGAAATGCCGACCAGCAAACCCTCGGAGCGGGCAAGTTCCCGGCTTTCCTTAAATGCGTCTTCATTCCCGACCGTGATTATCTCATCATAAATAGCAGTATCTAAGATTTCCGGAATAAACCCTGCCCCAATTCCTTGTATTTTGTGCGGCCCGGCAGTCCCTTTCGACAACATCGGCGAATCAAAAGGCTCAACGGCGATGATTTTCAAATTGGGATTTTTTTCCTTTAAATACCCGCCTGTCCCGGTGATAGTTCCGCCCGTGCCAATGCCGGAAACAAAAATGTCAATTTCCTCGCCGGTATCTTCCCAGATTTCCGGGCCGGTGGTATTCCGGTGGGCGAAAGGATTGGCTGGGTTGGTGAATTGCCCAGGCATGAATGAGTTCGGCGTTTGGGCGGCTAATTCTTCCGCTTTTGCGATTGCCCCTTTCATTCCCTTTGCTCCCTCGGTAAGGACCAGCTCTGCCCCATAAGCTAACAGCAGTTTCCGCCGCTCAATGCTCATTGTTTCCGGCATTGTCAGGATAATGCGATATCCCCTTGCCGCAGCAACAGCGGCCAGCCCAATGCCAGTATTTCCGCTGGTCGGCTCAATAATGACCGTGTCCGGTTTGAGCTTGCCCTTTTTCTCCGCTTCCTCAATCATGGCGAATGCAATCCGGTCCTTTACGCTTCCGGCCGGATTAAAATACTCTAATTTGGCAAGCAAATCAGCATTAATCTGATGGAATCCGGAATACTTAGTAAGGCGGAGCAGCGGCGTTTTGCCAATTAAATCGGTAAAGTTGTTTGCAATCCTCATAGTTTTTCCTTTCAATTGCTTACAAAGCCTATCTATATAGTATGCTATATCATACACCATCTTTTTTATGGTTGTCAAGGGTTATTTTTACAGTTCCGTCATTGTCATTGCGGGCTTGACCCGCAATCTGGACTTGCTGGCTTGCGGCTCGCGGATTTTTCATTTACAAAAATAAGCGACGCTCGCCTGAACATCGCTTACAAAAATTTTAAACTCGCATTTCGGCTATTCGGCTACCAGTTCCTGTTACGTCCGCCGCAAAAACTGCCGCCGCCATATGGATAATCTGCACAATGATACCAAGCCCCGTCATGCTCATGAAGCCCAAGAATTGTGCAATCCTCCGCTTCGCATACCGCATACTTGCTCCAGTTGATGCCGCTTTGATTGCAATACCAGTCGCCATCATGTTCGTGTGGGCCGTACACCTCGCAGTTGTCGGCTGGGCATAGGGCGAATCGGGGCGAGGCACTTACACTTATGCGCTTGCCTCCATGATGTGCTTTGCCATGGCCGCCGCGGGCGTAAGCAGCAGTTGGGAACATTGTTGCGATTATAAGGGCAAAACAAAGGGCTAAGGCAATTTTTCTTTTCATAAGATTCTCCATTCAAAAGTTGTTGTATTAATTTAACGTGGCTTATTGCTTTTATTATAATGGTTGCTAATTAGGCTGTCAAGAGAAATTATTTTATCGCTTAATCAAATATGTTTGGGGATTAGGCCTTTTATTTTTTCCATGGATAGCGTATAATCAAAGAAAAGGACGATAAATAAAGGAATACTAATGACAATTGATAATTGGTTGACAATGATATCTTTAATACTGGTAGTTGGCGGTGGAATTTTTGCCGGATTCCAATGGCATATTACTAATAGGATAAAAAGAGCAGAATTTATCAATGCCATTATAATAGAATTGAGATTCAATAAAGAAATGGCAAAGACGATGTATAGGATAGATTATCTTGAAGATTCGTGGTATGATGAAGACTTCCATAACTCACATAGCGATTTAGAATTTGAAATAGATAAATTGCTATCATATTTGTCGTACATATGTTACTTAAAGTATACGAGAAATATTAGTAATAAAGAATTTAAATTTTTGCAATATGAAATAGTTCGAGCTTGCTCTTCGCCGGATGTCCAGAGCTATCTTTGGAACTTATTTCACTTCTCTAAAGCATGTAGTTCAAAGTGTTCATTTGAGTATTTAGTGCTATTTGGAATAAATAATAAGCTTTTTCATAGAAGTTTTTCAAGTAAAGAAAGTGGATTTTATGATAAAAGACTTAATTTCTAATTTTATTAATTAGGTACAATAAAGGACATCAAGGAGGAAATTTTTGAATGGCAGATTTAACAAGTAATTTAGGAACTGAAAAGTTAGCTGAGACTACCTCAAAAATTGTGGAAGCAGTAACACTGCCATTGGCAGAGTCTGTTGGTAGCACAATTAATAGTCTCTTCTTTTTAGTATTCGGTGGTATTGGGCATGCTGCTGAAAAACGCAGGGAAAAATACAAATATAGCATGATAGCTTTTCAGAATGAGTGTAGTGCTAAAATTAATAATGTTCCAGCTGAACGATTAGCAGAACCAAGCACACAAATAATAATGCAAACGTTAGAAAACGCTAAAGCGTGCGTTGAGGAAGAGGAATTAAGAGAATTTTTTGCGAATCTGGTAGCAGCGGCATGTGATTCTAGTAAAAAATCGAATGTTCGTCCATCATTTTCAGATGTAATAAGCCAGTTAACACCAATGAATGCAAAAATACTTAAAATTATTTCTGGAAAACCAAACACAGGAAGAATACCAATGATTTCCTGTCGAGATTGCTTTGAGGATACTGGAATTTATTTATTCCGAGGTTATATAAGGATATGCAACACTTCAAATCAACAAACATTAGAGAACGAAATCGAATATGTAGAGGAAACTCTCAGTAATCTGGAGCGTCTCGGTATACTCAAGTGTTATGATTCAATTCCAGAAAATATAATTTCAAATGTAAGACATGATTGTGAATGGTTAGTAGAGAATGCAAAAAGTCTACCAGCTTATTTAGAAGTATGTCAAGTCCAAGGGGGTGCTGATATTTTTCAAATTGTAAAAGAATCTTTCTCCTTTACCCCTTTTGGGGTGAATTTTTTAGAGGCATGTGTGAGGGATAATAAGCCAATTTAAGAGATAACCTATGAATAACGATGTTGAAATCCTATTTAAATTGGGCCAAGAGAAACTAAAATTCCCTGATTGACTCAGCAACAAGAAAAAACTAAAAAATACCACAAATAATTCAAAAAGATTATGCTTCAAAAGAATAAATCTGTAACGGCGTTTCATTAAAAGATGATGGCGGTTTCTTTTCAATCTGCTGTAGCAACAATAATCCATTATCATAATCAACCGAGAAATTGAAATACTTTAATATATCACACCCGAACAAACTGCGAAGTTCTGTATCAAGTGCAAAGAAAACTCTTGCGTTCTGAATTTCTCTATCGCCAAACTTAATTGAAACATTTTCAATATATCGTAACTCTAAATCCCCGCCTCCTGTTGAAGCAGAACCTTTGAAAATGGCGCATTTATGCAATTGATCTTGTGTATATCCAAGATTTTCTAAATCCTTGATACTTAATGTTGTGAAATCTGAAGCAGTATCCAGTTTGAATTTAACAGATTCAAGTGACATTCTGTCGGCAGTCATAACTTCTGCTGAAAATTCGATCCGTCCCAATCCTGACGGATTGAAGCTAATGGTTATAGGTGTCATATTCTAAACAGTCCTCCGATTTGGGGAGTGTCGTCAAAGCCTTCCATAACTGTTGTTTTACCTAAGTTCCCTGCTTTTTGCAATTCTCTTTTTTTTGCTAATGCCTCTTCAAAACTTGAGAAAACCTTATAAATGTCTCCAAACAGCTTATTATCGCTCCAAGCAATATTTACGGCAACAAAATATTGCTTGGGATATTTCATAACAGCTTCATCAAGCCACATTCGCTCCATAAAAACCGTTCCTTTCATGTTTGATTGCCTTTCTTATATTATAATCCATAAGTCTCTATTTATCAAACTATTTTCTTTGAAAAGTAAACACTAATTTCTGCCGCGCTGCCTTTATTCTCTAGCTTGAATGGAGAAACTTCCTTTCCCTCATGCTCCAAAGCCAGTTCAACGTGTTTTAGGACAATCCCTAAATCAAATAGATAAAGTTTGCCCGGCAGGACCTTGCCAAGGCCGCGGACATTAGATTTTACTGTAACCAAGCCGTCATCAAAGTGAAGCTTCCACGGCTGAAAATTCACCGCAGACGGTGCAAGCCTTGCAGCGCGGGCGACTGGGTTATCCTCGTTGCTGATATCAGTGATTTTTTTGCGTTTAAAGTCCCTTTCCCCATCGCGGAGAGGAACATCTGTCTTGCCAAAGCCAAGCAGAATCCGGTAATCAGCCTTAGCAGCTTTGGGTTTTGCCATCCCGCACCAGATACTGCCATAGCCAATGCTTTGTAAATATAAGTCAACGCCTTGGAGCGTGTAGCCGATGTTAAGATATGCCAAATCGCTGTCATCAGCAGACGATAAAATTGCGTGTGGGGCAAATCCGCCTTTAAGTTCTTCATTGCCAACAATTTCAAACCGCGCCGCTTGGCCAAATGCTTGTTCTGCGTTTTCAAGATAAGTTTTGATATCTGACAATGCCGTCTCATCAAGTGGCGTTTTGTCATATTGCCGAACGCTCCGGCGGGCATATATTGTTTCGTAGAGTGTCATATTGTACCTCCGTTTTTTATCAATGATTTCAAAAGGGGCTTCCGCCGGAATTAATATGTTGTTCTTCCTGAAACAGAGAGAAAACATACAATGCGCTTTGCCCATAAAGACCGCTATCATCATCAGCATAGCATAATCCAATATGAGATTCGTAGAACATTTTTAGTGCCTCGTTGTCATTTATTCCATAGCTTTCAGTAATTAAATTGATAATTATTGGCAACGTAGCTGCCCGAATTGTTCCATGTGCCATTGTTAATTTACCCTTTCTGCTGAGATGAACTGGAGATACTCTAAAGCCTTGGCCGTAGAAAAACATATCTGCTTGTTTGCATACATAAATACCAATTTTGAAAGCGCGAAGTCCTTTGGGGACAAGCCATCAACAACAGCTTGGATAGTCTCGCCGACATCATCATTCGCAATTTTCCCGATGACAATATCATGTTCATGCTGATAATTTGAATTTTTGCGGCATTCAACGACAAAATCAAGCCACTCCAATGAATAATCAGCAAATGCCTTTACTTTTAGTATTTGGAGGGCGGAATCATCAAATTCATAAGTATTTAGATAAGCGTCTGCTTTTTTTCGGGCTTTCGCTTGACGTTTAGCCCATTTTGTTGCTTGCTCACGGATATCTGTAGTATAAAATCCAGTCCCAAAATCGCGGCCGGTAAATGCCTTAATGATTCGCGGAACGTTAACTATTTCAGTGCTGCCATGATAAATAATCATAATTATATCCACGCTCCTTTCAAAGTCTGGAGAATTTGGGCGTAGCTCATAATCTCATCCTGAATCCATGTTTCGGGTTTTTTCACCGCCTAGAAACTGGTCAATATCTCTGACGATATACTCAAAACCAAACCCATGCAAGATATCATAATCGCGGTCAAGCATTTCAATTACCCCTTTTTCCTCAAAAAGCTTGTAGATCTCATTGCTTGGCATTGATTTGTAGTCAGCATATTTCTCTATGCAAAATGCTTTGAATGATAGTTGGCTCAAAGTTTAACCTCCGATTTTTAAAGCTTTGTGATTCTTGCTAGATAGTCTTTCCCATAGACGTTCTGATAATTGCCGGAGTTTCCTTTTCTCCTTAAATGAAAACCATCTGGATATTTCCAGCTGGTTCACTGCTGCAGGAAAAGAGACTTGAACTCTCATGAGGTAACCCTCACACGGACCTGAACCGTGCGCGTCTGCCATTCCGCCATTCCTGCGTCTGTAATCTATATTATCAGCAATAATCCCCCTCCTCCCATTCTACCACATTAATTTTCCCAAATCAATTACTAATAAAAAATCCGCATATCCGCATTATGCAAATACTAGTTTAACTTTTATTTTGGAAAGTGTCAACTATCAGGCGAAATTTATTGCCAAGGGGTTAAGTTCTGCTAAGAAAATGCCGAAAATATAATTATAAAAATAGCTATAACTATAATTATAAACTATAGCTATAAATATATTTTTAGTATTGATTTTTTCCAATTTTTATAGTAAAATAAAATTAGCAGTTTAGCTTTAGCTAATTTTGCTTTAAAACGTAATGCCCATATGAAAACGGAAACGAATTTCCGAGGCTAGGATAGCCGCATCAATCAAAGGAGTGAGCATATGAAAATGGACATGACAGCTTTAACTGGTTATAATACGCGCAAAGATTATTCGATGCTTCTTAATAATCTGCCCTCGCGTTCCGGTGCCGCAGGTGCAGCAGCGAATCTTAATTTTCTTTCCGATTACGCAAGCATCAAAAACGGCAGTTATGGGAAACTGATGAGTGCTTATTACGGCCCTGACCGGGACCGGGTTAGCGGCATAGCCAACAATTCTCTATCGACTTCCCGTGACAGCAGCAGACAATTAAGGGATATCCAGAACAATGCCGAAGCATTGAAGAAATCGGCGGACAGTTTGCTATCGACTGGTTCTCAGTCAGTTTTTAATGAAACGAATATTACCGCCACAGATGATAAAGGCGTGACGACCACGAGCAGAGGTTTTGACACCAACGCGATTTTCAAAGCAGTTTCGACTTTTGCGAACGACTATAACAACTTACTTGATAAAGGCCGTGAGTCAAATGCTTCCGGCATTGCTTCCCGGGTTAATTCACTTACCAGCATGACCAGCCTTAACCGCAATCTGCTTGGGCAGGTCGGCATAAGGCTTGACGGTGACGGCAAAATGTCGGTTGACGAAGAAGCATTCAAAAAAGCAAATATGTCAACCGTCCAATCATTATTCCAAGGCACTGGCTCATATGCTTTCCAAGTTTCAGCCCAAGCGTCCTTAATTGATTTTACGGCCGCAAACGAAGCGGCAAGATCCAATACCTACAATGCCAGCGGAAGCTTTACCAATAACTTTTCAAGCGGGAATATTTTCGGTTCATTTTTCTAGTTTTACCGGATCAAAGCTTACAGCCCACATAAAAATATGTGGGCTTTTGATATTGAGTTAAGGAGCTAAAGCATGAAAAAATGCCCGCGTTGCTTAAAATACGATCGTGATGACGTAAGGTTTTGCTGTCATTGCAATACCGAGCTATTCTTTGAACATCGGTTTAAAAATTGTGAAAATCCGAAAAAATTTCTCTTGTCTCCAACTAATTTTTATGCTATAATCCGTTTGTTGTGTAAAAAACTATAAGCACGCAAGCGGATTCGCAGTATTGGTGTCCATCAACATGGATTAAATGCGGAGGAACGGTTGCGGAAGCGATTTTTAAGCAGCTAGCTTGAAAATCAAACCAATGGAGGAAAATATGAGCGTTATATCAATGAAGCAATTGCTTGAAGCAGGTGTGCATTTTGGCCACCAGACCAGAAGATGGAACCCGAAAATGGCTCCTTACATCTTCACCGAAAGAAACGGCATCCACATTATTGACTTACAAAAGTCAGTCGGAAAAGTTGACGAAGCCTACCGCGCGATTTTTGAAGTCGCTTCGCAAGGCGGGACAATTCTTTTTGTCGGGACAAAAAAGCAAGCCCAAGACGCGGTCAAAACAGAAGCTTTACGCTGCGGTATGTTTTATGTCAGCGAAAGATGGCTAGGCGGAATGCTGACCAACTTTAAAACAATCCAAAGCCGGATTGAAAGATTAAAAGCAATTGAAAGAATGCATAAAGACGGCACTTTTGAGATTTTACCCAAAAAAGAAGTTATTGCGCTTAAGAAAGAATGGGAAAAATTGGAAAAAAATCTTGGCGGCCTTAAGGAAATGAGACGGGTCCCCGATGCGATTTTTGTCGTTGACCCCAAAAAAGAAAGAATCTGCGTCCAAGAAGCCCATTCCCTTGGCATTACCTTAATCGGAATCGGCGACACCAACTGTGACCCCGAAGAGCTTGACTTCATCATTCCCGGCAATGACGATGCAATCCGCGCCGTCAAACTGATTGTTGCCAAGATGGCCGATGCGGTTATCGAAGCAAACCAAGGCGAGGATGCGCTTAATGATTCAAGTGAAGAGGAAGCCGAAGCAGAAGAGACAGCTTACGAAGCCCCAAAGGATATTGAGGAAGTTGTTGCTTTAGAAGAAGCATAAAAAATTTTAAAGATTTAAAAATTAATTAAATTATTAATTTTTAATTCTAAAATAGAAAGATCTTCTTAGGACTATAAAGACTGGTTTTTGAAAAAATAAAAGAATAAAGAACTATAAATAGAAAGGAACTAATTATGGAAATAACAGCAGGATTGGTAAAAGAACTACGTGAGCTTTCCGGGGCCGGAATGATGGATTGCAAAAAGGCGCTTAGTGAGTGTAACGGAAATATAGAAGAAGCAATGGAGTATTTGCGCAAAAACGGACAAGCAAAGGCTGAAAAAAAAGCCAGCCGGATTGCCGCCGAGGGAATCTGCCGGATTGCAACGAAGTCTGACACCGTCGCCGCCGTGGTCGAAGTTAATTCAGAAACGGATTTTGTCGCCAAAAACGAAGAATTTCAAGATTTTGTCATGAATGTTGCTTTAGTTGCCACAGAAACTAACGTTACCAACATCGACACTTTCTTAACCGAAGCTTGGCCGGAAGACACATCAAAAACGATTAAAGAAGTCCTGATTGAAAAAATCGCCAGAATCGGTGAAAACCTTAGCATCCGCCGCTTTGAAAAAGTTGTGGCAGCTGATGGAATGGTTGCTTCTTATGTGCATGGCGGCGGAAAAATCGGCGTCATCATCGAAGCAAAAACAGATGTCATTAATGAAAATATCAAAGAAGCGTTAACGAATTTGGCAATGCAAGTAGCAGCAATGTCGCCGCTTCATGTTTCGACTGACGAAATATCAGAGGAATACAAGGCGAAAGAAAAAGAAATTTTACTGGCCCAAGCCTTGCTTGAAAATTCACAGTTGCCGGAACAAAAGCAAAAATCACAAGAAATAATCGAAAAAATGATGATTGGCCGCTTGGCAAAACAGCTAAAAGAAATCTGTCTTCTTGAGCAGGTTTATGTCCGCGCCGAAGACGGCAAGCAAACTGTTGGCCAATACGTCTTAGCTACGGCCAAAGCAAATGGCGCAAATCTTTCCATTAAGCGTTTCGTCCGCTTTGAAACCGGAGAGGGCCTAGAGAAAAAAAGTGAAGACTTTGCCGCCGAAGTAGCAAAGCAGATGGGTTAATTACTTATTTATCGTAAAGACTAAAGCTGTTACGTACATGGTTTGTATGTAGCAGCTTTCTCTTATCCATAAGATTGCGGCTCGGAGGCCGCAATGACACGGCCGCCATTGCTGAAAGCCGCCATTGCTGAAAGCCGCCATTGCTGAAAGCCGCCATTGCTGAAAGCCGTCATTGCGGGCTTGACCCGCAATCCCTACAGGAGAAACCAACATGAATCAAAAAGACATCCTCATCATCGACGACGACCCCGACCTGTCCGCGATTACCGCGGATCTGTTAAATGACAACGGTTATCAAACGGACTTAGCCGCCGACGCAAAAACGGCTTTAAAAATGCTCGCGCAAAATAATTACCGCCTAATTCTCCTTGATATCAACCTGCCGGACAAAACAGGCTTTGAACTATGTGAAAATCTACGCAAAACTACCGATATCCCGATTATTTTCATTAGCGCAAGGACAAGCGACACCGACAAAATAACTGGCCTTGACATTGGCGGCGATGATTATGTTCCGAAACCCTATTCGCTTTATGAGCTTCTTTCGCGCATAAAAGCGCATTTACGCCGCTCATATGAGATGGATGCCGAAAGTGAACGGTTTTGCTTCGGCAATGTTTCGGTTGACTTAAAAGCAAGAAGCGTTACCAAAAACGAAATTCCGGTTGAACTTTCCGCCAAGGAATTTGACTTGCTTATGTTATTGATTAAGCATAAAAACAAAGCAGTCACAAAAGATGATCTGCTTAACCAGATTTGGGGAGCATACAGCGAAACAGAGCCGCAAACCTTGACCGTGCATATCCGTTGGCTTCGTGAAAAGTTAGAAGACAACCCATCAGAGCCAGTTTTTATCAAAACGGTCTGGAGCATTGGCTACAAACTAGAGGTATTTTCATGAAAGGAAAAATCTTCGGGCTGACGGTTGCTTTTATTTTGGCAATCACGTTCTTTTTCGGGGGCGTTTTGCTTTATCTTAATCTTGAATTAAATGATTACGAAAAGCAAAAAGCAGGCGAGAGGGCGGTTTTTTTTAATGAAATAACGAATACGGAAGAGCTTTTCGAAGCCGTCATAAAAGCAGAAGCGTTGTATGATGAGACAACTGTCATTCCTAGTATCAGGCGGCTGATAATTATTTCATATCTTGCTTGCCTTATTTTTGCCATGATAGTCTTTGCTGGCTGTTATTTTTGGGTAATTAAGCCATTTCTTAAGCTGGAAAGGTTTGCCAAGGAAGTCGCAAGGGGAAATCTTGATTTTCCGCTTTTAATTGAGCGGGAAAACATTTTCGGCGAATTTTCATGGGCGTTTGACTTATTGCGGAGCGAGCTTAAAACTGCCCGCGAAAATGAGGAATTTTCAAAACAAGAAAACAAAACCTTAATCGCCACGATTTCTCACGACATCAAAACCCCTGTTTCCTCAATCCGGGCATATGCCGAGGGGCTAAAAAACGGCATGGGAAATTCGCCGGAACGAAGCGGACGCTACTTGGACGTGATTGTACGGAAAGCGGACGAAGTAACAAAACTCACCAATGACTTATTTCTCCATGCTTTGTCCGACATGGAAAAACTAGAGCTTTTAATCAAGCCCCATCAAGCGGAAACGCTTATAAATGACATTTTCGCCCCTTTTTTTGCGGAGTACGGCGGGAAAATAAAAATCACCACCGCCATTCCGGAAGTAACCGTAAACGCAGATGAAAATCGGCTGGCACAGGTTTTTGACAACATCATCACCAACGCTGTCAAATACGCGCCGGATTCGCCGATTGAAGTTTCTTTTGCGGCTAATGATGATTATTTAAACTGCAAAATCCGCGACTATGGCATGGGAATACCGCCTTTAGATGTGCCGTTTATTTTTAAGCGGTTTTACCGCGGCGCGAATGCCGGAAACGTTAAAGGTTCGGGGCTTGGGCTTTATATCGTCAAGTATATCATCGAAAAAAGCGGGGGCTATGTAAGCTTAGATAATACTGAAAAAGGCCTCCTAGTAAATTTTTCGCTAAAACTTTCCGTGATTTAAGGATTTCTTAATAATTGCCATGCTAAAGTTAAGACAAAAATTATTAAGGAGAACATTATGAGTAAGATTATTTTATCCGCAAAAGACTTGTGCAAAAGCTACGCAAGCGGCGGATTGCAAAACCACGTGTTGAAAAATGTTGATTTTGAGCTTCGCGACGGTGAGTTTTGCGTAGTAATGGGAAGCTCGGGCTCGGGGAAGTCAACCCTGCTTTATTGCCTGTCGGGAATGGACACCGCGACTTCGGGGGAAATTACCTACAAAGACAAGCAATTTGAAAAACTAAATGAGGACAAATTGGCACGTCTGCGCCGGAAAGATTTTGGCTTTGTGTTCCAGCAGATGCATCTTGTTGCAAATCTTAGTATTTTTGAAAACATTGCTGTGCCGGGCTATCTTGTTTCCAAGCCCCCAAAAGTTCATGCAAAAGCCGAGGAATTAATGGAAAAGGTCGGGATTTCGGCTCTTAATAAACGTCTTCCCTCGCAGGTTTCGGGCGGTGAGCAACAAAGGGCAGCAGTAGCACGGGCATTAATAAATTCGCCGCAGATACTTTTTGCTGACGAACCAACAGGCTCGCTTAATTCCAAAGCCGGCTTGGAAGTGCTTGATATTTTGAGCGAGTTTAACCGGGGCGGGCAGACGATTCTCATGGTGACACATGACATAAAAGCAGCTATCCGGGCAACCCGTCTTATCTACATCAAAGACGGCAAGCTTTGCTCCGAGATGGAGATGGGGTTATATCAAGGCGAAAATGAAAAAGCGCGGGAAAGCCAGGTTGTTGCGTGGCTTACTTCGCTGGGATGGTAGGGGGTGGCATGATGGCAATTTTAAAACTGGCTTTATCACTCCTTAAAAAACATAAAGCATATGCAATGACTATTTTCTGCTTATCGCTAATTGTTTCGCTCATGCTGACGGCAGTGCTTACGGTTATTAATCGAACCGCCAATCTGCAAAATGACTCATTCAGCAGTTCGAAAAGCCCTGATTTTATGGTCTTTTTACTGTCAGAAGATTACGATTTTTCATTGTCTTCTAAGCTTTCGGCGCGTGATGAAGTTAAAAGCGTCAGGGAAAGCGTCGCCGTTTTTGTCATTCGGCAAGAAATTTTATTTGCCGGGGCGGCGGCAAAAAATGAAGTCGGCAGCTTTGGGCAAGAAGGGCTGTATATACTTCCTTATCAAATTGAAAACGGCGCATTTAAAATTAAGGGCAGGCCGGATCAATTGGAAAATATTGGTAAAGGAGAAATTATCCTGCCCTTGCTTTATGAAAACCAGTATTCGCTTATAGAGGGTGATATCATTAATATTACCGGAATAGAGTTTAAAATCCTTGGCTTTTTTGAAGACCCGTATTTTGGCTCGCCAATGGTCGGGACAAGGCGGGTCTTTGTTAACAGTGAGGATTTTAAGCTGCTTAACACCACCGAAAACAGGTCGGTTGGCTGCTTGTTCATCGACTTAAATTCACAAATGGGCGATCATGATTATGGTGAAAATTTACGCAGCTTAACCTCAAATGCTTTTTATGGGGAAGAAGATGTATTTGTGGTTACGAAAGCAGAAATAAGGCAATTTGCGATGCTGGTCCCTGATCTGGTGGCGGCGATTCTGTTTGCGTTTACGCTTTTATCACTTGTGATTACGCTTTATGTGCTTCGTTATGCTGTCCTTTCCGGAGTTGAGGGGAACTACGTGACGCTGGGCGTGTTTAAGGCAATTGGTTTTATAGGCAGGCAGATTCGCATTGCCATTATGCTAAAATACGCGCTGATTTGTGCTATTGGCGCAGTCCTTGGCGTTTTTCTGTCAATTCCGGCAATTCCTTTATTCGGCGGGATTCTGATGGACGCGGCCGGGCTGATTTGGAGCGGAAGTGTGTGGCTTTCCGGAGCTTTGCTTGTTATTGTGGCTATTTTTGCCTTAATCGGCTTAATTACCTTTATGAATACCAATAAAATAAAGAAAATTTCGCCTGTCCGCGCCATTTCGTTTGGCCATGCGCCAGTTTACTTTGCGAAAAGGTTAAACCTTTCATTAAAGCGGCTTTCATGTCTTCCGCTTAACCTTAAAATGGCGTTAAAGCAAATGCTCACCCGCCGCAAGCAATACACGGTTCTTTTGATTATCGCCACGCTCCTTGCTTTTATGGTGATTCTGATGGGCAGCATTTCCGGCCTTTTTGATAATGATGATACTGCGCTTTATGTTTTTGGCAATCCGCAGTTCGATTTTTCGCTTAGCGTAAGGGCAACCGATGATGACGGTGATTTTTATCAAAAATTTGACGAACTGACCGCCGAATTCGCGGAAAAATATGATGCGGTAGTTTATGATATTGCGGAATCCTATACCGTTCTTGAAAATACAAGAGTTGCATTGGTATGTTTTGAGCCTTTTGATGGCATTGGGATGATTGAGCCGCTTAAAGGAAGATTCCCCCAATATGAAAATGAGCTGGCACTTTCCCCGGTTATGGAACTTCAATTCGAAAAAACGATTGGCGACACCGTTATCATCACCAAGCCGGACGGCGAGGAAGTCCCTTTTATCGTGGTGGGCATCGTTCAGAGCATCCGTGACATAGGAGTTAACTCCACAATCGGAATATCCGGGGCAAAGCGGCTGAACCCTGATTTTTCCGCTTCAAACCGCGGTTTTATCCTGCCTGCTAATTTGACGGTAAAAGAAAGGGAAACGATTGTTGATGAAGTTATTGAAAAGTATGAAAGTGACGATTTTAGCGTGATGTCAAAAGATGTTTTCTTTGGGCAGCTGCTTGATTCAATCAGGGCGGTCTTGTCTCCGGCAACAGCGGTTGCCTATGCCTTGGCGGTTGTCCTTGTCGCCTTGATTACATTCCTGCTTTCAATGATTGCCATTTACCGCGAAAATACCGATATAGGCATTTTTAAGTCAATTGGCTTTACTTCGGGGCAGCTTCGTATTCAATTCGCCCTGCGGTTTTTATTGATTTCCCTTATCGGCGGCTTGTTTGGGATTATCCTCAATCTTGTTGCCGGCAATTATTTACTTTCGCTTATTTTCGGGCTTTTCGGCGTGCCGAAGGTCAGCCTAAGCCCCGGAGCTTTTGAATTGATGTTCCCGGTTGTGCTTGTTTCAATAATTGCGCTTCTGGCCGCATTTTTGGTTTCTGGGCGGATAAAGCAGGTTTCGGGCCGGGTGCTGGTGGCGGAATAAGGATGGCAGGATTGCGGCTCGGGGCCGCAATGACTCGAATCTGTCATTGCGGACTCTGCTCCGCAATCCCTCGCTCCCGTCATTGCGGACTCTGCTCCGCAATCTCTCAGAAATAATTGATTTAGAGATTTTTTCTCCAAAAACACTTGCTTTTTATAATTAATATGCTAGAATAGTGGTATTCCATTAAATAAATAAGGTATATGAAGTAACCGGAGGACACCAATCAATGCTGTTGCAATTCAAATTCGCGAATTACCGCTCTTTTGCCGATGAAACAGTATTTAACATGACCGCAGCGCCGATTCGCGAGCATAAGAATAGCTTGCTTTGCCAGAATGGGGTAAAAGTCCTGCCTGTAGCCGCGCTTTATGGGGCAAACGCCTCAGGCAAGTCTTCATTTTTTAGGGCGTTTGATTCTATGTGCAGTTTAGTCAAAGGGTCTTGTGAAGAAGAGTTGATAAAAGCTTATGCCAATGCGTTTACATTTTCCGCCATTTATGCAAAAAAACCAATCGAGTATGAAGTAAGTTTAGCGTTCAACGAATATGAGTACCGTTATGGTTTTGAGCATAATAGTGAAAAAATCTTATGCGAATACTTATATAAGAAAAAGCTTAGTGTTAATAATACGATTGAAAAAATTATTTTTGAGCGGGTGGGAAAAAAAGTAATCTGTAATGCCAATGCCGCAATCAAAAAAGAAGTCGGATACTGCGCTTCAATGTGCCCCGGACATTCACTTATGCTGACTGACTTGGGGCGGCGCGGTAAAATTAGCGAAATTAAAAAGATTTTTGATTGGTTTGGATTAATTGCCGTTTCAATTTTTGGCGGTTATGTCGGAGAAGTGCCGGCAAATATTTTTCAGGGAGATACTCCATATTTAACCGCATTACGAAAAAAGTCAATTAGCCTTATTAGTGAAATTGATAAAGGCATCGCCGCTATCATACCTGTAAAAAATGAGAGTGATGAAAATTATGTCTTAAAATCCATTCATAAATATGACGGCAAGGAAATCGAAGTTCCTTTCATGATTGAGTCTGATGGGACAAAAAAATTATTAACGCTTGCTTATTCGGCATTTGGGGCGCTTGATTGCGGCGGTTATTTATTTATTGATGAGCTTGACACAAAGCTGCACCCGCTTTTATTGCGCAAAATTGTCCATATGTTTAAGAACAAGGATATCAATAAACATGGAGCCCAGCTGGTCTTTTCTGCCCACAATATTATTAACCTTGATTCTTCGGATTTACGGCGTGATGAGATTTGGTTTGTCGAAAAAAATAACCATAAATCCACTATTTTTTCTTTATATGATTATGAAGATGATGGCGGCGGTGATATTCGTTCGGACTTGGATTACGGTAAACATTATTTGCTGGGGCGTTTTGGCGCAATTCCCTTTAAAGACTCTTAAGGAGTATGGATATAGTGGCAGAGCAGTTATTTAAAAAACAGAAATCGGTAAGAAAAAAGCGCGACAGCCAAAAACGAAAGCAATTATCCGAAACATGGCTATTTATTTGCGAGGGTGAAAAGACAGAACCCAACTATATAAAGACCTTGGTTAAGTATGCCAATGAAAAAACCAAAGTTTCTCACCTAAAAATTAAAATCGTCGGCACAGGCCTAAGCACGGTGAACCTGGTAAATAAAGCAGACGCCCTGATGGCAGCGGTTGATGATTTTAATATTAAAACAGATATCCCTTATGGCAAAGTTTTTATTGTCTTTGATAAAGATTCTTTCAAGGATTCAGATTTCAATAACGCGGTTTCGATGGCAAAGGCGCGGAAAAATCATTTTCCAATTTGGTCTAATGAGTGCTTTGAATTATGGTATCTTCTTCATTATGATTATTTTGATAGCGATATTGGCAGAGATACATATTTCAAGAAGCTAAGCGAATATTTGAAAATAAAGAATTACGAAGAAAAAAAGTCGCTGGATGTCTTTTCGCAGATAGCGGAAAAAACCGGAATAGCATTAAAAAACGCTGACAGATTAAACGGGAATTATCATGACAAAATTCCGCCAGCAAAAAGAGTTCCATCTACGCAAATGCCGATTCTAATCCGTGAGCTTGAAGAGCGGCTTAAGATAGTATTTTAATCCCCCCCTTGTGAGATTGCGGCTCGGGGCCGCAATGACTCAAACCTGTCATTGCGGACTCTGTTCCGCAATCCCTCGCTCCCGTCATTGCGGACTTTGCTCCGCAATCTCCCCCAGTTCATAAAATTTTCATACTTTTTTCGTCCCAGTTTATTGACAAATTAAAAAAAAGCTTTATAGTGGTAGTATGAGCAAATTTTTTTAAGGGGCAGGTAAGGTTTAGGAAAACTTATGAAAATTTTAAACACCGAAAAATTTTTGAAAAAGAATAAATCAATTAAGACAGAAAATAAAGCAAACCCAAAGCGGAAACGGAAGCTTAAGCCGAAATGGCTTGTCGGCGGGATAATAATCGCGGCGGTTATTATTTTTTTCATTTTCCGCCCAAATGACCGGATGCCGGACAATCTCGTTTCGCGAGTCGATTTGACCGAACTTTTTATGTCTGAGATCGAATATACCATCAGCGCGACCGGAATTGTCGAAAGCAATAATTCACATAAAGTATATTCAAGCCAGAACCTTAGGATTGAAGACGTATTAGTAGAAGTCGGAGATGTCGTAGCGGTCGGGCAGCCCTTGCTTTTCCTTGACACAAGGTCTTTAGAGGAGCAAATAGAAGCAAAAGAAATTAGCATGACAAGTGCGGAAAGAAGCGCGGCCCAGCAAATAAAAACCGCCAACGATACATATCTGGCGGCCAGGAATGCGATTGAGGGCGGGACAAATTCAAGCTTGATTAGTGCTGAAGCAAGCGTCCGGACTGCTTATGAGAATTGGCAGCGGGCGGTTAAAACCTATAATGATTTTTTGGCTTCCAAAAATAATGGGACAAACTCGACTTTGGTAACGCAGGACAGCCAAGTAAATAATGCCAACGTCGCCCGTGACCAAGCGCAGTCTTCCTTAAACACGGCCAGGAACGAACGCGATACGGCAACGAATGCCCGCAATCAGGCCCAAATATTATACGATGGGGCAGTAACAGACCAGAACATAAAGCAGGACGATTTTGATCTAGACCCATCTGACCCTGACTTAAAAGAAGCACTTGATAAAGCAAAAGAAGTTACTGAAAAAGCGCAGGAAGCACTTAATGCCGCAGTTGCCTTACTGGCTTCGCGCCAAGCGGCGGTGGCCAGTGCGGAAAACGCATTAGAGCAAGCAAAAAACTCATATGAGGCGGCTTTAAAGACTCGCGGGGCAGCTTATGCTACTGCTGACACTACTTTACAGGACTATGCCAAAAATATCGAAACAACAAGGGCGGCTTATGAATCAGCTTTGCAATCGCAAGCGGCAGCCAATGAAACAGCCCAAAACTCACTACAGCAAAATCTAAACAGCTTGGCCGCGGCCAGATTAAGCGCAAATACGGATTTATCCGATTTGGAATATGAAAGAATGCTAAAGAACTTGGCGGACGCAGAGGTTAAGGCAAACGAAGCGGGGACGGTGACGGCAGTTTTTGCCAGCATTGGCAATGTGGCAAGCGGCATTTTATTTGTCATTGAAGATACCCAGGATTTAGTTATCGAAACAACGATTTCCGAATTTGACGTTGGAACAATAACAGTTGGTATGCCAGTCGCGATTAGGTCAGAAGCAGCGCGGAATGTTATTTATGACGGTACTGTCATATCGGTTGCGCCGACCTCTAACAAAAATGCGCAGGGGAATACTGACCGGATGGGAGATACCGTTTTTGCAACCAAAATCAAAGTAAATGAGGCTGATACGAACTTGCGGATCGGAATGAGCGTCCGCCTTAATTTTATTGTTGAGCGGCAGGAAAATATCCTTGCCGTGCCTTATGATGCGGTTTTTGCAAATGAAAATGGCGAAGAATGCGTTTTGGTTTTAGCCCCCCTTGGCAATTCTTTGGGCGAACCGGCTTACGAGCTTAGGGAACTGGCGGTTATTACCGGACTTGAAAATGATTTGAGCATTGTCATTAGCGGCGAGGGGTTAAGAGAGGGAATGACGGTTATCAGTACGCCATCGAATTACCGGGGGCTAGCCGGGCAGCAGGTCACTCTGACGGATCGGATTATTTCTAACGATAACCCGAACCGGGGCGTGATGTTTGGATTCTAGGAGATAGGTTATAAATGAACGATATTATCATTAATATGACCGGAATAATTAAGCGTTTTTATGTCGGTGAACCGAATGAACTGGAAATCTTACATGGGATTGACATGGTTGTCAAAAGAGGTGAGTTTATCTCCATCGTTGGGGCTTCCGGTTCGGGCAAATCAACGCTGATGAATATAATCGGCGCCCTTGACCGCGCGACCGAAGGCAGTTATACCCTAGAAGATACCGTTATCGAAAAGGCAAGGGATGCCGAGCTTTCGGCAATCCGGAATCAAAAAATCGGTTTTGTTTTCCAAAATTTTAATCTTGTTCCCCGCACGAATGCGATCAAAAATGTTGAGCTTCCAATGATGTATGGCGGAATGAGCCAGCGCGACCGGAATCGCCGAGCCTGTGAGTTGATGGACATGGTTGAGATGGGTGACCGCCTTTATCACCAGCCAAATGAATTATCCGGCGGACAAAAGCAAAGAGTGGCAATCGCCCGCGCAATGGCAAACGATCCGGCCATTATTCTTGCCGATGAACCAACGGGGGCCCTTGACAGCAAAACCGGGCGGCTGGTAATGGATTTATTCCATACGTTAAATAAAGAGCAGGGAAAAACAATTGTTTTAATTACGCATAGTAAAGAGCTTGCTTCGGAAACCGGGCGGATTCTAACGATGAGCGATGGGGTTTTTGTATTATGAATATTACAGAAAATATTAGAATGGCATGGGAAGGCCTAAAAGCCAACAAAATGAGGGCGCTTCTGACAATGCTGGGAATCATTATCGGGATTGCGTCAGTGATTGGCATTTTGACGATTGGCAGCGGCCTAAGCTCCTCGGTGACTGGGGCGATGGGTTCGCTTGGGGTCAGCAATATCACAGTCAGCCTGCAAAGAAAGAGTAATGATATCGGCAACCGCCGCCTCGGCAATATTACGGAAGATGATTTAATCACAAATGAAATGATTGAAGCTTTGTCTGCCCGTTACGATGAAGCAATCGCCGGGATCAGCCTGTCCCAAAACGCCGGGGGCGGCCAGGCAAAAGACGGCCACCGCTATGCTAATATCAGCCTGACGGGAATCAATGCGGAGTATCTTTTTGTAAACGGAATTAATATGGCAAGGGGACGAAACTTTATTGACCGGGATATCTTACGCGGCCGGAATGTTGCAATTGTTTCCGACCGCCTAGTTAACAATATGTTCGGCGGTGACACCAATAAAGCTTTGGGTGAGGAAATCGTTGTTTACGTGGGCAATGAAATTCTGGTTTTTATTATTGTCGGCGTTTATGAATATGAGATGTCCATATATAATATGAGCAACGCTTCGGAAAGGGATTTGAATACGTCATTATTTATCCCGGTGACAACGGCGAAAAAAATCGCCAATGCCTTTGACGGTTACACATCGTTTACAGTTTCTGCGGAAAATGCCGTTGACAGCATTGCTTTTGCCCACCAAATCCAAAGCTTCCTTAATCGCTATTATGTGAATAATGACAATTTCGAAGTCCAGACTATGAGCATGGAAAGTATGCTTGAATCGCTTAATACAATGCTTAATACCGTCAGCATCGGCCTTTCAGTCATTGCCGGGATATCACTTTTGGTCGGCGGAATCGGCGTCATGAATATTATGCTGGTTTCGGTCACGGAACGGACGCGGGAAATCGGGACGCGCAAAGCATTAGGCGCGACTAATGGGAATATCCGGGTCCAGTTCGTTGTTGAGAGCATGATTGTCTGTTTAATCGGCGGTTTCATCGGTATGCTGCTTGGCGGCGCGTTAGGTTATGCCGGGACGTCACTTATCGACACCGGGGCTTATCCTACCTTTGGCAGTATTGTCATTGCGGTTGGCTTTTCGCTAGGGATTGGCTTGTTTTTTGGCTATTATCCGGCGAATAAGGCCGCGAAGCTTGACCCGATTGAGGCACTTAGGTATGAGTAGGGGAATCCCCCTCACACTTCCTTCATTAATCGCAAATAAAACTCAATCATTTCATTTCTTTCCCCCCATCCATTGCTTGCTAACCGGATAAAAGCCAAGCTTTTCGTACCAGCCGACCATCGCGACATATAGAAGCTCAATTTCCAAACAGCCTTGCTCCTTTAGCCAGCGGACACCCTCGGCAACCATTCGCTGCCCGATGCCCCGCCCCCTCGCTTCATGGATAATGCCGACACAGCCAATTGAGGCGGATTTGCCCCCATCATTTTTAAAGCGGGCTCCATCGCGCTCAAGCATTAGGAAACCAATAATTTTGTCCCCATAAAGAGTAAGCATTACTACATCGTCATAATCCGCAAAATAATGCTGCCATAGCGGCTGGGCATCAAGGACCGCTTCCATCAAGGCGGGCTTGTCAGTTTCTTTTGCCAAACGGGAAGAAATATCTTCCGGTTCATTAAGGGAAAGCTTGCCAAAATCAAAATCGCTAAGCTTTAGTTTCATATTGGTTGTATGATAGTCAGCATGGTAGCCGTATTTTTCAAAAAAACCAACACTTCCATAATCAAGCGGAACGCCTTGGAAAATATAGTTGTTGGCAAAGCCCAAGATGACCGGGCCATTTTTATCCTTGCTCCGGATAAAATTTTCCGCTTCTTGTAAGAGTTTTCTCCCATGGCTTTTTTTACGATATAAAGGAAGAACGCAAATCAGGGTAATCGTATTATCGCAGATTACCGCATAACCAACCGTTTGCCCGTCGCCGGAAAAAGCCTTTATGACGTGGTTTTGTTCCGGTTTGAGTAAATCAAAAAAGACTTCTTCGCCTAAGGGGTAATCAGGGAAGCATAAGAGGTAAATGGGAAATAAATCAAGGTATTTTTCATTCTTCATACTTGTAGTATACAAAAAATAAGCTATTTTTCAATATCTTATTTTTCAAAATCCTATTTTTCAATATCCTATTCAATATCTTTTTCAAAATCTTATTTTTCAATAAATATTTTTAAATATTTTTTTTAATAAGTACTTTTTCAAATATTTTTTCAAACCTCTTTTTTCTTTCGGTTTTTTGTGGTATCATATGGTATGGAGCAATTTCCTAAAAGGAGCCTTAGGTAAATGTCAGAGAATATGAAGCTGACTTTAGAACGCCGGAAACGGATTAAAACACTTAAGAAAATTATTATTCTCGCGCTTTTTTCCGCCATCATTTTACCATCGGTTTTTTGCTTTATTTTCATGGCCAAGCTGTTGGAAAGCAATAAGCAGATCAGGGGCTTGGAAGAAAGGCTTGTTGCGCAAGAAAAGATTTTGCTTATCATGGCGGAGGAAGCCGGGAAAGAAGAGCTTTTAGAGATTGTTGAAACTAGCATTTTCCATACGGCACGGCTGGAAGAGTCGAGCCGCATAGGTGGCAGCACGACCCTTAATGAAGTCAGCGAGCAAGTGAGTGAACGCAAATTCTACCTTACATTTGACGATGGGCCAAGCAGCAATACGGGCTTGATTTTGGATATTTTAAAAGAATACGATGTCAAGGCGACTTTCTTTGTTGTGGGCAAAACTGATGAACGGTCGTTTGATTTATACCGCCGGATTGTTGACGAAGGGCATACCTTAGGAATGCACTCATATAGCCACGTTTATCAAGAAATTTATCAGTCGGTGGAAGCATTTAGTGAAGATTTGGCCAGATTGCAGGAACTATTATACGAGGTAACCGGAGTCTGGTGCCGTTATTACCGTTTTCCCGGCGGCAGCTCGAATACTGTCAGCCGGATTGAAATGCAGGTTTTGATCGATTACTTAACAGAAAAAGACATTGTTTATTTTGACTGGAATATTTCGTCCGGCGATGCGGCAAGCGGTTACTTAAGCACCCAGCGGATTGTCAATAACTGCCTTTCCGGGCTAAGCGGCAAAACCGAGGGCATTATACTGTTGCATGATACGGCGGAGAAAAGCACGACTGTCCTTGCCTTGCCCCAGATAATTGAGGGGATTTTGGCTCATGAAAAGACAGTTATCCTGCCGATTACTGATGAAACCTTGGCAGTACAGCACCTTAATTGACAGAAACATCAATAGTATTGTAACATATAAATAAAAATGGAGGATACGAAATGGGTTTTTTTACAGATTTAAAAGAGGATTTGTCTCAAGCGGTCGGTGAGCTTATGCCCGAGGACGAAATTCTTGAAAGCCTGCCTGATGAGCTTTTAACCGATGAACCTCTTTTGGAAGAGGAAGAAGCAGGGGCAGAAGCAGGGGCAGAAGCAGAAGCGCAAAGCGGCGAATTTGAAGATGTCGCGGCGGAGCTATTTGAGACTTTCGAAGATGAGTTATCAGAAGACGGCGCGGAAGACGCAGTTTTTGAGGAAGAAGCAAAAGAAGCTGATTTTGCCGAAGAGACGGAAGCTCCTGGCAGCGAGGTAACGTTTGATCTTGATGAAATGCTGGACAAGCTTGATGATGGCACAGAAACTAACATTATGAAAGAGGATGATGAAATGAATGATGAATCAATTTATGTAGCAACAGCCGAAGCAGAAAATATGAAAACGGATTTTTCCGGCAAAAAAGTTTCTGATGAAACAGCAACAATCACCGCTGGAATGAGCATTGTTGGCAATATTACCTCGGAGGGTTCTTTGGAGCTAGAGGGCAATGTGACCGGAAACATCGACATTCTTGGCAAGCTTAATATGACCGGAAATGTCATTGGCGACTCAAAGGCATCCGAAATATTTGCTGATAATGCCAAAATCACCGGGGAAATCAAAAGCCTTGGCAGTGTCAAAATTGGCCAAAGCACCGTTATCATTGGCAATATTTTTGCCAATAGCGCGGTCATCGCCGGAGCGGTTAAAGGTGACATTGATGTCATGGGGCCGGTTATCCTTGACACTTCTGCGATTGTGATGGGTAACATCAAGTCAAAATCAGTCCAGATTAATAACGGCGCAGTCATTGAGGGTATGTGTTCACAATGTTATGCGGAAGTAAATCCGACTTCTTTCTTTGATGAAATGAAGAAAGGCAAAAAAGGCTGAAAGAATCTTTCAGCCGGAGATTTGAGCTACGCTCAAAGTCTCCAGACTTTGAAAGGAGCATGGACATAATATGAGAATATTGCTCAAATTATCCGGTGAAGCCCTTGCGGGCGAGAAAAAGACGGGCTTTTGTGAAGAGACGGTTAGGAATGTTGCCAATCAAGTAAAAGAGCTTGTCTTAAATGGGACCGAAGTCGGCATTGTGATTGGGGGCGGTAATTTTTGGCGCGGCCGGACAAGTGAAAATATCGACCGGACAAAAGCGGACCAAATCGGAATGCTGGCAACAGTAATGAACTGCATTTATGTTTCAGAAATATTCAGAAGCACCGGAATGAAAACGAATGTCCTCACTCCTTTTGAGTGCGGTTCGTTTACCAAGCTTTTTTCCAAAGACCGGGCGAATAAATATTTCCGCAAAGGAATGGTGATTTTCTTTGCCGGAGGGACTGGGCATCCGTTTTTCTCAACTGACACTGGTGTCGTTTTGCGGGCGGCGGAGGTTGACGCTGATTTGATTTTGCTAGCGAAAGCAGTTGATGGGGTATATAGCGACGACCCGCGTACTAATCCGGCAGCGGTGAGATATGATGAAATTTCAATTGATGAAGTAATTGCAAAAAATCTCAAAGTCGTTGATCTGACCGCCTCAATCCTGGTCAAAGAAAATAATTTGCCAATGCGGGTTTTTGGGCTAAATGGCAAGGATAGCATTATTAATGCTGTGAGCGGTAAGTTTGTTGGGACGCTCATAAAGTAGGAGAGATATTATGGATGAAAGATTAAATGTCTATGAAAGCAAGATGACAAAAGCACTTGAACACTTAGAAAATGATTATGCCGGGATAAGGGCAGGCCGGGCGAATCCGCGGGTACTGGAAAAAATCCGCGTTGATTATTATGGGACTCCGACCCCGCTTCAGCAGGTGGGTAATGTGACCGTGCCTGAGCCGCGCTTAATCCAAATCGCCCCTTGGGAAAAAAATCTGTTAAAGGACATCGAAAGAGCAATCCTTGCTTCTGACCTTGGCATTAACCCGACTAATGACGGCAATACAATCCGGCTTATTTTTCCGGAACTGACAGAAGAACGCCGCCGCGACCTGGTTAAAGAGGTCAAGAAAAAAGGCGAGGAATGCAAGGTTGCAATCCGCAATATCCGCCGTGATGGCAACGAAGCTTTCAAAAAATTAGGCAAAGGCGATACTTCCGAAGATGAAGTAAAGCATTTGGAAGATTTGCTGCAAAAACAGACGGATAAATTCGTTAAGGATATTGACAAGATGGTCGATGAAAAGTCGCAGGATATTTTAAAGGTGTGAAAAAAAATCGAATCAAAGATTCGATTAAAAGATTCGATTGAATCAAGATTCGAACCGACCTCATGATTCTGAATCATGAGTCGGGTTAGTATTTGAGCTACGCTCAAAAGTCTCTAGGTTTTGGAAGGAGCCGGTTTTTCATGGACACAGCCCTAAAAATGCCCCGCCATGTGGCGATTATCCTTGACGGCAATGGCCGTTGGGCCAAAGCCAAGGGAATGCCGCGCAATTACGGCCATGTGCAGGGAGCAAAACAAGTCGAGATTATATGTGAAGAAGCTTACAAAATGGGGATTAATTATCTGACGGTTTATGCTTTTTCAACGGAGAACTGGTATCGGCCCAAGGACGAAGTTGACGCCCTGATGAAGCTGCTTCGCAATTACATGAAAACTTGCTTAAAAACCGCGGCCAAAAACCGGATGTGCGTCCGGATCATTGGGGATAAAAGCGGCCTTGATGAAGATATTAGGAAGCGGATTTACGAACTGGAAGAAGCAACAAAAAACAATGACGGCCTTCATTTTCAGATTGCCCTAAACTATGGCGGGCGTGATGAAATCTTAAGGGCAGTCAGGAAAATTGCTTCTGATGTCGCGGATAAGCGTCTTAACATAGAAGATATCAAAGAAAATACAATTAGTGATTATCTTGACACGTTTAACTTGCCGGAACCGGATTTGCTGATTAGGACTTGCAACGAGCAGCGGATATCAAATTTTTTGCTATGGCAGCTTGCTTATACGGAATTTTATATTACGGAGGCAGCTTGGCCTGATTTTACAAAAGAGGAATTACTTAAAGCTGTTTTAGCATATAACAATAGAGAACGTCGCTATGGAAACGTGGGCAAGGTGTTGGAGAAATAGACTTTGAAAAATTTTTGGGTTCGGCTGGGAAGCAGTATCACTTTAGTAGCAATTGCTTTGTTGACAGTTTTTTACGGCGGATATATTTTGGCAGCCGTATTGCTATTTACTTCTTTATTTGGTTATCGGGAGCTTCTTGTTGCGCTTAAATTGACTGAATCAGTCAATAGATTAAAAGCAAATAAAGGCTTCAAAATAATTTGGCTGGAAAATATTGGTTATCTTACGATAACCTTTTATTTCATAATCATGCTCGTTAGCGGTGAAGTCTCGTTATTGTTTATCGTTGTCATTTTATCGTTAATTGTTTTTATGGCGGGTTATGTTTTTTCTTATCCGCGCTATCATATCCGTCAGATTATGGAGGCTTTTTTCTGTGTCCTTTATGCTCCGGTGATGCTGTTTTGCATATATTTGACCCGCAGTTTGGAAAATGGCATATTTTTTGTCGGGCTGATTTTTATCAGTTCATGGATTTGTGATTCTTGCGCATATTGTATTGGGATGTTATTTGGCAGGAACAAGCTTGCGCCAAAGCTTAGCCCCAAAAAATCCGTTGAGGGGGCAATTGGCGGGATATTAGGGGCGATGGGGGCCGGGGCTTTATATGGTGCTTTTATCGTGAATCGTTTAGTCCCGGAGCTTTCGGTTACTTTAAGTTTTGCGGCCATATGCGGGATCGGGGCTGTGATTGCCCAAATTGGTGATTTGGCGGCTTCAGCGATTAAGCGCAATTATGACATCAAAGATTTTGGGAAATTGATACCGGGGCATGGCGGGATTATGGACCGGTTTGACAGCGTGATTTTTACCGCCCCGGTGATTTATTTTCTTGCGCTGTTGGTGGGGTGAGGGAGTAAGGTAAGTGATAGGAGTGCTGGAGATATAATTCCCACAGCGGCCCTTGAGAAGCGTCGCTACTTAGTTCGCGTACTTTGCGGACTTATGTAGCGTGACGTTTCTCTCGGAGCGGAAGCGTGCCCAGCTGGGGAATTAATATCTGCCAGCACTCCAGAGATGATACATTTAAACCAGCACGCCAGCTACACTTAGTCTAATAGAATTAGAGGCTCAAATGAAAAAAATTGGAATCCTGGGTTCGACTGGCTCAATTGGCACCCAAACCTTAGATATCGTCAGAAATAATCCCGCTGATTTGTCGGTGACTGCGTTAGCCGCGGGCAGCAACATTAACTTGCTCGAAGCCCAAATCCGCGAGTTTCGCCCCCAATATGCCGCCATGTGGAATGAAGAAGCGGCAAACGAACTAAGAATAAAGGTTGCTGATACCCCCGTCAAAATCCTAAGCGGAATGGCTGGCCTGATTGAAGTTTCAACTGTGCCAGAAATCGAAATGCTCGTGACCGCGATTGTCGGAATGATTGGCTTAAGGCCAACGATTGAAGCAATAAAAGCAGGTAAGGACATCGCCCTTGCAAATAAAGAGACCCTAGTTACTGCCGGGCATCTCATCATGCCGCTTGTCAAAAAAAAGGGAATCAAATTTTTACCGGTCGATAGTGAACATAGTGCCATTTTCCAGTCGCTTGCTTCCGCAAAACATGATACAATAAAGCAAATTATTTTGACGGCCTCCGGCGGCCCTTTCCGGGGAAAGTCAGCCCATGAATTAGCTGGGCAAACAAAAGCCGACGCTTTACGCCATCCTAACTGGACAATGGGGCAGAAAATAACCATTGATTCCGCAACTTTGGTAAATAAAGGGTTGGAAGTAATTGAAGCCTACTGGCTTTTTGGCGTAACAGCGGAGCAAATAAAAGTAATCATCCACCCCCAAAGCATTATCCATTCAATGGTTGAATTTATTGACCGTGGGATAATGGCCCAACTTGGCACGCCCGATATGAAATTGCCGATCCAGTATGCCTTATTTTATCCGGAACGGAAACCGCTTCAGGGCGAAAGTGTTGATTTTTTGGCGGCAAAAGCCTTAACTTTTGAAGAACCTGACCTAGATACGTTTAAAGGCCTGCCCCTTGCTTTTAGCGCATTGGCAGCCGGAGGCAGTATGCCCTGTGTTTATAACGCGGCGAATGAAAAGGCGGTCAGCCTTTTCCTTGAAGAAAAAATCGGCTTTTTGCAAATATATGAACTGATTGCCGGAGGAATGGCCAAACATAAGGTTATCCTAAATCCGTCGGTTGAGGATATTTTGGCGGCAGAGCTGGAAACATATAACTATATTAATGAAAAGCTTATGAGAAAGGTTTAATATGGCAACATTTATTTCATTTATAATTATTTTCGGGCTTCTGGTCCTTGCCCATGAATTAGGGCATTATTTACTGGGAAAGAAAAACGGAATCACGGTAACGGAGTTTTTTATCGGCATGGGGCCGACCCTTTTTTCATTCACTAAGGGCGGCACGAAATTTTCCTTGAAACTTTTTCCGATTGGCGGGGCTTGCTTATTTGAAGGAGAAACCGGCAATACGTTTGAAAAAGAAGATAATAGGCCCGCCGCAGATGGAAGCAAAAGCCTTGATGAGGAAAGGGCGCCCGAAATAAGCGAAGGTTCTTTTCTTAAAGCTTCGGTCGGGGCCCGGTTTTCAACGATTTTGGCTGGCCCGGTTTTTAATTTCTTGCTGGCGTACTTAATTGGCCTGATTATCATTGGCAATGCCGGAATTGACTTACCCATCATCATGAATATAACGCCGGGCGGCCAAGCCGAAGCCGCCGGATTAATGCCGGGTGATGTTATCAAAAAAATTAATAACGAAAAAATTAATGTTTTCCGGCAAATTTTGTTCATTTCCCATACCAGCCGCGGCGAAACCCTAAGGGTTACCTATGAACGTGACGGCATTCTTGATACGGCGGTCATTACCCCTGTTTATAGTGAAGAGTTCGGGCGGTACTTGCTGGGGATAAATGCCGGGCAATATACAAAAACGGGTTCATTATCTGTTTTTAGGAATGCCTATTATGAAGTTAAATTCGGCATGACTTCAACCCTAAAAAGTTTGCGGATGCTAGTCCAAGGACGGCTGACAAAAGATGATGTGGCTGGCCCAGTCGGAATGGCAACAATTGTCGGTGAAACCTTTGAAGCGGCAAAACCCCACGGCACATCGGTAGTTTTGCTTTCAATGCTTAATATTGCCATGATTCTTTCGGTAAATCTCGGCATCATCAATCTATTGCCTTTACCTGCGCTTGACGGCGGAAGATTAGTTTTTATCATTATAGAAATGATCCGGGGTAAACCAATCGCGCCGGAAAAAGAGGGGCTTGTTCACTTAGCAGGAATGATTGCCCTAATGGTCTTGATGGTCTTTATCTTATTTAATGATATCTCGCGGCTGTTTTCGTGAGAGGTTGAATAGATGGGCATAAGCAATAATTAGGCGCGGTATAGCAAGAATTAGTTGCAACAACCTTTCTAATTAAGGACCAGCGAAAGCACGTGTGCCAGCGGCTCACAGGCATTCATGATTTCTTCAACAGTATTTGTTTGCGCCCCTAACTCAATTAAAGTCGTCCGGGGCAGGACGTGCATATTATAGCGGTAGGCCCGTAGATATATTTTGCGGGTAATTCCGGGATAATACTCGTTGGCGGCAACTTGCGCCTGAAAGGAAAAAGCCAAATTTTCATTGATATAAGGGTTCTCCAGATATTCAATCGGTCCGGTCTGCCTTGTATAACTTAAGCCGTTAAAAAACATAAATTGGGCGGTTGGCCGCCCCCCAAGGTCCATGACAAGCTTCCGGCCCTCTTTCATTTCATCGCGGTGTAAATCAATGACGACCTGAATTGAGGGGTTTTCTTTTAACAATTCTTCAATATCGGGAAGCGCATTAGAATAAGCGTAATCCCGGCCGAGAAGGTCATATCCGGTTGTGTGATGGAGAACCTCAAAGCCGTATTTTTCCGTCAGAATTTCCGCAAGCCTTGCCCCTGCCCCCACAATTGTTGTACTCTCGTCGCCGGGGATAGAATCCGAAAACCCCTCAAGTGAATGTGTATGATAAATTAATATCTGCGGGCCATTTACCTCTTTGTTAATTCTAAGGTCACGGTTTCGCAAGCTGTCAAGGTTTAGAATAGCTTCGGTGGCGTGAGTGGTCGGGTCGATTGCATAAAAGTTATTAATCAGCTCCTCATATGTAAAACCAGCCGCCCAGTCATAAGCAAAGGCTTTATCAAGCGGCGCGGTAAAGGGTTCGCGGTTTGGGGAAATGAGGGAAATTTCCCCCTCACCCTCGTTGGGGCCAGGATTATACCGGGGCTGATTTTCGCTTAAAAGGCTTTCCAAAATAGAATCATCGATATGGAGTGCGTCTTCTGTATAGTCTAACTCGCTTTCGATGATATTCTTGCTATCCTCGTCCCGCCCCTCCATCCGGATTAAAATATCCCTTGTCTTGGCATCCTCGATGTCCGGCTCTTTGCTTAATTCTTGGCCGCTTAGATAAAGAAGCGGAATTTGCTTATTTAAAGAGGTCTCAATAAAGACAGTAAAACCGATGACGCGGTTGGGATTTTCGAGAAAAGATAACAGCGGCATCACATTTAACGCCATTTGCTTAGTCAGGCTGTCGCGGATTTCATCGTAAAAAAAATTAACAGGCTGGCCGTCTTTTGAGAAATCCTTAAACCCATTAACAACAATCATAACAAGTGTTATTATTAGCAAAGTTATGATCGACCATTTGATGAGATTGATTTTTAAGCGGGCAAAACGTGGGCGGCTGGGCATTTACATTCTCCGGTTACTGGACAAGAGGGATTTTTGTATGCTATAATAACTAGTCCAATACTACTACCATACTTATGGAGACTTTACTGCTTTCATGACCTAAAACTTAAGAACCGAATCAACGTTTCGGTTTGAATCATAGATTCGTAACTTTGAAAGGAACAAGATAGATATGACCGGAATGGACCAAAGTAAAATCAGGAATTTTTGCATCGTTGCCCATATCGATCATGGGAAATCAACTTTAGCCGACCGCATTATTGAAAAAACGGGTCTTTTAACTGACCGTGAAATGCAAGCGCAGGTCCTTGACAACATGGATCTTGAGCGTGAACGCGGGATTACGATCAAAGCGCAGACCGTCAGGGTGATTTATAAGGCTCTTGACGGCGAGGAATATGTTTTTAATCTGATTGACACGCCGGGCCACGTTGACTTTAATTATGAGGTCAGCCGTTCGCTGGCTGCTTGCGAGGGAGCGATTCTGGTCGTTGATGCGGCGCAGGGGATTGAAGCCCAGACGCTGGCGAATGTTTATCTTGCGCTTGACCATGGCCTTGACATTATCCCGGTGATAAATAAAATTGACTTGCCAAGTGCCGAACCGGAGCGGGTAAAAGAAGAAATTGAAGACGTAATCGGAATTGAAGCCCACGATGCCCCGCTGATTTCGGCGAAGAGCGGGACGGGAATTGAAGCGGTCTTAGAAGCGGTAGTTAATAAAGTGCCGCAGCCAAAAGGCAGCGCGGATAATCCGCTTAAAGCTTTGATTTTTGATTCACTTTATGATTCATATAAAGGAGTTATCGTTTTTTGCCGGATTATGGAGGGTGTAATCCGTAAAGGGTCAATGATTAAAATGATGGCAACCGGGGCCCAGGCTGAGGTGGTTGAGGTGGGTTATTTCGGGCCCGGCCAATTTATTGCTTGTGACGAGCTAACGCCGGGAATGGTGGGTTATTTGACAGCTTCGCTCAAAAATGTAAAAGACACAACCGTTGGTGATACGATTACCGAGGCCGAAAAGCCTTGTGACGCCCCTTTGCCCGGTTATAAAAAAGTCCAGTCGATGGTATTTTGCGGGGTTTACCCGGCTGACGGCGCAAAATATCCAGATTTGCGTGACGCATTGGAAAAACTCAAATTAAATGACGCTTCACTAAATTATGAACCGGAGACTTCGGTGGCGTTAGGTTTTGGTTTCCGCTGCGGATTTCTTGGCTTATTGCACTTGGAAATCATTCAGGAGCGGCTTGAGCGGGAATATAATCTTGATTTAGTCACAACCGCACCAAGTGTTATTTATCTGGTCCACAAAAACAATGGCGAAGTAATTGATTTAACCAACCCAACCAATTTGCCCGACCCGACCGAAATTGATTTTATGGAAGAGCCAGTTGTTTCGGCGGAAATTTTGGTGACCAGCGAATTTATCGGGCCGATTATGGAGCTTTGCCAAGAGCGGCGCGGGCGGTATCTGGGCATGGAATATCTTGAGGGCGGGCGGACGATGCTTAGGTACGAGCTTCCGCTTAACGAAATAATTTATGATTTCTTTGATGCGCTGAAATCGCGTTCACGCGGCTATGCGTCTTTTGATTATGACCTAAAAGGATATGAGCGTTCCGAAATGGTGAAGCTGGATATTATGATTAACCGTGAAGAAGTTGATGCCCTGTCCTTTATCGTCCATCGTGACACGGCTTATGAGCGGGGACGCAGAATGTGCGAAAAGCTAAAAGATGAGATCCCGCGCCATCTTTTTGAAATCCCGATTCAAGCGGCAATTGGCAGCAAAATTATTGCCAGGGAAACAGTCCGCGCAATGCGAAAGGACGTATTAGCGAAATGTTATGGCGGTGACATTACCCGCAAGAAAAAGCTTTTGGAAAAGCAAAAAGAGGGTAAAAAACGGATGCGCCAGATTGGCAGCGTTGAAATTCCGCAGAAAGCTTTTATGAGCGTCCTAAAATTGGATAATGATTAATGAAACCACTTAGCATCTATATCCACATACCTTTTTGCCAAAGCAAGTGTTTTTACTGTGATTTTTTATCCGCGAAAGCAACATCGGATCAAGAAATGACGGATTATGTGGCTGCTTTAATTTACGAAATCGAGATGGAAGCGCCAAAGTACCGTGATTATGAAGTCCAGACAGTATTTTTTGGCGGCGGGACTCCGTCAATATTGCCGGGAGATATGATTATGGCGATATTATGTAAACTCCAAAAAGCTTTTACTTTTTCCCCAACCAAACAGCCGGAAATAACCATCGAAATTAATCCGGGAACAATAACAGGTGTTATTTTATCTAAATATAAAGCGGCCGGAATCAACCGTTTGAGTTTTGGTTTGCAATCTGCCAATGCTAAAGAATTAAAGCGGCTTGGCAGAATCCATAACTACGGTGAGTTTTTATCCACATATAAAAAAGCTAGGGAATTAGGTTTTCAAAATATAAATATCGACTTGATTCAAGCGATTCCGGGACAGACATTTAGGTCATGGAAGAAAACGCTTAAAAAGGCCGCAAGGCTAAAGCCAGAACATATCTCGGCCTACAGCATTATCATCGAGCCGGGGACAATTTTCGGTGATAAATATGCTGACGGCCAGCCGGAAGCCTATGAAATAGCCGATGAAAAGACCGACAGGCAAATATACCACTATACAAAAAAATATCTTGAGAAGAAAAATAACATACGTTATGAAATTTCGAATTATGCCCGCCCGGGATATGAATGCCGCCATAATTTGACCTATTGGCGAAGAAATGATTTCCTCGGATTTGGGCTGGGGGCTTCATCTTTAATCGGTAATAAAAGATGGAAAAATATTAGTGAATTGAAAAGTTATATCATGATTTACCTTGGTGGGAAGCAGCCGGAAAAAGAAGAATTACAAGTGTTATCTTTAAAAGACCAAATCGAGGAGTATATGTTCCTTGGCCTTCGAGTGACTGAAGGAGTCAATATATGCCACTTCGAAAAAACTTTTAAGCAGGACATATATGACTTTTATGGGCCATTGCTCCAAAAGCTTAAAGAGCAAAAACTCATTAGTATCAGTGACAATAATATTACGCTCACTTCTTATGGAATCGATATAAGCAATTATGTGCTGGCGCAGTTTTTGCTCAAGTGAGATAAAGAAGAATTAGGCGAATTTCTGTTTGAAATTGAATTAATGAAAATCAAAAAAATTGAAAACCTTATTATTGATGCAGTGCCACTTAAAGGCATTGCAAATAAATAATAATTGAACTATTGCAAAAAATGCACAGTTCAATTATTATTTACTTCTTAATTCTTCTATGTATTTATCAAAATCGGAATTATGCAATTTATCTTGTTTTGCTTGGTATTTATCATACTCTTTGTATGCCAGAGCTTGGGCAACTTCATGAGAAATTTTCCCGGCATTAGATAGAATGTCTCTTTCATTAAACTTTAAAAAGCTATTTAATTTTTCAATCCAATTTTTCATTGTCATTGCATTATGTCTTTTGGCTTGCATTTCAGCATAGTTTAAATATAGCTCTACAATTCGATTTAAGTCATCTAGTTCTTGTTCATTGAGGTAATTTTTCGCAATATCCACGTCAAATTTGTATATTCGTCCCTGGGGTGCTTTTTTCCATGTTGTAAGACCCATATGTGGCTTTTCTGAGTCAACTCTGCTATGGATAATTTCAGCTGCGGTTTGTCCGCTTACGGCATAGTGCATTTTATTTTGGACAGTCTTAAAAAAAATTCTAGTTGTTTCGCTGTTTGAATCATAATCTAAACTACACTCGGCATATATGTCAGTAATCTTTTGATAAAATCTTCTTTCACTTGAACGAATATTCCTAATACGTTCTAACTGTTCCTCAAAGTAATCTTCGCCGAAAGCATAATTAGGGATTTTTAGTCTTTCATCGTCCATTACAAAGCCTTTAATGATATATTCTTTTAAGACTTTATTTGACCATTGCCTAAATTTTGTCGCTTTTTTCGAATTAACACGATACCCGACAGCGATGATCATGTCTAAATTATAAATATCAATATTACGCTTTACAAATCGATTGCCCTCTTGTTGAACTAATTCCGTTTTGGAATGAGTTGCGCTTTTTTGCAATTCTTCTTCTTTGTATATATTCTTAATATGTTTTGCGATTGCTGGTTGCTCGACATCAAATAATTCAGCAATTAAATTTTGCGTTAGCCACAAATTCTTATTTATTAGTAACACTCTTACTTTTATTTCGCCATTTTCATCTTTATAAATTAAAAAATCATGAGCTGTAACTTGTAAATCATGTTCTTCCATAATGCCACCGCCTTTTTTCTAATTATAACAAGAACATTTGTTCTCGTCAATGATTTTCTTTTTAAAAATAAGTACTTATTATTGCGGTGTGGTCTTCACGTAAGAAGACATTGAAGCGTTATGAAAATATGATGACAGCCCTTAAATCTTCCGCTCCATCCCATCAGGGTCAACGGAAAATAAGACGGCTTGGTCGCGATTGATTTTTCCGTCGTAATAAAGATGGGTGATCGCGTCATCCATTGCAATCATGCCAAGCTTTCGGTTTGTTTGCATGACAGAAATAAGCTGGTGCGATTTTCCCTCGCGGATCAGATTCCGGACCGCATGGTTTGCGTGTAAAACCTCAAAGGCGGCAACCCGGCCGTTTCCATCGGCAGTTGGGATTAGCTGTTGCGAAACAACGGCCTCAAGGACATTGGCCAGCTGGACGCGGATTTGCTGCTGCTGGTGGGGGGGGAAGACATCAATGACACGGTCAACGGTGCTGGCAGCCCCAATCGTATGAAGCGTTGAAAGGACTAAGTGGCCTGTTTCCGCCGCAGTTATCGCAACACTGATTGTTTCAAAGTCACGCATTTCCCCGACTAAGATTACATCAGGGTCTTCACGAAGTGACGCCCTTAAGGCATTAGCATAACTCATCGAGTCAAGCCCGATTTCACGCTGGTTAACCATCGCTTTTTTGTGCCGATGCAAATATTCAATCGGGTCTTCCAAAGTGATAACATGGCAATCACGGTTATTGTTTACTTTGTCGATAATCGCGGCCAAGGTGGTTGATTTGCCGCTTCCGGTTGGGCCGGTGACCAGCACCAGGCCTCTTTTGCGGTTATATAGGTCAATGACCGAGGGGGGGACGCCAAGAACCTCCGGCGACGGGACTTCTGTCCCGACAACCCGGAAAGCAGCCGCCTCTGTTCCTCTTTGGCGGTAAGCATTCACCCGGTAGCGTCCTAACTCAGGAATGGAAAAAGACATATCCCATTCACCAAACTCTTCGAATTTCTGCCGCTGAAAGTCATTCATGACTTCTTTCATGATGGCCTCAGTATCTGGCGGAAGCAAACGGTCATATTCCATCGTAATCAGCTTCCCGTTAACCCGCATTTTGGGCGGGACGCCAACCGTAATGTGTAAATCCGATGCCCCAGCCAAACTTGCGGCGCGGAGCAGTTCTTCTATTCTTGGCATAATAAAAGCCTTTCTATATTTAGCTTCCGCTAATATCAAAACCTTGGTTTTTTAAGGTATCAAGGTCAATGACATGGCGGTTATCCAAAGTCTTCATTATATCGACAATTTCTAGATCGCCAAAAGCGGCTTTATCCGCTAAATCCATAATCGAATTGTTGCGGAAATTTAAAAGCATGGGACGCAAAATGTCATAACTGTTTTCGGCAAGGACCAACGCTTTATCGCCATTGCTTAGCTCAACGCTCACGCCTTGGTTGAGGATATTGATACTGCTAACCAAGGCATCAATGACCGGCCTTTTATAAACTTCCTCGCGCTCAAGCAGATATTTTAGCACCGCAACCTCCGAGATTGGCGCATTTTGATAGCGCATTGCCGTCATTGCGTCATAAGTATCAGCAAGCAGTAAAATCCTCGTTCCTAACAGGATTTTATCATCGTCACTGGCCGCTTCTTTTTCGGACGAATTGATTAAGCGCAAATATTGCATGCAAATCCGCTTAACCGCCGGATTAGCCGGGAAAACTTCATCAAGTGAGGAAATGCCAACAGCCATCGCGGCCCTGACTCTTTGTTTTTCCAAAATGTCCTCTTGGAAGACCAGCTCAAGCGGTAGCGTCAGTTTCCCAATATCATGGGTTAATGCTGCAATGACAACGTCATTACGTTCTGATAAGCTAAGCTTCATGCTCGTTGCCAATAAGGCCGCAAGAATCGCAACGTTCATTGAATGCTTGAAAATATAGTCTTCATTGCTCCTTAAGTTTTGGACAAAATTCACTTTCTCGTTCACGTAACCATAGTTCTTGATGATTTCTGCCACAATTACGTGTGTCCGTTGCTGTTTTTTGCCCGTTAAAATCCGATTCAGCTCATCAGCAATTGCAAAGACGCACATCGTCTGGAAACGTTCAAACTCAAGATCGGCTTCCGTCATCGGCGGCACAGGTTCGGCCGGCTCCAAAATATAAATGCCAATTAAACCGAAGTTCCTGATACTTTCGATTCCCTGCGATGAAAGAAGCGAATTCCGCTCATATAAAAGCACACCTGTTTTATTATAAATAGGGCGGGCCAGACGCATTCCTACTTTCAGTTCGTCGGTTTTCTTAAAGAGCATTATTACCCATCTTTCTGCTTATCTTTAATAATAGCATAATATTAATAAATCCGCCATCAAAAAATTTACCCATAATATATATCGTCAAGTTAGCGGTTTTATTAAAGCCTTTATTTTGGGCAAATGTCGATACTGACGTAATCGATATTGGAAGGATTTACTTGGCTCGTGCGTGTGGATTTATGTAAATTAGGCAGAAAAATAGCTTGGACACCGGAAAGGCGCGAAACTTTGATTATTATCTTTTGATGGCGCAATTAAGGATAAGAAGGGGTATTGTCTTTTTCAAAACCTTCACGCAGTTTGCGCAAGGCTTTTTTCTCAATCCGCGAAACGTAACTGCGCGAAATGGAAAGCATTTCGCCGATTTCACGCTGGGTTATTTCTTTGCCGGAAATAAGGCCATAACGCAGGAAAATAATCTCTTTTTCCCTTTGGGTCAAAACTTGGTTAAAAAGGCCGGCCATTTTTTTGGTATTGTCATAAAGTTCCATCCGGTCTAAGATATCAGTCTGCTCATGCTCGATTATGTCAAGCAGGTTAATTTCATTTCCCTCTTTGTCAATCCCAATCGGCTCATATAGTGAAACTTCCTTGGCGGTCTTTTTCTTGGTCCTAAGCAGCATGAGGAGTTCATTATCAATGCAGCGTGAAGCATAGGTACTCAACTTACCCTTTTCGGCATCAAAAGAAGAAACGGCTTTGATTAAGCCGATTGTCCCGATGGATATCAAATCCTCCATGTCTTCATCGACATTGCAATATTTTTTGGCGATATGAGCGACAAGGCGGAGATTTCGCTCTATCAAAATTTCTTTGGCTTCGGCGACGGCTTCCATACTGCCTTGGCTAAGGACGTGTATGTAAGAGGCTTCTTCGGTGGCAGAAAGAGGTTTTTTAAATGTTTTCAAGTAAACGCCCCAAAGTCAGTTTCTATTATTCTATGTCAAGGGGGGGAGGTAAGTGCCTTTCCAAAAAAAGTTTTCAAGGCTTAAAAAAATTTCAAAAATCGCTAACTTTTTTAAAAGTTTTCAGAGCCAAAAAAAATTTCAAAAACTGCTTGCTATTTTAAAAAATTTCAGAGCCTAAAAAATTTCAAAAACTGCTTGCTATTTTTTTGAAGATGCTGTATAGTGGACATATCCAATCGGATAGATCATTTTTCAAAGCAGTTTAGTTTTTCAAAGCAGTTCGTTTTTTTCAAAGCAGTTCAATTTTTCCACAGTAATTCTTTTAGCAAGGCAAAGGAGTATTCATGTTCGCAAGCGTAACATCAGGTGCTATCCTAGGCATCAAAAGCTACCTTGTCCAAGTTGAGGTCAATGCTTCCAGCGGCCTGCCCGGCTTTTCCATGGTTGGCCTCTTGTCGCCAGAGGTAAAGGAAGCGGCCGAGCGGGTCAGAGTCGCCCTCAAAAATACCGGGATCACCATGCCGCCTCTCCATATCACCGTAAATCTCTCCCCGGCCGATTTACGTAAGGAGGGAACAGCCTTTGATCTTCCGATTGCGGTTGGCATTTTGATTGCAACCAAAAACATAGCCCTTGAGGCAATCAAAGAAACCCTGATCATCGGCGAGCTGGGCTTAGATGGCTCGGTCAAAAAAACCAGCGGAATCCTGCCCATCGTCCGCGAAGCAGTCAAAAACGGCTATCACCGCTTTCTTGTTCCCGGTGAAAATATTGAAGAAGCAAAAGCTATCTCAAAAGCCAAGGTAAACGGCGCATTTACCTTAGAAGAGGTCATTTCTTTACTTAAAAACAACTTATCCGGAGTAAAAAAGAAAAGCCGAAACGCAAGAAACCACGCCCCGATAACAGAGGGCAAAGAAAAAGAGGTCGTGGATTTCATTGATATTTCCGGCCAGGAGCAAGCAAAAAGAGCAGCCGTTATCGCGGCTTCCGGTTTCCATCATCTTTTATTAATCGGGCCGCCCGGAACGGGGAAAACGATGGTTGCCCGCCGGATTCCGACGATTTTACCCCCTCTTACCGAAGAGGAAAGGGTTAGGCTCTAAGGGAGAGGTGTGACAACCTCTACAAAACACAGGCAGCAAGCCATTTGCGGCACGAATGGATTGAACGCCTCAACCCGAAAGGAGCTTATTTTTATGGAAATCACTTACACCCGCATCGGAGATTACTATTTGCCGGACATCAAGCTGTCAGACCCGCTTGACGCACCGCCCCTCGGTCGCTACGGCATGATGCACAAGAATTACCTGCGGGAACACAAAGCCGCGCTGTACGCAAAATTACTGCTGTCAGAGCGGCTTTACCCTTTATGCCGCGAGGTAGACGAAGCGGCGGCACATAGGCTCGCCACAATCGAAAACCGAGAAGCCGCGCACGAGATAATCCTCTCGGAATTGGTTTATTGTTAAATATAGAACTGAGAAACCTATATTTAACAATAAGGAATAGCATTTTTCGGATTCCCCGTTTCGAGGGAATCCGAATCGGCTCAAAAATGAGCTCAATTCATTGAGCGTAACTTTGCGCCCGCTCGCACCTTGATAAATACCTTTTCAAAAAGGTCACAATTAAAACTTTCATTCCGGTTTTTCATTATTCTCGTTCACCTTATCTCGAAGTTTAGCTGTTTCCTCTTGCACGTTTACCCAAAGTGCGGCGGTGATGTTGTCCAAAGGAAATTCCATTTCGATATTCCTGTGGTTGGTCATCAGTTTCAAGCGCGGCTTTGACGGTTCTTCACCATCGTCTGTTACAAATTCCGCGCCGAATATGATAGCACTTAGCAAGGTTAGCAGACTTAATCCCTCATCGGTCATAAGAAGCAAATTTACCATCGGTGTTGCGGCGGTATTCGCCGCCATGATTAACGCTTCTTTCGGGTCATCGTCGATAAAATGTTTAATGACCGTTTCAAAGGATTCAAAATTTAACTTTTTGAGTTCTTCCAGTATGCGTAACCGTTGTGCCGCTTTCGGGTACAGCCCCGTTTCAAGACACACATCGGAAACAGCGTGATTGGTGTCGGGCATAAGACCGAGAAGGTAATCAGCCGACACCTTGTATTTTTCGCATATCGCACGAAGCACCCCGATGTCCGGCGTTCTCAATTCTTGTTCATAATAACTCATCGCGCCGCGCGAAATGCCAACGCTGTCCGCGAACTCTCCTTGATTCATTTTACCCTCGCGCAGTTTGCGGATTCGGGAAGAAAAGATTGCGCGTAATCCGGCAACGTCCATATCAAAAACCTCCGTTTGTACTTGTCCTATTTACTGATATTGTAACATCACAAATGTGAGATGTCAATATATATTTTCACTATCGACGTTTAACATTGTTGTGAACTATTTACAAACGTGATTTAGTCGCCGATAATATAGCATATGTGAATATCAGACAAGCGTATTCACATATGCACATTGATAAATACTGTCGGCGATGACAGTCATACCGCAGCCGGAGGATACCGGGATACATGAACGCGAGTCCACGTCGGAGGCACGGGGCGATAATGTATTTTCGGGTAGCTGTAAACGGTTCGCAAATAAAACCCAATGCGAAGAAAGGGCGCAGGCGGAAATGCGAATACGCACGGTGAAACGCGCCATAGTCAAACAAGACTCAACGCAGGAACGTACCGGGATGAAAGCGAAAAAGGCGAGTCTGAAACTGTCCTCCGAGAGGTTTTGGCTACCCCGCCTGTCGGTAAATGAACCGACGAAGTGGGGAGGTCTGTATACAACGACCGAATTAAAACACACATTCTTTTTTATAATTTTATTTCAAAAGGAGTCCAATCTATGATTAGCAGAACCGCCGATATAGGCGCGGCCATGACCCCCAAACGAGAGGGCGAGCCGGCAAAGTTGCTGCGACGGATTGGCTCGACGACCGTGGAGGTCACAGTCCATTTCAGCAACACAAGCAAGGAAACTCTGGAGGACAAGCTCCTCCGAATGATTGAGCGGGAGGTTGATAACGGTGTATAACGTAAATTCCCTGCCGTCCAATAGTGCCGCAAGTGTTCTTGGCTGCCGGAAAGAGGCTGACATGAACAAGCATAACCTAACAATTTTATACTCCCGGTTGTCGGTTGATGACGACCGGGACGGCGAATCGGGCAGCATCCAAAACCAAAAAATGTTACTTGAAACCTACGCCGAACGCAATGACTTAAAACCGTATATCCATGCATCTGATGACGGTTACTCAGGTACCGGATGGGATAGACCCGGATGGCAGAAAGTCGTTGAAGAAATCGAAGCGGGGCGAGTTAAGAACATCGTAGTTAAAAATCTTGACCGCATCGGCAGAGATTATCTTCGTGTCGGGCTTCTTATGGAAATGCTGACCGAAAAATCCATTACGCTGATTGCTGTTCAAGATGGCATAGACACATCGCGCGGGGAAGATGATTTTACACCTTTTCGTGCGATTCTCGCAGAATGGTATGCCCGCGATTGCTCAAAGAAAATACGGGCGATATTCCGAGCAAAAGAGCAGGATGGCAAGCACGTTTCCCCCGCCGTCCCCTATGGTTATCTCCGTGATAAAGAGGACAAGCAGATGTGGGTGGTAGATGAAGGAGCCGCCGTTACTGTTCGCCGGATTTTCAATATGATAATCGACGGGTACGGTGTGGCGCAAATCGCCAAAATACTGACGGAGGAAAAGGTGTTAAACCCGTCGGCACACAGTCAAACGGTGGGCGGCGAAATGAACCATCATTACAGCGACCCGCATCAATGGCGAAGCACCACCGTCGCAACCATCATTGAGCGGCGCGAGTATCTCGGTCACACAATAAACCGTAAATCGTATACCGACAGCTACAAATCCAAACAGCGTAAATTTACATCAAAGGACGAGCAGTTGGTATTCGAGAACACGCACCCGGCTATTGTCAGCGAAGAAGTATGGAGCAATGCCCAACGGCTCCGGCGCACAATACGGCGTTCGCCGAAAAGCGATATGCCGCCGAGCCGACTAACGGGACTGCTTTTTTGCAAAGATTGTGGGGCAAAAATGACATACCGCGCATCCGCGCCGGGGCATGGCGACCATAACGAGTTTGTATGCTCCCGATACCGTAAGCAAAGTACCGTTTACGCCGACAGGGAGGGTTACTGTACACAGCATTATATCCGTGTTCCGTTGGTAGAGGAAGCAATCCTGTTCACAATAAAAACGGTTGCAAAATATGTACTAAAGAATGAAGCCGATTTTATTGAGCGGGTGCGCGAATCGTCTGTAATCCGACAACGCGAATCTGTAAAGGAAACACGGAAAAAAATCACTAAAGCCGAGAAACGGCAGGGCGAACTCATCGCCGTAGTGAAGAAACTGCTTGAAGCTAACGCCACAGGCAGAATCCCCGATAGCCACTTCGATAAAATGTTCACCGAATACGCCGACGAACAAGAATCCCTCGACAAAAATATCGCCGAGTGGAAAAAGCAAGTTGCGGATTTCGATAATGACGGAACTCGCGCAGATAAATTCATTGAGCTTGTAAAAAGCTACACGGAGTTTACAGAACTCTCAACTCAGATGCTAAATGAATTTATCGACAAGGTGTATATCCATGAACGCGACAAAACATCACGCAGAGCACCGAGAAAATTGGATATATACCTTAACTTTATTGGCAATATATCAATCCCTATCGACGAGAGTGACTTAGTGGAAGAACTCTCTGCCGAGGAATTGGAAAAACTGGAACGGCAACGCCAACGTGCCAACGAAAGATGCCGTGCATACCGCGCCCGAAAAAAGGAGCGGATTGCTGCCGAAAAAGCTGTTGCTGAGAACGGCAAAAATCCGAATCCGGCAGCATAGAAATATCATACCACAGAAAGCCCGATTGCAGAAATGTAGTCGGGCTTTTTCTATCCCAAAATCTAATAAAACGGAGGAATTTAATATGGCAAACAGAAAAACCATTGACGAAAAAATCACAGCGGCGAAATTGGAAAAAGAGCAAGCGGAGGCTCGTATCAAGAAGCTGCTACAAGAACAAAAAGCCGATGAACGTAAAGCGCGTAATCACCGTTTTTGTAAGCGCGGCGGGTTTATGGAAAAATTGCTCCCCGACCTTGCATTGCTCACGGACGAGCAATTTGAAACCTTCTTCAAAAACACCACCGCCAATAATTACGGACGCAGGGCATTAGCCGAGTTAATCCCGCTTACATCCGAAACCGCCGCCGAGCCAGAGGGCGTTACGGACACTACACAGAGCGGCGGCAATGCTGTGCCAAAACATACGGACGCAGTAGCGCGTACCGAAACCACTCATGCGCCAAAAAACACGGGAACGGCGCAGAACCACAGCAATAATAATCATCACAAGCCCGCACAAGCGGGAACTCAACAAAACGGAAACGCGGGCGGCAAGTCTGCGGAAACGACAAGGGTGGCGGGCTAACCGCCCTTCACCCTTGTGAAACAAGGGCGCACTTATACGTTCTATCGAACGTGTGCGCCCTGCCGGGGGCGTTTCGTGCCTGTCGGCACGAAATAAGGGGTCAGCACTTTCGCCTGCGGCGAAAGCCGCGCTGAAAAGCGAACTTGAACCGTGTTCGCTTTTCAAAACGCGCGTCCGCCTTTCTTGGCGGTGCTACTTCGCGCCCCTTAACCCCGCGTATACCCACGGCGGCAAACTGTTATCGCAATCGGCGCATACAGTATGCACCGTTTTATACTGCAAATCAAAAACCAAATTGAAGGAGTGACGGCTGTGGACTTTTGCCATTTAAGTATACAAATCATATCACGCGGCAGAGGTAAATCCGCAGTCGCGGCTGCGGCGTACCGCGCCGGGGAAACCATCACAAATGAGTATGACGGCGTGACCCATGATTACACCCGCAAGGGCGGGATTGTCCATACTGAAATCATCTTACCCAACCACGCCCCCGCCGAATATACAGACCGCACCGTTTTATGGAACGCGGTTGAAAAATCGGAGCGTTACTGCACCGCTCAACTGTCGCGGGAAATCGAAATCGCTTTACCCGTGAAGCTGACTACGGAACAGAACATTTCCCTTGTGCGCGGGTATGTGCAAGACACTTTTGTCAACGCAGGAATGTGCGCCGATGTTTGTCTGCACAATAAAGATGACGGCAACCCTCACGTTCATATCATGCTAACAATGCGCCCCATTGAACAAGACGGAAAGTGGGGGCAGAAATCCCGTACAATTAACGGAAGAAAAGTCAACACCGTGGACTGGCACGACCGCGACAAAGCGGAGCAATGGCGGGCGGCATGGGCTGATTATTGTAACGCCGCTTTGGTTGTTAATGGATTCGAGCCAACTGTTGACCATCGGAGTTATGCGAGGCAAGGAAAAGAGCAGATACCCACCGTACATCTCGGCCCCGCCGCTTCCCAAATGGAGCGGCGCGGCATCCACACCGAACGCGGCGACATGAACCGCACTATCGAAGTCGCGAACAAGGAAATCAAACAACTCCGCACCCGCATAAATAAGCTGAACAAATGGATTACCTACGAAGCCGCTAACCCCACCCCACCAACACTTTATGATGTCATTACCGAAATCCTCAATCGGCAGGGGCAGTCAAGCATAACACGGTTGAAAAACGCCGCCGATGTGTTCAATTTCTTGCAACGCAATAATATCAGCGATTATGCAGAATTGGAGAAAATGGTCAACGCTATGGACGGAAAAGTCGATGCCATAGGCACACAGATGAAAAAACTGCAACGCCGGACGGATATACTGAAAAAGCATATCATGCACAGCGAAAACTTCAAAGAAAACCGTCCGATTAAACGCCAGTATGACAGGCTGTACATGGAATATGAAGCCATCAAAAAGGCAGGCTGGTTCAGGTCTGAACGCAAGGCGCAAAAGGCTCTTGATGCCGCCAATGAGTACCACGAAGATTACCGTCCGCAGATAGCCATGTATGACAACGCAGAGAAGTATTTGCGCGATGTATTGCAAGACCGCTTCGACCCGAAGAAACTACCGCCGATAACCAAATGGCGGGATGAACTCGCCACCAAAACCGCCGAGAGCGCTGCGCTGTATCAGGAGTATAAAACGCTCCGTGAGGAAACTGCAAAGGTTGAGAAAATCAAGCGGAGTGTTGAGGATATTTTGCACAGCGAGAAACCGAAACAGGTGCGGCAGAAATTACGGGGGATGGAGTTGTAAAAGGCAACCCAAACTCTTGATGTCTTTTATGACTGCTAGGGCTAAAGTTGCGCTAACGGCATAGGCAATTGTACTCGAACCCAAAACGGAATTTTATCTCGATTATTTGTAATAGTGGTTATTATTGAACTGTATATATCATCAGATGTCATTTGCAACGTCCCAAAAATATTATCGTATAAATAAATAGCTGTTTCTCTTGGAATTCCAATTTCTATCAGCTTCCGCGTAATAGGCATATTTGCTCCGGCTTCTAAAAAAGTAATAAAAGTAGGTTCTATATCTTTTGCATCGTAAATGGGTTTTAACAGCATTGGCAAATCATACGATATTGTATTTTGAAGCAATGTAATAGCCTCATCCACTTTGTCTGGTTCGTTATAATACGGAGCCTTTAAAATTTCGCTTAATGCTGTTTGTTTTGCCCATTTTATCGCTGTTCCGCATAAAACACCTCGATTTTTACCTTTGCGATAACGGTCTGGAATTCTCTCGTTGTATAGTGTTGCAAAAGTGTCAGTATCGCGTAAATATTTGAGGACGTTACTAAGTTTTGCTTCTGCACCTCTTTTTATATCAGTAGGGAGTACAGGCAAGGACTTGTCCAAATAAAGTAAGTTTAGAATTACAGGGTCGGCGTAGCGATTTTTTAGGCATACAGCTCTTGGGACTTGCAAACCCAATAAAGAGTTCTCGTAAGATGCAAATTCATTATCCGTTACTATGATTCCGATTTTGTCCAGCCTATTTCTTGCATCTTTCCCGTGGCGCAGAATAGTTTGTCTAATATGCGTGACAATAAAAGCGTAACTCTTGGGTAATTGAGATGCGGGTGTTTTGTTGGAAATAGCATTTTTAATTTCCTCAGAGTGTTGATTGTAGATGCTACTATACGAAGAGGACAGCTCTTTATACGAATCTTCGAAAAGAGTTTCTTGCGTATACTCGTCTGATGATTTCAAAAATTCGTTTTCATCAAGCACAAAACTTCGACCAATAAAATCTTTAAGTAGCCGTCCGGCTCTCCCGCGCAGATTTGCCATCTCATAACTGGATAATTCGGCGACATCTACACCCGACTTTATATACAAGTGTGGATTCCTGACAATGACATTTTGCGCGGGCATATTTACACCCTGCATAAGCGTTGTGGTACATACGACATTGCTTATATATTTTTCAGAAATAGCATATTCTACTACTTTCCTGACATGTTGCGGTAACTTCCCATGATGGTAAGCTATTCCTTTTGAAATCGTTTCTGCCAAAGCGTAGTTACTTCTAACGGAGTCTCGCAAATATTCTGCAAGTGACTGGAGTTCATTAAGCATTGGTTTATCATTGGTAGTAAGTGCAAGTGCTGTTCTTCTGGCTGTAGCTGGGTTTGGAGTAAAGATAATGTTTTGTACACTATCTCCTAAATTTGAAATAAAATTTGATAAATATTGCAAATATAAATCGTTGTATAATTTTTTTCCATGTCCTTCAATTAATGCCGGGTTGGAAATTCGAACGGAGTTTGGTGCATCAATAATTGAACAATACTGCTTAAAATAATAATGTTCCTTGTCTTTCTTTATGCTGTATGTGAGGTTAAGTACGGGGCTTATATCTGTTGTGTTATCTACGCAGTCATCTCCCAACAATTCTTTACAAAGAGTATCGATTTGATGTATCCTTGCGCCGGACACAACAATCTTCTCAATATTGTCCAAAAATCTAAAATCATAAATGGTGTCGAGCAATATTTTTGAACGCATCTCTGAATCACCACTTGAAATACGTTCTATATTTTGGATTTCGTCAATAATCAAAAACGTTTTTTTATTAAAAGGTTTTTCACTCATCGTAAACGCCGATGCCGCACGTTCTTGGGTCAGTATGAAAACATGAGGTGTTTCTGTTTTTACTAAGTCAGGGTTATATGAGTTGAAAATCTCTACATCATAAACGCCTAACCTTTGAAAGTAATTCGCAAAATCGCGAGTAACTTGATTTATAAGGCTTATAGTTGGCACAATGTAAACAACATCCCACTTATTTACAGTCAGAGCATGAGTAGCTTCAATTAACAAAACATACGACTTGCCAGCAGAAGTCGGTGCAGAAACTCCTGTAATTTTATTATTACGAATAGAATTAGACACTGAATGTTGATACGCAGTAAGCGTTTCTTTTTGATTACCAATAACTACTTCATATTTTTGTTGATTGATTCCCGTTGCCATTTGAGCAAAAATACTGCTTAGAGGAGCGTATTTGCCACTATTACGAAACTCTTTGTCGAGTATAATACTTGATGGTGCATATCCTATCCTCGAAAGAAGATGAATCAACACATCTCGTAAATTAGGATAATCCGCACCAGCATACTCCCAAAGAAGCGCGGCGATTGTAACAAATGTATTCCTGTCAGACTCATTTTTTTCGAGAGAAAGAAGATTCAAAGATTTGACCGCATCGCATACATCGTCATATGAAAGTTGACCCGGTTTTATTTCAGAAAAGCCGAGCCTTTTTGCAATAGTCCTATGCTCTAATGAAAGCAACTTCCTTGCGATGTTATCAAAATGAAACGTCACAACTTTGTCCTCCGTTACTTTGGCATACTGCAAGAAAAATCTCTTATTAGTTCTTCAAACTTCCAAACCGGAAATACGATGTAGGTAATTCTATTGAGAATGGGGTTTGTACTAATATCTATTTTGTTGTTGTCAAACTTACGATACCGATTTTCAACAACCTTCTTTATCGCTCCCAATATTTCTTCGCGTTTTTTGCCGTTTTTCGCGTTTGTTTCCTCATATGCGACTATTGAAACAAGGTGAAACTCGGCGTCCTTGATTTCCCCATTGACCAAAGCGGTTGCTAAATGTTCTATTTCAGGCTCTAAAAAATCTTGATGCAAGTATTGTCTTATTTCCTTCAGAATGTTTTTGTGTTCTTTCAAAATGCTGTTTAATGCAGATTCAAACGCATCATTGAACTTATAATTACTGGTATAACTTTTCGCTTCGCCGATAAAAAATACGGGTTTTTTGTTTATTTCTTTGTAATGAATCGCATCCGAGCCAAAACGTTCGTGAGAAGGCGAAGTTGATAAAGGCATTTTACGCAGTATGGGCATCGCCTCAAATAAATGTTGCAAACAATTTGCTAAAAGCAACTCCCCAAATTGACCGTTCAAAAGTTTTCCATCTGTGGACGGTCTAAATTTTTCGAAGGCTTTTTGAATCAACTCGGTTGTGGCATTTGCATTACTGCGTCCATCTTTTTTCAATCTTGACAAGATGGATTCTTGCCTTGCGATGCTATATACCCAATCAACAACGGTATTAATAAGTTCACGAACAAACTGCTCTCGGCTTTCTTGCAAATCAACATAGTCAATAGCTATTCCATAATGTGGGGTATCTGGCAGTATATCAAATTTTTGACTAATGATATGGACATGATTAAAGAGGGCTTGGTTAGTTATTAATGAACACTTCAAATTATTCATGCAAGAGCTGTTGTCATCCATCATTACTATGTCTCCTTGTTTGTCAAGTAATCAATTTTTGATAACGCTCCATTAACGCCGCGACACACGCTGACTCGTCCATATCTTTCACGCTGAACCCATACAAGCCCATCACAGCACGGTCATTTGCTCGATGCGCTTCCAACAACATCGGATATAAATACATAGCATCTCCGTACATATCTGCTAAGCACTTGTCGGGATAACGTTTCCGTGCATCAAGAATTGTCTTTGCAGATACCTCTACTTTTTGCTTTCCGACATCTGTCATATCAGGAAGTGGAAAATTATAAAATACAGATGGCGCATAGCGATAATCGTTTTTTAATCTCCCAGCAATAGTTCGCATCCAAGCATTATGCACATTAGAACACAAAATGCCAAACTCATATAATCCTGCATTGCAAACTAATACCGCAGAATCGCTCGCAACAACATCAGGTGGTAGGAAACCTATCGGAATGTATCGTCTTGATGAAGAAGATACGCGAGGTATGAATAAGTATTCTTCTTTCGGTTGACGGTTTTGCGTAAACAAGTAAGGCGTATTTGCCGTTTTTTGAATACGGTCAACAGGGCTTTTTAGCCTATATTCCCGCACATAATTAAAGCGGTCTATAAGCTCAGGTATGTGTTGGTAATTATTTGGTTCTTCGTTTTCAAACCAAAGGCAATATCGTTTGTATTCGATGTCGTTGATAAACTCACGACTACCGATAAATGGTCGGATAACCGTAGATAATTCAGGGTGTTTATCTAATAATTGTTTTCTTTCCTCAGCAGTAAGAAGTAATCTTCCATCGTCAGCAGGTGGGCTTCCTTGAACGACTTTTGCGATTCCTTTATTTATACTTTGATTCCGATTTTTAATAAATACATCTGGTCCAGTATTTAAATATCCGTTGATATGGTCAACTTGTTTGTGCTGCCCATTAAAAAACAACAGTTTAATGGGGCGATTTCTTTTTGAAAAACCAACTATTACGCACATAACAGCGGCTTTTTCTTTTGCTTCGCTTGACCATTTGAATGTAGTATGAGCAAAATTTATACAAATCCTGTCACTAAACAACATTTCCCAGAGTAAATTGACGGATTCTCCTTGACAAATTGAATTAGAGGATACGAAAGCCGTTTCCACATTTGAAGCGTTCATAAAATCAGAGGCTTTCTTAAACCAACCGGCAACATAGTCAAGTTTTCCACCCGAATTAGACGGAGCGAATACCGTTTGCATATCCTCGGCTTGTTCTTTTGTTCGCATTGCTTGACCTACAAATGGCGGATTACCCATGATATATGAGGTTTTGTGTTTAGGGATAACCGTTTCCCAATCAATCCGCAGGGCATTCCCCTCAACGATATTCGCATAGGTTTTCAAAGGTAAATAATCCAACTGTATATGGACTACGCTTTCTGTTTCCTTCATCATTTGGCTTTCGGCAATCCAAAGCGCAGTTTTAGCAACGGTAACGGCAAAATCATTGACCTCAATACCATAAAACTGCCCGATTGAAACTTTAATTGGGTTATGTATAGAGTCGCCGAAAACAATTTGCCCTTGATGTAAAAGGCTTATCACGTCATTTTCCAAATGGCGTAGGCTAATATAGGTTTCTGTCAGAAAATTCCCACTTCCACAAGCAGGGTCTAAAAACGATAAAGAAGCAAGTTTTTCTTGAAATGCACGCAATTTTGCCGTCTTTGTTTTTAATATTTCTATTTTGCATATATCATCAAATTCCTTTTTCAAATCATCAAAAAACAACGGATCAATGACCTTATGGATATTTTCAAGTGATGTGTAGTGCATACCCCCGGAACGGCGCGTTTCGGGGTTCAATGTGCTTTCAAATACCGCGCCGAAAATCGTGGGGCTTATCTCCGACCAGTTAAAATTCGTGCTGGCTTTAACCAAAATCAAATCCTTAATCTCATCAGTAAATTGAGGGATTTCTATATCCTCATATTCAAATAAACCGCCGTTGACATACGGGAAAGCGGCGAGCGATGATTCAAGATAAGGGTCGCGTTTTTCGGGCGTGGTATCAAGAATTTGGAATAATTCGATTACGGCTTTTCGCAGATGCCTTGTTTCAAAATCTGCAAGATAATCATGGAACATACCATGCCGCCCGAATATGCCCGCATCTTCCGCATAAAGACAAAACACTAGCCGGACGCACAACACATTTAGGCTTTTTAATGCGCGTTCACTTGTTGGGTCAACATACTGTTTTGCAAGCGCATCATATAATAAGCCTACGATTTTACCTGCCGCTATTGATATTTCGGTTTCGCGTTTTATGTGTTCGCTGCCCGTGTCAGTCAAAAAAGACAGGCGGTAAAATTCTGTTGGTAGGTTTTCCAATAATATTTCTTCTGGCTCCCCGCCGGGGCGTTCCATATCGTAAACAAAAAACGTGCTGAAATTACAAGTAACAACCCAACGTGGATGCTGTGATAACGGCAGTTCCGTTATATACCGTTTGGCTTGTTGGAACGGCGTTAAAAGCGTTCCGTCCGATTGCTTTATGGGTTTTTTCAAATCTTTGCCTAAGCCTTTTTGCTCAATCAAAACGCGAGTAGTCGGGATTGTGCCGTCAATAAAACTGGTATTGTCTAAGCGTACTTGTTCTTCAAAGAAAATAAACTGTTCGGGGTGCTCCACGCCGTAGACATCACGAAGCAAAGACAACCAAAACGGTTGGCTCTGGCCTTTTTCATATCCCTTGCCCTTCCAGTCGGCGGCAAATTTTTTTGCGGCAACTCGTTGTTCGGTATCGGTCATATTTTTATGCTCCCTATTGTTCCGACTTTTTTGCGGCTTTTGTCCGCCCGTCAATCGGTTTTGGCGTACCTTTGGGGATAATCCATGTCCTACCCATTCTGACAGCACCTTTAACCTTTCCGTTATCACAAAGGATTTGGACACGGCGCATAGATATACCCCATAACTCGGCGGCTTCCATTGTCGTCATCAGTTCATTTTCAAGCCCCATGATGTTAATCCTAATCCTCTCTAAAAAGTACACTAAAACAATCATACATCTTTAGAGCGAATAATGCAAGTGAAAATAAAATAAAATTATGCGCCACGGAAAACATCTCCTTGACAAACTTGTCCTAAAGCTTAGAAGTTTCTTCAATATACAGTATCGCCGGGCTGTTAAATAAGGAACAGGCAATCAAAACAAGCCGTCCTTTTCTTAACCCTCACTATACGATTTCGGCGCAAGGTTTGACTGGGGGCGGACGGATTCCCCGCCCCGGAGTGGTTAGCCTGGCTCACCGCGGCGTTCTTTTTATGGACGAGCTGCCGGAATGTAACCGTGACGTGATCGAAATCCTCCGCCAGCCAATTGAAGACAAAAAAGTCAGCATTGCCAGGGCTTCCGGCTCGTTTACTTACCCTGCCGATTTTATCTTTCTTGGCGCGATGAATCCTTGCCCGTGCGGTTACTTTCCGGATCAGTCAAAATGCAGCTGTTCGGCAAAAGATGTAAAGCGTTATCTTAGCCGGATTTCCGGGCCGATTCTTGACCGGATTGATATTTGCGCGGAAGTTCCCCGGACGACAATCGAAAGCCTAAACCAAGCAAAATCGGGAACGTCAAGCGGCTTAATGCGAAAGCAGGTTAAAATAGCGCGGGACATTCAAAAAGCCCGCTACAAAAACACTTTATACCATTTTAACGCTGATATTGCGGTCAAAGATATTTCCATTTTTTGCCATTTAGAAAAAAATGAAGCGGCTTTAATGGCGGAGATTTTTGAAGAAATGAATTTGAGCTTAAGGTCTTATCACCGCGTGCTTAAAGTTGCGCGGACGATTGCCGATTTGGATGAAAGTGAAAACATTAAAGAAAAGCATCTTTTGGAGGCGGCCCACTTTCGCCTTAGTGAGGGGAGGTATTGGCAATGAAAGAGGACATGAAATATCTTTATTGGCTTAATTCGGTCGAGGGAATTGGCTTTAAGGCAATGATGGTGTTAAAAAAATATGTCGGCAGCGGTTCGGATATTTACCATACGCCGGAACATGATTTACGCTGGTTTTTGAATGAGCGGCAATTGACCGCATTGGTCAATAGGCGTAAGGAATGGGATGTTGACGGCGAGTTTGAAAAGCTTAAGCAAGAAAAAATTGCATTTTACCCTTATGGGTCACCCGGTTATCCGGAGAAGCTTTTAAGCTTGCCAAGCCCTCCGGCAGCCCTATATTTAAAGGGAAGCTTCCCGGATGCAAATACCCCGGCCGTTGCGTTAATCGGAACAAGGAAATGCTCCGGGTATGGCAGCGCAATGGCGAAACAGCTGGGGGCTTTGCTTGCGGAGCGGGGGATTGTGGTGGTGAGCGGGATGGCGCGGGGAATTGACGGAATCGGCCAGCGGGCAGTTTGTGGAGCAGGGGGGGCGACTTATGCCGTTTTGGGCTGTGGGGTTGATGTTGTTTATCCCCCGGAAAATAGGCAGCTTTATGAGCAAATAGAAAGGCAAGGCGAGCAAGGCGGGATTATTTCGGAATATCAGCCGGGAACGCCGCCGAACGCTGGCCAGTTCCCGGCCCGCAACCGAATTATCAGCGGCCTTTCCGATGCGGTAGTCGTCATCGAAGCAAAAGAAAAAAGCGGGACAATGATAACGGTTGACATGGCATTAGAGCAAGGCCGGGAAGTTTATGCGATGCCGGGCCGCTTAGTTGACGGGTTAAGCTGTGGGTGCAACCGCTTAATCAAACAAGGCGCAGGAATGATTATTTCGATTGAAGAATTTGTTGATGAGATTTTACAAGCATCCAAATTAAGGCTTGCCAATGAAATAAAGGAACTGAAGAAGAAAGCACCTCCAGCCCCAAAAGCAACCACCAAGGAAGAAAAGCTAATCTTAAATTTTACCGCCGAGGAAAAACAGGTCTTTTCCTGTCTTGATTATGCACCACGCTCCCTTGAGCAAATAAGCGCAATGAATCCGCAGATATCTTATGAGAGCTTGTTACGGATATTGGTGACATTTTGCCTGCGGGGTTTTGCCAAGCAGATGGGGGCGGGGAGTTATTATAAGTCGGACGATATTTAGTCAGAGTCAGGGTTAGGCAAAATCAATCTTCAAGGTACACTGGCCGCCTTCTATCAAAAAAAAGATTGCGATTATTTTAGGCCCCAGCACCGGAAGAGATTTTGTCTAACTCCTACTTCGAGAAAGCGAGGAAAAAAGTGAAATTTAGTGAAAATATTAATGAAAACTTAGACAAACTATTAAACAGCAAAAAAACAATCATATTAATACCGGGCATCATCGTTACTGTCATTGCGGCAGTCTTGCTAGTGATGTCGTTAATCGGGCTTAAGCCGGAAAATACAAACCATGAGCAAGCCTTAACTGAAACCAAAGAAACAATAATGAGCGAGCTGGTAAAGGCAAAAGAGTATTTGTCACAGCTGGAAACGGCCATCAATGATAATTGGAAAGTCCTAAGACAGGACAATTTTCCCCCGGCGCAAAACGATGACAGCTTAACCGCCCTGACCAATAATATCTATGAAGAATTAAGCGATGTGCAAATAACCAACCATATTTTTGCCGGAAAAATAACCCAGCTTGCCGATGACCTAGCGTTGCTGAAAGCGCAAATTGAAATTGCCAAGGGTGAAATTGCGGACCTGCTAAAAATACTGGAATCAGCTAGTCAAAGCCAGCAAATTGAAGCAGCGCAGTCATTTAATAATCTATATCAGGCAGTTTCAGAAATCCAGAACCAATATTCAGAAGCATTTAAAGAGACAAAAGTCTTATATCAGGAAATCAAAGAATCAGCTTCAGAAAACTATGAGGAGCTGATGGAAATGTTAGGGCAGGTTATTGAACGCATGGAAATTGGCAGTAATGAAAGCTTGGCTGTTTTACTAGATTCAATCGCAAAGCTTAATCTTCTCAATCATGAAATCAACGAAGTCATGAACATTATCCAAGCAAACCATGAAGCGATGGCGATAATGAGCAATAAAAATCATGAAGCAATTGAATTAATGAATCTCACAACCAAGGAAAAGCTTGAGCAGATGAATTTGAACCAAGAAACGCTTAAGCAGATGAACATTACGAATCAAGAAACGCTAGAACAGATGAACATTAATAATCAAGAAACGCTAGAGCTTTTTAACCTTACCAACCAAGAATCATTTACGCGGCTTGATGTTACGATTAATGAATATCTTAACGGTTTAAACCTTGATTTATCCAGCGGCACGATGGATTTGTTAAAGCAAATGATGGATTTGGAAGCCATGTCGAAGCAGCGTTTTGACCATATCGATCAGACATTAAACCCCCTTTATCTGAAACTGAATGATGTTTTTCAATTTGTGAGTGATGGAAAAAGGTTATTGGCGGCCGCATTACTCACAAAAGGACAGACGGTCGCCGAAACTGCAACCTTTGCCGAGCTTGAAGCTGCGGTTAAGGCAATCGAAACAACGATAATGCTTGAAAACAAACCCGGACTAATAGAATATATTTATCATTTCCATACGATTGCTGGCAATGGAGACACAGCAAGCGAAAATGAAAACTCACTTAATGCCTTGGAGCGGGAAGCAGGTAGCGCTGAGGGCTGCTTTTTTGCTCCGGCATACCACGTTCACCGCGATGATAATGGAATAAGCCGGGAGGCGGATTACCAAGCGCAAAATTCCGGCGGCTGTTTTACCGAGCAGAAATTTTCAGGTTTTACCCATCATGTTCATAGTGGCTGTCCGCAAACCGCTCACCGCTGCGGTTGCACGAGTGGCAGCAGGTATACCGAGCTTGGCGGGGCATGGGCTGGCTGTACAGGCTGCCGCCATGCTTGGCATGAACCGCCGTGGCCATGCCAGGAAACAGTAGGCCATTCATGGACTTGCGGCAACCAGCCGAATAATGCTGGCGGTTTTAATTTCTTTGGCTTAAGCTGTGCCAAAACAAGTGAGGACATCGATGCCTATGGGCTTGGCTGCGGTTATGTTTATGGGCAGATTGCCGGGGCGTTGATAACATATTGAGGGGGGCTGGTTTGAACGCTGGATTAATCCGCGTTGCGAGAGCTGTCGATTCATCGCCTGACACGCTTTCGCGGCTTAAATATCCGGAGTTCAAAATATTGAAGATCGGGTGTCCTATTGACAATCCCACGGCCTAAACACTTTATCGTGCGATAGAGAGTGCGATTCATAAGACCGACCCTTGAGAAGCGTCGTTACTTATGCGGTGTACTTTACCGCATTATGTAACGCAACGCTTCTCTCGGAGCGGAAGCGGGTCGGGCGGTGAATTGACACTCTCGAACGCGCGGAAGCCAATATTTGAGATGGCGGCTCGGAGGCCGCAATGACAATTAATGGCGGCTCGGAGGCCGCAACGACAATTAATTGACTACCACCACAAAAGGGGTTATACTAAAAGAGTATTAACTGTGAAAGAGAAAGCAAACTATGGACAAATACGAAACCCTAAACGAACAACAAAAAAAAGGCGTTTTTACAACAGAAGGCCCCGTCCTTTTGCTGGCAGGAGCTGGCTCAGGCAAAACACGTGTCCTGACGACAAGAGTCGCCTATCTAATTGAGGAAAAAGGAATCAATCCTTTTAATATAATGGCAATTACCTTTACCAACAAAGCCGCCGGAGAAATGAAAGAACGAGTTAAGGAGCTGGTTGGTTTTGGTTCTGACAGTATCTGGGTAACCACCTTTCATTCAACCTGCGTCCGGATACTCAAACGCTATGGCGACCGATTAGGTTATGACAGCGGCTTTACCATTTATGATACTGATGACCAAAAAACAGTCATCAAAGAAATCCTTAAAAAACTCCAGATTGACACCAAAACCTTTAAAGAAAGATACTTTCTTTCTGCGATATCGAATGCAAAGAATGAACTGGTATCACCTTTAGCCTATTTGAAAGCGATTGGCGGTGATTTTAATAAAAGCCGGATTGCCAAAGTGTATGAAGAATATCAAGATACCCTTAAGCGGAGCAATGCCATGGATTTTGATGATTTAATAATGCAGACCGTTTTATTATTTAAAAACCATCCGGAAATCCTTAACCAATACCAAGAACGGTTTCGCTATATTATGGTAGACGAATACCAAGATACCAATACCGCCCAATTCGCCTTGATTAGCCATCTGGCAGCGAAGTACCGCAATATCTGTGTAGTTGGTGACGATGACCAGTCAATTTACAAATTCCGGGGAGCAAATATCCGCAATATCCTTGATTTTGAAAAAGTTTATCCAGACGCGGCAGTTATTAAGCTAGAGCAGAATTACCGTTCAACCCAAAATGTCTTGGATGCAGCCAATGCGGTCATATGCCACAACCAAAGCAGGAAAGAAAAAGCCCTTTGGACTGACAAAGGCCAGGGGAACAAAATCCATTTCCGGCAATTTGACAACGCTTTTGAAGAAGCAGATTTTATTACCGATGACATCCACAAAAAGCAAAAAGACAAGGTTGTCCGTTATAATGACTGCGCGGTTTTATTCCGCACTAATGCCCAGGCCCGCTTAATCGAAGAACGCTTTATTATTAGGGGCATCCCTTATGATGTTGTGGGCGGAACGAATTTTTATGCCCGCCGGGAAATAAAAGATTTGCTTGCCTATCTTAAAACAATCGAAAATGGCCGTGATGATATCGCTGTCCGCCGGATTATCAATGTCCCGAAACGCGGAGTTGGGCTTACCTCTATCCAGCGGGTTGCTGATTATGCTGACGAGCGGAATATTAGTTTTTATGACGCGATGAGGGAAGCAGACCAAATTATCGGTTTAGGCAAAGCTGGGCTCAAAATTTCTGCTTTTACCCAGATGATTCAAGCTTTCCGCAGCAAAATGGAGTTTTATAGCTTATCAGAATTATTAAAAGATGTCATTGAAACGACTGGTTATGTTACGGAGCTTTCGGCCTTAAATGATGAAGACGCGGCTTTACGAATCGAAAACATTGACGAGCTATTAAGCAAAATTGTTTCGTTTGAAGAAAATAATGATGAAGCAACGCTTAGTGATTTCCTTGACGAGGTGGCTTTAGTCGCTGACATTGACAATGTCGTCACCGATGGCGGCCAAGTGCTTCTGATGACGCTGCATAGCGCAAAAGGGCTTGAGTTTCCCCATGTTTATATTGCTGGCTTAGAAGACGGCATTTTTCCCAGCTATATGAGCATTTCCGCCGACGACCCGGAAGCCGAGATTGAAGAAGAGCGGCGGCTTGCTTACGTTGGAATTACAAGGGCAAGAGATGATTTGACATTAACTTGTGCCAAACAGCGGATGATTCGCGGCGAGACACAATATAACGCCGCCAGCAGGTTTCTTAAGGAAATACCGCCCCCGCTGCTGGATAACAGGCTCACCACTTACCGCAAGATGAAAGTCACAGTCCCGGTCAAGAACTATACCGCGCCAGAGAATAAACCCTATGTTGCCGGAGGGGCTTCGGCCCTAAGCTTAAGCGGAATAGGGCAAGGGCTTAACACGATGGGAACAAGCCCAGATTACATAGTCGGCGACAAGGTTACCCACATAAAATACGGAATCGGAATCGTTAGAAACATTGAGCAAGGGGCAAAGGATTATCAAGTCACAGTTGATTTTGATACCGCCGGGCCGAAAATAATGTACGCCGCTTTTGCAAAACTTAAGAAAGTTTAGCTTGCCCTTGTGTTTAAAGCCAATAATCGCTCGCGGTTATTTTTAAGCCATAGACACGCGAAGAGTTATATTTGCCTGACTATTTTATACAAAAAATTATAAAAATAATTTGCAAAATATGGTAGAAAAATCTTTTGATTGATGTTATAATAGGCATGGAGTATATTAGTAAGGCAGGTAGGAAACACTAAAAAAACGCATAATACAAAGCAAAGAAAGGATATCTATATGAAAAACAAAATAGAAGATGTCGTTGAAATGATCAAGACCCGTGATTTACATGATTTATTAAGCCGCAAGGAAGAAAAGAAAAAAGCCAATACCTTAGTCTGGGTGCTGGCGGTCATTGGGGCGATTGCCGCCGTAGCCGCGATTGCTTATGCCGTGTACCACTATATGACCCCAGATTATTTTGAAGATTTTGATGATGATTTTGATGATTTCGATGATGATTTCTTCGAAGATGACGATGATGATTTGGCGATTGAAGTACCGGACGACTTAGCGTAGTCCGGCGTAATAGGTATATTTAAGAGCTGCCGTTATTGTATTATGGTAGCTCTTTTATGCTAAGATGAAAAAAGGACAAACCCTTTCCGGAAAAATAATCAGGCTGGATTCAAAAAATCGCGGCATTGCTTTAAGCGAAGCCGGATATTGTGCTGTAAAAAATGCTCTGCCCGGGCAAGAAATTACTTTCACAGTCAAAAAAACCCGCAGTAAAATCCCCGAGGGGCGGTTAGTTTCAATTGATAAGAAAGCTCCGTTAGAAATCACTTCACCATGCCCCCATTTTGGCAAATGCGGCGGTTGCCTCATGCAAAGCTTTCCCTATGATGAACAGCTCCGGATAAAAGAAAACCAGCTTCGCCATCTTCTTGAGATAGAAAATTTTGCGAGGATTTATCCTAGCCCGCGGCAATTTGGCTATCGCAATAAGATGGAATTTTCTTTTGGCGATGAATATAAGGGCGGGCCGCTGGCTTTGGGAATGCACTGCCGTGAAAGTTTTTATGATGTCGTCACCGTCTGTGAATGCCAGATTGTTGATGAAGATTATCAAAAAATTCTCAAGTTTACCCATGGTTATTTTAAGGATAAATATTCTTATTACCACCGCATGAATCATGTCGGTTATCTTCGCCATCTGTTAATCAGGAAAGGCACAAAGACCGGGGAAATATTAATCGCCTTGGTTACATCGTCACAAGAAAGCCATGATTTAACCCCATGGAAAGAGGGTTTGCTTGGCATTCCATTGACTGGTCGAGTCAACGGTATTTTACATATTATAAATGATTCATTAGCTGATGTGATTCACGCTGATAAAATAGATATCCTTTATGGAAAGGATTGGTTTCATGAAGAAATTTTAGGCCTCCGGTTCAAAATCACCCCTTTTTCTTTTTTCCAGACCAACTCTTTAGGCGCGGAAGTCCTATATGGGATTGTCAGGGAATATGTTGGCGCGATAAAAACCCTTGCCAATAAGCCAGTCATCTATGACCTTTACTGCGGTACTGGCACAATTACCCAGCTTCTTGCCCCTTATGCGGAAAAAATAATTGGCGTTGACATCGTGGCGGAGGCGATTGCGGCGGCAAATGAAAATGCCAGCTCAAATGGTTTACATAATTGTAAGTTTATTGCTGGTGATGTCCTGAAAATTCTTGATGAAATCGAAGAGAAACCCGATTTTATTGTCCTTGACCCACCTCGCGATGGCCTGCACCCAAAGGCGATCCAAAAAATTCTCGCCTACGATGTTAAGTATCTTATTTATATTTCTTGCAAACCATTAAGCCTTAGCCGTGACCTTAAGGAGTTTTATTCCGCCGGGTATGCGGTTAGCCGGGCAGCGGCGGTTGATTTGTTCCCTGCTACCGGAAACGTTGAGGTGGTTTGTTTGCTGGCGAAATAATTTAAGTCTTGCGAATAATCAAAATCAATCCGGACACACTAGAAAAAAATCGACCCATACGACCTTATTTTTCACCTTTTGATTCGCATAAAAGCAAAGGAAAACCCATATGGCAAAAAACCTCAAAACCTACAACAAAAAAAGAGATTTTGAAAAAACAGATGAACCACAAGGCAAAAATGAAGCGTCCCACGGAAGGCTTCGTTTTGTCATTCAGCACCATATGGCACGGAGAGAGCATTATGATTTTCGCTTGGAATGGGACGGGGTGATGTTAAGCTGGGCTGTGCCAAAAGGCCCTTCATTTTTGCCAAGTGACAAACGCCTGGCGGTCCATGTTGAAGACCACCCTTTGGAATACCGCCATTTTGAGGGGACGATACCAAAGGGGGAATATGGCGGCGGCACGGTCATGATTTGGGACGAGGGGCATTACGAGCCTTATTCCGATATGGCCGATGGCCTAAAAAAAGGGTCGCTTAAATTTATCTTAAACGGCAAAAGATTAAAAGGCCGCTGGGCACTGGTGCGTTTAAAGGCTGATGAAAATGAGGAAAAGGAGCAAAATAATTGGCTTTTGATCAAAGATAAGGATGAATATGCCTTAACAGAGGCCGGGATAAAAAAATATACTACCAGTATAAGAACTGGGCGGGCAATGGCGGAAATCGAAGCGGAAGCCAGCCCGAAAAAATTTATCCCCAATCCATTTGAAACCGCCGCGGCCCAGCTGGCGAAGCTGGTAAATCAAGTCCCTGCTGGCGAAGAGTGGCTTTATGAGTTTAAATATGACGGCTACCGGATTATTAGTTATCTTGAAAATAATCAGGCAAGGTTATTGACAAGAAACGGCATTGATTATGCTGACCGCTTTGCGAGCATTGCGGATTCGCTTATTTCCTTTGCCGCTGGCCGTTCGATGGTTCTTGACGGCGAAATGGTCATTACGGACGAAAACGGCCGCCCCGATTTTCAAGCATTGCAAAATTACCTTAAAAAACCCGGCGGAAAGAATCTGACTTATATAGCGTTTGACCTGCTTGCCCTTGATGGAATTGATTTTCGTACCCAGCCGCTTATCCGGCGCAAAGAGGAGTTAGAGAATTTATTAAAAAATGCTCCGGAAAACATTCATTATAGCCGCCACGTTAAGGGAACGAGCGGGACTGTGGGCGGTGAAGAAAGCCTTGCGATAGCAATCAAGCTTAAAATGGAAGGAATAATCGGCAAAAAAGCGGATTCGGTTTATTCCGGTTCACGAACCAGTGACTGGATTAAAATAAAATGTGATTGGCGGCAGGAATTTGTCATTGGCGGATATACTATTTCGGAAAAAAGCGTCCGCGGGCTAAGCTCGCTATTATTAGGGTATTATGAAAATGATAAGCTAATCTATGCCGGACGCGCAGGAACTGGCTTTACCGAGCAAAGCGCAAAAGAATTGATAGCAAAATTCAATAGCTTAACAAGGAAGACTGCTCCTTTTTCTAACGCGCCAAAAATGCGGACTGACGAAGATATTGTTTGGCTTCGGCCAACATTGGTTGCGGAAATAAAATTTGCGGAATGGACGAAAGAAAAACAGCTAAGACAGGCTAGCTTTAAGGGGATAAGAGTAGACAAAGAAGCTATGGATGTGAGGCGAGAAGTCGCAGGCTTACTGCTTAAGCCCAAAAATGCAAAAGCCACAACTAATACAAAAGAGTTAGAGAAAAATGCAAAAACCGCAACTAATGCAAAAGAGTCAGAGAAAAATGCAAAAGCTAAAACTAATGCAAAAAAGTCAGAGAAAAATGCAAAAGCTAAATCTAATGCAAAAGAGTTAGAGAAAAATGCAAAAACCGCAGCTAATGCAAAAGAGTTAGAGAAAAATGCAAAAATCACATCTAATTCTAAAGAGAGTAAAGCTTCAAGTGAAAAAAGGTTGAAAGAATTTCATTCTTTCAACCAGAGATTTGAGCTACGCTCAAAGTCTCCAGACTTTGAAAGGAGCATGGATATAAATATTAGCATCCAAAATATCAGAATCAGCAACCCTGACAAAGTTATTTTTGAAGACCCGGAAATAACCAAGATTGATGTCGTCCGCTATTATGAGCAAGTCGCTGAAAAGATGCTTCCTTATATTAAAGGGCGGATTTTAAGTATTGTCCGCTGCCCAAAAGGTGTTGAGGGCGGGGCTTGTTTTTATAAAAAACATCCTGAGCCAGGGCGGCAAGGCATTATTACCATTGCTGTGCCAAGCGAAAAAGATAAAGAGCGTGATGATTATTTTTATATAAATGATATTACTGGGTTAATATCAGAAGCGCAAATGGGGACGCTTGAATTTCACACTTGGGGAAGTCAAGCGTTAAACCTCGAAAATCCCGATCTGGTTGTTTTTGATTTAGACCCTGATGAGGGAATGGATTTAAAAACTGTCCGGCAGGGAGTCAGGGATTTACGCGAAATCCTTACGGAGCTTTCTTTAAATGCTTATCTTAAAACTAGCGGCGGCAAAGGTTATCATGTTGTTGTCCCGGTTAAGCCATCTGTTTCTTGGGAAAAAATAAAAGAATTTGCCAAATCCGTTGTTAAGGTCATGGAAAATAAATGGCCGGAGCGTTATACAAGCAATTCGCGCAAGGCTAAACGTCCCGGCAAGATTTATGTTGATTGGCAGCGTAATGGGCGGGGGGCGACCAGCATTGCCCCTTATTCGCTTAGGGCCAGGTCAGGAGCGGCGGTTTCAATGCCGATTGCATGGGACGAGTTGGCAAAAGTCGCCCCTGATAGCATTGATATGAAAAAAGCTTTAAAGCGGATAAAAAATAAAGACCCTTGGGCTGATTTTTTCGAGAATATGCAGCAGCTTAAGTAGGTCTAGTTATTGTGGTTTCCGCGCGTTCGAGAGTGTCAATTCATCGCCCGACACGCTTCCGCTCCGAGAGAAGCGTTGCGTTACATAATGCGGTAAAGTACACCGCATAAGTAACGACGCTTCTCAAGGGTCGGTCTTATGAATCGCACTCTCTTCGCACGATAAAGTGTGTTGGCCGTGTCATTGCGGCCTCCGAGCCGCAATCTCGTAAGTCGTAACGTAAATATACATGAGCAAAAATTTTCCACGTCTGCCCTTTGAGACAAGAAATCATAAAATGCTCAATTGAGGAATAAATAAAAAAAATCGCGAGCAATATTCCTGCTTATGAAATAGGAATTTGCCGCGATTTATTTTTATGACCGAAAATTGGGCATTTTAGTCTTTGATTTCGCATTCTCACGGGTGGCGTGGAAATTTATTTGCTCATTGAGTGTGTAGTATCGGAAGAACTTTACTGAGATTGCGGAGCAAGCCCGCAATGACATAAGCCGCGAAAGCGGGCCGGGCGGTGAATCGGCAGCTCTCAAAACGCGCGGAAATTGCGCGGAATCCCCTCTTGACAAATCGCCCAAAATAAAGTAAAATCATCTTAACGATTAACACTTTAAAGCGTTAAAGCGCAACCCCAAAACCCCCAAAAAGGAGAACCAAATGGCCAATATCAAGTACTACACGGAGGATCATATTCCTCTGGAGATGCACAAGGTCCGCATCATCCAAAAGCTCCACCTTTTGCCAATCGAAGACCGACTTAAATCACTAAATGACTCCGGCTACAACACTTTCTTGCTGAAAAACCGCGATGTCTTCCTTGATATGCTGACTGACAGCGGAGTTAACGCGATGAGTGACCGCCAGCAGGCGGCAATGCTGGTTGCTGATGACAGTTATGCCGGGTCAGAAACCTTTTATCGCTTGGAGCAGAAGCTTACCGAGATATTTAAGACAAAACTTTTTCTTCCGGTCCATCAGGGCCGGGCTGCCGAAAACATCATTAACCGCACATTAATTAAGCCGGGTGATACCGTTCTCATGAATTATCATTTTACGACCTCGAAATCACACGTCACGGTTAATGGCGGGCTGGTTGAGGAGCTTATCTCTGACGCCGGGATAGAAGAGGAAAGTGAGCTTCTTTTTAAAGGCGACATGGACATCGGCAAATTAAACGAAGCCATCAGCCGCCTTGGCGCGGACAAAATTCCTTACGTCCGGATCGAAGTTGGCACAAACTTAATCGGCGGACAGCCAGTCTCAATCCAAAATATGCGTGAGGTTTCGGCGATTTGCAAACAGCACAATATTATTTCATTATTAGACGCTTCCCTGCTAGCTGACAATCTGCACTTTATAAAACAAAGGGAAGAGGAGTTTAAAACTAAGTCAATCCCGGAAATAACCGAAGCGATTGCCGAGCTGTTTGACCTTATTTATTTTTCCGCCAGAAAGCTAGGTTACGGCCGCGGCGGCGGGATTATTACCAACAGCCAACAGCTTTTTGACCAGATGAAAGAATTAGTCCCATTATACGAGGGTTTTATGACTTACGGCGGAATGTCGGTGCGTGAAATGGAAGCTTTGACGATTGGGCTTGATGAAACGATGGACGAGGATATGATAAACCAAGGCCCAGAGTTTATTGCTTTTATGGCCGAAGAGCTGCTTAAGCGCAAAATTCCGATTATTACCCCGCCCGGCGGCCTTGGCTGCCACTTAAACGCAATGAAATTCCTTGACCATGTCCCGCGGGGCGAATACCGCGCCGGAGCTTTGGCAGCTTCACTTTATCTTGCCAGCGGTGTCCGCGGAATGGAACGAGGCACGGTTTCGGAAGACCGCAATCCTGACGGGTCGGATCATTTAGCCAATATGGAGCTTCTCCGCCTTGCTTTGCCGCGCCGGGTTTTCACCATGTCGCAGGTCAAATATGCGGTTGACCGGATTGCCTGGCTTTACGACAACCGTCACTTGGTTGGCGGCCTTCGTTTCGTTGAAGAGCCAAAAGTTCTCCGCTTTTTCCTTGGCCGTCTGGAAGCTGTCAGCGATTGGCCGCAAAAGCTTTTGGAAAAATTCCGGGCAGACTTTGGCGATAGCCTTTGATATATAGCATATAAAAGTTTGCTTCGAGTTGTGGATAAAAAAGGTCGCCTAACGGCGGCCTTTTTGAATACGTATCAGCGTAATTTTCGATAATGCAATTAAAACGGAGTCCACAATTGTGAACTCCGTTTTGGTTGGGTGCGTGTGTATATAACGATTACATCGTGATTATATCGCGATATAATCGGACCGAAGGATATTCGGTTTATAGCTTAAATTTGTCAACCAAGGCTGCTAATTCACGAGCCGTGTCATCGGTTTCTTTCATGTTGCCAACAATCGTTTGCGCGTTGAGTGAGATGTCGGTTGTCTGTTCGGCAACGATGCTAGTGGTTCTTGCGCCTTCTTGGGCGGCGGAAGACACTTCATTAATCGCTCTCATCAAGACTTGGACTGAAGCAAGCAGTTCTTCCGATGTGGCACTTAGGTCACTGGTCATGTCGCTGATGTAGACAGCGTCATTGGTATAAGAATCAGCAGCTTTTAACATATCTTGATAATCTTTCATAACATCATCAGAAACGAAGTTAAGGAGATTGGAAGAGCTGGTTGCAAGGGCATTTACGGCTGCCATGACAACTTTGGTGATGGCTTGGATCTGGGTAACGGTATTCTTTGAGTTGTCAGCAAGGGCGCTGATTTCATTAGCAACAACGGCAAATCCGCGGCCCGCTTCACCTGCTCTGGCGGCTTCAATTGAAGCGTTAAGGGCAAGCAATGTCGTCTGGCTGGTAATTCCTAGGATTGCGTCAGCCAAGGCATTAATTTCATCAACGGCTTTTGAATCTTCAAGTGCCTGTTCAAGTGATTTTTTAATGTCGCTAAAGATTTGGTTTGATTTGTCAATCGAGCTGTTGACGCTTTTGCCAAGCTCGGACGCGCGGCTGTGGATATCGCCGGATTTGGTTGCTCCGTCTTCGGCTTTTTCGGCGACGGTTTCAACGGCGCGTTCGATTTCGGCGGCAGTAGCGTTCATTTCTTCTGCGCTTGCTCCGGTTTCTTGCATTCCGGCACTAAGTTCCTGGGTGGCGGAAGAGGTATCGGTAATGCGGTCGTTAAGTTCGCCTAAGGTAGTGTTGGAGCTGGTAACGGAATGTTCCAAAACAGATGTTGCGTTTTTGATTCCGCCGACAGTATCAAGAAGGCCTTCACGCATTGCATGGACATTGCGGGCAAGAGAGCCAAATTCTTCTTTTTGATTCCGGAAGTCTTCCGCAACTTCGACAGTAAGGTCGCCTTCGGCGATTTTCTCGGTAATGACACCGACCTGTTTTAATGCGCCGGAAATAATGCTGGAAATCAAGATGCCTAATCCGATTGCGATAATAACCATGACAACGATGATGATGATGGTCGTGTTGGTTGCAGTATTATATGCGTCGTTAGCTTCGCCAATCATGTACTCTGCGCTATCTTTTTCATAGTCAATCATCTTCGCCAGCTGGGTACGGAGACTGGCAAGTAAATCAGTATATTCCTCCTCATTAAGAATTGAAGCGGCTTCATATTCTCCGGCTGTAAGAAGATTAAGGAGAGCCGTCCGCGAGTCGCGGAAATCGCTAAGTATGTCTTGCAGGGCGTTATATTCCCTCATTGCTTGAGGGTCATCGTGGTTTAGGGCTTCATAAATATCCAGATGCTCATTATTTTCATCGGCAGCGTTATTGATGTTGTTGATGCTGGTCTGGAGCAAATGGGAATACCTCTCGTTGAGGGCCCGGTTGGTATTGGAAGCGATAAGGTTTAAGTTCCCGCGGACTTCTTCCAATGCAATGGTTGCACTCATGTTGTCATGGTAGATATCGGCACTGTACTGGTTAAGCTCCCTCATGCTTTGGATGCTGATTAGTCCAATTGCCACCATTGCAACGATCAGAATCGCAAATGATCCTAATAATTTGACCGAGATTTTCAGGTTCTTGATAAACTTCATAATAGCTTTCCTCCATCATAAAAAGAATATTGGGTTTTGTTAAGTAGCTCTAAAACTAAAACTAAAACTAAAACTAAAACTAAAACTAAAACTAAAACTAAAACTAAAACTAAAACTAAAACTAAAACTAAAACTAAAACAATTATAATGAATTAAAGTTAATTTGTCAAGACATTTTTTTGAAAAGACAAAATTTGCCAAAATTTGATAGTTGGGAGTCGGAAAGGGGATTTTTGAGTGCCGTCATTGCGGGCTTGACCCGCAATCGTTCGACACATTCCGCGTATGCGAGAGCTGTCGATTCACCGTCCGACACGCTTTCGCTCCGAGAGAAATGTTGCGTTACATAATGCGGTAAAGTACACCGCATAAGTAACGACATTTCTCAAGGGTCGGTCTTATGAATCGCACTCTCGCTTTCGCGGCATATCGGGATAGTGACGATTAAGGATCTGCTTGATACCTGCACAAAAATCGAAGTAGATACTGCAATGCACGCCAACCCGCTGACCGGGCTTCCGGGGAATTTGGTGTTGGAAAAAGAAATTACCGCCCGCATTTTTGGCGATGCCCCATACTGCATAACATATTATGATATAGATAATTTCAAGGCCTATAACGATGCTTATGGATTCCAAAACGGTGATTTAATGCTTGCCCTCACGGCTGAAATTCTCAAGGAATGTGCAAAGAGGGGCGAATTTATCGGGCATATCGGCGGCGACGATTTTATCGTCATTGGCGATTACCACGAAGGGGAAAAATATTGCCAAGCGGTAATTGCTGAATTTATGCGGAAAGTCGTTAGCTTGTACCGTGACGAAGATATTAAGAACGGCTACATCATCAGCAAAAACAGAAGCGGCGTAACAGAAAATTTCCCCATCGCATCCCTTTCGATTGCGGGGATTTCGAATAAGAAAAATCCCCGGCCTTATCAGACGGTTGATGAATTTTCCCATGCGGTGGCACAGCTTAAAAAGAAGTGTAAAAAGCAGCTGGGGAATTATTTTGAGGTGTTGTGAGCTATGTATGCGGAATGAATGAAGATTGCGGGTCAAGCCCGCAATGACTTGAGTTCTCGCATTACTATGGGCGGAAAGTGCTTACGCTTGGCGGCCCATAAAGCGGAGTCCGGAAAATCGTGACATCATCGCCAAAAGCCCGGTAATACACATAAAGTGAAGTCATATTAATGCTATTGTGGTTTCCCTCGCGGACAATTTCGGCCCCGCTCCCATCAATGCCCATCCTTATCAAAGCCGGCTCGCTCCGGGAATTTTTCTGATAGAAAATAACCCCATTTCCGACATTATAAAAATCAACCCGGTCAGAAGTCAAAACCTCGATGACATTATCAAAAATAGAATAACGGCAAAGACGGTAATTATTGTCAAGGTCCATAAAATAAATATAGCCATCCAGATAAATCGCGTTATAAGTATTGGCATGAAAAACTAGCGTTGAAAAGCCGGACTGCACATCAAGGGTGTAGACATCGTGGTCATCTTGGGTGCGTGAATAATAAATAACCCCATTTGCAAACGATGACGGATTGGTGGCTTCGGTGCTTAACCGCCTGTCATTCTCGCCGTCAATCCCAATCCGGTAAAGGCTTAGCGGGTCTGAATCTTGGTAAAAAATGTCATTGCCGCCAAGGGTTGCGGTCAAAATATTGCCGGATTTCAAGACGGCTAAATCCCGCCCATTTGCTTTGCTCCGGTAAAGGCCTGGGTTTGAGCGGTAAATACCAAAACCATCGCCGGAAAAGCGGGTTGTGCCTTGTAAGAAGTAAAGGAAATCGCCGCCGGAATTGATGGAAAAGACGCTGAGGTCATTTATTTTTTTAATTTCTGTTTCGTCAGCATTCATGGAATAGAGGTTTCCATTTTCGTAGCTGTTGGAAAAATAAACCTTGCCGTCCGCTTCACAAAAAAGCCCGCCATTGTGCAGATTTCCGGCCGTGTTCCCAACAAGGTAGGGTGAGTTTGGGGGTATTTGCTCCGGAAGCAGGCTATAAACAAATCCGCCGATGACCGCAAAAGCGATGAGGATTAGGATTGAGGAGGTGATTATTTTTTTCTTCTTCTTCATAGCTTCATTATATATGAAATCTTTGCCCACTTGCAAGCGTGAGTTTTATGGTTTAGAATCCCCTGCTGGAAAACATCTCCGGATTCGTTTATCAATATTTTCGTTTGAATCTAGTACTTTGTCTTTAAATAACGGTTGTTATTTTTCTTTTCATGCCTTTTTTTCATGGCTAAATGCTATGTGTGTAAATCATCCGTCAATCGGTCAAAGGTTGATTTCCATTCCAGTTTTTATCGCTTCGATGTCCAGTAACTGGACATCGAATTTTTTTGCTTTATCTCAACTATAGCTTCTGATAATGAAGTTTTCAAAATACTGTAAATATTGTAAAAAAATGCTTGACAAGCTGAAAAAAGTGTTTTATTATATTCTTGAATAATGTGGGGTGTGCCTTAGCACATCGTAACCCGAAAACCTTTTTTCAGAAACGGAAGGAGCAATATTATGAGAAGATATAAAAAATTTCTGGCATTAGCCCTAGCATTAATGCTAATTGCCTCAACTTCACTTGTGGGTTTTGCTAATTCATGCGACCCACGGTGTAATGACCATGTCAGGCCAACGCCAACTAGCCAAACAGAATACAGACCTTATTCATGCGGGTTTTGCTCAAACCAAACGGAATCACGAGTCCGGCGCGTGACTAGAGACATTTGCTATAGTAATGGCGTTGCAGTTAAGACAGTAACTGTATATGGCGACTGGTCTGTCTGGCGCCACGGCTGCCCAGCTAAATAACATAGCTCCACCCAACCCCAGCACACCCCGCCTATTCACATTAAGCTTCGTGGGGAGCCCCCCACGGATTGAGTCTCCAACAGAAATCAAATAAGGAAACCACATGAAAAAAATCCTGCCTATCTTTCTTGCCGTACTTTTCCTTTCTGCCTGTGCCGGGCAAGAAACTGCTCGCGATACATATGTAGCTGGCCAAGAGGACGATGAGATGGCAATTGTCCTTTCTGACAGCAAGGAAACCTTAGTACTTGGGATTTACCCAACTGTTGATGACCCTCTAAGACAGTCAGTCTTTTACTTTAACACAACCAACCCGCTTTACCAGATTGCGCTTAAGGAGTATGAGGACTCTGACCAGCTGAATGCCGACATCATGACCGGGAGGGCCCCGGACATCATCTTGCTCCCGCCTTATTTCATGATGGATATTTATGCGGACAAGGGTGTTTTTGCCGACCTTTATCCCCTGCTTGACGCTGACCCTGGGATAGACAGGGCCGATTTGCAGGAAAATATCCTCCGTGCTTACGAAACAGGCGGCCAGCTGTTTGCAATGCCAGTCACTTATTATATAATGACGGCTACAGCTGCCCGTGCGAACATGGGCGAGATGTCTTCATGGACGCTTGAGGAAATGATGGCTTATGCCAACGGGCTGTTGCCGGAAAGCCATGTTTTCTCCAACCATAGCAAATCGAGAGTCCTTGACTTATGCCTGATGCTTAGTTTCGAACAACTAACCGGCTGGAACGATGGCGGCCTGTTTGACCGTGGTTTGTTTCTTAAGATAATCCATTTTGCCAACCAGTTCACCCCTGACCACTACTATAAAAGCGGCCTTATTTTTGACCAGATCCGGGACGGCCAAGTCCAGGTTGAGGCTAGGCCAGTATATGACCTTAGCTCAGTCCAATTCTTGCGGTTTATCTTTAATGAGCCAATCGTCTACATCGGTTATCCAACCGATGACGGCAATGGGAGTTTTGCCAGGTCAGAGACGTTAGTCGCAATAAGCCAAAGCTGCCCTTATCCGGAAGCGGCCTGGTCATTTTTGCGCAGTATGCTGGACGAAGTGCCTCAATTCAATTTCGCTAACATATCATTAAGCTTGCCCATCAGGAAAAGCGCCCTTGAAGAGTATATGTATAATTATGTGCTAACAAATAGGCCGGGTGGCCGCATTACCTTTAGGGGAAGCGATGTTGTCTTTGAGTTTTACCGGGCCACGGAAGATGAAAAGCAGGAATTGCGGGATTTAATTGATAGCATCACTAAAATACGCAGCTGGGATGCGCGGATTGACGACATTCTGCGCGAAGAGGCCCAAGCTTTTCTGACCGGGGAAAAATCGGCTGACGATGCCGCCGATATCGCCGCCAACCGGATTGAGATTTATCTGAGTGAAATAAGATAGGAGTTTTAGAACCTCATCTATATGAAATCTTTGCCCACTTGCAAGCGTGAGTTTTATGGTTTAGAATCATAAAAACGAATCTACGATTCGTTTTGCAAATATTGTGCCTATCGGCTCAAAGTTTGCAAGTTTTGGAGAAGCGTGGTTATTAGTATGAGCTTAGATGGATTAAGAAAACAAATTGATGTGATTGACCAATATCTTGTTTCCTTATATAAGGAACGCTTGCTGGTTTCAGGGCGGATTGCCGCTGACAAAATTCTGACGGGGAAGCCAGTCCAAGACCGCGAGCGGGAAATGGAAAAAATTGCCAGCGTAATGGGGAAAGGCGAAAATGAATTTGAGCGTCACGCGATTGCCGGGCTGTATGAGCAGATAATGGCAGTCAGCCGCAAACTCCAGTATCGCATTATTGCCGAAAATGAAAAAGAAGAAGCCATTTCTTTTACGATGGTTGATAAGCTTGACCTAGAAAATGCCAAAGTCGTTTTCCAAGGGGCGGAAGGTTCTTATTCGCAAGCCGCGATGGAGTCATATTTTTGCGCAGGGATAAAAAGCTGTCATGTTGAAACCTTTAAAGACGCGATGGAGGCCCTTGCCGGGGGGAAAGCTGATTTCGCGGTCCTGCCTTGGGAAAACTCAACCGCAGGTTATGTTACGGAAGTATTTGATTTGCTGGCCCAATTTGACAATTATATTGTTGATGAGCAGGAGCTTTTGATTGAGCATTGCCTGTTAGGGCAAAAAGGGAGCAGTTTAAGCGAGATTGAGGCCGTTTATTCGCATAAGATGTCGTTGCTGCAAGCGGCTTCATATTTGGGAAAATTTCCCGGCTGGAAGCAAAACGTTTGCGATAACAATGCTTTTGCTGCCCGCTTTGTTTCCGAAAGCGGAAATAATAAATATGCGGCGATTGCCGGGGAAAAAGCCGCCGAAATTTACGGCTTAGAGGTTCTCGCGACCGGAATCAGCCAATCTGTAACGAATACGACCAAATTTATTATTGCCACAAACCAAAAGATTTTCCGGAGCGGGGCAGGCAAAATCAGCATTTGTTTTGAAGTGCCTCACCAAAGCGGCTCACTTTACCAGATGTTGTCGCATTTTATTTTTAATGATCTAAATCTTAACCGGATCGAAAGCCGCCCGATTCCGGAACGTGATTGGGAATACCGCTTTTTTGCCGATGTTGAGGGAAACCTTACTGATAGTGCGGTAAAAAATGCGCTGCGCGGCCTCAAATTCGAGGCGGTTAATCTAAAAATATTAGGGAATTACTAAAGGTATGCCCAAATATCCCACCGCATTTTCCCATGCAAGCAATTATTTTAACCGTGAACTAAGCTGGCTATTGTTTAACCAGCGTGTTTTGGGCGAGGCAAAGGATAATCTTAATCCCCTTTTTGAACGCCTGAAATTCCTTGGCATTACCGCGTCAAATCTTGATGAATTTTTTATGGTGCGAATAGCGGCCTTAAAAGATATGGTTGACGCGGAAATAAAGCGGGCCGATATATCGGGAAAAATGCCAAGCGAGCAGCTTAAGGACATAAACAAGGCCGTCCATCAATTGGTCAAAGAGCAATACGATACTTACAACCGCTCACTTTTGCCGAAGCTTAAGCAAAATGGCTTGCGGATCATTAAGCGTCATGAGGAGCTTAATGAAAAAGAAGCGGCTTATGTTGACCGTTATTTTGCCGAAAATATTTATCCGCTCCTTAATCCAGTTAAAGTGCTGTCTTCGGGCCTTTTTCCGCTTTTTCGCAATAAATCATGTAATATCGGGGTTTTATTAAGGAAAAAAATAGACAAGTCTAAGAAAAATATCGAATTTGCCGCCGTCCAAGTTCCAAGCGGCCTCAAACGGATTATTTTAGTTTACGCCGATAAAATAACGAGTGTTATTTTATTAGAAGAGGTGATTGAGCGGAATATCCAAAAACTGTTTTTAGGCGATGAGATTATCACAACCGCCCATTTCCGGATTATGCGGAGTGCGGACCTTAATATAGAAGAAGATGAGACTGAGGACTTGCTCGTTGAAGTTGAAGAGCGGTTAAAAATGCGGCAACGGGGCGAGGCAATCCGCTTAGAAGCCGAAGCAGGAATAGACAAACGATTGCTTAAAATAATTAACGGCGGGCTTTCGATGAAGCGCGAGGATATTTTTTTGGTTGACGGGCCGCTTGATTTGGCTTTCCTAATGAAAATGGACAGCTTATCAGGGTTTGGGCATTTGAAAGAAAGCATTTACCCGAAACCTGCGCCTCTTCCCGGCTTTTGTGCAGGGATGGATATTTTTGCGAAAATCCGCGCAGGTGATATTTTGCTCCACCACCCTTTTGAGGATTTTACCCCGGTCGCGGAATTTGTAAGGCAGGCGGCCGTTGATGACAACGTCCTTGCGATTAAGCAGACTCTTTACCGGGTCAGCGGAAATTCACCGATTATTGCTTCGTTAGCCCTTGCGGCCGAAAATGGCAAGCAGGTTACGGTTCTTGTTGAGCTAAAGGCGCGTTTTGATGAGGGAAAAAATATTGTCTGGGCAAAAAAATTGGAGCAGTCCGGCTGTAATGTCATTTATGGTTTGGCTTATCTTAAAACGCATTGCAAAATTACCTTGGTTGTCCGTCGTGAAGCAGAAAATATCCGCCGTTATGTCCATCTGGGGACTGGAAATTATAATGACCAAACGGCAAGGCTTTATACCGATTTGAGCCTTTTTACCTTAAATGAAAAAGTCGGGGCGGACGCAGCCGCCGTATTTGAGATGCTTTCCGGCGGTTTGGAGCCGCTTAACTTAAACAAGCTTTTCCTTGCCCCTTGGGGGTTAAAGGAACGCCTTTTATATTTAATCGGCCGCGAGGGGGAAAATGCAAAAGCCGGGCGGGCAGGGCATATCATCATGAAAGTTAATTCGCTCTGTGATAAAGATATTATTGAAGCTTTATATCTTGCCGCCAGTTTTGGGGCAAAGATTGATTTAATCGTCCGTGGGATTTGCTGTTTGAAAACAGGGCTCAAAGAGCTTAAAAAGCGGATTAGGATCCGCTCGATTATCGGCAATTTCCTTGAGCATAGCCGGATTTTTTATTTTGCGAATGATGGGAATCCTTTGTATTATGCAAGTTCCGCCGACTTAATGCCCCGCAATTTGGAGCGGCGCGTTGAAATAATGTTCCCGATTGAGCAGCCGGATTTGGTTGCCAAGATGAAGCATATCATTGAAACTTTGCTTGCTGATACGGCGAAAGCGCATTTTATGGCTGATGATGGGTCTTACCGTAAAATTGGCAAACGCGGGAAAGAGCTTTTTAATTCCCAGCTTGAGTTTGGGCTTAAGGCGGTGGGGACACCAGGGCCTCCGAGTTCATGAGCTGTCATTGCGGCCTCCGAGCCGCAATCTCGTAAATCCGCGCGATTGAGAGTGTGGATTTATCGCTTGACTCGCTTTTCGCTCCGAGAGATTCTCCGCGCGTTTGAGAGCTGCCGATTCAACGCCCGACCCGCTTTCGCTCCGAGAGAATCGTTGCGTTACATAAATTCGCAAAGTACGCGAATTAAGTAACGACGATTCTCAAGGGTCGGTCTTATGAATCGCACTCTCTCTCGCACGATGAAGGGCTTGGTAATAGTCTGACAATCCTGTTGGAGGTACGCAACAATGACAAGAGACAAAAAGTCGTAACTGGTATGTGCAATGAGCAAAAATTTTCCACATACTGCCCTTTGAGACAAGAAATCAATAAATGCACAATTGAGGGGAAAATAAAAAAAATCGCGAGCAATATTCCTGACTATAAAATAGGAATTTGCCGCGATTTATTTTTATGGCCGAAAATTGGGCATTTAGTCTTTGATTTCGCAGTCTCACGGGCATAAGTGGAAATTTATTTGCTCATGCACTTAAGTTGTAGCCTTGGTGAATCGACACTCTCAAACGCGCGGAGTTGGCCTCTAAGGCCCTGATGACAGCAAGGATAATTTTTTCCCGCAAAAACTCGACAAGCGCAAAATTTCATGGTATATTCAACTAGTTGAGGAATCCACGCCTTAGCGGCGCAACCTCAATAAAAGATTTCTGCTTAGATTGGAGCAACATGAAAATTAGGACCAGATTTGCCCCAAGCCCAACGGGGAAAATGCACGTCGGCAACCTCCGCTCGGCGCTTTATGAATACCTGATTGCCAAACACTCCGGCGGCGACTTTATTATCCGCATTGAAGACACCGACCAGGAACGCTTTTTAGAAGGCGCAACCGAAATTATTTTTAATACCCTCAAACAAGCCGGGCTGGAATATGATGAAGGGCCGGGACGCGAGGGCAAGTTTGGCCCTTATGTGCAAAGCGAGCGGAAAGCATTAGGGATATACCGGAAATATGCGGAAGAACTGATTAAAAAAGGCGAGGCCTACTATTGCTTTTGTGCCAAAACAGAAAAGCGCGGAACTGACCCATTGGAAAATGCAAAGGATTCACCAATCGAAGCTAACGTTTATGACAAAAAATGCCTAAGCCTCACAAAAGAAGCAATAGAAAAAAACTTAGCCGCCGGAATCCCTTACGTAATCCGCCAAAACAACCCCCGGACAGGAACAACCACCTTTCATGATGAACTTTACGGCGATATCACGGTTGAAAATACAGAGCTTGACGATATGATATTGCTAAAATCAGATGGTTTCCCGACCTACAATTTTGCCAATGTCGTAGACGACCATCTCATGGAAATAACCCATGTCGTCCGCGGCAACGAATATCTTTCGTCCTCGCCAAAATATAACCGCCTGTATGAAGCTTTTGGCTGGCAAGTGCCAATTTACGTGCATTTACCGCTTATTACTGATACCGAACACAAAAAACTTAGCAAAAGAAGCGGGCATTCATCGTTTGAGGATTTGCTAGGGCAAGGCTTCATTCCGGAAGCAATCGTTAATTTTATTGCCTTGCTTGGCTGGAGCCCGGAATCAAACCAAGAAATATTTTCATTGACCGACTTGGTCAACACCTTTGATTATAAACGGATCTCCAAAGCTCCGTCAGTCTTTGATATCGGCAAACTCCGCTGGTTAAACGGCGAATATATCAAGATGATGGAACTTGAAAAATTTTACCAGCTGGCCTTGCCCCATCTTAAACAGGCGATTAGGAAACCGCTTGATTTAAGGAAAATTGCCGAAATGGTCAAAACGAGAATCGAATTATGGTCAGATATCCCCGCTTTGGTTGATTTTTTTGAAGAGCTTCCCGAATATGACATCGCCATGTATACGCATAAAAAGATGAAAACTAACCGCGACAGTGCCTTGGCGGTTTTAGAAGCAATTCTTCCGGTCCTTGCGGCGATTGACGATTACAGCAACGACACTTTATATGAAGCGGTAATTGATTTTGTCAACCAGAATGAATTCAAAAACGGCTATGTCATGTGGCCGATTAGGACGGCCGTTTCCGGCAAGCAGATGACCCCGGCTGGGGCGACAGAAATCATGGAGATACTGGGCAAAGAAGAATCACTTAAACGGATTAGGAAAGGGATTGAAATTTTAGCTTAAAAAATTTTTATCAAAGTAAGTTTTATATTTTATTAAAGTACTAAAATAAAAACGCAAATAATAAGATAGTATCAATTAAAGCCTTGGCGGAATTTACGGCGTAAGATTAAGAAAAGAAAGCAAAACCGAACCGATGATCGGCTTTGTTTGGAAAGGCATGGTGATTAAAATGAATGAATATGATGATTTAGTATTGGGCTGTTTTTTGACAAAACAAGAAAAATTATTCCCTGAGCCGGTTTGTGAAAACTTGGAAGAAGCAGAAGCTTTTTTAGAGGAATGTATGGCAATTGTTGTTAATTCAGCCGATGAAGTCTGGGAGTATTTTTTGGAAGAGGGGCTTGACCTTGGCGGCCTTTCAAAAGATGAATTGCTGGAAGCCGAAGAAGTCTTTGCCGTCGGTGATGGTCGTTATTTGATTGTGCAGGGGTAGGCTTTAAAGATATCTGCCAGCCCATCATGATTATTGTCGTTTTCCGTAACGATGTCGGCAATATCCTTTAGCGATTCAGCCCCATTACGCATTGCAATGCTAAAGCCAGCACTTAAAAGCATCGAAAGATCATTTTCCTGGTCTCCGGCGGCAATTGAATCAGCAATGGGGATATTTAATATTTCACATAGTTTTTTAAGGGCCGCCCCTTTGCCGGAGGAAGCCGGAAGAAGCTCCAAATAAACAGGGCATGAAAAAATAGCGGTGATGTCAGGAAAGCTTTTTTGAATTTTTGCCTTGAGCTTTTCTAACTTTGCCTGGTCTTCTAAGTTGATGGCAATACATTTACAAGGGCCTTCTTTGATATCAGAAGCCAAATCATGAGAATAAATAACCGGGGTGTTGATTGAACGCCGATAATAAGCAAACTCTTTGGGATAAAGCGCGGCTTTTTGGTCACCGGCCGGAACTAAAAGATGTGTCTCGCTGTATGTATGGCAATGGATTCCCATTTCATTGGCAATTCGGATAATCTTAACCGCCTCTTCTTTTTCCATCGTTTTTTTGAATAAGGTTTTGTCATTGCCGCAGTCATAAATCTGGCCGCCATTATATCCAATCAGATAAAGGCCGGGAAAATCAAGCTTGAGCTTTTCTTTGATATTTTTAAGGTTATTTATGTCCCGGCCGGAGCTTAAGACCAAAATATGGCCGCAATTGGTAAAATTTTCCAAAGCCTTAAAAGTTTTTGCCCCGATTTTCTTGTCATCATCAAGCAGAGTGCCGTCTAAGTCAGTGAAAAAAATCTTTTTAGTCATCATCATCAACCTGCTTTGTATAAACGGCCGTCCGCTTCCTGGCCATGGCGTCACTTTCAAGATACTCATCATAAGTAGTGATTTTGTCAATAAAAGAACCGTCAGGCAAAATCTCAATAATCCGGTTGGCTGTTGTCTGGACAAACTGGTGGTCGTGACAGGCAAACAAAGCAACACCGGGGAATTTGATTAAACCGTTATTGAGAGCCGTAATTGCTTCCATGTCAAGATGATTGGTTGGCTCGTCAAGAATCAGGCTGTTCGCCCCGCTAATCATCATTTTTGATAAAAGGCAACGGACTTTTTCGCCCCCGGAAAGGATTTTTACTTTTTTGACCCCGTCTTCCCCGGCAAAAAGCATCCGCCCTAAGAAACCGCGGACATAAGTAGCGTCTTTATTGACCGAATATCCGGTCAGCCATTCGGCAATCGTATATTCATTGTCAAATTCCGCGCCGTTATCTTTGGGGAAATAAGCCTGTGTTGTTGTAATGCCCCATTTGAAAGTGCCCTCGTCCGGCTCTAGCTCGCCAATCAGAATGCGGAAAAAAGTCGTAATCGCAAACTCATTTCCGCCGACAAAAGCAATTTTGTCCTCGCGTCCCATCGTAAAGGTAATGTTGTCAAGAATCTTTTCCCCATTAATGGTTTTGGAAAGATTTTCAACGGTGAGGACTTCATTGCCGATTTCGCGGTCGGGGCGGAAATCAATATAGGGATATTTGCGGCTTGAGGGGCGGATATCGTCAAGCTCGATTTTTTCTAAGGCCCGCTTCCGGCTAGTTGCTTGCTTTGATTTTGAGGCATTTGCTGAAAAGCGGCTGATAAACTCTTGCAGTTCTTTGATTTTTTCCTCTTTTTTCTTGTTGGCTTCTTTCATCTGTTTAATCAAAAGCTGGCTAGATTCATACCAGAAATCATAGTTCCCGGAATAAAGCTGGATTTTGCCATAGTCAATGTCGGCAATGTGGGTGCAGACTTTGTTAAGAAAATAACGGTCATGGGAAACAACAATCACCGTATTGTTAAAGCTGATTAAAAATTCTTCAAACCACGCAATTGCATCTAAGTCTAAATGGTTGGTCGGTTCGTCCAAAAGCAGGATATCCGGGCTTCCGAACAAAGCTTTTGCCAAAAGGACCTTAACTTTTTCACTTCCGGTAAGCTCACTCATCAGGGTAAAATGTGAGTCAGGATTTAGGCCAAGGCCATTAAGAAGCATGGCGGCATTTGATTCAGCTTCCCAGCCGTCCATTTCGGCAAACTCGCCCTCAAGCTCGCTGGCGCGGATACCGTCCGTGTCGCTAAAATCTTCCTTGGCGTAAATCGCTTCTTTTTCTTTCATCACTTCATAAAGGCGGGCATTGCCCATGATAACCGTATCCATCGCCTGATAATCATCATATTTGAAATGGTCCTGCTCAAGGACGGAAAGCCGCTGGCCGGGGGTAATCACGATGTCGCCTTTTGTGGTTTCAAGCTTTCCGGCAAGAATCTTTAGGAAAGTTGATTTCCCTGCCCCATTTGCCCCAATCAGGCCGTAACAATTGCCCTCGGTAAATTTGATGTTGACATCTTCGAACAAAGCCCTTTTGCCAAGACGTAATGTCACATTATTTGCACTAATCATAAACTCGCTCCAATGTTTGCTGTTTTTGCATTCTTGCTAGGGCTGCCGATGGGCAGCCCTTTTTAGATTATACATAAATATGGGAAAAAAGCAAGAGGGGAAAAGAACTACAGCTTCACCGCAAAAAACGCATCAATATTTTCAATCGGTGAAACAGGCGGGATATCACAGCCGCTTGAGAGAATGAAGTTGGGGTAGCCCTTACATTTTTGAAGCAAATCTAAGGTTGCCTCCCTGATTGAGTCAGGCGTCCCATTGCGGAATTGACCGGACGGGTCAATATTGCCCATGACGATTTTATCCTCCGGGATTAGCGTTAGCATTTTGCTTAAGTCAATTGCATTGCCAAAATGATATGCTTTTGCCCCGGTGTCAAGGATTTCTTTTGTCAGCGAAAGGGTGCTGTTGCCGCAGTTATGGTAAATAAAAACACAGTTTTCGGTTTCAACAGCTTCAATGATCCGCTTCACATAAGGGGTTGAAAATTCAGCCATCAAAGCAGGGGAGAGCATTCCGGCGGCTGGTTCTGCCATCACGATTCCATCAGCCCCGGCCTTGCGGATTGCAAGATTGTAGGCAATCTGGAATTGGGTCACTTTTTCCAAAACGCCGTGGACCAAATCCGGTTCTTCATAACAAAGCATCATGATTTCGGTCATGTCCATCAAACGCCCGGCAAGTGAAAACGGGCCGATTGTCCCGCCAAAAACCGGGCGGTCAGTAATAAGCTCTTTGGCCAGCTTGACAGTATTAACATATTCCCCGGTCCTTGCGTCACCGACCGTGGGGACTTTAAGGGCCGCCAAGCTGTCCTCGCCATCTACAATCGGGGCAGTCACGCTGGGGACTTCAACATCGGAAAATTTGATCGGGCTTCCGAAAGCTTCCGCTTCAACGGAAAGATCCATCAAAGTAACGGCCGCCAGGGTGTCCCAGCGGTTGGCGACAGCTTCCATACATTCAGCCTGGAGCTTTCCGCTCCTTACCAAAGCGTCCACAGTTACCCCAGTCAGCTGCGTTCCGGGAAAAGAAAGGATGGGCATTGGTTTTTTGGCATGGGGGGCATTTTTCAGCCATTCAGTCATATTCATAAGATTGTCCTTTCTTATAAGTTACCTTTTTCAATAATAGCAAGTTTTGCTGTTTCGGCGGCACTGGCAGCGTCAGCAGTATAATAGTTTGCTCCAATGCTTTCACGGAAGCTTTCCGTTACCGGGGCCCCGCCGACCATAATAATGACGTTGTCGCGTTCTCCGGCTTCAACAAAGGCGGCGATGGTATTTTGCATTTCGCCCATCGTGGTCGTAAGCAAGGCAGATAAGGCGATGACATCGGGTTTTTCGGCTTTGTAAGCTTCAAGGAATTTTTCGGGCGGAACATCAACGCCTAAATCAATTACTTCAATGCCTTTACCCTCAAACATCATGCGGACAAGGTTTTTGCCGATGTCATGAAGATCGCCCTTAACTGTGCCAATCAAGGCTTTGCCAATCGGTTTTGCGCCGCTTTCGGCAAGATAAGGCTTAAGGATTTCTGTTCCGGCATTCATTGCCCTGGCCGCAATGAGGACTTCCGGGACATAAACCTCATTGTTTTTGAATTTGACAGCCACAACGTCCATTCCGGCTAATAAGCCTTGCTCCAAGATGTCTTTTGAAGAAATGCCTGCTTCAAGGGCCTGGGGAATTAGTTCTTTGACAATTTTTGCCTTGCCGCTTTGCAGGGCGGTTGAGATTTCGTTAAGAATGCTCATAAAAATACCTCCAAATTTGGTTTGATTAGAAATGGATAAAACAAGTTTTGCTTCCATTTTTTGCAGTATATCAGAAAAAAGCAGCCTTCGTCTTTATAAATCCGGCTTTTTTTTGTCACTTTTTTGCGATTAAATTAAAGCTGGCTTGCGAGGGGATAAAAGTCATGATAATATAGGCTAATGGACTATTCTATATTTGAAAATTTTTCGCTTGCGGCCAGCGTTGGGGTGATGGTGCTTGACCCTAAAGGGGAAAGCAAGTTTGAATCTTCTTATTATATAGAAGCTAAAGGCGTGATGAAGCAAATTTTAGCGGCGCTGGATTGCGAGGAAGCAAATCTTGTGGCGTTAATTTATGGCTGCTATCAGTCCAAACGGTTTGGCGGGCGGTATGTGTTCATTGCCCCCTCCGGCTTGATTTTCTGCGCATCATATTTGGCCGACTCTCAAGGCAATATGCTTTCCGGCGTGCTTTGTGGCCCATTTCTTTTAAATGATTATGATGAATACATGGAAATTGATATTTCCGACCGCATTACTGTTAATGATGATATTATGGCCAAAATCCGGTCGGCCATTGATTCTGTTCCCATTAAGACAACAAAAGAGGCGAAAGCCATCAGCGAACAGCTTTTTGTTTGCGCTTCATATTTTAAAGAAATTAAGTTAAAGGAAGAGATAATCACCCAGTCCGGCGATGAGACGGCAATCTATTATTCAATTGAAAAAGAAGAGGATTTACTTGCTTCAATCAGCAAAGGAGACGTAAAGACAGCCAATGCTTTACTAAATAATATTCTGGGGCAAATGCTTTTTCAATCAGGCAGCAATCTGGAAGTCTTACGTTTCCGGGTTGTCGAGCTGACTGTCCTGCTTTCCCGTGCCGCTTTAAAAGGGGGGGCAAAAAGCGAGGCCATCCTAGGCCTTAATTATGTTTATTTGCGTGAAATTGATGCCCTTTCATCAATTGATGAAATTGTCCTTTGGCTTAGCGGAGTGACAAGGCGGTTTGCCCAGAACGTGTTTGATTACGCTGGCTCAAAATACATGGACGTAAGCAACAAGGCGATTTCTTATATCCGGGGCAATTATTTGGACAAAATAACACTCCAAGATGTTGCCGAGCACGTTTTCTTAAGCCCCTCATATTTTTCCAAGATTTTTAAAGAAGAAACTGGCCAGACCCCAAGCGCATATATAACCGCCGTCCGGCTTGAGGTCAGCAAAAAACTGTTAAAAGATCCGGCCTTAAGCATTATTGACATCGCCATGCTGGCTGGATTTGAAAGCCAGAGTTATTTTACCCAAGTATTCAAAAAAAATGAAGGGTGTACGCCAGGCCAATATCGGCAAGAGATGACAAAAAGGAAACAACCCGAATCATAGATTCGGGATGAGCTTTGAGATATGCGCAAAATTTTTAGACTTTAAAAGGAGCATGAACATAATAATGAATAAAAACTGTATCGGAAACTGCCTGTTATGCGGAAAATGCAAAGAATATTCGATTTTGGAAAGCTTTGATGATGAGCCTATGAAAATCACGCCGCGCGAAGGATTTGGGGTTGCGATTGATATCGGGACAACAACAGTCGTGCTGGCCTTATGCGACCTAAAAAACGGCGCGGTTATTAAAAGGCATAGCTTTTATAATCCGCAAAGGGAATTTGGGCCGGATGTTATTTCACGGATTGACGCAGCGAACAGGGGCGGGCTTTTTGTCCTTAAAAATATGATAAATAAGCGGATTGCCAGCGGATTAAAGGAACTTAAAAAACATTGCGATGGGGAAATTAGCGAGGTTGTCATCGCCGGAAACACGGTCATGACCCATTTGCTGCTGGGTTTTTCTTGTCAAAGCCTTGGTGTTTTTCCCTTTAGGCCAGCCCGTGAGCTGTTAGAGGAGTATTGGCTATTTGGCTTACCTGCCACAATTGTTCCATGGTTTACTGCTTTTGTGGGCGGTGACATCATGGCGGGCTTGCTGTTTCGCAAAAAGAAAGAATCTTTCTTGCTGGTTGACCTTGGCACTAACGGTGAAATGGCGCTTTACCAAGAGGGGAAACTATTGGTTACCGCCTCGGCAGCCGGGCCGGCATTCGAAGGGGCAGCTGGGTGCGGGGCTGGGGGCGGAGCTTCTTTCGTGATTACAGAGCTTGCCAATCTGGTAAAAAAAGGCTCAATTGATGAAACCGGGATGATAACGGAAGATAATATTTTCACGCAAAAGCAGGTCCGTGATTTACAGCTGGCAAAATCGGCCGTCCGTTCCGGCCTTGAGATTTTGCTTGCGGCGGCCGGGCTTTCTTATTCCCAAGTGGATAAAGTATATCTTGCCGGGGGCATCGGCCAGGCAATGGATATCGACGACGCGGTAACGATTGGGCTTATTCCGGCCAAGCTGGCGGAAAAAGTGATTCCGGCCGGGAACACATCACTTGGCGGGGCAATCCGGCTTTTGCTTGCTAAAGAGCAGGGCAAAAAAGAAATTGCGGAATTACAGGCTTTAGTGAATGAGATAAATCTGGCGGAGCATGAGCGGTTTAACGATTTATTTATGGAAAATATGTTTTTTGGGGGATATGTGTAATGTATAAAATGGATTTTGTGAAGCTTTGTTTATCAAAGGGGGCAAAAAAAGCCGAAGCAATTCCGGTTGAAAAACTAATTTTAATGCCGGAGTTAAGGGAATTTTGTGAGCAAAATAAATGCGGGCGTTTTGGCCGCAACTATACTTGTCCGCCTTATGTTGGCGAAAAAGAGGAGCTGATTAAAAAAATAAAGTCTTATAAAATTGCCATAATTTGGCAAAATATTTATGAGCTTGAGGATTCCTTTGATTTTGAGGGCATGATGGACGGGCAGGAAAAGCACAATCAGATGACTCTGGAAATAGCAGAAGAGGCCTATCAAGAAATGGGGCGGGATAAAGTGCTGGTGCTTGCGGCCGGGGGCTGTACCCTTTGTCCGGCTTGCGCGTCCCTTACTGATGAGCCGTGCCGTAATCCGGGGCGGGCTTTGTCTTCGCTTGAAGCCTATGGGATTAATGTTGCCAAAATCGAGGAAATTTCGGGGCTTAAGTATATCAACGGCAAAGACACCGTGACTTATTTTTCAGGGCTGTTTATGTGAGTGGTTTAATTAAGAAAGCTATCAGCCAGTATTTTTATCCCGATTAAAATAAGAATGACTCCGCCAGCAAATTCGGCTTTGGCTTTGAATTTTGCGCCAAAGGCAGTACCGATTTTTAGCCCCAGCAATGAAAAGCTAAGGGTAGTCATGCCAATCAAGGAAACGGCAGGGATAATGCTTACCCTTAGGAAAGCAAATGAAACGCCAACAGCTAACGCATCAATGCTTGTTGCGATGGCAAGCGGAAGCATTTCTTTTGGGCTTAAGGCTATTTTGCTGGGCTTACTTTCTTTTTTAAAGCTTCCGATTATCATCCTGGAGCCAAGAAATAAGAGCAGCCCGAAAGCAATAAATGCGCCGTATGAAATAATGTTATCGGCAAATATAGACGCTAGCAGATAACCAATCAGCGGCATTAATGCTTGGAAGCCGCCAAAATAAAGGCCGATAATCAAGGCTTTTTTTAGGGTGGTCTTTCCCATTCCCAGCCCTAAGCATATCGAGACCGCGAAGGCGTCCATTGAAAGGCCGACCGCAAGGATAAAAAGTTCGATGAAGTTCATGTATTACCTCTCTGTCATTGCAATTATCTTGACAACAAAAGCATATAGGCAGTAAAATGATAATGACACTTATTTACATATAATTTTGCCATAATTATCTTACCACAAAAAGAGAAGGATTTGAAGATGAATCAAAAAGAAAGAATGGTAGCCGGGTTGCCGTATAAGGCCTGGAGTGACGGATTACACGATGAACGATATGCGATGATGAAAAAAAACAATGAATACAACCTGCTTTTGCCGAATGAAAAGGAAAAGCGGGACAAGCTAATGCGGGAAATGATTGGGAAAATTGGAAAAAATTTCCATATTGAGCCGTGTTTTCGCTGCGAATATGGCTGGAACATCGAAATCGGGGATAATTTTTATGCCAATTTTAACTTAATCATCCTTGATGAAGGCAAAGTAACCATTGGCAATAATGTCATGTGTGCGCCTAATGTTTCAATCTTTACCGCTGGGCATCCGGTCCACCCTTTAGCAAGGAACTCCGGCTATGAATATGGGATTCCGATTACGATTGGCGACAATGTCTGGCTTGGCGGCGGCAGCATAATTAATCCCGGGGTCAAAATTGGCAGCAATGTTGTCATTGGCTCAGGCAGCGTAGTCACAAAAGACATACCGGATAATACAATCGCGGCTGGCGTGCCGTGCCGGGTGATCCGCAAAGTCACCGAGGAAGACAGGCTATATTATTTTAAGAACCAGAAATTTGATGTTGAATATTAATCAGATTGGAGAGCCATGGATATTTTGCTTTTTGCCGCTCTTGGCGGTTGCCTGATTTACCTTTTCTTAATAATGCCTTCTTTTCGCCTTAAACCCGGTTTCCATTTAATTAATTCAATTTATTTTGCCCATCGCGGACTGCACGACAATGCTTTGGGTAAGGGAAAGTCCGCCGCCCCGGAAAATTCGCTGAAAGCTTTTGAAAGGGCAGTAACGGCGGGTTATGGCATTGAGCTTGATGTTCTTCTGACAAAAGACAGCCAAGTTGTTGTTTTCCATGATGAAACCCTGGAGCGAATGTGCGGCGTTGCCGGAGCGGTCATCGATTATACATACGAAGAACTAAAGCAGTTTACCCTGATGGAAAGCGGCGAGCGGATTCCGCTTTTTGCTGATGTCCTAAAGCTGGTGGACGGCCGTGTCCCCCTTATTGTTGAATACAAAATCGTCAATCACAATTTATCCGTCTTACCGCTTGGTGATGAGCTTCTTCGTGAATACAAAGGGCAATATGTCATCGAATCTTTCCACCCCTTTGCCCTGCGCTGGTACAAACAAAACAATCAAGCTGTTATCCGCGGCCAGCTGGCTGACCGCTTCACCGAAAAAAAAGAATACCAAAGCTTCCAGTATTGGCTTTTGCAGAATTTACTGCTAAATTTTATCACGAAACCGGACTTTATTGCCTTTAACCATGAACACCAAGGAATGTGGTCAAGAACCATCTGCCGTGTGTTTTTCGGCAATAAAGCAGTAGCTTGGACGCTCAAAACGCCGGAAGAACTTGAAAAAGTGCGGACAAAATTTGACTGGTTTATTTTTGAGGGCTTTGAGGCGTAAAGAAACCCAAAAAATAATCGAACGTTTGTACGATTGGCTATTGCAAAAATGGAAATAGTATGATATAATGTCGCTAAGACATTATATCAGCGCAGTTTTAGTGCGCATCCCCCTGAGGGGCATGATTTCGTAGAAATCATGATATAATGTCGATACTGACGCGTATCGAATCGGTACTGATGTACCGATTAATAAAAATGCTTCGCATTTTCCCTTGGAAGGATTTAATTGGCTCGTGCGTATGGATTTATGATTCAATGAATAATCAGCTTAAAGCAAGCGCGAACGGAGTTAGCAATGTTTAGGATATTGGATTTATTTTGTGGGGCTGGTGGCTTTTCATATGGGATGCATGATGATGAACATTTTCAAACGGCAGTGGCAATTGATTTTAATGAAAAAGCGGCTGAAACATTTAAAAGAAATATGCCAGATACCGAAGTTATTATTGGCGACATAACGAATCCAGATACCAAAAGCAATATCCTTAAAGAATCAAGAGCCAAAGATGTAAATATGATAATCGGCGGGCCGCCATGCCAAGGTTTTTCAATGAAAGGCAAAAAACTAGGTTTAAATGATGAACGGAATTATCTTTTTTTGGAATATCTTAATATAGTTAAAGAGCTTAAACCCGAAGTATTTGTACTAGAAAATGTGAAAAGCCTATTAAATACAGCAGGTGGGTGGTTCAGAGATGAAATTCTCAATTATATAAATGAATTAGGTTATCAAGTAGATTATGGGATATTAAATGCAAAAAAATTTGGGGTGCCCCAATCACGTGAAAGAGCGATATTTATCTGTTCCAAGCGTAAATTTATTGCTTTGCCAACCGGAACGCACGATATTGTCTGCGTTAGGGAGGCAATATCTGATTTAGCTTACCTAAATTCGGCCGAAGGCAATTTTGTTCAAGATTATTCTACCGAAGCGCAATCTGATTATCAAAAACTTATGCGTGCTGACAGTGACAAGCTATATAACCATAAAGCGTCGAACCATTCCAAGGTCGCGTTAGAAAAACTCGCCATGATACCGCCAGAAAAAGGAAAGGAATTTTTGCCAGATGAATTATGGGGCAAGCAGAAATTTAATTCTACTTGGGGAAGGCTTGTATGGGATGAGGTATCACCGACGATTGATACACGCTATGACACCCCCTCAAACGGCACTAACTCGCACCCAGAGCTTGATCGGGCAATTACTTCCAGGGAAGCGGCAAGAATCCAAAGCTTTGATGACAAATTCATATTTTATGGCAGTAAGTTCTATATAAGAAGCCAGATCGGAAACGCAGTTCCCCCTTTACTGGCAAAAGCAATAGCACAAAAAATATGGGAGGCATATCAAGATGAATAAGCTTGAAGATTTTGAAAAAAATAGCATCGAATATGAAAATTCATTAGAAGAAGACTACAAAAAAAATAACGGCATTTTTTTTACCGATATCGAATTGTCAAAAGCCATTGTTGAATTTTTGAATATTCCTCGAAATGCGAGCATAATTGACCCTTGCTGTGGCACAGGAAGCTTTATTTCATCATTACATAATGCGGGGTATGAGAGCGTTTTTGGCTGCGATTTTGATGGAAAGATAGTGGATAAATGCAGAGAATTAACAGGTTCTTCCAATATTATCAAACTTGACACCTTAAGCATTAATGGGGAAATGGTGCTAAGCAGATTAGATCGTCCAAGATTTGATTATGTTGTTGGCAATCCGCCGTATGCCCCGCTAGGAAAAGGAGTTACCCTTGATACAGATGATGATCTTATTTCTGCGGTCAGGAATTCTGGTTCTAATCTTTTTGTTGCGGCAATTTACAGAGCTTTTCAGATCGCAAAAGATGATGGAATCATTTCTCTCATCGTACCTAAGAATCTTTTGCATATTTCTTCATATAAGGCAATCAGGAAAATACTGTTAAAAGAAAAGAAGCTAATTTCAATTATTGAGTTAGGCATTCATTTCAAAACAGTAAGAGGTGAACAGATTGTTTTAACTTTTGGAAATCGTTACAAAAAAAATAATAAAATAAAGTTTTACTCATATAAACGCGGCGTAATTAGCAATATCTCTGAAATGGCACAAGATTATTACGATGATGAAATTATTGTTTTTACTGATAAAGAAGAAGTGCCGATTTACCACAAATTAAAAGATACTTATGAGCAATTAGGTAAGATATGCGCTGAATCAATCCGGCGAGGAAGAGATAAATCAGATGATGCTGTCAGAGGTAAACAAATAAGGAAATTTGGCTTTAAGGATTTGGAAATTCCCAATGATGGCAATCAGATATTTATCCAAAACATCTTTAGTGCCGAGGCTGGGATAACGGCAAGTTTTGGCGGAAATCTCAAACCCTCTGAAACGGTTACAACTATTAAATTAGAAAACATAAAGACGTGTAAGTATATATTGGGCTTACTGCATTCACGAGTATGTAATTTTTATCTGATTCGCTTTGGGTTTAATAATTCACGATTGACAATACATACAGATGCAAAATACCTTAATTGCATTCCAATCGTCATTGACATAAATGCCTTTGAAAAAGTTGTCGAAATTGTCAATATGATGGAAAATGTTGAGTATATGGACAAGGAATGGTATATTCTTAACGAAGAACTCAATGACATTGTTTATGATATTTACAAGATAAACATAAAGGACAAAGATCATATCGAAAGAGAAATGCGCAAAATCAGCGCAAGAAAATGGTACGGCAATATTACCTGCACGGCTTGACTTTAATTCCATAGGAGCATTGTATTAATGAACAATGAGATGGCTTATTTATTAGGTATGATAACAGGAAATGGCGAAATTCAAAGAGGAATGAATGAAACAACGATTGTTATTGAAATACCTCACAAGAAGCTAAAAACAGAGTTTCAGAGCGAAGTCGGCATTTATGTGAAGGCTAGCATTACAGATATTAGGCAGACATTGGAGCCATTGCTTGGAACTTCGGTATCATTTAATCAAAGTGCAAATGTCTCATATCTTTCTTTTAGTAAAACTAATGAGGATTATCTCATCAGAGACATCTTAAGGTATATTGGAAGGGCAGCGTCTCATGAAAATATCCGTATTTCGCCGGAAGTATTTGCATTTACTTCCGATGAGCGAAAACAATTTATTAAAGGATTTGCTGATGTCACGGCTTATGTAAGAAGATCAAATTATTATTTTGATAAAGAGATGCACAGAGTATATTTTGAAATCCCAAAGAATTGGGAATTGGTTGCCGATTTTTGTATTTTACTAAAAAGCGTAGATATTCCGGTCCAAAATATTGACTGGGGACATCCAAATATGAGAGATAGCAATTTAGTAAAATATAAACAAGGAAAACCTAATTTTTGGAAGAAAGAACATCAAATAAAAGTATGGGCGAACGAGTATATGCCAATTGGATTTGCTGTTATTCATAAGAATGAAGCACTTAAATTGTTTTCACAAGAGCAGGTTGCTTTTATCGAAAAAAGCAGGAGAGCTTTAGATGTAACCCATAGGTATTATTGGGAAGTTGCTGGAAAGAACAAAGCAAAGCCATCACATCCAAGCGAAAATGATGAAAGCATTCCCGCGGAAATCAGGGGCAAACATTATGATTCATGGAAAAAAATTGCCGAAGATTTAGGATATAATGAGGATAGTTAATGCTAGAGAAAGACTTATATGGGCCAATGAGGATATGGCTTGAGCAATACCTAAAGGATAATTTCAAAGGTTATGAAATTATTACGGTTATTTGCAGCAATGAGAGACTGGATCGTGTTTTGGCAAACTATGAAATCATAATTGAACAGGCAAATGGGGTCGATATTCAAATCGATGTTCTAGGGATTGCCAGAAAGGATAAAAAAATAAAATTGTTTTTTATTGAAGCCAAGAAAACGAATCTTACATTACGTGATTTGGGGCAATTGTGGGCATATTGTAAATTAGTTGTGCCAGAAGAAGCTTTTCTTTTAACATCAGCCGACTTGGGAAGTTTGCGAAAACTGGTTGCTGGCTTCAAACGTGAAGACTTACTGGATTTTGGCGACGGGAAGAAAATTAAGAAAATGCAGATAGGAAGATGGGGAGTTGGGAAAAATGGACCTGATCTGAACTCATTTTTGCCCAAATTATAGAAAAAACCCAAAAAAATATCCTTTTAACCCTGTACAAATCAGTAAATTATGTTATAGTATTAAAGAAGCAATTTACTGTGGGGGAGTACCTTATCCCACCCAGTACAAATAAATATCGCGAAAGGAAAAAAGTAAATGACAAAATGGGTTTACAATTTTGAAGAAGGCAGTGCGGATATGCGCAATCTGCTTGGCGGAAAAGGTGCTAACTTGGCAGAAATGACCAATTTGGGGCTGCCTATTCCCGAAGGTTTTACCGTCACAACCGAAGCTTGCACAGATTATTATGAGCAAGGAAAAGTAGTTTCCAAGGAGGTCGAAGACCAGATTTTTACCTGCCTTGCCGAACTTGAAAAGAAGCAAGGGAAAAAATTCGGCGATACCGACAATCCCCTCTTGGTTTCAGTCCGTTCCGGTTCAAGGGCTTCAATGCCCGGCATGATGGACACGATTCTTAACCTTGGCCTTAATGACGTATCAGTTGAGGGCATGGCGAAAAAAAGCGGCAATCCCCGCTTTGCTTACGATTCATACCGCCGTTTTATCCAGATGTTTGCTGGTGTTGTCATGGAAATTGACAAGGATTATTTTGAACATCTGATTGATGAAATGAAAGATGCCAACGGAGTAAAATTTGACAATGAGCTGACGACTGAAGACTTAAAAGAACTGGTTGTCCGTTTCAAAAAAGTATACAAAGAACATCACGGCAGCGATTTCCCCCAAGACCCTGCTGTCCAGTTAATGGAAGCCATCAGGGCCGTTTTCCGCTCATGGAACAATGACAGGGCGATTTATTACCGCCGAATGAATGATATCCCCGGCGATTGGGGCACTGCTGTTAACGTCCAGGCGATGGTTTTTGGCAATATGGGCGATACCTCAGGCACTGGCGTTGCCTTCACTCGCAACCCCTCAAACGGCGAAAACAAAATTTACGGCGAATACTTAGTTAACGCCCAAGGCGAAGACGTTGTGGCCGGAATCCGCACCCCGCAGCCGATTACCGAAATGGAAAAAGGCTGGCCGGAATGCTACAAGCGGTTTATCGAAATTACCCAAATTCTTGAAAAACACTACAAAGATATGCAGGATATGGAATTTACCGTTGAAGACGGCACTCTTTATTTCCTCCAGACCAGGGCAGGCAAAAGGACCGCTCCGGCGGCTCTCCAAATCGCCGTTGACATGGTTGACGAAGGCATGATTACTGTCGAAGACGCGGTTCTTCGCATTGATGCAAAATCACTTGACCAATTATTGCACCCGACCTTTGACCCGGTTGCCCTTAACAATGGCACGGTTATTGGCCAAGCACTTCCGGCTTCGCCCGGTGCAGCGGCCGGCCGCGTTTATTTTACTGCCGCCAGCGCAAAAGCTGCGGCTGATGCCGGAAACAGGGTTATCCTTGTCAGAATGGAAACTACGCCGGAAGACATCGAAGGAATGCACGCTTCCAAAGGCATTCTGACCGTCCGCGGCGGAATGACCTCCCACGCGGCTGTTGTTGCCAGGGGAATGGGTGTTGCCTGTGTCTGCGGCTGCGGTGATATCTTAATTGATGATGAAGGAAAATCTTTCAAGCTCGGCGGCAAAACCTATAATGAAGGCGACTATGTCTCTTTAGACGGTTCAGCCGGAAAAGTTTATGACGGTGACATCCCAACGGTTGCCGCCAAGGTTGACGGCAACTTCGGCCGGATCATGGAATGGACCGACCGCTTCCGCACAATGGGTGTCCGCGCCAATGCCGAAACGCCCGAAGATGCAAGAAAAGCGCGCGAGTTTGGCGCAGAGGGCATTGGCCTTGCCAGAACCGAACATATGTTCTTTGAGCCGGACCGGATTCCCAAAATCCGCGAAATGATTCTTTCCCCGACTGTTGAAGCAAGGGAAAAAGCTCTTAATGAACTGATTCCTTTCCAAAAAGGCGACTTCAAAGAAATTTATGAAGTAATGGGCGATTTGCCGATTACAATTCGTTTCCTTGACCCGCCGCTACATGAATTTGTCCCCACGAATGAAGATGATATTGCCGCTTTAGCCAAAGAAATGAACATGAGCGTCAAAGAAGTAAACGACGTCATCACTTCACTCCACGAGTTTAACCCGATGATGGGCCACCGCGGACTGCGCCTTGCCGTTACTTATCCGGAAATCACCCGGATGCAGACAAGGGCCGTCATGGAAGCCGCTATCGAAGTCAATAATGAAAAAGGCATCAATATTGTTCCGGAAATCATGATTCCTTTGACTTGTGAAAGAAAAGAACTAGCCTTTATCAAAAAAGTTGTTGTTGAGACAGCCGAATTAGTCAAGAAAGAAAAGAATTCCAATATTGAATATTTGGTTGGGACGATGATGGAAATCCCCCGCGCTTGCATTCTGGCTGACGAAGTGGCGGAAGAAGCCGATTTCTTCTCATTTGGCACAAACGACTTAACCCAGATGACTTTTGGTTTCTCCCGTGACGATACCGGAAAATTCATCGATGATTATTACAAGCACCAGATTTTTGAATCAGACCCATTTGCCCGCCTTGATACTAATGGCGTTGGCGTTTTGGTCAAAATGGCTTGTGAAAAAGGCCGTAAAGCAAAACCGAAATTAAAGCTTGGCATTTGCGGCGAACATGGCGGCGACCCAAGCAGCGTTGAGTTCTGCTTCAAAGCTGGCCTTGATTATGTCTCATGCTCACCTTTCCGTGTCCCGATTGCCAGACTGGCAGCAGCCCAGGCGGCCTTAAACGCCAAAGCAGGCGGAAGCAACGTTATTCATGGCTAGGATTTTAATTTAATTTAGTCCTGCAAAAAGCCGGCGGAAATTCCGCCGGCTTTTTTTGCATAAGATTGCGGCTCGGAGGCCGCAATGACAAGGGCGCAATGCGTGTGCCGTGAACGAGAATGCAGTTCAAAAGACCGCAATGAACTAGGTCATGAATACGAGAGTGCGATTCATAAGACCGACCCTTGAGAAGCGTCGTTACTTATGCGGTGTACTTTACCGCATTATGTAACGCAACGCTTCTCTCGGAGCGAAAGCGGGTCGGGCGGTGAATCGGCAGCTCTCGTATACGCGGTAAAAGATTGCGAATTTACGTAACGCGACATTTCTCTCGGAGCGAAAGCGGGTCGGGCGGTGAATCGACAGCTCTCGTATACGCGGTAAAAGATTGCGAATTTACGTAACGCAACATTTCTCTCGGAGCGAAAGCGGGTCGGGCGGTGAATCGGCAGCTCTCGTATACGCGGTAAAAGATTGCTAAACAAATTTTATTTTTATGCTTCCCTATTTCATCTATTTATGATACAATACTACCATATTAGTTAAAAAACAAAAACTTTATTTATATAAATTCCAAGCCACTCAAAAAAATCAACTAAAGGAGAAGAGAATGATTAAATCTTATACCGCTTTTACAAGAGAAATTGATGACGCAGAACTGGCAATCAGCGAAATCCTAAAACAACTGAACTTTGAAGCAAACTCCCTTACGAACACAATCGGATTAGTCCATTTTTATTATGAGTTTGCAGAAACCGACATTTGCCAAGCCCTGATTGAAGCCTTGCCCTTTCCCCTTGCTGGCTGCGTTTCTTCCTATACAGCCATTAACGGTGAATATGACGACGTTGCCCTGTCCGTAACCATGCTGACAAGCGACGATGTTTCATTTACCGTTGAAACGATTGAGGAGATTGACACGAAAACACGCGAGCAGGTTACCGATGAAGTATCGGCAATGCTAACCAAACTAGGTGAAAAAGAAAAACCCAAGCTGATTATCCCCCTCTTGTCGATGATGAAAAACTATAGCGGTGATGATTTGGTAGACACAGCGAATGCGCTAGATGATACATACCCTTTGTTCGGGACAATCGCTTTCAACATGGAAAATAACGAAGGCACCCATTATGTCCTTGCAAACGACAAATTATCATCGGTAATGTGTGCATTTATTGCTTTCTATGGGAATTTTGAACCGAAGTTCCACTTTACATCATCGTTTGCTTTTGACGACAGCTTTGGTGATGTCGCGGAAATAACCAAGGCGGAGGGTGCGTTGCTCCATGAGGTCAACCATATCCCTGCCCTTAGTTACCTTAAGAAGCTGGGCATGGTATCAGCGGACGACTCTGTTGCGGCAGGCGGAATCTGGGCAGTCCCGGCTATCTTAAATTTCCCCAACGGAACGAAGGTTGTCCGGGCATTCCTTGGCATTGTTGAAGGGACGGAAAGCATTTTTGCGACTGGTGCGTTACAAAACGGCGCGAAAATCCAGTTCGCTTATTTGGACGGTGACAAAACCTTAGGCAGCGCAAAGAAATTATTTGAGGAAAAAGATTCAGGAAATGAAAGCAACTTTTTGGCATTTAGCTGTGCGGCAAGGGCATGGTCACTTGGCACAAAGTTTTTTGCAGAAGCCCAAACGATTGCCTCATACGCAGATGAATCACATATTTATTCATTGGCGTATTCCGGCGGCGAATTTTGCCCGGTCATTGACAATTCCGGCAAGCTGATTAACACTTTGCATAACTATACCCTCATTACCTGCTCGCTTCATTAATACATAGTGCCAGACAAAAGTTGGGAGATTGGTAATGGATTTACAGGAATTAGTAAAAGATACAGAAGCTGCGGTGCTAGAGGCCCTAAAAGCAGAGAACCGCAAGCTTAAGGCGGAGGCGCGGTCAGCGTCCAGGGAGTTAATCAAGCGTGACCGCACTATATCCGCATTAGAAACGAATTTTAACATAAAACTAAATATGTACAGCGCGCTTTTAAAGCAAAACGAAAAACGCCAGATGTATCTTACCCATCTGATGAAAAATAGTGTTGACTTTCTTTTGCTGGTTGATGAAAACCTTAATATTGCGTACTGTGCAGACTCATTTATTGCTAAAATTGGCACGGACCATTCAGAAAGCATTGAGAACAAAAACATTCTTGATATCTATAGTAGATTTGCCGATGAAGATGTGTTTGCTGCTTTATCTTACGAGCTTAAATTGGCGATAAGCCAGGACAGGACTTCACAGCATGATATTATTATGGACATAAACGGACGCGGTGAAATGCGATTTTACCGCGTCACAAATACGCCAATGACTGATGAAGATATCAACGCGGTGATCATCAACTGGAACGATATTACCGACATGAAAGAAGCAGTAAACCATGCTGAGCAAGCAAACCGGGCAAAATCTGACTTCCTTGCAACGATGTCGCATGAAATCCGCACCCCCATGAATGCCATTTTGGGGGTAACCCAGATGGAGTTACAAGATGTTAGTTTGCCGGAAAAAAATAAAGCGGCCCTAGATCGGATTTATGATTCGGGCAATACCTTGCTTGGCATTATCAATGATATCCTTGATATGTCAAAAATTGAAACGGGCAAACTGGAGCTTAAGCCAAATGAATATGATATTCCCAGCTTAATCCATGATGCGGCCCAGGTAAATTCTGTCCGGATCGGTGCGAAAAATATCAGTTTCATCATTGAAGCAAGCCCGGATTTGCCGAATAGAATGTTTGGTGATGAGTTAAGGATAAAGCAAATCCTAAACAACCTGCTTTCTAATGCTTTCAAATATACCAAGGAAGGCCATGTTAAGCTTTCCGTCAGCCATGCTGTCCGTGATGATGGGGATATTTCCTTAATCTTGGCGGTTGAGGACACCGGGCAGGGCATGAAACAGGAAGATTGCGACAAGCTTTTTAGTGAAAACTATTTGCGTTTCAATATGGAATCCAACCGGACGACCGAAGGAACAGGCATTGGGCTTAATATAACCCAAAGGCTTGTTGAGTTAATGAACGGCAATATCAAGGTTCGGACAGAGTATGGCAAAGGAAGTGTTTTTATTGTCACGCTCGCCCAAAAAGCGTTGCCTTGCGCGAATATAGGAAAAGAAATAACTGAAAAATTAAAGAATTTCGATTTTTCCGGCAAAAAAGAAAGAAAAAATATTGCTTATGAAATAATGCCCTACGGCAGGATTTTAATCGTTGATGACGTGGAAACCAATCTTTATGTCGCCGAAGGTTTGATGTCTCCTTACCAAATGAAAATCGAAACCGCAATCAGCGGTTTTGCTGCCATTGAAAAAATTAAAAACAGCGAAGCTTACGATATTATTTTCATGGATCATATGATGCCGATGATGGACGGAATCGAAACAACCCAAAAAATCCGCGCTTTAGGTTACACCGCCCCGATTATTGCGCTGACGGCGAACGCGATTATTGGCAACGACAAGATGTTTAAAGAAAACGGGTTTAATGATTTTATTTCGAAGCCAATTGATGTAAGGCGGCTAAATTTAATGCTTAATAGATGGCTTCGTGACAAGAACCCCGAAAAAGCGGCAAAATTTGCTGGGCAAAAAATTAGCGCAAAAGCAAATACGGAAGCAAATATAGATACAAAGCTTATTGAGGTATTTTTAAAAGATGCCAAGCGAGCCGCCCAGACTTTACGTGAAACCGAAAAAACCGACCTCAAACTATATATTACAACTGTCCACGCCATGAAATCAGCCCTGGCAAATATTGGCAAGGCGAAAGAATCCGAGGCGGCCTTTTTGCTGGAAGAAGCCGGGCGGAAAAAAGATACTGATTTTATTTTCGCCAACAGCCAGAATTTCATCGAAAGCCTTGAGGCGATTATCAAAGAATTAACGCCAGTAAAAAAAGAAGTAAATGAAAGCAATATCACCGAGGATAAGGTTTATCTTAAAGAAAACTTATTGTTCGTAAAAACAGCTTGTGAGGATTATGATGATTCTGGGGCATATTCTGCCCTTGATAAAATAAAAGAAAAGCAATGGAAGAAAGAAACGTTTGAGGTCCTTGAGGAAATTCATGATACTTTGTTTTTTCATAGTGATTTCGAAAAAGCAGCCCAGCTGGCTAATGAGCTGATAGGTGCATAATGGGGTAGTGGGGTATTAACGGATGCAAATTTTAATTTATTTTCTCATTTTTGTGGCAAAATTAATCGAGGTTGCCCTTGCGACAGTCCGGAATGTGCTGATTAACCGCGGTGAAAAGCTTCTTGGCGCGGTAATTGGTTTTTTTGAAGTCATGATTTGGATTATTGTTGTCAGCAATGTGCTTGGTTCGCTTGCCGAAGACCCGTTTAAGGTTTTGGTTTATTGCCTTGCTTTTTCCTGCGGAAATTATTTGGGGGTCATCATTGAGGGAAAGTTAGCCCTTGGCACGGCCTTAATTCAAGTAATGGTAGTGGAAGAGCCGAATGCAGAAATAAGCGTGCTTGACAAAATAAAAAAATCAATCAGCGTGAGTGAAGACGGCGAAATCAAGGAGCGAAGCATTGACGAGACAGTCCCTTATACCAACCTAAAATCCTTGCTGCGCGACCGCGGCTTTGGGGTGACGACCGTCCCGGCGCAAGGGCTTGACCGTGAAGTAAATATTATGATGATATACCTTAAGCGAAAATCGGTGCCGGAAGCACTTGAGTTAATCAGGGCCCATACGCCCTCGGCATTAATTACGGTAAATGATGTCCGCCAGATGCGGAATGGTTTCATAAGGAAGTGATTAAGAATGTACGTTGCAAATTCAATTGAGGCAGTCCTGACAATGCTTACCTTAATCAGCCTTGGCATTTTGGCGGCGCGGCTTAAGTTTGTCGGCGCAGAAATGGAAGTGAAGTTATCAAAGCTGGTGCTTAATTTTGCCGTCCCCTGCTTGTTATTTGTCAGCTGCCTAAATTATTTAAGCCGCGAACTTGTAAAGGAGCTTGGTTTTATCTTACTTGTCCCGGCGCTGATTATCTTGGGCGGTTATCTGATTGCCATGATCGTAGGGAAAATATTCAAGATACCGCGGGCAAATTTTGGCTTGTTTTGCGTGATGTTTTCAATGTCGAACGCGATTTTTATTGGCTTGCCGATTTGCCTGATGATTTTTGGCGAGGAAGCCCTGCCTTTTGTGGCGGCATATTTTCCCTTTAATGCGCTGTTGTTTTGGACGCTTGGCGCGATGGGGATTGCCGCTGATGTCGGGAAAAAAGAAAAGCTTGGCTTTAATACAGTTAAAAAATTATTAACGCCCCCATTGCTTGGCGCGTTGTTTGGCGCGGTTTTTGCTTTAGCCGGGCTTAAGCTTCCTAGTTTTTTAACTAGTGCAATGGGTTATATGGGAAGCCTTGTGACTCCGGTTGCTTGTCTTCTGGTCGGCTGTACCGTTTTTAAAATGGGCAAGGAAATGTTTAAGCCGTCAAAAGAGTTAGGCCTTACTTTGGTGGGGCGTTTTATCATTTCCCCGGCGATTGCCTTGGGGTTATGCCTATTGCTTCGCGCCCCTGCCTTAGTGACCAATGTTTTTACTTTGGAGGCGGCAATGCCGGTCATGAGCCAGAGTATGTTGTTTGCCTTAAGTTATGGCGCGAACCATCGCCTTGGCGCCCAGATGATTGCCGTCACAACGATGGTCGCAATATTTTATGTCCCGGGGTTGGTTTTTTTGCTGTCGAAAGTGGTGTTGTAAGGCTTGCTCCGTGTCATTGCGGACTTGCTCCGCAATCTCGCCGAGAGATATACCGCGTATGCGAGAGCTGTCGATTCACCGTCCGACCCGCTTTCGCTCCGAGAGAAACGTTGCGTTAGATGGCCGCGTATGCGAGAGCTGTCGATTCACCGTCCGACCCGCTTTCGCTCCGAGAGAAACGTTGCGTTACATAATGCGGTAAAGGACACCGCATAAGTAACGACGTTTCTCAAGGGTCGGCCTTATGAATCGCACTCTCGCTTTCGCGGATTAACACAGCGGGTGAAATGGCATTGCTGAATCGAACCCTCCATCGCACGATGAAGTGTGTCCGCTTTCGCGGATTAACATATCGGGGTGAAAATGCGTTGCTTGAATCGCATTTTCGTAACGTGAGTAAGGAAGAAAATGTTTCTCGCAGTTGCCTTGCCCGCCTTCTACCCATATGTACGTTTGTATTTTACACTCATTAGGGCACAGCAACGAAGAGATTATTTTCTGACTTACGTATTAGCAGTAAGCCATACGTAACATAGTAACTCATATGAAAGAGGTCAATATGAATATCCTAGTCATTAATTGCGGCAGCTCATCGCTAAAGTTTCAACTGATTAACAGCGAAAACGAAGAAACAATCGCCAAAGGCATATGTGAAAGAATCGGAATCAGCGGAAGCCAGCTAGTCTACTTAGCCATCGGAAAAGAAAAAACCATTACTGAAAAACCAATGGAAGACCACCTAATCGCCGTGAAAATGGTCCTCAACTCATTGACTGACCCAGTCAACGGAGTGCTGAAAAGCCTTGACGAAATCGGCGCAGTTGGCCATAGATTGGTCCATGGCGGTGAGAAATTTAATAAATCAGCCCTAATCACCGAAGACGTAATAAGCGCAACAAAAGAATGTAACGACCTTGCCCCTTTGCATAATCCTGCCAACCTGATTGGGGTCGCAGCTTGTCTGGAACTCATGCCGGAAACACCGATGGTTGGGGTATTTGATACGGCTTTCCACCAGACGATGCCGGAAGAAGCATATCTTTACGGAATCCCTTATGAATATTACGAAAAATACAAAATTCGCCGCTATGGCTTCCACGGTACAAGCCATGCCTACGTTTCGAAGCGGGCAGCTGATTTTTACCAGACAGAAATTGATTCCGCCCGCACTTTAGCCGACTTAAAAATCATCGTCTGCCATCTCGGAAACGGCGCAAGCATTACCGCGGTAAAAAATGGAAAAAGCATTGATACCTCGATGGGTTTTACCCCCCTTGAGGGCCTTATCATGGGGACACGCTCCGGGGACATTGACCCGGCGATTATTGAGTTTCTTTCCCACAAAGAAAATAAAACGATCGAAGAAATAACCGCAATCCTTAATAAAAAATCCGGGGCGGTTGGCTTGCAAGGCGGCGGCTCGTCAGATTTCCGTGATGTCACTGCTGATTATCTTGCGGGGAAACCAGCGGCGGTCAGGGCAATAAAAGCTTATGTCTACCGGATTGCCAAATACATTGGTGCTTATACGGCGGCGATGAATGGCGTTGACATTATCTGCTTTACTGCCGGAATCGGGGAAAACAATAGTGTCGTCCGTAGCGAAGTATGCAAGTACCTTGGTTACCTTGGCATAAAAATAGATGACATCGCCAATGAAATAATAGGCAGCGAAGCCATAATCTCAACAATAGATAGCAAAGTTACAGTTATGTCAGTCCCCACCGATGAAGAACTGATGATTGCCCGTGATACGAAAGCAATTGTGGGCGGGGATTGCGGATCAGGTCCGCAATGACGAGTAAAGATGATTGCGGATCAGGTCCGCAATGACAGGTAAAAAGGATTGCGGATCAGATCTACAATGACGAGCTTAGAGGGCAGGTCTGTAACAAAACCTGCTAAAAAGGGCTTTGGCTGATGCTTTTTTTCCGTTTCCGGTGGCATATAGCGCATAAAAAGTCCCGGTAAAGCCCAGTTCGTGGCTCTCGGTCGCAACATAACGGGTTAAACCCTCGCCAAGATAAATCTCTGCGTCATCTATATTTGCGTAAAAATAATACTTTAACTTATCCGAAGTAATAGTTACAGTCATAATTTCATCGGTCAAAACTGGTACATATGCACTCATGTGAACAATATCGCCAACTGCTTTCCGCAAGCAAAGATAGTTTTGTCCATTATCGCGCCTGATGAAAACATCCATATGGGCATCATGCTTATAAAAAACCGTCACTCCGGCTTCATCACCATTTACCGTGGGGAAAAAAGAAAAATCAACTTCGAGCCAGGTGTAAAAATCCTTTTGCCGGAAGCCAAGAAAGGCCGGGCTATCCTCATCAAAAAGGGTAAAACTATTGCCGTTTAACGTTAAACCTTTTTTGGTAAACCTGTAATCACCAGGATAAGGATTTCGTAAATGGACAAACGGTAATTCTAACCCTTTTGTGAAGTTAGTTACGAAACTATTTTCACGTGATTGCTTAGTAACCGCATTTGTCTCAACTCTCATCTGGAATTCGATTGCGCGTCCGCCATTTATTAGCGGCCATTCATCTTTCCATTCAACCGGGGCTAAAAAAGTCTCCCGTCCAAGGTGATGGAAATAAGGGTGCGTTTCACGGTAGGCCAAGAAAACAGCCCACCAATCGCCATGATGGTCTTTAATCAGATCGGCGTGTCCGGTTGCTTGGATTTCATGGTTTTTGCGGTGGCGGTGGGTCAAAATCGGATTAAAAGGGCAAGCTTCGTATGGGCCGTAAAGGCTGCGGCTACGGGCGATGGTTTCCATGTGGCCAAGTTCAGTCCCGCCCTCGGCAATCATCTGGTAATACCAGCCATTGGCTTTATAAATATGCGGTGCTTCCGGGGCGCTTTCACCGATTCCGCCCCATACCGGGCAAGGGCTTTCCAGGAATTTCCCGGTTTCCAAATCAATCGGGCCCATCAGAAAGCCAGTCGTTGGGTCGTCTCCCTCATAAGCATTAGAGATAAAATGGGCTGTCCCATCATCTTCAAAAAAGAAAGAGGGGTCAATTCCGCCTTGGTCAATCAAGATCGGTTCTGACCATTCCCCGGCCGGGTCGTCGGCATAAACGAAGAAGTTCCCGATTTTGGTGATGTTGGTGGTGACCATATAAAAGCGGTCTTTTTTTTCATGGTAACGGATCGTGGGGGCGAAGATTCCCATTGAGTAGCGGACATTATGGAGGGGAAGCTGGCTTTCCCTGTTAAGGCAATGGCCGATTTGTGTCCAGTTGACCATGTCTTTTGAGTGGAAAATGGGGACACCGGGGAAAAATTCGAACGAGCTTGTGACCATGTAGTAGTCATCGCCTTTGCGGCAGACGCTGGGGTCGGGGTAAAAGCCTTTGAGGATTGGGTTGGTGTATTTTGTTGGCATATTTTGGACTCTCTTTCTTTTTTAACGTAAGTATGACTTAATACGTAAGTATGACTTACTTCGTAAGTCAGAAAATGATCTCTTCGTTGCTGTGCCCTAATGAGTGTAAAATAAAAATTACATCTGGGTAGAAGGCGGGCAAGGCAACTGCGAGAAACATTTTCTTCCTTACTTAGTTTACTAATAATCTCTCCATTGCTGTGCCCTAATGAGTGTAAAATAAAAATTACATTTGGGTAGAAGGCGGGCAAGGCAACTGCGAGAAACATTTTCTTCCTTACTTAGTTACGCAAATCATTCCACAAAGCTATTCGAATATCGCTGCAAAAAGGCGATTTAGCCGCACTAGGGCAAGCCTGTTGGTGAGGTTTTGGTTTTGGCGGAAAGTGTTTTCTGCCCTGTCATTGATGATGCCGAGTTCTGAAAACAAGGCGGCTATTTCGGAAATATCGTCTTCATCATCAAGCAAATCTGGGTCAGCTAAGGCAACCACCCGGTACATTATCTTAAGGGCTTCCGCTTCGGTAAGCTCCCGGTTTGGCCTGAATCTGCCGGACGGCGCATCCATCACGCCTAACCAGACCATGACGAACTGCTCATAGTCATCCTGCCCGCAATCAGTCACAACCCCCTCTTCATAATCAGGGTATGGGTCTTCAAGTTCTGATACATAACCATATAAAACAGTCATGATTGAGGCGAATTGCCCTCTTGTAATCGGGCCATCAATCCGGTTAAGCGGAACAACAAAGCCGTTGGTTAAAGCTTCAACAATATCACTTTGCGACCAGTCATTTGGCAAGTCGGATTCATCATTTAAAATGCGGAACGTGAAATCCCTGCTGGTACTTAATCCGGCGGAGTTAGTTGCGGTACAGGTAAAGACGTGCGTCCCCGGAGCAACTTCATATGGCCAGACCCAAAGGACGCTCCCGGTCATAAATTCTCTTCCGTCAAGCGTCCAGACGACATCATCATCACAAAGCCAGCCGTCCTGCATATCATAAATATCAAGGTCAAGCAGTATTTCCCCGGTAATTTTGCTTTCGGGAATGCCAATCGGTGAAACGGTGATAAAATCAGGGGCTTTAAAAGGAACTCTTATCCACGGGCTGTCATTTTCGCCCGTCCTGACGCCGTCAGTCGCATAAATATAAAAATAGCCCTCGTCCGTGCCGGGGTATGCGGATAAATCCACCTCAAGTGAGCGTCCCGTTATATCCGTCGCGATATTATGGTATTCGTCCTCGGCCGGGCAGTACCAAATCTCAAAATAAAGCTCGTCATTTCCTGCCCCGCTTGCTTCCCAAGTTAAGGTCGTCTGATTGGATAAAAGCTGGTCATCACGAAGCCCGGTAAAATTGACGGTGGGATTATTATTAGAAACAATCCGCTCATAAAGAATTTTTTCCCCTTGCATAAAGACAATCCGGGCGGCATTATCGGGGAAAAAAACGGTTACATTAACCGGAATCTTACTCATTCCCTGTCTTGCCCCCTCGCGGCGGATTATTTGGCCGCGTGAATTTAGGTTAAATAAAGAAAGGGAAAGTAGGTCTCCTTTATCATCATAAAAATAGACACCATACTCACCGTTCCTGCTTGCGGCAAGGTTTCCCCTTTCGGTTTCATAAGTATACCAAGGCGAGGCAAAAAAGTTCCCTTGGCTGTCAATATGCCCGGTAATGTCAATGGCTTTAACTGTACTTGTAGTCTTTGAAACCAAGCGTTTGCTATTAAAATCATAAAGCTCATATTCCCAAATCAAGCTGTCGCACATCGTGCATTCGATATAAAAAATCGAAAATTCATCAAGGTATAAGGAAACGCCGCAGTTTGCGCAGCTGGAGTTGTGGCTGTCCACACTTACATAATAACAGCACGACCAGCATTGCGCATAATAATAGGGGTCATAAATCCCGCCATAACATTCGGGGCATTGCCCCCAGTAATCGGCATTGTCATATGTTCCGCCATAACTATAGTCATCATAATAATCGTAATAATCATCTTCATCTTCGTAATCATCATCGCCAAACAGCCAATCCCAAAAATCAAAGCCGCCAACATCGTCGTCATCGGCATATAGCCAATCCAAAAAGCTAAAATCATCGCCATCATCATCAAACCAGCCCGCCGTAAAATCCCTGACCGCTCCCTCTGTGCCGGGAAATCCGGCAAAAGTCCGGAACAGATGGTTCCATGTTTCTGATGATGTCCACATCGTATAGGAATCATAACCGCTTCCAGCCCCCATATAGCTGGTGCTTTGCCCCATCATTGTCCGCCCCTCGACCCAATATGGCCGCTGCTCCTCGTAGATGACTGAACCTGTTCCGGGCAGGCCGAATTTTTCCCCGCCGACAACAGCTTCTTTCATTCCCACGACGCGCTTGTTGGTATTAATGCAATAACCTTGCATTCGATAAGGCGGCGAGTTGAGATTGATGTTTAGATGGCCGCCCTCATATTCATCACCGATATTGTAGCAATGGGCAATTTCATGGACAACGGTTGCCAGCATATCTGGCTCGGATTCAACAACAACAGTTGCCGGAGAACCAAAGGTATAACCAAGGATCGTGCCATAATCAGCCGCGTCATGGATAAAACCAACGATTAATGTATAATCATTGCTCCGCGTTTGGAGATCGGCAAGCGCTTTCCAGACATTATAAAGCCCGGCATCAGTATTAAGGTCATATTTTTGGGCGGAAAGGTCAAGCTCAGGGCCGAGGATATACTCCGTTTCGGCCTTGGCGATGGGGAAAGTGGCACCAAGCATCACGCCGCCCGATTTCCAGTCATCTCTTACGCCGACCGTCCGCCCGGAGTAATTGGCGAGAATTGGGACTGCTAGTATTTTCATCGGCATGGTCTTGTAAAAATTCGTGACCCGTTCGGCCTCATGCCCGTCCATCGAAAAAGTAAAAGTATAAACGCCATCCGGCCAATGATTTACCTCTGCCATGCTCTTAGGCTGGAATAACATGGTCCTGTTATCAACCATGTTTGCTGGCAAAAGCTCGGCAATCACATCACCGTCAACAGCAATCGAAAGCAAAGCATGATTATATGTGACAGGCTCGGTAAAGCTAATAAAAACTGCCGTTTCTTTTCCGGCGGCAAAATCTTCCATTAAATAGAAAGTACCGTTGTCGGTATCAAAGCCATAACTAAGCGATTGATTAACTTCAATCATCGCAATCAGCGGGCTTTCGGTATGAAAACTAGGCTCGGCCGGGGTAAAGCCGGGGTCCCTTCCGCTTGGGCGGGTTGGGGTAAGCCCATCATCTGCGGCAAAATCCTGGGCTGGGACAAGTGTTCCAACCGTTTCAACAACATCATCTTCTTCGGCAAGAAGTTCGTCCCACCATTCCTCACTAAGGCAAGCAGAAGCCATCAAACTAAAGCTTAAAGCCAATAATAATCCTAATAATTTTCTTTTCACTATGTACCTCACATCTAATCACATTATACCATAAACGAAAGAAAACGACAACAAAATTTACCGCTTTTTACCCCCTATTGCCCAACCCCTATTTCTAAAAAAACTATAAAAATAATAAAAATTCTAAATCCCCCTTGATTTTATTTTGAATAGGGGATAATATATAAAATGGAATTGGCACTCGTCCACTTAGAGTGCTAACACAATGGACAATTAGTGAAACAAAAATCTAAAGGAGGATTACAATGAAGCTAGTACCATTAGGAGACAGAGTTGTCTTAAAGCAGTTGGTTGCTGAAGAAACAACCAAATCGGGAATTGTCTTACCCGGACAGAGCAAGGAAAAACCCCAGCAGGCAGAGGTAATCGCTGTCGGCCCCGGCGGAACAGTTGACGGAAAAGTAATCACAATGGAAGTAAAAGCAGGTGACCATGTCATCTATTCCAAGTATTCCGGAACAGAAGTCAAGATTGACGAAGAAGAATACATTATTGTAAAGCAGAATGATATTTTAGCCGTAACAAAGTGAAGCAAAAAAACGAACGCTTCAGGACCCCGATAACGATTCGGGTACACACATCAAATCAAAAAGGAGAATTGTCGAGATGGCAAAGGAACTAAAACATGGCGCGGAAGCACGTGCCGCACTGGAATCAGGTGTAAACCAATTAGCTGATACGATCAGCACAACCCTTGGCCCGAAAGGCCGTAATGTAGTTTTGGACAAGTCCTATGGCTCGCCCCTCATCACAAATGACGGCGTGACGATTGCAAAGGAAATTGAGCTGGAAAATGCTTTTGAAAATATGGGAGCCCAGCTTGTTAAAGAAGTTGCTACGAAAACCAACGACGTTGCGGGTGACGGCACAACAACGGCGACCGTCCTTGCCCAGGCGATGATTAAAGGCGGAATGAAAAACCTGGCCGCCGGGGCAAATCCGATGATTTTACGCAGAGGAATGAAAAAAGCAACTGATGTCGCGGTTGAGTCCATTGCAAAAATGAGTTCAGCCCTGCAAGGCAAAGAGCAAATCGCCCGCGTCGCAGCTATTTCCGCTGATGATGACGAAGTTGGGACTTTGGTTGCTGACGCAATGGAAAAAGTATCAAATGACGGCGTTATCACGATTGAAGAATCAAAAACAATGCTCACCGAACTTGACTTAGTCGAAGGAATGCAGTTTGACCGCGGTTATATTTCAGCTTACATGGCAACCGACATGGATAAAATGGAAGCAATCTTAGAAAATCCTTATATCCTTTTAACCGACAAGAAAATCAGCAGCATCCAAGAAATCTTGCCATTGCTTGAGCAAGTGGTCCAATCCGGGGCAAAACTTGTCATCGTTGCGGAAGACATTGAGGGCGAAGCATTAACGACCTTAATCGTTAACAAGCTGCGCGGAACATTTAACGTTGTTGCGGTTAAAGCACCCGGTTATGGCGATCGCCGCAAAGCAATGCTTGAAGATATTGCGATTCTTACAGGCGGACAGGTCATTAGCGAAGAAGTTGGCCTTGACTTAAAAGAAGCCACCCTAGAGCAATTAGGCCGGGCAAAATCAGTAAAAGTCCAAAAAGAAAATACAGTCATTGTTGACGGTGAGGGCGACAAAGCGGCAATTGCAGCCAGAATTAATCAGATTAAGGCGCAGATTGACGAAACAACCTCTGATTTTGACAAAGAAAAATTACAGGAAAGATTGGCAAAATTATCCGGCGGCGTAGCAGTTATCCGCGTTGGCGCAGCTACTGAAACCGAAATGAAAGAAGCAAAACTTAGAATGGAAGACGCTCTTGCCGCCACTCGCGCCGCAGTCGAGGAAGGCATTATCGCCGGAGGCGGTTCAGCTTATATCCATGCTTCAAAAGATGTGCTAAAGCTCATTGATACCCTTGAGGGTGATGAAAAAACCGGGGCCCAGTTAATCCTTAAAGCCCTTGAAGCACCGCTTTATTATATCGCGGCTAATGCCGGCTTAGTTGGTGAAGTTATCGTTAATAAAGTTATCGAATCCAAAGCCGGAATCGGTTATGATGTAATGAAAGATGAATATGTTGACATGGTTACCGCCGGAATCCTTGACCCGGCAAAAGTGACCCGTTCAGCTCTCCAAAACGCAACAAGTGTTGCTTCGACTTTATTAACAACCGAATCAGTTGTTGCCAATATCAAAGAAGAAACCCCAATGATGCCGCCAGGAGGCGGAATGGGGGGAATGATGTAACGCTTAATTAAATTTGGCAGATTGCATAACATCCAAGCCGGGGCCCGCTCTTAAGGGCCCCGCTTTGGAGTTTACATAGCCAAGCGTTACGCCCATTAACGTATGCAAATCAATTCAAATTATATTAAGTTCTTTTTCTATACTGTAATATACAAATTTGGCGATACAATTAATTTTTTTACATATTTGTGGCTCGCTTATACTGTTACTGATTCCGCCGCCCTAACAGGCATAGTTGCGGCTTTTAATGGTTTGCCATCGTTGGTTTTTGGATTATTTGCTGGTGAAATTGCTGACAAATATGACAAGAAAAAGTTGCTTATTATATCTGATATTACAAGAGGCATTATTATTATTGGCTTGATTATTCTATATTTACTGCAATCAATCAATTTTCTGATTTTGCTGATCTCAACTTTCATAATTTCCACAATGGAAATTTTATCAACCCCGGCCCGAAGAGCGCTTCCGGCTTTTCTTCTTGAAAAAAACCAGATATTAAGAGGTAATTCATACCTAAGCACCGGAAAAATAATTGCCCAGTTAGCCGGGATGTCAATCGCTGGATTCGTAATATCAACTTTCGGAGTTCATATATCATTAATCATTGATTCATTAATCTTTATTCTATGTACTTTAATTATTATGACAATGCAGTTTGAAAGTAATTTTGCTATTTATAAAAAAGCAAAACTTTCAGTAAAAAATATATTAGTAAGCTTCTTAGGGACATTCAAAGAAATCAGGCAGAGCATAATTATTTTAAAAACAATAATTGCGGCAACTTTTGTAAATTTGTTTATTGGCCCGATTGGGCTTTTGACATTAAACTACTGTAGTAATATTCTGAAAAATGGGAGTAAAGGGCAGGCTATCTTAAATATAGCTATTCTTATCGGAACACTTATTGTAACTGTTCTCTTCGCAAAATTGAAATCGCTTGATAATTATTGGGCTATTATTAGGATTGGCTTTTATTTGCTCGGAATATCGTTTCTTTTGTTTGGATTCAATAGTTTAATGTTAATAGCCATCTTTATTGCTTTAATATATGGCATTGGCATTTCATTAATTACAAACCCAAGCATAAGCATTATCCATACCAATACAAGCAAAGAGAATATGGGAAAAATGATGTCAATAATTAGCTTGGTCAATGAAAGCAGCATCCCAATCGGCACATTTGTTGCAGGAGTATATCTGGAAAAATACAGCGTAACAAGCTATTTCATTATCGCCGGAATTTTTATTATCTTATTCATGGCATTATTTGAATACTCAACTAAATTTTTATTTAAGGGAGAAAAGCTATAAAAATAATAAAATTACTTTTAAGTATTAATAGAAATATATTTTATTAATAAATTATGAACCTTTTTCCTCTCTTGAAATCACTCAAGATTAACCCTATAATTAATAAGACACTACCGCATTAAGTACATAATTAAGGAGATTAAATGGGCCTGATGTTCAAAACCTTAGCGAAACACCAAATTCGCTATAAAGGATTCTTGTTTTTCTTTTTGCTGATGATTTTTATAGCCGCAGTTGCAAGTGTCCTGATGACCCGCCTGACAGGCGACATGGGGCAAGCAGCAATCAATATGGATATGGGGGTCTTGCTCCGCTTTTTTGCCCTGATTACGATTTTGATGGTTATCCGTGCCATCGCCTCGGCGGTCTCGGCTCTTTTGCTTGGCCGCTTTGCCGGAAAGTCCGGCTATCGTTTCCGTGACAATTTTGCCAGATATTTTCTTGAGAAACCTTTTTCCGCTTATGAGGGTGCAAAAAGCGGCGAATCGCTGTCAATTTTCCAAAACGACCTTCCGCTTTCGGTTGAGCTGGTTTCAAACGGCGGAATCCGCATGATTGCCGATTTTATTATTTTGCTGGTAACGTTTGTTTATATGATATACATTAATTGGTGGCTGACGCTGATTTTCTTTGCTTCATTCCCGGTTTTGGTCATTATCCAAGTGATAATTGCCACGCCGATCCAGAAAAAGGAGCAAATATCCCTTGAAAAAAAAGCAGCCATAAATGAGCTTGCCAATGATTCTTTCCAAAACACATCAACTGTAATTGCCTATTCATTAGAAGAAATCATGGTTGAGCGTTTAACTAAAGCTTTTGCTGAATTAATTACGGCCACCAAAAATGCGGCCCGGTCTTTTTTGTTTTTAATTCTTGCCGGAATTATTGCTTCGATGAGCCCGCTTCTTATTATTATTGCCGTCTCGGCATCCTTAGTTATTTCCGGAACGATGAATATTGGCGAATGGCTTGCGTTCCTCACCCTGGCCGGGGAGGCTGGCAACTGGCTGATGATGCTTTCACAACGCCAAAATCAAGTTAAGAGGGCGGAAGCCGGGGCGATCCGCCTTAAAGAACATATGGCTTTAGACAAAGAAGACATAAAGGCACTCACGGCCAGCGGGAACGATGGCTTCCAATCCGAAGATAGCTTTATGTCCAAAGACGTTTTTCTGTCCAAGGATAGTATACTGTCCAAAGATAGTTTACTATCTTTTTGCCATGTCAGCTTTTCCTACGCAAGCAAAATTTCAGAGACAGAAAATAATGAACCAGTCCTTGCCCTTGATGATGTGTCTTTTGAAATAAAAAAAGGCTCGCGGGTTGCATTTGTTGGCGGCAGCGGAAGCGGGAAAAGCACGGTCCTTAAGTTACTTTTGGGGCTTTATCCCCCCGCTAATGGGGAAATATCGGTAATGGGCATGGACTTTAGTGAAGCTTACGCATATGTACCGCAGGACAGTTATCTTTTCCCGGAATCCATTTTGGGCAATATCACAGGCGAATCGACTATTACCGATTTACCGCGGCTTAAAAAGGCTTGTCGTAACGCGGGCATTTTGGAATTTATTGAATCGCTCCCCTTAGGATTTGACGCAGTGCTTAATGAAGCGGCTGAAAATGTGTCCGGCGGCCAAAAACAGCGTCTGGCCTTGGCACGGGCATTTTATCGTGATGCCCCGGTCATCTTGTTTGACGAAGCAACTTCGGCACTTGACCCGGCGACCGAAGCTTTAGTTTTGCAAAGCTTTTCTAATCTGGCGAAGGAAAAAACGGTCGTCATGGTTGCCCATCGGCCTAAGGCAATTGATTTTTGTGATTTGATTTTCGTCATGGAAAAAGGCAAAATCGTAGCTAAGGGGACTCATGATGAATTAATAAAGGAAAGCAGCGTTTATGCAAATTTATACCAAAAAAGCTAAAACTTAAAAGGAGATTAACAGATGACTGAAAGGCAGTATTTTTTCAGAATGTTTACTTATGCAAAGCCATATAAGCTGGGTTATTCATTAGGCATTTTTCTATATTGCAGCCAGCAGTTTTTATTTCCGGTCATGAACAGCATTTTTCTTGGCGGAGTAACGGCGGCGATTCTTGCTTTTAATTTATCCGGGGTATTTGAGGCCATTTTTCTGATGGTGATGATGCTTCTTTTCGTTGTGGTGGTGGTTGGGATCGGAACTTATTTTTATATTGTCAATGTCAATTACATAAGAAGAGACTTAAGCATTGACTTGTTTAAGTCATTTATTAAAGCAAACATCGAAAGCCAGAAGCATTCCGGTGAGGGGATTGCCGCTCTTAACATGGATATTGAAAGTTCAACGGGCGTTTTTGATGACGCTCTTGCGCCTTTTCTGCAAAATGTGCTGGCCGCCTTGGTTTCGGCTCCGATTATTTTTTCCATCGATTGGCGCATGGGGCTTGGGGCTTTAGCAATCGGGACACTTATTTTCTTTGCCCAATCGCGTTTTGCCCGCCCTTTAGCCCGGCTTGGCAAGGCGCAGCTTTCCGCCAATGCCGATTCGGTAAAAGCCCTTTCCAATATCTTTTCCGGGGCGCTTACGATTAGGGCTTACAATCGCCAGGAGCGTTCACTTATCCAATTTGACCATGAAAGCGGAAAATTAAAGAAACTTGCTTTCAAACAGGCTTTAATTGGTATGTGCCAGGATTTGCTAGGGACGGTCCAAGGCTGGCTGACTTTGGTTTTTGTTTTTGCTGTTGGCGGTTATATGGTTGTCATTGGGGAAATTGAATTTGCCCTTGTCATGATGATATTTCCCCTTGCCGAGGCAATTTGCGGCGCAATGGGCCAGATGGGTGCTTCTTTTGCCGGGCTTCACCCGCCGCTTGTTGCGGCGAAGCGGCTTTTTGATGTTATTGATCAAGCTAAGCTGGCCTCAAATTCAGGAAATGAGCTTTCTCCTGCTAGCGCAAAATGGAACAAGAAATACAAAATAGAGCTAACTAATCTTAATTTTTCCTACAAAGATGCAGAAAGGAAAGCCTTAGACGGCCTTACTCTTTCCATCGCAGAAAATAAAATGGTTGCTTTTGTCGGGGAGTCGGGAAGCGGAAAATCGACTTTGCTCCGCGTGATAATCGGAATGTACGAGCGTGATTTTCCGGCGATGGGGATTGGCGATTTGGCGTTTAACCAAAGTGATTTAAAGGAATGGCGCAGCCATTTTGCTTATGTTGACCAAAGCTGTAAATTGTTTAACATGAGCATTGCCGAAAATATCAGCTTGGGTTTTAACGGCAAGGCAACTGATGAGCAAATAAAAGAAGCGGCAAAACGCGCTTTTGCCCACGACTTTATCATGGAGCTAGCTGATGGTTATCAAACGTCTTGCGGTGAAAATGGGGCAAGCCTGTCCGGCGGCCAAAAGCAGCGTCTTGCGATTGCCCGCGCTTTGTGCCGGAAAGCCCCGGTTTTGGTTTTTGACGAGGCGACTTCTGCGCTTGACCCAGAAAGCGAACGCGGAATCATGGAAACAATTGCGGAGCTGAAAAGTGACCATACTGTCTTGATTACGACCCACAATCTTAACAATATCATTGGCGCGGACATGATTGTGGTCATGGATGGCGGGCGGATTGGCGAATGTGGGACGCATGACGAGTTGCTTCTAAAGGGCGGAATTTATGTAAAGCTTTTTGAGTCCAAGTCGCAATCCCGCGCGTTAAATCCGCGCGTTTGAGAGTGTCGATTCACCGCCCGACACGCTTTCGCTCCGAGAACTCCGCGCATTAAATCCGCGCGTTCGAGAGTGTCAATTCATCGCCCGACGCGCTTTCGCTCCGAGAGAGACGTAACGGCCACTAAGGCGTCATAATACGCCGCCTAAGTGCCAACGTCTCTCAAGGGTCGGTCTTATGAATTGCACTCTCTATCGCACGATTAAGTTTTGCATTATGCCATTGCGGTATGAAATTTATTATTATGCAGGAGATGATTATGCTGACAACACATATTTACTTAAATGGTAACAGTAAAGAGGCTATAGAAATGTATAAGAGTGCTTTGAATGCCACCGTAAAAACACTCTTAGAGGATTCTGATTCACATCTTGTTGTTCACGCTGAAATTGTGATTCACGATGAGTTGCTTATGTTAAACGATTTTGGAGATAATGATGGGATTTCTAAGCCGGGTGGATACCAGCTTTGTGTCCGTTTTACCAATGAGGATGACTTAAAAAACGCCTATTCAGTTATGCAGTTTGAAAGTATTACAGTTAGTCCAATGCAACCCACAAATTACAGTCCTTGTACCATTAGATTCATTGATAAATTCGATGTTAGATGGGCTTTTTGGGTTTAGCTAAATCATAGAGTAAGCATTTCAAGCCTAGCGGGATTGCGGAGCAAGTCCGCAATGACACGTCCAAGCTCTTCATCGTGCGATAGAGAGTGCGATTCATAAGACCGACCCTTGAGAGACGTCGGCACTTAGGCGGCGTATTGTGACGCCTTAGTGGCCGTTACGTCTCTCTCGGAGCGAAAGCGTGTCGGACGTTGAATCGGCAGCTCTCAAACGCGCGGATTTAACGCGCGGAGTAATTCTCGGAGCGAAAGCGAGTCGGACGGTGAATCGACACTCTCAAACGCGCGGATTTAATGCGCGGAGTTCTCGGAGCGAAAGCGAGTCGGACGATGAATTGACACTCTCAAACGCGCGGATTTAACGCGCGGAGTATTCTCGAAGCGAAAGCGAGTCGGACGTTGAATCGGCAGCTTTCAAACGCGCGGAGTTTCTCTTGGAGACACTCCCAAACGCGCGGAAATACAAAAAATATTGACTTCCCTTTAATATAAGTCTATAATTACGTTATTATTTGAGGCAAGCGTATTTTTAACGCTATATTGAGGAGCGAAGGCATAAATAACCAAGATGAAAAACAGGAAGTAATTATTGATGATGGGCGGATTGATGAAATTGCCGAATTTAAAAGCCCCGATGAGCTTTATCAGGAGCTGATTTCGCGTGTCCTCAAATACCACCCCTCTTCTGATTTATCCCTAATCGAAAAAGCCTACCAGTTTGCCCATAATGCCCACTTTGACCAGAAACGCAAATCACGCGAACCCTATATTATCCACCCTTTATACGTTGCGAATATCCTTGCGGAAATGGAACTTGATAAAGAAAGCATTGCCGCCGGGCTGTTGCATGATGTGATTGAAGACACGGATTTGACCGTTGAAGCCCTGACTGACGAATTTGGCAAAGAAGTAGCTTCAATAGTTGAGGGAATGACGAAGCTCCAAAACATCATTCTGCCCCCTGACCGCGATGACGACAAGGAAACCGGACGCATGGAAATCCAAGCGGAAAATCTGCGCAAAATGTTTCTGGCGATGGCAAAAGATATCCGGGTCATTTTGATTAAGCTGGTTGACCGCTTGCACAATATGCGGACGCTAAAACACCAAAGCCCAGAAAGCCAGCAACGCATTGCCCGTGAGACCTTGGAAATTTATGCGCCAATCGCCGAGCGGCTGGGGATTTCCAGAATAAAAGTAGAGCTTGACGACCTTTCACTAAAATACCTTGAGCCGGATGCCTATAATGATTTGCTAAGTGAAATAAAGGCTTGCAAAAGCACAAGGGAGAAATTTGTCCAGTCAATTGTTGATGAAATTACCGAAAACTTAAAAAATGCCGGAATCAAAGCAAATATTGATGGCCGCGTCAAGCACTATTTCAGCATTTATAAAAAAATGAAAAACCAAGGCAAAAGCTTAAGTGATCTTTATGACTTATATGCCGTCAGGATATTGGTTGATACTGTCGCTGACTGTTATGCTGCGCTGGGCATTATCCATGAAGTTTTTAAACCAATGCCCGGGCGGTTTAAGGATTTTATTTCTGTGCCAAGGCCAAATTCTTACCGCTCACTTCATACCACCTTGTTTGGCGCGGGAAGCCAGCCCTTTGAAATCCAAATCCGTACCCACGAAATGCACAAGGAAGCGGAATACGGAATCACCGCCCATTGGAAATACAAGGTTGCCTCTGATGGGAAAAAAACCGATACCGCCGAAGAGGAAAAATTACAATGGCTTCGCCAAATACTGGAATGGCAGCAGGAGATGTCGGATAACAAGGAATTTCTTGATTCCATTAAAGATGACTTAAATATGTTTTCCGATATGGTTTATTGTTTTACTCCGGCCGGGGACGTAAAAAACTTGCCGGCAGGTTCAACGCCGATTGATTTTGCTTATCTTATCCATAGTGCCGTTGGCAACAAAATGGTTGGGGCAAGGGTAAACGGCAAGCTGGAAACAAAAGAATATCAAATCAAAAATGGCGACCGGATCGAGATAATGACTTCGCAAAATTCCCCCGGACCAAGCAGGGATTGGCTGAATGTCGTCAAAAGCGCCCAGGCAAGAAACAAAATCCAGCAATGGTTCAAAAGTCAGTTTAAAGTTGAAAACATTGTCCGCGGCAAGGAGCTGTTAGGCCAATACTGCAAAACACGCGGAATCAATATAAATGATTTAATCAAACCGGATTACCTTGAGACTGTGTTTAAAAAGTACGGCTTCCGCGACTGGGATTCGGTGCTTGCCGCGGTTGGCCATGGCGGGGTAAAGGAAGGCCAGATCATCAACCGCCTGCTTGAGACATATGAGAAAAACCACGAAGCAAAATCAAACGAAGAAATAGCCGAACAGCTAAAGGATAATATCAGCCCGGCTAAGTCCGAGCGTCTTAAGAGCCACGGCGGAATCATCGTTAAGGGGGTTGCTGATGTGGCGGTGCGTTTTGCCAAATGCTGTTCGCCGCTTCCGGGTGATGAGATAATAGGCTTTGTGACCAGGGGACGCGGGGTATCGGTCCATCGGAATGATTGCATTAATATTATCAGTCTGCCTGAGCTTGAGCGGGAACGGATGATTGAAGCGGAGTGGCAGCAGGACGCGGAAAGCAATATCAACGAAAAATATATTGCCGAAATAAAAATTTTTGCCGATAACCGGGCCGGGCTTTTGGCCGATATCAGCAAGACGATGGCGGAGAAAAAAATCTCGCTGACGGCGGTCAATATCCGGATAAACAAGCAAAACATGGCGATTATGGATATGGCTTTTGAAGTCAAGAATCGCGAAGAGCTTAGCATGATAATAGAAAAAATCCGGGGCATTAAAAGCGTGGTTGATATTGAGAGGACGATGAGTTAAGGGGTCTGATTCATTTATTTGTTTTGAAGTCAGTCAGGTAAAAACAACTCTTGCCAACTTTAGTTGGTTGGTGACTGTGTCCTAAAAATAACCGCAAGCGGTTATTGGCATTAAAATAAAAACATTATTATGGGTAGAAGGCGGCCAAGGTCACACTACGAGTAATTTTTGCCTTCCTTACCTTGGAGGAAACGTATGAATAAAATCAGCAAATTAGTTCTGGGGCTTGCGCAAACCAATTGCTACTTTTTAGAGAACGAAAGCGGGAGCGAAGCAATTGTTTTTGACCCAGCCGACCGGGGCGAATACATCTTTGAAAAACTTAAGGACAAGGGGCAAAAAATCGCCGGAATTTTCTTGACCCACGGCCATTTTGACCATATTTTAGGCGCGAATAAGCTGCGTGACTTGTCAGGGGCAAAAATTTATGCTTATTGTGCCGAAAAAGAAGTATGTGAAGACCGCGTTAAAAATGCTTCCGCCGCGATTGGCAATCCATGCACGGTAGCAGCCGACGAATACATAAATGACGGCGATGAAATTAACCTTGCCGGAATGAATCTTAGGGTTATTGCGACTCCCGGCCATACGGTTGGCAGCGCGTGTTATTATTTGGCCGATGAGGGCATTCTTTTTAGCGGCGATACTTTATTCGAGGAGTCAGTTGGCAGGACTGACCTGCCGACCGGAAACATGAATACCTTGGTCAAATCCATCCGCGAAAAACTCTTTACCCTGCCCGATGAGACGAAAGTTTACCCCGGTCATGGCGAGCCGACCACCATCGGAAATGAAAAGCAATATAATCCATTCGCAAGATAAAAGGAGCGGTTTAAAGTGCTTGTTGTCACCACCAATCAAAATGATTTCGAAACCGATATTTATTCTTTGGTTAAGGCTTTTTATCCGGCGGCAGAAATAAAAATATATCTTGGCGCGGACGCAGGAAAAGAAGAAATCAGCTCTGCGCCTGGCTTTCCAGACATCAATATCTATTTTAACGGAATAAATCCGGCTTCATATGACCGGATTTTAATCATGCTTTATTCCAGTGAAAACGCGCCAGAGGTCACCGGGATTGACATTGGCGAAGCCCAAAACCGCCTCGAAATAAAAAACGCCTTAAAACAGCTTTTATATTGCTGCCTTTCTTCGCATACGAAAATAACCCTGCCCTGGGGGGCATTAACCGGAATCCGCCCGGTCAAAATCCCGATGGATTTACTTGCCAAAGGTTATGGTGAAGATGAAATCATCCGTAAGATGTTTGATGTTTATTTTTGCAGTGAAGAAAAAGCCCGCCTTGCGCTTTCAATTGCAAAAAAAGAGTGGGAGATCTTAACCGGCATTGATTTGGAAAATAGCTATAGCCTTTATATCTCCATTCCTTTTTGCCCAACGACCTGCCTTTATTGCTCTTTTACCTCATACCCAATCGAAAAATATAAAGATATAGTTTCTAAATATTTGGCTTCTCTAGATAAGGAAATTGATTTTATCGCCGGGCAGTTTGGGGACAAACGTCTGCTGACGATTTATATTGGCGGCGGAACGCCCACAACCTTATCTGATGATATGCTGGAGAGTTTGCTAAAAAAGCTAAAAGAGAGCTTTGATTTTACCCATTTAAAAGAATTTACGGTTGAGGCAGGGCGGCCGGACAGCATTACTTTTGAGAAGCTTAAGGTAATGAAAGAAAATTATGTAAACCGGATCTCAATCAATCCCCAGACGATGAATGAAAAAACCCTTAAGCGGATTGGGCGGAATCATACGCCATCACAGGTTCATGACGCTTTTTACCTTGCCCGCGAGCTTGGTTTTACGAATATAAACATGGACATAATCTTGGGGCTTCCGGGGGAATCGATTGATGAGGTGAATGAAACATTAACGGCAATCAAGAATTTTAAGCCCGATAGCCTGACGGTTCATTCCCTTTCGGTAAAACGTGCCTCTAAATTGACTGAATGGGTCAATGAAAACGGCGTTGGCCAGCTAAATAATACAATCGAAATTATGAAAGCAGCTTCTAATTGCGCAGACGCATTAGGAATGTCTCCTTATTATCTTTATCGCCAGAAAAATACGGCCGGGAATTTTGAAAATGTAGGTTACGCAGCCCCCGGCTTTCATGGCCTATACAATATTTTGATGATGGAAGAAGTTCAGACCATTGCCGCTCTGGGTGCAGGAAGCGTAAGCAAGCGGGTTTTTGCCGAAAATTGTAGCGGCAAGAGCCATGACAGCGAAAATTGCCACGTCAAGAGCCATGACAGCGAAAATTGCCACGTCAAAAGATGTGCCCAAAATTGCCACGTTAAAAGATGTGCCAACAAAAATTGCCACGTCAAAAGACGTACCCAAAATTGCCACGTCAAAAGATGTGGCAATTTGAAAGAAGTTGACCAATACATTAGCCGGATTGAGGAAATGATCGAGCGAAAGAGGGAATTGTTTGGGTAATCGGTACATCAAAGCTGATTAACTTCTATTTATCGTTGACAATCCCATTTTTTTATGCTATTTTAAACTTACACTTTATTTTTGCATAAAAAGGCCGTGGAAGGAGCAGAGCAATGTATATTGAAAGGCATATCAAAAAAGCTTTTGATGAACAGAAAAAATGGACAGGTGCAGTCATTGTCACTGGGGCAAGGCAGGTCGGCAAAACTACCCTTATTGAAAATGCTTTGCCGGAAATCCAAAAGATTGCTCTTGATGACAAAATGATACTTAAAATGGCAAAACAGGACACCGAAAAATTCATTGACATAAATCCGCCGCCTTTGTTTATTGATGAAGTCCAGTATGCACCCGATATATTCCCATATCTTAAAATGTCTTTGGACAAGAGCAAAAAAAAGGGGCAGTATTTCCTGACTGGCTCCCAGCCTTTTGCATTAATGCGGAATGTGTCCGAAAGCTTGGCTGGACGTGCCGGGATTCTTAATATGTATGGCTTATCCCTAAGGGAAATGAATAATGAAAAATGGGATGCACCTTTTATTCCGACACTTAATTATTTGCGTGAGCGTAAAAAAGAACATACCGAGCTTAATGCAAAAAAAGTGTGGGAGATTATCTGGCGGGGCAGTTATCCAGAATTGTATGAAAAACCGGATTATCCTTGGGAATTATATTATCATAATTACTTAAATACCTATCTTGAGCGTGATGTCCGGGCGTTGGCACAGGTAGGAGATGAGCTTCAGTTTATCCAGTTCATGCAGCTTATTGCCGCCCGTACAGGGCAAATTTTAAACCTTAATGAAGTTGCCGGAAGTGTCGGCATATCCGCGCCGACTGCAAAAAAATGGCTTTCCATTTTAAAAACAAGCGGAATTGTGTATCTTCTTAAACCCTACTTTAATAATTTGGGGAAAAGGATAATAAAGTCACCGAAACTATATTTTTCAGATACTGGATTATGTGCATATCTGGCAAAGTGGAACACGCCCGAAAACTTGATGGCTGGAGCAATGAGCGGGGCATATTTTGAAACCTTCGTAATAAACGAGATAATAAAAAGTTATGCCAATAGCGGAAAAGAGGCGCAGATGTTTTACTTCCGGGACAGCAATAAGGCTGAAATCGATTTGCTCTTGTATGAAAATGGAATCCTCTATCCGATTGAAATAAAGGAAACAAGCGAGCCTAAGGCGAACATGGTAAAGGCATTTGATTTGATAGACAAAATGCCGACTATCAAAAGAGGTGAAGGGGGTGTTATCTGCCTATCCAAAAATTTGCTGCCGTTAAAAGGCAATGATAATATAATTCCCTTGTGGGCGATATAAAAAAATAAAAATTCCCTCTTGACATACGCAAACAGACCTGTTATAGTTATGGTATCGGTTGCATAGAATGATATGCAGCCTCCGAGAAAGATTTACATATACGGCGCGTTTTGCCGGGTAACGGTTGCAAAGGGATTGAGAGAAAATGCCAAACATAAAAGATATCGCAAAAGCCGCAGGCGTATCAACTTCAACAGTATCACGGGTTCTTAACAACAATCCGCTGATATCCCTTGAGACGCGAAAGCACGTCCTAAAAGTCATGCGCGATTTCAATTATGTCCCCAATAGCATGGCAAGAGGGCTGTCCAATCAGAAAGCAAGCACCGTTGCCTTGCTTGTTGATATGGACGATTCGCCCTCATTTGACAACCTTTTTTTCCATAAGGTCATGTACGGCATTGAAAACGCCCTTTTTAAGAACAACTTATCGCTGGTCATTTGCAATCTTCAAGCTTCAGGCAACCGTAAAAAGCGGCTTAATTCAATGGTCCAAGGAAAGCATATCCAAGGCGCGATTCTTCCGTCTTTGCTGCTTGGCTCCGATTTGGTTAATACGTTAAAGAAGCAGGAATTTCCCTTTGTTGTGTTGGGCGAGCCGGAAAATATTGCCGTGCCGTTTGACTGGGTTGACATCAATAACGCGCAAGGCGGCCAGCAAGCAGTCGGCTATTTAATTGAAAAAGGCTATCGGCGGATTGCCTTTTTGCGCGGCCGCAAAACGATATTTAACCGTAACCGCCTTTTGGGCTATCAAGCGATGTTAAAGCAAAGTAACAGTCCCTTTGATGAAAGGCTGATTGCTGAATGCGATGGAAGTAAGGACAGTGCCTATCGCGAAATTTTGCGGCTGCTTACCTTATTAAGCCCGCCGGACGCTGTTATCTGCGGCGACAATGTCATGAGCATTGGGGCAATGAAAGCGATAAGGGAAAAGGGGCGGAAAATACCGCACGACATCGGCATTATCAGTTTTGACAATTACCCGATGGCAGAGCTGGTCGAGCCGACCTTAACGACGGTTGACATTGATTTATATGAGATGGGGGTTGAAGCGGTGAAATTGCTGTTAAGGCGAATCGAAAATCCGGCCGCAAGCCATCAAGTCAGCTTGATTTCAACTTCGCTGCAAGTACGCGAATCCACGCGGGCTTGATTTCAACTTCGCTGCAAATACGCGAATCCACGCGGGCCCGCTCCCACATTGCGAAGAGTGCCCCCCCGGTCATTGCGGGCTTGACCCGCAATCTAAGATGAGTGGAACATCGCGGCTCGGAGGCCGTAGTGACAGGCATAATGGCAGTAACCCAAATAGCGAAGAGTGACCCCCCCGGTCATTGCGGGCTTGACCCGCAATCTCGGATAAAGGGAATATCGCGGCCCGGAGGCCGTAGTGACAGGCATAATGGCAGTAACCCAAATAGCGAAGAGTGCCCCCCCGGTCATTGCGGGCTTGACCCGCAATCTCGGATGAGGGGAACATCGCGGCCCGGGGGCCGTAGTGACAGGCACGGAACTTAATTAGAAAAAGGAGCAAACATGATCTTACTGCATGAAACCACAAGAGAATTTATTTTTGCCACAAAAAGAAACCGGTTGCATATGCGTTTCCAAATATGCGAAAATTTGCCAGTAAAATGCCGAATCATTTACTGGAATCGTTTTCATAAAAACGATGTTTTTAGCCTTGATGTCCCTTGCCTTGGCCAAGATGGCTATCGGAAATATTATGAATGTGACATCGATTTTGACGAAACCGTGTCTTATATTCAGTATTATTTTGAATTGGAAATAAATGGAAAGACTGCCTATTGGGGACGTAATGGCTATGATTCACAAAAGCCAGCTTATTTTTTTGAATATCTTGCCACGGCTGAACTAGACCTAATCGAAGTGCCGGAGTGGGCCAAGGGGACAGTATGGTATCAGATTTTTCCCGAGCGGTTTTTAAACGGCAATAAAGTAAACGACCCGGCCGATATCGCAGCGTGGGACGAAGTGCCGACCAGGGAAAATTTCTTTGGCGGCGACCTCGCCGGAATCATTCGAAATATGCCGTATCTTAAGGATTTGGGCGTTGATGTTATTTATATGACGCCGATTTTTGCCGCCATTACAAACCATAAATATGATACCGTCGATTATTTTAAAATCGACCCATCTTTTGGGACGCTTGCGGATTTTAAAAAGCTTGTCAGCGTATGCCATGAGCTGGAAATAAAAGTGGTTCTTGACGGCGTATTTAATCATATCGGTTATTATTCACAGCAGTTCCAAGATGTCATCGAAAAAGGCAAGGATTCCTGTTATGCCGACTGGTTTTACATAAAAGGCTTTCCGATTGAGACCAACCCGCTTAATTATGAATGTGTCGGTTATCATCAATGGATGCCAAAGCTTAAAATGAAAACGCGGGCTGTCCGGGATTTTTTCGTTGAAGTGGGGCGTTATTGGCTTGAGGAATGTGATATTGACGGCTGGCGGCTTGATGTTGCTGATGAAATCGACTTTACTTTCTTACAGGAGTTTCGCCGTGAGATAAAAGCGGTAAGGCCGGATGCCTTTTTGCTGGCGGAAACGTGGAAAGACGGCCGCGATATGTTACGCGGTGACCAAGTGGATTCGGTGATGAATTATCTCTTCCGTGACGCGGTGATTGATTTTTTTGCTAAGCGTAAGATTAGCGCAGCCAGTTTTGGACAGCGGATTTCGCAAATGCTGTTTGGCTATTCAAAAGCCGTGCGTCCGGTCCTTTATAATACGATTGGTTCCCATGATACTGCCCGCTTCTTAACCGTTTGCCAGGGTGACCTTGTCCGCTTAAAGCTGGCCCTTGGTTTCCAGATGGCATTTCCCGGAATGCCCGCCATTTATTATGGTGATGAAATCGGCATGGACGGTGAAAATGATCCCGACTGCCGGAAAGCAATGGCGTGGGATAAGGCGGATAAAAACTTATTAGATTTCGTTAAGCGCTTAACTTCCCTGCGGAAAGAATTTCCCTGCCTAAAATACGGCGATTTTAAGTGCCTTTATGCACACGAAGCGGTTTTTGCTTTTACACGCAGCTTTCAAACGGAAACAGCCCTAGTCATCATTAATAATAGCGAAAAAACCCATCAGGCGCGGATTCCGCTATGGGAATCAAAAGAAGAGATAGCTGAGATGAAAACGGTATTCAAATATGATTCCATTGAACTCGAAACCTTATATAATCATGAGTCTTTTGGCTCTAAACCAGTTTTTGAGATGGAATTAAATCAATTCCATTTTGAAATAATAAAAATTAGGAGGAACTAAAAATGAAGAAAAAATTATTAGCATTATTACTGGCGACAACAGTAGCAGCAACGGGCCTGCTGGGCGGCTGCGGAGCGGGTGAGTCAGCCCAGCCAAGCACTCCGGAGGCAGGTGGGCAAGCAGTTTCTAACGATGCCGGGCAAGCCAATGCCGGAAGTGAAAGCGGAGCAGAACCAGCCGAAATCAGCGGTGATTTGCTGATCTGGCTTAATGATGTGGATTATGCCAATGCCTTAATCGAAGCGTTCACAAGCAAATATCCCAAGGTCAACATTGAGTTTGAGCGGGTTGATGCCGTCAGCGCAGGACAAAAATTAGCCCTTGACGGCCCGGCGGGAATTGGCCCTGACATTTTGCATATTGGGGACGCCGGAATGGCGATTGCTGACGGGCATATTGAGCCGCTCCCGGCTGATATGCAAGCAAGAATGGAAGAATTGCTTCTTGAACCTGCGCTAGATATGCTGGCAGTTGGCGGCAGGCTTTACGGAGTCCCTTTTGCCCTTGAAAATATGGCAATATTTTACAATAAAGATTTGATTGAAAGCCCGCCGGAAACATTTGAGGAAATTTTTGAATTTGCCAGCACATATAATGACCCAGCCCTTGGAAAATATGCCTTGCGCTTGCAGCCAGAAAACTTTTTTGGCAACTACGTTTTCCTGACGGCTTTTGGGTACAGCATTTTTGGCCCTAATGGTGATGATTGGAAAAATCCCGGCTTTGACAGCAAAGAAATGGCAGATGGACTTCAATTCTTTAAATCGCTGCGTGAGGTTTATGATGTAAATGCTGTCGATGGCACTTATGACGCGGTATATGGGGCTTTTGACCGGGGCGAGGTTCCCCTTGTCTTTAACGGCCCATGGGGAATTACCAGTGCCAAAGCCGGTGATGTCAATTTCGGCATTGCCAAATTCCCGACCATTAACGGTGTTCAGCCGCTTGCGTTTTCGACCGTGCAAGCAGTCAGCATTTCAAGTTATGCAAAAAATTTCGATGCCGCGTTTGCTTTTGCCGAATTTATGGTTTCCTTGGAAGGAGCCCAGATTCTTTGTGAAGTTTTGGGAAGCGTAGTTTCACTTAAGGATATTTCCGGTGTCCCCGGCCTTGCTGATGATGAAATTTCCAAAGGTTTTGCCGAGCAAGCCCGTTATACAGTCCCAATGCCAATGATTCCGGAAATGCAGCTTACATGGGCGGTGATAATGCCAATGCTGTCGTTTGTTTGGGATGGTGATTTAAGCGTAGACGAAGCACAGAAAAAAGCAATGGAAGATTTTGAAATAGTACTTAATGCCAGCGGGCAATCAATGTATGATTAAGCCGATGTAGGTTAAGTGTTAACAGTAAGGAGCATGAGCGTAATTATGAAAATTATTGTGGCAATCTGTTCAGCTTTAGTCTGGGGAAGCGGCCAGGCAATTAACAAGCAAAAACTAAAAGGGCTGGTGCTGTTTTTTCTCCAAGCAATCCTTTTATTTACCGAGCTGTCAACCGGGACATTAAACGTAATCAGAGGCATTTCGGAACCAACTTTCCGCAATTTTGGTTATTTTACCAAAGGATTGTGGGGGCTTCTTTCCTTGGGGGAAATACCGCGGCCTGATTCGTCTGTCCTGATATACGACCACTCAATTATGCTGATGGTTGGCGGAATTATTTCAATGACGATTCTTTCACTTTTTGCCCTTGTCTACATATGGAACATCATCGATGCTTACCGCGGCCGGATTTTGCTGGAAAAAGGTTCTAATATAAGCAGCATTGATTATGCCAAAAAGCTATGGAAAAACTCATTTGAATACATTATGATTACGCCGGGGACGATATTGGTGCTTTTTATTATCGTCATCCCAATCCTGTTTACAATCCTTTTGGCATTTACAAATTATAGCGCAACGGCGATTCCGCCAAGGAATCTGGTTGACTGGACCGGATTTAAGACCTTTGTTGACATCGTCAAAATCCCGATTTGGAGCACAACTTTCTTTGGTGTTTTTACGTGGAATGTCGTCTGGGCGTTAGCAGCTACTTTTTCAGCATATGTTTTGGGCTTGCTGATGGCGGTTTTGATTAATGCAAAAGGAATCCGTTTTAAGGCATTGTGGCGGGGTATTTATATCCTGCCATGGGCAATGCCGGCTTTGGTTTCGATTCTGGTTTTCCGGGCAATGTTTAATGGTTCGGGTGCTTTTAACCAGATTCTTTTAAATACCGGATTAATCAGCGAAGCAATCCCTTTCTTAAGTAATGCGGGCTGGGCCAGGGCATCGGCAATAATGGTCAACACATGGATTTCTTTTCCTTATTTTATGGCGTTGATATCCGGGGTAATGACGGCGATTTCCCCGGAGCTTTATGAAGCGGTTGACATAGACGGCGGCAATGGCTGGCATAAATTCAGGTTTATTTCCTTGCCAATGATTTTGACCGCAACCGCGCCGCAGATAGTGATGGGCATTACCAGCGCTTTTAATAATTTCGGGATAATTTATTTCCTGACCGAGGGCGGCCCTGCCAACCCGCATTACCAGATTGCCGGGTCAACCGACTTATTAATCAGCTGGATCTTTAAGCTTACTTATGAAAACCGGATGTACAATTATGCAGCCGCTGTTTCGATTATGATTTTCGTCATGCTGGCGGTGATTGGCGGATTTAACCTCATGCGGACCCGCGCTTTTAAAGAGGATTAGAAAGACTAACTATTAAATGTCAATACCTAAAATGAAATATTTTCAAATAAACTGCTTAGCAGCATAGATAAAACGTACCTTGATAATTGCATGACAAACAAAGCACCTCTATGAGCCGCATGGAAAAGATTTTATTGAAATTGTTCCTTTAGCCCCTCTTGATGAACGGCTGATCAGTTTTCACAAGATGA
>WRLH01000006.1 GCA_009777715.1 Lachnospiraceae bacterium
TTCGTTCCCCAGAAACCGTAGTGGCCGCTACGTTTTACACGAGCGAGAGCGTGTCTGTGTAGAAATGCAGAACCTGCTTAGCGCGGGGGTGGGGTATTCTTCACGAACGATAATCCGCATTAATTTTAACGTATTCTTCCGTCAAATCACAGCCCCACGCCGTAGCGGAAAACGCCCCCATCTTCATGTCAACCTTGATGATGACCTCTTCCGCAGAAAGAACCTTTGCTGCCATTTCTTCATCAAAATCCAAACCGCAACCAGCCGCAAAAATCTTAACTTCCCCGGCGGCACTTTCAAAACAAAGGCTAACAATGTCCGGATTAAAGCTGACCCCGGAATAACCAAGGGCGCAAAGAATCCGCCCCCAATTCGCGTCACGCCCATAAATAGCTGCTTTAACAAGGCTTGACCGGGCAACCGACCGGGCGAGAAGACGAGCGTCTTCTTTTGACGCTGCCCCGGTAACCTTCATTTCGATTAAAGTCGTTGCCCCCTCGCCGTCTTTTGCCATCATCTTCGCCAGTTCTTCATTAATATAGTATAACGCATTTTTAAATGTTTGGTAATCATCATTTTTTTCATTAAGCAAAGGATTTTCCGCTTGCCCATTTGCCAGGACCAGCAAAGTATCATTCGTTGAAGTATCACCGTCAACCGTTATCATATTGTAGGTATCTTTGACGATTTCATTGACCATGTCAGTCAATAGCTCTTTGCTTATGGCCGCGTCAGTTGTGATATAAGCAAGCATTGTACACATATTAGGGTGAATCATCCCTGAACCCTTGCTCATTCCGCCGATGGTCACCGTTTTCCCGCCAAGCGTTATCTGGACGGCCGCTTGCTTCATTTTCGTGTCGGTGGTCATAATCGCTTCGGCAGCATTTTTCCCGGCAGCAAAGCTTGATTCCTTTTCCTTGACCAATAAAGAAATGCCCGCTTCAATTTTGGCAAGCGGAAGCAGAACCCCAATCACTCCGGTTGAGCCAATCAAAACCTCTTTTTCATTTATTGAAAGCAGCTCCGCGGCTTTGGCTGCTGTTTTTTTACAATATTCCATTCCCTGCTTTCCGGTACAGGCATTGGCAATTCCCGCATTAACCACGATGGCGCGGACAGTTTCACCATTTTTGACAATGTCCATATCCCACAAGACCGGGGCTGCTTTAACAACATTAGTTGTAAAAGAGCCCGCAACTTGAGCCGGGGCAAGGCTATAAATCATCGCCATATCCTTGCGGTTCTCATATTTAATCGCCGCGGCGACTCCGGCCGCTTCAAAACCTTTAGGGGCTGTTACACCGCCGTCTATTTTTTTTATGTTCATATAAACACTCCTTTTCAGTTATTAAGCTACGTGAATCATCCAAACAAGAATGCGTCACACCAAAGATTTTTTTATTCATTAATAGAAATGATATTCTCACCATCAAGCGTAAAATCATAAAAATTCAAATCCTCGCGTTTCGTCCAGCCGATTTTTTCCCAGAAAGCATTGCCGATGATATTATGGCGGAAAGCAATCAATGAAATCTTGGTAATGCCTTCTTTTCTTAGTGCATCGGCGCAGTATTTCACCATTTCTTTGCCTACACCGCGCATCCTGGCTTCCTCGGCAACCGAGACGTGATAAAAATAGCCGCGGCGGCCATCATGCCCGCAAAGAATGCTTCCGGTTATCCGGCCATTGGTTTCATGGACAACGCACGTCTCCGGGTTTCTTCGCAAAAATTTCTTAATCCCATCATATGAATCATCAATGCTGCGGAGTGAAAACCCCTTTATGCCTTTCCAAAGGGCGTAAACGCCATTGTAGTCTTCTATTTTCATTTGTCTGATCATAAAAAATACTCCTGTTTTTGCGTTTCGTAACGTATTATGTATATTTATACACTAAAATTTATATTTATGCAAGCCCTTTTGAAAAATCTTGAGAAAATTTTTGAAAACCTTTCAAAAGCCCATTATTATGCTCTTCGCAATTTTCCTATTATTCGCAAATCCACTTTCACCACCGCTTGCTTTTTTTTCAAGATTTTGGTAAGATAAAAACATGAACGATGTTCTCTATTACATATTTTCTTATTTTATGCTGATTAATCTGGCCGGGTTTTTACTAATGGGGCTGGACAAGATTAAAGCAAAGAAACGCGGCTTCCGCATTCCGGAAGCAACGCTTTTTGTTGCTGCCATATTTGGCGGAAGCATTGGGACATGGATAGGGATCTATTTGTTCCGCCACAAAACCCAGCATTGGTATTTTGTCTATGGGCTGCCGATTATTTTGACACTTCAAATCATTGGCATTTCAGCTTTGCTTTATTATTTTGAGCCAACGATGTTTTGATTTTTGATGGGAGCATAGTGTGGAAATTAAATTTCCACTTCTTATTTAAGCAGTTTCACAAGCTCCGCTTGTGAAATGCATGAGGTATAATATGCACATTGCCATTTGTGATGATAATATTGCTGAACGCAAGCAAACCGAGCGGCTTCTTTCCCGTGAATCTGATATGCGGAAAGCTTCGTGCGGAGTATTATATGTTCATTCATATGGCCACGAGGAAGCATTGCTTAAAGCCCCAAAGCAATATAGTATGTTTATTATCGATATGACCAAGAGTGAAACTGACGGCCTTAAGCTTGCCTTGGTTTTATGCAAAAATGGCATAACTGCCCCTATTTTTTTATGTGTCTCAAAAATAGATTACCGCAAAGCTTATCTAAGCCTTACCAAACCGCCGCAGAATATTTATTTTCTTGACAAACCAATCAAAGTTGCCGAGCTTAAGAAAGTTATTGACAAGGCGCTTTTTTTGCAGTCCAAAATTACCCCGGCCATTGAACTAAGATCCAAAAACAAGACCCTTTATCTTAAAAAGAATGAAATTATTTATGCCATCTGCCATCATTACCATACCGATGTTCATCTAAATGATGGGCAAACCGTCCGTATCAATAACGACCTATTTAACTTATATAGCCAATTATGTACTTATTCCGATTTTTATCTGCTTTCCAAAAAAGTAATGGTCAATTTTGATTATATTGATAAATGCTCTCTTTTTAGGCTCTATTTAACGAATGGGCGGAGGTTTTTTATTTCACCGCTTATTGCTTTTGCAGTAAAAAAACGGACTGCAAACACCTTTGGTGTAAGCAGTCCCTAGCAATTTCCTTTACACCCCAATAACGACGCCGCCGTCATTTGTGTACATCGAACTAAGGCCCTTAGTCCCAACAACAAGGATTTCTTTATAGTTTGCTTTTTCTTCCAGCATTCTTTTAATTTCTAAGGCGCGTTCTAAGCAATTGCAATGGGCAATCATTAGGCGCGATACAATTTTATCCGGCCTTTCAGCAATGACTATATCGACCATCTTGGTCAATGCCTTTTTGATTCCAATCGCCTGGCTCTTTTGGAAAATAGTCCCTTTGTCGGCACTCATAACTGGTTTGATACTAAGGGTTGAGGCGACCAGAGCTTTTACGCCAGTTAAGCGGCCATTTTTCCGCAGGGTCTCAAGATTGTCAAGGACAAAATAAGTACGCAGTTCATCCCGGAAAGCTTCAAGCTTTTCCGCCACTTGATAAAAAGGCAAGCCTTGCTCAGCAAGCTCTAAGGCTTTTACGGCAATATTCCCTTCCCCGGCAACCGCTGATTCTGAATCGCAGATATGGATATTTTTTTCCCCGGCTTTTTCTAAGTACAGCTGCCGCCCTAAAACAGCACTATTGTGGCTTCCGCTAAGCTTTGACGAAATCGTGATAATATAAACGTCGTCAGCGTCAGTTTTGCAAGCTTCCATATAACGCTCCGGTGAGGGGCAGGAGGACTTTGGCACTGTCGGGCAATCTGCTATCCATTTCAAAAACTGCTGCTGGTTAAATTTGTCATCATCAACAACTTCACGGTCTCCTATTTCCATTATAAAGGGGATTATTTCAATTCGCGGATCATCTTTGTATTTTTCCGGCAGCTCACAGCAACTGTCAACAACTAATTTGAAGCTCATATTCTTAACCTTCTTTCTCTTCGACTTCGAAAACTATTACACATGGTTTTTATTACTACTTATAATAGCATATGATATTTAGGTTTTCAAGAACTTTTTTCCGCGGCCTTATTATATCCTGCTCATTACGCCCAAATCTCTGTTGAAAATTCTTTCAAAGTCTTAAATTTAAGCTACGCTTAAATTGGAGCTACGCTCAAATTTTTTTACCTCTTTCCGCTTTTATGAATTTATGCTATAGTATATTAAGCCCGATTAGGGCGGATTTTTGAAAAGGAAACTTATGTTCCAAGAGCCGCTTACTCTTTACAAATTAATCGTTTTATATATGCTTAACCGGATGAGCTTTCCCTTAACCAAAGCTCAAATCATGGACTTTGTCTTGGAACGCGAGTACACCAGCTTCCTTGTTTTGCAGCAAGTGATTGGCGAGCTTATTGACACGGATATGGTTAAAGCCGAATCAATCCGCAACCGCACCCATTTGATTATAACTGACGAAGGCCGCGAAACCTTAGCTTATTTCCGCCACCGGATCGGGGACAGCATGAGGCTTGATATAGAAAATTTCTTTAGCGAACGCGAACTTGAAATGCGCAATGAAATTTCGGTCACTTCTTCTTATGATAAGGCAACAAGCGGGGATTATGAAGCCCGGTTAACGGTCAAGGATAATGGCGTTTCATTAGTAGAAATAAGTTTATCAGTACCCAATGAAGATATTGCTCTAGAAATCTGCAACAATTGGGACAAAAAGAACCAGGACGTTTACAAATATTTGGTTGATACATTATTTTAGGCAAAGACGAAAAATATATCAGTTTGCAAACTGTAGAAAGGCATTTATTAAAATGAAACATGATCGTATCCTCAAAATTTCAATCGCCGGAGTGCTAATTGCAATCGGCATCATCATTCCGATGATTTCACCCTTTAAAATCATTATTGAACCTGCTTCGTATACCTTAGCCAGCCATGTCGTTATTTTCTTGGCGATGTTCATATCCCCGGCAATGGCTTTGGCCGTTGCTTTTGGCACGGCCGCGGGGTTTTTCCTCGGCGGATTTCCGCTGGTCGTGGTCTTCCGCGCATTAAGCCACATGGTGTTTGCCGGAGGCGGGGCCTTTTATCTTAAGCATACCAAAACAGAAATGACGGCAGTAAAACTGCGTGTTTTTTCACTAGTCATCGCTTTAGTCCATGCCGTTTGTGAAGTAATCGTAAGCAGTATTTTTTACTTCGGCCAAGGCGTTGTTGATATGAACCGGTTCATCTTTTTGGTCATTTTGCTGGTTGGGGTTGGCACAATTATTCATAGCCTTGTTGATTTCGAAATAACATTATTAATCCGAAAACCATTAATCAGGCAACGGGCATTACGGGAAATCATCAAATAAGGTTTTTGATTTTTGCAAAATATTCCTGTACTTTGGCTTCATAACCATTTTCGGTGGGATTATAAAACTTCCTGTCTATAAGCTCGTCCGGAAGATACTGCTGGCGGACATAATTATTGGGATAATCATGCGCATATTTGTAGCCTGTACCACGGCCAAGCTTTGCTGAACCTTTATAATGGGCATCTTGTAAATGAGGGGGAATCGGAAGATTCCCAGTTTCAGCAACGGTTTGCATTGCTTTCCCAATCGCCGCAACACAAGCATTACTCTTTGGAGCGCAAGCAATATAGGTGGCTGCTTCAGCCAGAATTATCTGCGCTTCCGGCATTCCGACCCGCTCAACTGCCAATGATGCATTGACTGCCACGGTCAATGCTTGCGGATCGGCAAGCCCAACATCTTCCGCCGCATGAATCATAATCCGCCGGGCAATAAAAGTAACACTTTCGCCTGCCGATAACATCCGGGCCAGATAATAAATAGCTGCGTCTGGATCAGAGCCGCGCATACTTTTAATAAAAGCCGAAATCGTATCGTAATGATTGTCGCCGGATTTGTCATAGCGCAAAACCCGCTTCTGAATGCACTCCTGCGCAACCGCAACCGTAATGTGGATTTTGCCGTCAGGGCTACGCTCGGTCGTCATCACCCCAAGCTCAATGGCATTTAGCGCCCGCCTTGCATCACCCCCGGACAATTCCGCCAGAAAATCTAAGGCTTCTTCGTCAATTGTTGCCCCATAAGCACCCATGCCCTTTTCTTCGTCATAAACTGCCCTTTTTAATAAAATTTTGATATCTTCCTCGTCCAGAGGTTTTAACTCAAAGATGATTGAGCGCGAAAGTAAAGCCCCGTTTACTTCAAAATAAGGGTTTTCGGTTGTCGCCCCGACTAAAATAACCGTCCCGTCCTCAACAAACGGCAATAGGTAATCCTGCTGCCCTTTATTAAAGCGGTGTATTTCATCAATAAAAAGAATCGTTTTCTTGCCGTACATTCCTTGATTTTCTTTGGCATTTTTTACGACTTCTTCCATGTCCTTTTTCCCGGCGGAAGTAGCGTTAATCTGCCGGAACTCAGCACTGGTCGTTGCGGCTATCACTTTCGCCAACGTCGTTTTCCCTGTTCCGGGCGGGCCATAAAAAATCAATGAACTAAGCTTGTCCGCCTGAATCGCCCGGTAAAGAAGCTTGTCGCTTCCGATAATATGCTGCTGCCCGACTACTTCATCAAGGGAAGCCGGACGGATTCGCGAAGCAAGCGGGGATTCTTTTTCCATGTTCGTATTGCGGATATAATCAAACAAGTCCATGCAAAAACCCTCTCTTCCCATATCCGCAGCGCGTATTAACCAAATAATCCATGCTTTTATTATAGAACTAATGTTCTTTATTGTCAAGGGCAATTTCTTTAAAAACCATTGACAGGCCAAATACCTTATGATACAATGTCGATACTGACGTATCGACTTATAAAAATGCTTCGCATTTTCCCTTAAAAGGATTTACTTGGCTCGTGCGTGTGGATTTATGATACAATGTCGATTGACGTATCGACATTGTAAGAGATTTAATTGGCTCGTGCGTGTGGATTTATATGTCTCACGGTGGATACATGGTAGCTAGCGTAACCTGCCCAGCCCCAAATTGCTCTCGTAACTCAGCAGGTAGAGTACTTCCTTGGTAAGGAAGAAGTCGGCAGTTCGAGTCTGCTCGAGAGCTTCAGTAAATAAAAAGTGGCAATCATCTCACAAGAGCTGATTGCCACTTGTTTAAGCGTAGGTTATTCATTCACCCATTTTCTCCGCAAACTCCAAAATCCCCTTGTCATCGATTTTGTCGGTATAACAGGCGAGCTTTGAGGCGGCTTTAATGATGGCACGTTCCAGGAATCCGGCTTTCTTTGGGTCGTATATCCCGCCGAGAAAACGGGCTGCCTTTGCCGCGGCTAAGACTTCCGGAGCAAAATTGGACGCAAAAACCTTTTTCTCTTCTGCCGCTTGAAGCCCGCACAGGAATAACCCCAATTTTTTCGTTTTCAATGTTTCCGCATTTTGTGCCAAAAATGCCTTAGCTTCTTTGCGGATAAATCCGGCATAAACTGCGCTGCCGATAATCACCGTCTCATAATCAGAAAGGGTTTCTTTCTCTGCTTCTTTTAAATCGCACAAAACCGCCCCCGGCATTTTCTGTAAAAGACGCTCCGCAATTTCACGGGCCGCCCCATATTTTGTTGCATACAAAATCAAAGTTTTCATATTTTCTCACCAAGCTTTCACATAATATTTCCGCTTTTAAAGCAAATCTCTCTTCGTTTTCCCCCATCACATTCCTATTTTTTACCCAGCATATCATAAATACATGGAATCACAAATAGCGTCATCAATGTGCCGTATGCCAGGCCGCCAATCGTCACCAGGGCCATCGGGCGGGAAATTGTCGCCCCCATGTCCTGCGAGAAAACCATCATCGACATGGCAAGAATCGTCGTCACCGCCATCATCAAAACCGGCCTTAACCTAGTCCGCCCGCCCTCAATCAAAGCGTCATATTTATTCATGCCCTGCTCACGCAGCTGGTTGACAAAATCGATTAAAACTATCCCATTGCTGACGATGACGCCAGCCAGCAGGATAAAACCGATTAAGGAAATAATGCTTAAAATATTATTACTGGCAAGCAAGGCAAGGAAACCGCCAGTAAAAGCCAGCGGAACGGTAAACATGACGATAAAAGGGCTGGTCAGCGACTGGAACTGCGCAACCATTACCAAGAACATAAATAAAAGCGCAAGTAAGAGCATTAAATAAAGCTGGCCCATTGCTTCCCCAATGAACTCATCTTCACCGCTGAAACGAAGCTCATAACCTTGGGGCAAGCTATATGCAGATAAAGCCCGCTCCACCGCTTGGGTAACTAACGTTACATTATAACCGTCAGCTATCGCAGCCGTAACCGAAGCATACCGGGTCTGGTCACGCCGCCTGATTGAATTTGGGGAAAATGAATCGTAAAAATCCGCCATTTCTGACAGGCTGATTTTTGCTTTTTTCCCATCGCGGTCAGTTACATCAATTTCAATTTCTTTTAGCGTTTCGCGGGTCAAAGCAAGGTCTCCGGCGTGTTTGACATAAACGTCATAATCGCGGATTTCGGTTTGCAGGGCGGTTGTGCTTGAAGCCTCGCTAAGCTTTGTATAAATTTGCTGGAATACCTGGGCAACCGTAAGGCCATGCTCAATCGCAATATTCCGGTCAACAATAACCCTAAGCTCACCGCTTTGGTCTTCCGAGCCATCAGATATATCAGCCGTCCCCGGAACAGTTTCAACGATTTTTGCCACTTCCTTGGCAATCGCCTGTAATGTATCAAGCTCACGCCCCTCAATATTGATGACAATGCCTGTGCCGCTTAACATACTGATATCCATGTCAGAAGTCTGGATTGACAGCTCAATGTTTTCTCTTTCGATAATATCAGCAAGCAATTCTTCAACTTCGGCCGCAATTACTAGATTGGAACGCTTCTTATTTTCGCTCATCAAGATAAAAACGCTGGTCCGGCTGGCCGATGAACCCATGCCCCCGCCAAACAGCATTCCCAATTCATTACCCCCTGCCATCGCCCCGGCATCAATGACCTCTGGTATTCCCAAGACAATTTCCACTACCTCATCGGTAATTGCCGCCGTTGTGTTAAGCAAGGTATTGGCCTGAAACTCCATTTCGAGTGACATCTGGGTGCTATCCATGTCGTCCATGAATTTGAAGCCTTTGGAATATGTAACAAGGCCGGAAATGATTAGCAGCAAAATGGCCGGGACAATGACAATATATTTCCGTTTTAGGCTAAAACGCAAACCTTTCTCATATAAATCCACCATTTTTTGATACCATTTATACTCTGGTTTCACTTCCGCTTTATTGAACATTTTGGAAGCAAGTGCCGGGACAACTGTCATGGCAACAAGCAAGCTTGCCCCCAATGAATAACCAATCGTCAGGCCCATGTCAACAAATAGCTGGCGGGTAATTCCTTCGGTAAAAATAATCGGGGCAAAAACGCAAATTGTCGTTAAAGTTGCCGCAATGATTGCACCGCGAACTTGCTTTGCCCCCTCTATTGCCGCTTCAAAGCGGGAATATCCCGCGGCGCGGAGACGGAAAATATTTTCGATAACAACAATCGAGTTGTCGATCAGCATTCCCATTCCCAGCGCAAGGCCGGAAAGGGAAATGACATTAAGGGTCACGCCCGAAAAATACATTAAAACGATTGCCGTCACCAAGCTAATCGGAATCGAAATAGCAATAACAAGCGTCGGCTTGATATCCCGCAAGAATAAGGCCAGAAATAAAATCGCCAGCAACGCGCCAAAGACAACGTTGTTTACAATCGCCCCCATGACAAGGTCAATATAAATACCTTGATTCATAAAAGTAATCAGAACAATCCGGTCGTCTTGCTCCATCAGATCATCATATTTCCTCAACAGACGGTTAGTCACATCACCAGTTGAATATCCGGTTTGCTTTTGAATCGTTAAGATAATCCCATTGCTTCCATTGACATTGGTATAAATCTCGGCCAGATTGTCAGTCATAAAAACATCGGCAACCATATCAAGGGTAATGATATCAACTCCGTCCATTCGCATATTTAAAAGCGGCATTGCCCCTAAAGCGGCAACATCATGCGGCTTATCACCCACCCGGACCAGATAATCAACTCCCTCTTCGGTGACATAACCGCCAGGCATTGAAAAATTCTGCGCCGCCAGCAAGCCCCTGATCGTCTCAACAGTCAGAATCCCGTGCATATCGGCACTTAAAAAAGCGTCTTCTTTTGCTTCTAAAAATTTTTCCTCACCCTCGGTTATTTGCTCTAAGGCTTCTTTTAATTTTTCTAAGTTCTCATTAATTGCTTCCTGCCCGCTTTCAAGCTGGGCCTCGCCAGCCTCAAGCTGCTTTAAGGCAGCTTCAAGTGAAGCTTCGGCACTATTTAACTGCATTTCACCTAGGCTTAACATCATCTGGCCGCTGGCAAATTCAAGCGCGGCCGTCAGGTTGCCTTTAGATAATTCAATAATTGCTGCATCAACGGTAACGAGATTGGCTTCGACTTCTTTTAACTGGCTGTCCAATAAAATAAGGTACTGATCCGCCGTCATTCCCATTGTTGCCGCGTGGATTGCGGTCGTAAGGCGGTCAATCGTTGTGTCAACTGCCGCTTTTTGAATTTGCGCTTCACTTTCGCTCATGCCGACTTGGGCGGCAAGGGCAAGTAAACCTGCTTCCTCGCTCTTCATTTCATTTAAAGCAAGACCCAAAAGGCTAGGAGCCATTGCCAAGGGTAAATTGCCAAAATTTGGATCAATTGCAACAATTGCGGCAAATAAAGGGTCGGAAATAAAATCATTAATAATTCCGGTTTCACCAGCAAGAATCATGCCTTCAATAGCCAGAATCGCCGTTTCGACCAAGGAAATTCCATCTTGGAGCTGTTTTAAGCCCTCAAATAATTGGAGTGCTTGCGAAAGCAGTTTCTGCCCCTCTCTTGCTTTGTCAAGTCCCTCAACAAGGCCTTTTAAAGCCAAAGTATTGGTGACGATTTGGATTTTTGCCGCCTCCAAGCTGGCTTTTCCGGTTAAAAGCTGTTGCTCTGCTTTTGCCAATTCAGCAATCACTTCATCGCGCTTTTGCTCTAATTCTTCACGGCCTGTTTCAAGTTCTGTCAAGCCATCAGCAACTTCCCTTTGGCCATCACGAATTTCTCTTCTGCCATCGCTAATCTCCAAGCGCGTATCTTTAAGTTCTTGCTCGGCCTCTAATAGTTTTGCTTGGCCGTCAAGTATTTCTTCCCTGCCGTCAGCTAATTGCTTTTCCGCATCGGCCATTTCGCTTTCGATATAACCAAAGACTTGCTTGTTTATCTCATCAATTTTTTCCTGGCGGATAATGACATGGACGCTTTCTTCTAAGAGGCCAGCGGTGCTGACCGAAGCAACCCCCTCAATGCTTTCAAGCTCGGGGACAACTTTATTAATGACTAGCTCGCTGATTTCCGAATATGACATTTCTTTTCCGCCGACCGCAGAAATCATGACTGGCATCATATCGGGGTTCATTTTCATAATAATTGGGTTGCCGACCGAATCATCCCAGTATGGTTTGATTTGGTCAATTTTTTCCCTTATTTCCAAGGAAACAGCGTCCATGTTTGCGCTTTGGGCAAATTCAAGGATCACTAAAGAAAAGTTTTCATTTGAGATTGAGCTGATGTTTTCAATATTGCTGACTGTTGCCATCTGGGCTTCCACAGGGCGGGAAACTGTCATTTCAACGGTTTCGGGGCTTGCGCCGACATAGGTTGTCATGACAAGGACGTAAGGCAGGCTGATATTGGGCATGAGGTCTGCCGTCATTCTGGTAAATGAAACAATGCCAAGGATGATGACTAGGCAGACTCCGACGAGGATTGTATATGGTTTTTTGACGCTTAGTTTTTCAATCATTATGTGCTCTTGTGGTGTGTAGTGTAGGTTTTTGGGTTTAAATGGTACGCAAGGAAGAAAATAATCTTCGTTGCTGTGTGCTTTTATGTTGCTGTGTGCTTTTATGCCCGTAAGTATGACTTGCTTCGCAAGTCAGAAAACGATCTCTACGTTGCTGTGCCCTAATGGGTGTAAAATACAAGTGTTCGTTTGGGTAGAAGGCGGGCAAGGCAACTGCGAAAAACATTTTCTTCCTTGCTTAGGTTATGTCGGGCAAGGCAACTACGAGAAACATTTTCTTTCTTGCTTAGGTTATGTCGGGCAAGGGGAACTTCGAGAAACATTTTCTTCCTTGCTTAGGTTATGTCGGGCAAGGGAACTGCGAAACATTTTCTTCCTTGCTTAGGTTATATCGGGCAAGGGGCACTCGTGGAAACGTTCTTCCTTGCTTAGGTTATGTCGGGCAGGGGAACTCGTGGAAACGCTCTCCTTACTTTCTCTGTTATGGATTCCGCGAGGTGCCGCAGCGGGTGCAAGTGCCACTTGTGTTAAAGTTGTGTTTATTTGGGTCTATCGCAATCGGTTTTATTTCTTCTTCCCCGCAAGAACAATTTCCGGTCTGGCTGCCGATTCCCGTGCAAGTTGCCTCTCTATATGTATACCAAACAAACGAATGCACGTGCGGCCCTGCTGACGGAATCGGGCTTGCCGAGGTGCCAGGCGATGGCGAAGCTGCCGGTGAGGCTGCCGGGGAAGCAGCGGGCGAAGCATTGGGCGAGCCATTTGGCGAGCCAGAACCGGAGGGCGAAGCCGAAGCTGCTGATAGCCTTGGGATTTGCTGTGAATCTACCAGTGTATGGCAAACACCACAGATGCGCTGGCGAACGCCAGTTGTAGTCTCCGTCGGCTTTGTCACTTCTTCCCAAGCCTGCGCAAGATGTCCGATTGCGTGAATAAACTCTTGATAATATGAACCGCAAGAGCAGGAAAATAAGCGTATACCTGCAACCGTACAGCTCGGCTCGTTTAAAACCGAAGCAAGGTAACTATGGACATGGGGAGATGGTGATGGCGTAGCGTCAGCCGCCCCAAGTGCCGGAAGCCATTCGCGAGCTATCGTTTCATGGCAAACCAGACAAGTCCTAATCCGCTCGCCCTCAACTTCCGCAGTCGGGATTGAGACCACCTGCCATTCACTAGATTTATGTCCCTCGGCGTTTATGTACTCAAAATAATGGTCTCCGCAGCTGCACATAAAAATCACACGCCCATTATCCAAGCAAGTGGGGTCATTATAAATCTCTTCCCGGTATATGTGTTCATGCTCTGTCTCAATTTGCCCGACATCTTCTCCGCCGGGGTCTTCGCTTTCTTCTTCACTGTCCGCTTCTTCTTCTTCGGAAATGGCAATCCCACTTCCACCAATTCCAAACCTGCTCAAATCCGGCCTGACGATTGAGTATGCAATAATACATACTGCCGCCAGACAGGTAATAATAGCCAAAAGACCCAAAAATGAATTAAGAGCTTTAAAAATCACACCCATTGCATTTATTTCCTTCCACTAAGTTACATTATAGCTGTTTTTAGCAGATTGGTCTACAAGTAATTTTTTCTAGGAAAAAAATTACTACGAATTTGAAACTTTTCTATATCACTCCCACCTTTAAATCCTCAGCATGACTGTGGCAATTGAGAAATAAACCACGAGCGATAAAGCGTCAACAATCGTCGTAATCAGCGGGGCTGCCATCACCGCCGGGTCAATCCGGCATTTTTTGGCAATAATTGGAAGAATCCCGCCAACAACATTGGCCAGGACGACCGTAAATAAAAGAGCCGCGCTGACGGTCAGGCAAATTAAGACAATATCGGGATTGCTATTATAAGTAATTAAAACGCGGATAAAATTGATTGCCGACAGGATTGTTCCGACCAGCAAGCCAACCCGCATTTCTTTCCAGACAATTTTCACAAAATCCTTTGGCGTTATTTCCATTAGCGCCATGCCACGGATTATCATCGTTGAGCTTTGGCTGCCCGCGTTCCCGCCAGTACCCATCAACATCGGGATAAAAACTACCAATAATGGCATCACCGAAATAGCTACTTCAAATTTATCCAAAATACTGCCCGTCACCATTGCCGCAACCATCATGAAAACCAGCCATGTAATGCGGTTACGTGCCAGCCTGCCAATGCTCGTTTTGAGGTAAGGCTTGTCAGAGGGCGACATCGCCGCCATTTTTTCAAAGTCTTCCGTTGCCTCTTCCTGGACAACATCGATAATGTCGTCAACGGTAATAATGCCAACCAAACGGCTTTCTGAATCCATGACGGGGATATTAATCAGGTCATATTTGTCGAAAAGTAAAACTACCTCTTCCCGGTCGGTATCGGTATTGGTAAAAATAATGCTGGTGTCCATGATGTCGCCAACGATTTCATCTGGCTCTGAAAGTAAAAGCGTCTTTACCGAAACAACCCCCATCAGGATCCGCTCTGAATCGGTGACATAACAGGTGTAAATTGTTTCTTTGTCGATTCCGATTTTGCGGATTCGCTCAAAAGCCTGGGCAACAGTCAGATGGCGTTTTAAATCAACATACTCAACCGTCATAATGCTTCCGGCCGAGTTTTCAGGATATTTAAGCAGCTGGTTAATCAATTCCCTTGTCTCGCTTGTGACGTGGGCAAGGACTTTCTTTGCAATAATAGCTGGCATTTCTTCAATAAAATCAACCGCGTCATCGAGGAAAAGCTCTTCCATTATCTCATAGATATCTTTTGCCGAAAGGCGTTCAATCAAAGCCTGCTGAATGCCATGGAATAAATTGGCAAAAACATCTGACGCCATGTCCTTTGGCAGAACCCGAAATAAAACTACTCCTTTTTCGATTGGAAGTTCTTCGATTAAGGCCGCAATATCGGCCGGATTGACTTCAGTAATTCCAGTCCTAAGAAGCTTAAACTGCTTGTCGTCAATCATTTTTTCAAGTTCAATTAAGTTGTTCATTGTCTCACCTCCCAAAATAAGTTTGGTGGCACAAATAAACTCCCTAATAAAATATTCTAAACAATAGCTTTAAAGAATAGAAGATTCACAAACAAGGGCGGTTATAGCTGTGCCGTTTTCAGTTATGTAGTTTTTACTTCGCGGTAAAGGATCTTCGCTTTTATACGACATAATTAACCTCCTTGTGTTTTAGAATTTTGGATCTACACCATTTTATCCTACTTTGGGGATTAAGTCAAATAGAAGTTTTGCTTACTTACTGCACGTCCAATATGAAAGCTTCATCGCGACCGGATTAATCGCTACTGAAATAATATAACTGACGGTAAAACCAAGCGGAAATCCTTTAATGACCACTGACAAATAATTAGATGGGAACCCGATCGCAAGCGCAGTATAAAGGCAGCTGAAGAAAATTACATAGATAAACGAATAGACAAAGGTCGTCAGCAGAATGTATGCAAACGAACCATTTTTAGCACGGAACAGCTTGGCAAATTTATCTGCTAACAATCCGAGCGGAATCACCAATCCCAAGGCGTTGGCGATAATAAAGCCAAACAACATATCGCGCAATATGCCGGGAAATGGAATGGTTTTGGCATATATTAATGAAAAAACCGGGACAATGACAAGCACCATCAAAAATGAAAACCAGAATTGTGAAACGTATTTTAATGCTTTCTTGCTAAACATTTTAAAACTTCCTTTCTATCCTAATCAAATCTCAAAGAGAAAATCTTGTGCGGATATTTCTTTCCGCGGAAAAATTCATCTTTCATTTGCCCCATGAAACCAAATCCGCATTTTTCCGCAAGCCTGATGGATTTTTTATTATTAATATAAATGCAAGTGTTGATCTGTTTGATATTCATTTCGTCTTTTGCAAACTTTATGATCGTCCGCATTGCTTCAAGCATATATCCTTTGCCCCAGCAATCCGGAAGAAGGTCATACCCAACATCACAGCAGCCTGTTTCCTTATCCCAACAATGAAAACCGCAAGTGCCTAACTTAACCCCGTCGTTTTTCCTGACCAATACCCAGCGGTGATGCCAGCGCAATTCCTCTATTGTATAAAAATCAATCAAATCGTCAGCATCTTTTATTTCCTTAAGCGGCTCGGCATCGAATAAAAATCGATTCACATCATCATTGGAAAAGACGGAAAAAATAAACTCCCTGTCCGCAGCCGATATATTTTTTAATAAAAGCCTGTCTGTTTCCAGCCCTCTAAAAAGCATAGTTATTTCTCCATATCAGTAATTGACATATTGCACGAGTTAACGAATCCTCATTTCCCCTTATGTTTCATTTATCAGTTCTAATTGGACTGTCCGGCAATACTCCCTGTAACCTATATATTTGTATACTCCGACCACATCACGGAAAGCATGGAGAACGCCAAATTTTTTCCCCAGCTTCAAACCTTCACGCTCGGCTTCTTGAATTAAATGGCCTGCAATGCCAAGCTTCAAAAATCCCGGCAGCGTCCCAACCCATGATATGTTGACATAATTATCTCCATGCTGTGCCATGCACGCGCCAACAGGCAGGCCGTCATATTCAGCGAGATAGAAATATCCGCCCTCTTTAAGCATCTGTTCAAAATCCGCAAAAGAAAACAAACGGTATTCAAACACAGTATTAAGAATTGCCCCCACCGACTTGAGGGCATTATTATCCCATACGCGAAGCACAGTAAGCCGCGGGTCCGGTTCGGGAAGCGTAACATCCATAAGCTCATGTGCCATGCCCAAAGTGCCGAAAATATATTTGAATGTTCCCGCCGCCCAAAAATAACCCGCCGGGTCGGATATGAGATCATTAGTCAGGAAACTAAGGTTCTGAGGGATTTCATTGCTTCTCATGCGGCGGATAACATCATCAACGCCTAAAGTATCTGTGTAATAATTATAGTTGATATTACCCGACAGCCAATTAAGCCCGTCTTCTTTGTGATTTTCAATCCCCTTAAGCTTTCCAAGCGTATTCCAATACTGGAAATAACCGCTGTGAATTGCGTCAATATACTGCTTTTCATTCATGTATGTCACCTGCTTCATTATTATTTTTTGGCGGAAGATGGATCGCGGCCTTACAGCTTGCCCCGCCGCTGATTATACTTTCGATAAACTCAACTTTTACATCTGTGCCAAGGGCATTCCCAAACATTTTCCCGTAAAACCCGACCGTGCAGCAATGGCAGAAAATATTTGAAATTTCTTTTTTTGCACGAGAAGCAAGGCCGCAATGGCAGCCTTTAATAAATAGTCCGCGATGATTGTGCTGGCCGTATTTTTCAAATGGGTGTTTTGTCAAAAAAAGAATGTTGCCCTCAAGCGATACCACATCTTCAATCAGGTTTCCGCGTTCCAGACGCTGGGCAAATTCAAAAAGAGTCTTGCTTTCATCATAGATTTCCTTAATAATAATTTCGAAATCAGAATGGCTGCAAGGGCAGTTTTTTGCCATCACCGCCATAAGGAAGCCGCTGTCGTTAAGTTCGTCCATTCCTTCAATAAATCGGTGAAAGAAATTGCAAACCGAATCGTCATCATCCGTTAGTTTATCTAAGTTGCCAAAAATGCGTTCCCGGGCATCTGCGCCATGTTTTGCCTCAATATCAGCGGCGATTTTCTTAAGTTGTTCTTTGTTCATTATGCTTTCCAATCTACATTTTTTATTGTCCATCAATTGGAATATTAGCAATAATTTTTTACTTATGTGGAACTTTTTTTATCATCTTTTTCAAAGATGGGAGAAAACCATTCCATTTTACAGTATTTACCATCATAATCAGCTGTTGATATTCTTTCAAAATATATTCCGTCTTGAAATAGCGCATATTTCGTATCGCTTGCCTCGAATGCTTTGATTGCGTCATACATACTGTTGGCGATATCCTTATTTATATCCAAATAATGATGTTCGCCCACATAATGAAACCGCACATAAAGCCCGGCTTTGATTGTGTTTTGCTCATATCCGGCAGGTATCTTTGATAAATCCTTGACCCGAACAGACGGATAATAATGTGTATATCCGTGAAAATCGGCAGGTATTTTCGTCAGCCCAATAAATGTGTTTAAATCTTTGCGGTTGGGAATTTTATTTCGTTCCTCAAGCCAAAAATTCCGCGCTGCTTTTGCCGGAGGTTCAGCTCCATCACTTCTATAGATAGTATAATGCTTGCCAACGCAGTAAATTTTTTTGCCAAGATAGACAATTTCCGGCCCGAAAAGGGCGCCATTTTCCATTTCATTAGATGGCAAAAGCTGTAGCGGAGCTTTGACTGTGACATCTTTCCCGGATTTGCGAAATTCTCCCGGGGTCAAGCCAAATTCGTTTATGAAAGCCCTTGTGTAAGATTGCGCGTGGTTAAATCCGTGATTGACGGCAATGTCAATGACACTTGTGTCAGTTCTTGACAGCTCTTCAAGGCTTAATGCCAATCGGCGCGAACGTATATAGCTTGCAAGTGTCAGCCCAAAAGAAGCCTTGAATAAACGCCGTAAATGAACGGTTGAGATATAAAGCGAAGCTGCCAGATCCTCGGCCGTCGGATTTTCATGTAACGTCACTTCAATTGTGGTGAGCAGATTTTCTAAGATTTTATATAGTTTCATAATGTAATAATGTAATTAATTACAGACCCTTTTTTATTGCGTTTCTTCTTTTATTATTTTTATTTGATTTATAACAAGCAAAGCACACCTATTTCATGGATCTTGGGAATCATGATATCGTTTGCACACAAATAAGCTTTAAGTGATTTTTCAGCACATTGCTGACTGAGATAGCAAATAATTTCAAGTTGCTTTTGATGTGGCCGCTCAAAGAGATATTGTGCTGCATCCAGATCGCAACTTGCAATTTCCAACCATTCATCAACCAGTGTCTTATCGTTCATATAATACCAGCCCATCATTTGCAATCTTGCGTTCTAGTGTATTATACTGTTTTCTTTTATCAAACCGATGTTTATAATCCGCTATTATGTCTACAGGAATTTTGCGCTCAATTAATGCCATAGCACTCCGTGCCTGTTTCATTGCATCTATTGGTCTAATCCCATCATCAGGAATTACCAAAAACAAGTCAAAATCGCTATCTCCATTTTGAGTACCATAAGCATGAGACCCGAAAAGATATATTATTTCAGTAACAACTGCTTTTTTGACTGCTTCTAAAACATTGATAATTTCTTGATTTAGCAACATTATTTTCTCCATTTCTTAAAATATATATATTCGAAGAAAGCAACAACGTTCGTTCGTTTTTTCCGCAGCTTTCAACGCTTAGTATATGCCAACATTGATTTTGTCACACGCATAAAAACCATGTATAGCCGTATTTGTCGGTAACATACGCGCCGCCGCCCGCGTCATCAGGTGGAGGGTGCGGCTTAAACCTTGATATTTCAGTCGCGCATTCGGATAACTTCGCAAACACGTTTTCAACCTCTGCCCTCGTTTTGAACAGCACAAGAATTTCGTATTTGCCGGGCAAAGGGCCGTCGGTGTCCGAACCGCTTATAGACCCTGTTTCGGTCAGGTTAACCGTCGCGTGCATAACTTTGTTTTCGGGATTGTTGTCCCGCCGCGTCAGATGTACGACTTCCCCGCCGAAGCACTTTGCGTAAAAGTTAAAGGCTTCCTCGCAGTTTCCGTTAAAGCGTAAATATGGCATAATCATAGTTTTGCTTTCCTTTCAGAGTTCCGTCAGCCTGGATTATGATAGTGCTATTATAACCCATTCTATTTATTTTGTATACCGCAAATGTAGACACTGCTATTTTCTTCTGGTACTATTAGTTAATACATAATTAAATTTATGGAGACACAAAAACCTAAATCTATGATCCGGGATGGGATTATGGGCTACGCTCAAAGCCTCCAGACTTTGAAAGGAGATCAGTAAATATGACCAGCAGGGAAATAATTACGCGGCGGCTCAATCATGAAGGGACGGATATAACGCCTTACAACGTGTTTTTCGAAGATGAGCTATATAAAAAACTGACCGAGCATTTTAAAGACGAGGACTGGGAAGCCAAAAACTTAAGAAAGTTCGTTGCCTCTTATCTGCACGTGGACACGGTCCAGATGAAACAAGTCGATGAGCGATACTCAAAAGATGCTTACGGCGCATTGTGGCGTATGGACCGCAAACCTTGGCATCTTGAAACTCCATCACTGCCCGAACCCGCCTTTGATGGCTATGAGTTCCCCTCTGCCGATGTCTTCGTTAAGCCTGTGCTTAAGAACAAAGCGGAAGCAATTGCAAAATATGAAGCTGATACGGAACACTACCGGATTATTGACATGGGCTGGGGCATATTTGAACATACATGGCGGCTCAGGGGTTTTGAGAATGCCTTGACTGATATGCTTACCGATGAAGATTTTTACAAAGAAATGACGCAAAATCTTACAAACAATTATCTCGCCATGCTTAAAGCCTGTGAAGATGTGCCAGCGGACGCATTTTTATTCGGTGACGACTGGGGCGACCAGCGCGGGGTCATCATGGGTGCAGAAACGTGGCGCAAATTCCTAAAGCCCTGCTGGGAAAGGATATACAGCGAAGTTCGCAGGCAAGGCAAGAAAAGCATACATCACTCCTGCGGGTGCATTGCCGATATCTACGGCGACTTAATCGAGATAGGGCTTGACTGCCATGAAAGCGTGCAGCCGGAAACACGCGGGATGGCTCCCGAGGACTTAAAAGCAAAGTGGGGCAGTAAAATGTGCTTCTGGGGCTGTCTTGGCAGCCAGTCCGTGCTGGCACATGGCACACCCTTAGAAATAAAAGCAGAAATCAAGCGGCTAGCCAAGTTATTCCAAAAAGACGGCGGTTATGTCCTTGCCCCAACCAAACCCTTAATGGACGAAATGCCAACCGAAAGTGCCGTCGCATTAATAGAAGCCCTTGGGGAAATTTAATGTTAAACAATGCTTATCTTTGGATTTGCAGATGAGCTTTTAAAGCATCTTGCAAAAGGCTCGAACTAATTATAAAACGCCAATCAAAAAGCGCGAGACGGGACTCGAACCCGCGGCCCCGACCTTGGCAAGGTCGTGCTCCACCACTGAGCCACTCGCGCTTTTTACTACTTCAAACAACAAATATAAATATACAGTACCATCCCTTTTTTGTCAAGCCCTATTTTTCAAATTTAGGCGAACTTATCAAAGAGTTGTGATATTTTCATACTATAAACGTTTTGATTTTTTCCAAACAAACGTTTGCCCTTTGAAAAACACAACGCACTTTACTCTTAACCCAGTAAAGTTTTCCCTACGTAAATGTGGCTGTCTACCTCCCCACATCTAATGTCATCAACGGTGTCACACCAATGAACTGATTAAGCGGAGCAACAAGCAGGAACGCGGCGATGATAGTATCTATAATACTAACTAGCGATAATTCCGAGATAGCCAGAGCATAGCGAGGAACTATGTGGCGATGATGCTTAATTGGGATAAACCTAGCCTATGACTAAACGGCTAAATTCGCAGTCTAAAAGAATATGGGAAACAAAACCCACAGGGTCTGTAATTCCTTGCAGACGGTGACGGCACCAGAACCTTTAGCCCAAACGGCATACATCAAATTAATTTCACACACAAAGCACTATGAAATCAAGAAAAACTTAACTTCTGCCAGATTCTGTCAGAAGTTTTAATGAGGTAAAAAATATGGCGAGAAAAATTGCAATCATGAACGAAAAAGGCGGCGTCGGCAAAACGGCAACCGCAACTACCATGGCCTATCTTTTGGCCAAGAAAAAATTTAAGACCCTGCTAATCGACTTCGATGGGCAGGCACATTCAACACTTATTAATGGGATGAACCCCAACAATGTGGAGACTTCCATGTCAACATTAATAAATAACCTCATAGAAGAAAAGCCATTGCCGGAATCCTTCATCTTAAAGAATGACAATGGCGTCCATTTCATTCCGGCAAACTCTGACTTGTTCACATTAGAAAGAAATCTGTGCAATGTAGATTTCCGCGAAAGCAAGCTTGCGGAGCTAGTTGCACATTTTGAGCATAAATATGACTACGTAATCATCGACTGCATGCCACAGATGGGAACGCCCATGATCAATGCGCTGATGTGTGCCGATGAAATCATTATCCCCACACAGCCGCATCTTTTATCAGTCCATGGGCTAAGGGCACTCATAAACCATATCGATTCCCTTAAGCGCATGAACCACCATTTGGAGATTGGCGGGATTCTGATTACGATTGACGATAAGAAAACGAAATTATCAGCACATGTAATTGAGGACATAAATAAAGTATTTGGGGAAAAAGTGAGGGTGTTTTCTTCAAAAATCCCGCGTTCAATAAAGGTCGCGGAAGCCTGCATCTTCCAAAAGACAATATGCGAATACTTGCCTGGCAACCGGGCGGCCAAAGCATATGAGGCATTCATTGATGAATACCTTGGAGCCTGCTGTGAAGGAGGCGAGTAATATGGGTAAAAAACTAAATCTGCCCGAAATCAATGCGATTTTAGAAGAACCAAACCGCGACATACTGACCGACATCATGTCCCGGCCGGATGCCATGGCAGCTGCTGGCGGCGGGCCAGCTGATTTTGATCCCTCATTTGACCTTAGCCTGCTCACCCCTTATCCCGACCATAAGTTTCAGATCTGGACTGGCGAGCGGTTTAAAGGCATGGTTGAAAGCATAAAGGAGTGGGGCATTCATCACCCGCTCATTGCATGGGACAAAGGCGGAGGAAGCTACATAATTCTTTCTGGCCATAACAGGCAGCTGGCTTCGCTTGAAGCCGGAAAGGCCAAGGGGCCAGTCATCTTCAAGAGGGGCCTTACGGAAGAAGAAGCTGACATAATTGTGACGGAGACTAATCTCCTACAACGATCTTTTGCGGATTTGCGGCATAGCGAGCGGGCATATTGCCTAAAGCAGCACTATGAAGCCATGAAAAGACAAGGAAAAAGGACGGACTTAATAAATGAGATAAACGTACTTTTCACAGGCGCAAATCCGCATGAAATAAGCGATGAGGAAACTTCTGACAGAATCTGTCAGAAGTTAGAGAACAGGGACAGGCTTGCTTTAGAGTTTGGGCTTTCGAAAACCAATATTGCCATGTACATAAGGATTGCGGAACTGAATAAATTCCTATTGGGCTTGCTTGATGACGGCGCCCTCCCATTCACTTCTGCATATAACCTTGCCTTCATCGGCAAGGCCAAGCAGAATGAGATTTCGGAAATGCTAAGGCTCAATCCCGGTTACAAAGTCCGGATTGAAATGAGCTCCAAATTGCGGAGTGAATATGAAAGCGGCAGATTAAGCTCCCAGAAAATAACGGACATCCTGGACGGCAAAAAGAAATCCGCAAGGGCAAAGCCCGTAAACGGCATCCGGCTAAAACCAGTAATCATAAATAAGTGGTTTACCAAGGGCGAAAGTTATAAAGAAATCGAATCTGTAATTGAAAAAGCCCTTGAGAAGTATTTTGAAGCGGGCGGAGGGACATTATGAATGCCATGAGGGAAAAAAATGACAGCACAGACTTCTGGTTTCCCCTTATTTTTGGGATGCTGATCGGCATAAGCGTTTTAATCTCGTTAACAAGCTTAAGATCTGGCGGGGCAAACACGCGTCCTGAAACAGGTGCCACGGCACAAGCACTTATAGCGGCGGGAATGGATGCCCCGGAACGGCCTCCCAGGCACGAGGAGAGTTTTCCAAACAGCCTGCCCAAAGAAGCTTTCACCATAATGCGGGGCTTTGCCGGGACGTTCATGGGCTTAACTGTTTTCTTCACATTGCTGCTTATTTTCAATGGGCGGCTTTTACTAATTAATGTGCCTAAACGAGTAATGTGGGGCTGTGCCGCGGCGGCCATGTTTTTAACTGTTGTCTTAATATTGCTGTCCATTAATGATAAACCGCTTTAGCGGGACGCAAACCTAAAAAACAGGCTTTTGGGCATCAAACAAGAGCTTAGCAGATGAAATAAACACACAAACGACTGGGCTAGATTGCTCAATAATAAAACTGAAAGCGCAGAACCGACATAGAAAGGAATTGTTTCATGGCCAAGACTGCCGGGAAAAGAGACAAGCCCCAGGGCAATAAATCCGGATGCTTCATAGACACTGATGCATTATTTGCCAAAAACCCTGCCGGGTGCGGCGAGGCAAAAACCAATGCCATAACCGGGTTCATGTGCGGCAGGGCCAAATGCAGGGGCATAATTGTTTTTAATGTCGCCAGCATTCCGTCTGCCAAGAAGCTGGCAATTGGCGGGGGCTGGACGTTCAAGGGGAAGAACTGCTACTGCCCGGGGTGTACGGCAACAAATGAACGCAGGAACAAGCTCAGGAATGAACCTGCTTCCCGCCCCGAAGATGGGGGGAAGCCCATCAGGAGCATATTTAAGATTTAAGGAAGCCAGATTGAATAATGGAGGCCAGATCATGCCAATGCCTTTTTCTGAAGACGAAATGAAAAAGATTTTTTCTGCCCCCCTTGCCGACATTGCAAGGGAAATGGGCTTCACGCTTGAGGATTATGACCGCAAGACCTTCCATGTAAAAGGCATGGGAGGCCTTTATATTTACAAGCCGGAACACGGGCGGGGCTGGTACCAGTTTACCACCGGGAAAAAAGGAAACATCATCGGCTTTGTGATGGAGTTCGGCAATAAACCCAAACGCGAAGCAATGGAATCCATATTGAAATCTAAAGCGTTTTCCCATTGCGCCCAAGCCCTGCCAAATCCCCCAGCCCCCAAAAAGCCGTTTGAGCTCCCGCCAAAGGCCGACAGCTACAAGCAAATGATTGCGTATCTGATCGGCTTCCGCAGGATTTCTAAAGAAATCGTCTACCACTGCATCAAAAATGGCCTGGTATACCAGGCAAGGAAAATCCTCCCGGACGGAAATGCAGTTTATAACTGCGCCTTTGTCGGGAAGGACAAGGGCAATGTCGCCAGGCATTGCCACTTAACATCAGCAAACTCCTATTCCGCTTTCCGGGGCGACGTGGAAGGAAGCGACCAGTCATGCGGTTTTTCGCTTGCCGGGGCAAGTGGCAAATTATATGTCTTTGAATCAGCAATTGACGCTTTAAGCGGCGCATCATTGATAAGGGAGCTGGAGGGCGCAAAATGGAGCGACAGCCACTATCTTGGCATGAACGGCGCGGCGAAAATTGATTCCCTCAAAAGATACTTGGAAGACCATCCAGAGATTGGCGAGGTTTTCATATGCTTAGACAACGATGAGGGCGGGATAAGGAATTCAGAAATCGCAAAAAACTGCCTGCTGGAAAAAGGCCTCGAAGTCACGCTTGTTTTCCCAACTTTCAAGGACATGAATGAAGATTTGGCGGGCGGCATTAACCCATTCAAAAGGACGGGGCAGGCAGGCGGAAATTTCCTGCCCATAATTGATGAGGAGCTGGATTTAGGAATGTAAATATTTTTCTTTCCGCTTTTTGACCGCTAGCCCTTAAAAGCAAAAACGAAAAAAGCAAAAGCAAGGCAAAAGCAGAACAAAAGCCAGGCAGATGCACCCGGATATGAAAGGCAGGAATAGCGTCATGTACCATTCGCTCAAAAGCCTGTATCAGCAAGGCCTGGGAGTACAGTACAAGAGGGCTTTGTACTGTAAATTTACAGTACTGCACAGTACGCCCATCAGGAATCCGGCATTTTAAGCGCTTAAGGCCCCATGGCCGTACTGTGCAGCCCATCCTTATGCCCGCCACAGCCAAGAAAGGAATAAAATATGGCAGTCAAGCGTACCAAAACCTTAAGGCCGATCTCAACTGAAATCGACACGAAAACTTTAGAAGAATTGGACAAGGCGGCAGCAAGCAAGAACCTGTCGCGTTCAGAGCTCATGCGCCAATACCTTAACGAGGGGTTAAAAGTAAAGTCATACGAAGATAACCTTGACATGATTACCAGGATAATCCGGCAGGAAATAAAGAACGAGATCAACCTGGGCGATATCCGCACCATCTCAAGCAATAACGCCGAACGGATAATCAAGGTGCTGATGAAGCTGGCTAAGCCGCTTGTCGCAAATTACTTTCTCCATATCGCCTACCTTGACGAAATTGCGCCAGCAGACAGCCTGGCCGGGCGGGTGGCCGACACCGTGAGTTTATCAATGGAATACATGTCCAGCAGAGATGACCTTTTCTCAAACGACACCGACCGGCTCATGAACATGGCCAAGCAATTATGACTTCTGCCAGAATCTGTCAGAAGTCGCCTGGGCCCTTGTTTTACATAGCTTTAAGCAACCGTAATACAGGCAATGGTGCCTGTTTTTTAATAGTGCGGCGGTACACAGCCAAATATGGAGGCCAAATCAATGGAGTACACAATCAGATTTACAAGCATCAACAAAGGAAAACTATTAGGGAAGGCAAACATCGTCTTCGAAAACCAGTTCAAGGTCAACAACGCCTTAATCTTTGCCGGGAAGGAAGAGGGGGCAGTCGCGGTTGCAATGCCGTCCTACCAGAAGCTTGACCCCGTCACCGGGGCAAAGACGCACCAGCCTGTAGTCCTGCTTTCAAAAGAATTAGGCGAGCGGGTAAGGAACTCAATCAAGGAGATGGTCAATGCTTCTGTCTTCAATGTAAGCTCAAACCCGGCACATCTGGCCGGGAGCAGCCTGGATGAACTGACGGTTTCAGTAAAAAACATAACCCCCTTTGACGGCGGCGAGAAAAGCCCGAACCTGCGCGGATTCGCGAACATGGCCATCGGCGAAATCGGCTCGGATGACAAAATCCATGTGAACAGCATAACCATCCGTGAACTGGTAAATGCCGAAGGGCAGGCATGGCATTCCGCCAGCATGCCCCGGGGGAAATCGCCGGGCATGGATGGGAACCCCGCGTATTTTGACCAGGCCCACCCGATTACCGGGACGCTGAGGAATAAAGTCAATGCGGCCATCATTGATGAATACAAGCTGAAAATCGGGGAACATGGCATTGGGGACAATGCCCTTGCCAGCCAGGCTGAAGGCCAAGGGCGCGGCGATGCCATGAGTGGCCAGCTTGACAGGCCTTGGGACAATGCCAAGGCTCCCGGCCACGAGAATAATGCCGGTGCCGGGCCAGCAAACCTTGAACACGAGCTTGATGCAAATGGGGATGATTTAACCTTCGGCGGCGATTATGCCGACGAACTTGACATGATGTCTGAATAAAAAAAGGAGGCTTAAATGAACAAAGCAATATTAATCGGGCGGCTCACGCGCGATCCCGAAGTCAGGTATTCACAGGGCGAAAATGCCATGGCCGTGGCAAGGTACACGCTGGCCGTCGAACGCCGCTTCAAGCCCAAAAAGGAAGACGACGGCACAGACTTCATCAGCTGCGTAGCTTTCGGCAAATCCGCTGAATTTGCTGAAAAATACCTGCGCAAGGGAATGAAGATTTCCGTTGCCGGGCGGATCCAGACTGGCTCTTACGTAAATAAAGAGGGCGTGAAGATTTACACTACCGACGTGGTTGCCGAGGAACACGGGTTCTGCGAAAGCAAAAGCAGCCATCCCGGCGGGCACGATGCAGCGTCCTTAAGCGACGGCTTCATGAATGTCCCCGATGAAATTGGCGAGGAACTGCCGTTTCACTGATCCGCCTGCCAGCGGCATTTGGGGATTTTAAGCCCCGCCGCCCAGCAGGCTGCCGGGAGGATGCCAAATGTCAATCTTAATCTACAAGCAACGCCATTTTAACAAGCAGGACGAAAATACCCCCCGGGCCGCCTACGGCTATATCCGGTATATCGCGACAAGGAGCGGGACGATGAAGAACGGGGGCATGCAGCACGGCCTGTTCGGGCGCATCGACGCCGGGGACGGCCTTGCTTATTTTAATGACTGGAAGAACCTTGCCAGGCGTGCTTACCATGAGACAGGCATGGGGCACACATATTTCAAATCCGTAATCAGCCTCCATGATGAAGATGCCCTTGACACCGGGATCTTCGATGAAGAAAGCGATGGGCCAGGGGAAATGAAAATAAACAAGCAGGAACGCGCGGGCTGGGAACGCTATATTGAAAAGCACGTCGCAGCCATCGCCGAAAGCAATAACATAAGGATAGAGGATCTGGCATGGGTTTGCGCCATCCACGCAAAGAAAAGCCACTCCCATGCCCACCTTGTTTTCTGGGACAAATCCGGGAAATCACGCGAGCATACAGTCTGCGTGGATGGCATGGCCAAAAAACGGATCAACAGCTTAAGGCGGGACCTGATTAAAAACAGCTTCCCGCATAAAGTACGCGCATACATGGAAAACAGGCAGATTGCCTACCACAGCATGCGCGACATGACCGCGGAAATAATTGACGGCTTCAATGACAGCAGGAACGATCCTTGCCCGGGAATCAGCGCCCATTCATATGGCAACGTAAAAGAGGACCTTGCCATGCTCCATGATTATTTCAAGAATAATTATGGGACACTCCCCGTCTTCAATAAGCTTTCTGATTCTGAGAAAGTCGTCCTGTCAGAGTCAGCCCATAAGCTGATCGAGGGCGTCCCGGAAGTGAAAATGTATGTTGAAAGGTATGTCGAGCGGAAACTCATCGAAGACAGCCTGTTCCGCAAAAACTCCTATTCAAGGCCCAGCCATGAGGATGATGAATCCGGCTGGATAAGTGATGGGCAACGCGAAGGGCAGCTTAAAAAAATCAAGGGACATGAAGACAGGGCAATGGAAAAAGCGGTTGAGGCGATTGCCCGCCGGATTTACAACTCTGTCAAGAGCGATTTAAGTAGCGAGGCTAAGCTGGGCCCGGCAGCCTTTTCCCTGCTGGCAAACATCGTCCGCCTGCTTAAGGACAATGCCAAGCCAAGCAATGCGCCAAAAGCGGCACGCGGCACGGCTGAATTATCAAAGGCGGCAAGGAAGGACAAGTACCTTTCAAAGCTCGACAAAGGGTTTGAACATTAAAAGAAGGATGAGGAAACCTTATGGACCTAAAAAACAAGAAGCAGAAAGTAATCCTCTGCTTCTTCCTTTATGTGCTTGGGTCAGCCCTGCTCATTTATTTAAGCGGGATGATTGACAGCCTGTTAAGCGGGAACGGAGCTTCAGCCACTTACCTTGGAAGCCTGGAAGGATTATGCCAGAATCCGGCACAGCGCTCAATCTTCCTTATTTTCAACGTGCTGCTCATTACAGCCTGCACTTACATGGCAGTGGCAGATTTCCATGCTTACAAGTCCAATGTGGTAAAAATAACTGACGACATCCACATCCCGGCCAAGGATGGGCAGAACCAGCACGGCTCAGCACGGTTTGCCACGGAAGAAGAAAAGAAAACGCTGTTTTGCACGGAACTTATTGACCCCGCCTTGCCGTTATTCAAAAAAATGCTTGATGACGGCGAAGCCGGGAGCCAGGCGCTGGCAAAAGAAGCAGCGGCAAGGGACAGGCTTGGCCAGCCAGGCATAAAAGATGAAGGGCTGGACCCCGCCTCATACGTGCGCGACCTTGGCATTGAGATTGAGGAGGGGCTGCTATGCGGGGAGCCGATGGGCGAAGCTGAGTACAACCTTTTAAAGGACAAGGAACATGGAATGGAATTAGCCATTGATTATGATGCGCTGGCCCTGGAATACGAGGACCTGGTCAACAGCCAGGGGGAAGATGAGAATGCCAAAGCGCAGATGGCATACATAAGGGAGACAGTCATTTCGCAAGAGGCTAAACCCATCCCATTCAGGCCGCCGTTCCAAAAAGGCGGCCTGGTTGTCGGCATGGAAAAATGCGGCAAGAAAGAAAAATGGTTCCTTGCCACGCAGGACACCCATAACATAATCGTCGGCGCGACAAGAAGCGGCAAAACAAGATGCCTTGTCATCCAAAGCATTTTTGCAATGGCAATGGGCGGCGAAAGCATTGTCGTGACTGACCCTAAGGCTGAGCTTTACCATTACACGGCAGATTTCCTGGAAAATGAATGCGCATATAAGGTCTGCTGCATTGATTTCAGGACCCCGCCAAAGAGCGACCGCTACAACCTCCTCCAGCCGACAATCGATGCGATAAACCGCGGCGACATCGAAAAGGCGGACGAGTCAGCATGGGACCTTACCAACATCCTGGTCGGCGACGACTCGCACGGCGAAAAAATATGGACAAACGGCGAAAAGGCAATCGTCGCCGCCGCCATCATGTCCGTTGTTTACGATAACAGGAATCACCCGGAGTTCCAGAACCTGACCAACGTCTACTGGTTTGTCGCGGAAATGGCAAAAGAAATCCAGGTCGGGACGAGGATGAGGAGCCCGCTTGAGGAATATGCAAAAGCCCTTAAGAGCGACCACCCGGCCAAGGCGACCTTTGCCATCGCCGATGTCGCCCCCGGCCGGACCAAAGGCAGCTTTTACACGTCTGCCCTGACCACCCTTAAGCTTTTTAATATGCGGTACATGTACGGCCTGACCAATGCCACTGACATTGACATTGCCGAAGCCGGAAGGAAAAGGATGGCGCTCTTCTTAATCCTGCCGGACGAAAAGACTACCTATTACCCGATCGCTTCGCTCATCATATCACAGCTTTACGAGCTCCTGGTAAGGCAGTCTGACGAGCGGGGCGGGCGGCTTTTGAATAGGGTCAATTTCTTATGCGATGAGTTCGGGAACTTCTCGAAGCTGACCGACTTCACGAACAAGCTGACTGTCGCTGGCGGCCGGGGGATGCGCTTCCACCTGTTCCTGCAGTCTTTCACCCAGCTTGAGCAGAAATATGACAAAGAAACCGCCGCAATCATCAAGGGGAACTGTGAGACTTGGGTCTACCTTAAAACCGAGGACACGGAGACGCACGAGGAAATAACAAAGAAGCTGGATAAATACACGACCAGCGGATACCAGATAAGCGCAAGCCATTCCAAATATGCCAATCCGCAGAGCAGCCATTCGGTAAGCCTCTTGGGGCGGGACCTGATGACCCCCGGCGAAGTGGGGCGGATCAAAAGGCCATGGCAGCTGGTGATATGCAGGGGGCTCCCGGTGATGCTCAAATCCTTTGACTTATCCCAATTGCACCTCAACAAAATGCTTTCAATGGGTGACGAAGGCCATAACACTGGCTTACGGATCAGCCGCGAAGAAAAACGTGAAAGGCGGGCGGCCGCCGGGAATCTTGCCCTCTGGGGCATCTGGGATGAAGTCGGCAAAGTCCTGGAGGACTGGAACAGCCTTTTCATAAGGACAAAGGGCGAGATCCCCCCCGAGGAGTATGGGCTCATCAAAATGAGGCTCAGCTGGGCGGCTTCCGGGACCTCAAAAGAAAACAAGGCCAGGGAAGCGAAGGCATACCAGCAGAAAACGCTGAGGGAAAAAACAGGCGCAGCCCAGAAAAACAGGGAAGCCACTTAGGGCTTTGGGGTAATTTATAACAGTTAGGAGAATGAGAACATGCTTATGAAACTGACAGAAGCAAAAGGCAGGTTTTTGCAAGCCTTCCCGGCCGCAGGAGGGCCGCTAGGGGAAACGCAGCTGGTAAAGGGGACGATAAAGGCCGTCAATGATATTTCCACTATTTTCCTCATAATGCTGCCAATCGTTGGGATTGCCGCCATTATCTACTTCCAGATAAGGAAAAGCATTGCTGATGAAAACGACCAGAAAAAATGGCACGAGCGGTCCATGATAGCCATAATCGCCATCATTGTAGGCGTAAGCGCAAGCGCGGTCGTGAAAGTCATCGTCAACTCTTACATGGGCGGGAACATCTGACCGCCCGGGCCAGCTCAAAAAATAAAATATGAAAGGAAAAACCATGGGAAACAAGATAACCGCAACTTATTTGTGCTTAAAGGCACGCGCCCTGGAAAAAGTCATTCCGCTTAAGGAAGACAGGCGCGGCGAGGGATTTGTTGACACCGCAGTCAAGATCCTTATCGTCGTCGTCATCGGGGCTTTGGTCCTTGGCTTGATTTATGCCTTATGGGGGGACATAATCATGCCAGCCGTGACCAGGGCAATCACTGACATGTTTAACTATAGCGGCTGACGGCGCGGCGGAGCCGCGCATCCAGCCTTAATGCGGAGGAAATGAAGTGCTTAATATTTTTTTGTGCCATAAGCCCGCCCTTTTGAGCCGGAGCTTCTTCAGCTTTGACATGGGCGACCTGATGACTGATTCAATCACCGGGGCGGCGGAAAATTTTCTTGGCGAGTTTGAAGGGATGGTTGATGGGACGGAGTCATTAGTGGCATACCAGTACAGGCTGGCTTTCGAATTCAAGGGCCTGTTCAACGCCGGCATCCAGGCCATGTTCAATAACATTGCCTATGTGACCACTTTCTTCGCGCTGTTCCTGATTGTGCTGGTCTTCATCAAAAAAGGGGTTGCCTGTTACATACTCTGGACCGACGGGGATCCTGACGTGCCGCCAAGCCAGCTGGTAGTGAGGCTGATGGCGGCTGTCATCTCTGCCGTGTCAATGTCGTTAATCTACGAGCTGGTCATCAGGGTGGCAAGCGAACTGATAAGCGCGCTTGACGCCATCGCAGGAGTGGGGCATGGCACCTCGTTCTCAAGCCTGCTCACCAGGAGCGCCAATTCAGGGCTCATCGGGACAATCCTGCACCTTGTCGCGGCATGCGCCATTGTCATTGCCGCTTTCAAGATTGTGATGGAGGGGCTCATCCTTACCGTCCTCCAATGGATCTTGCCGATTGCCTGTGTCGGCCTGCTTGACAATGACAAAGGCGTCTTCGCTGAAACATGGAAGGCCCTGATAAGGACCGTGGCCACGGTTGCCTTGCAATATTACCTCATCAACATCGGCATATATGCAATGGTGAACACAAACGGCGGCCTGTTTGGCAATGACAGCATTTTCTCGCTCATCCTTGCAATATTCCTCATCGGCTCCTCGGGCAAAGTCGCAAACCTGCTTACCCAGATATTCGTCCCTGTCCAGCAGGGCGGCGGGCTCATGAATAAAGTCTATCCGGCAATGATGGTCGGGAGCATGGTGGGAAGGGCTTTCAGGTGACGGCATGGATGGAAGGTTTTTAACGGATGGCATTTTCCTTACGGCAAAGGCATGGACTTACGGCGCGGAAACCATCTGGATGCTGATAATAATCTTGCAGGGGATCTGCTTCTCCGGCGGGATCGCAAGGGTCCTTTACTGCATGATCCAGCTGGCACACGATGAGGAGGACGCGGCCCAGAACAAAAAGCGGGCAAAGCACGCGGTCATTTTCATAATCCTTGCAACGGGAGCTTTGCAGATTGTCAATGCAATACTAAGTTACTTCGGGGGCCCAAGGCTTTCCGGATGAGAAAGGAATCAGGATGGATCTTTATATCCCAGCAAACGCGAGGCCGCAAGCCGAGATATTCAAAGGCTTTGGCAAAAACGAACTGATGAAAAGCGTCATCGGCATGGCGGGCGGCATGGCCGCCGCCGTCATATTATACCTCTTCACCGGGGAAATCGCCTGGTCAATACTGGCAACCGTGGCAGTGGCAATTGTAAGCGTCACGATGTGCTCAAAGATTGACAACATCGGCCAGTCGGTGGTTGACATTTTCCTTGACCAGGCGCGCTTTAACAAAAGCCAGAAAATTTATCCCTACCGCTACCTTGATGAATGGGGCGGGGGCGGATGATGGTACTGGAAATGGCAATTAAATCCTGCCTGTTCCTCATTGCCGGGGCAATCCTCCTTAAGGCCGCCGCCCACGACCTGGCCACAAGGACAGTCCCCAATATTTACCCTTATGGGCTGCTCCTCATTGCCCTGGCCCACCATTGGCTATTAAGGGCTGATGTCTTCCCATACCTTGCAGGGCTCCTCATCGCCGTCCCGTTCCTCGCCGCGTTTTACATGGGGAAGCTGGGCGGGGCCGATGCCAAGATGGTGATTGCGCTTTCCCTTTTCTTAGGGCTTGAGGGCGGGCTGCTGGCCATCATGGCTGCCCTCCTGCTTGCCGCCATAAGGGAAGCCGCCAGGAAAAAAGGGGAAAATGAAAGCCCGGGATACGCCTTTGTCCCATACCTTCTTTTCGGGTATGCCATTGCCGCCGTCCCGGCCATGATCAACGCCGCTTTTAAGCTGAAAGGATGAAAAATGGCCCGAAACCTTGCCAAGGGGAAGATGCTGTGCGAGACGGACATAAGGCTTTACTTTGACCGCGCCGTCCATTACTTCCCCGACAACCGCGCCTCAATTGATGAAGGCAGCATGAAGCACGTGGCATTCCTGATTGCATCCAAGAAGCTTGCCTTCACCCAGGATGACCTGGCGGCAATGGACGGGGGATTCCCCGCAGGCAGGGAAATCAAAAGCATCAGCCTCCATTACCGCCACGGGGGCAAAGGGCGGTGGATAAACGCAAGCCTGCCCGGGGCGGTTTTCATTGATTCCGCTGGCAGCGGCGGGAAGCTTGAAGACATTGAGATGAAGCTGGTTGCCGAGGCGGGCAATGCAGATGGCGGGCCTGAGTTTGCCGCTTTTTATGGGAAATTTGAAATCCCTGGGGAATGGCAGGCCCTTTATGACATGAACGTCAATGCTTGCGACAAGCTTGCAGGTGACCCGGATTTAAGCCTTGAGGATTTTAAAAGGCATTACCCGGCGCTTAATGGGGACGGCTCCATTTCATGGGAAGCCGGCGGGGAAGCGGGCCTTGGGGCCGCTTTACTGGAAGCAGCCCTTGGGGACATGGAACTTTAGGAAAAGGAAAAGGGGGGACGCTTCCCAAGACTATTTGTGCCGCCGCCAGGCGGCGGAATGGAGATTAAAAATGGACAATGACAAAAAAGCCGCCGGGAATCATGGCGCAAGCCATGGGGACAGCCCGATGACCTTAAATGAAATGCTTGAAAACCTTGAAACCATCCTGCTGGACGTTGAAGTCCTTAATATCGGGCACCAGCAGTCCTTAAGCCGCTTAATCCAGCACATTGCTGACGCGCAGCGTGAAAGCCAGCGTGAAACTGGCGCAATCACCGCCTTGGTCGAAGGCTTAAGGGCCCGGACTGAAAAGGAGCTTGCGGCTGCGCTTTATGAAGAGGAAGCGGCGGTCGGGGCAATGGGGGCACCCGGGAATGAAGACGGCGGGCAGCACCAATTGCCTGAAGATGATAAAGAGGATTGATTTCCACGGCATTCCAGTATATCATTAAGGGGCAGCCGGGCAAATATTGATGATGGCTTGGGCTTACCTTTAAACAGCGGAAAAAGAAAATAAAATCAAGCCGCCACGGCTTGGAAGAAGATTTAGGGATTTAGGAATGTGAATGGAAAAAACGCTTGCCAAACATATGCTTTTATGATATAATATAATATGCTTAGGATTAATTAAATTTAACCAGTGCTTTAAAAGAAAGGGCATCCCATGAATAAAATGACTGGAATTGAAAAACATGAGAAAAACACCAGAGCTGCCATCCTGGCCTGCTCCCTGGCCGCCTTGCTGGTCATTGGCGGGCTTATCTGGCAGTTCGGGCCATCCGGCCTGTCCGGGGATGGGCCAGCCGGGCCGCCGGCCCCAGGCGTTTATGGGGAAGCGGGGACGCTTAAGCCGGAAGCCCCCGGCGAAGCCATAAGCGGGGCAGCTATCCCCCCCGAAGCCAAGCCAGAGCCGATTGCCTTCGAGACGCCCCCCCCTTACGTCCCGGCCGGCGACGAGGGCGGGGCCCCGCTTACGGGGCATGGCGAGGCGGCAGGCGAAAGCATCGCCGGAAGCCCTGGGGAGGCCGCTGAAGAGATGGTCAAGGCTGCCGAGGGCATCCTTGCTGACGAGGGCATTGCCATGGGCGAAGCCAAACCGGAGGACATTGAAAAAGCGGTCGAGGCGGCCAATGAAAAGGGCCAGCCCGGCAATGGCGGCAACGGCGCCCCCAAAAACGGCGACACAAAGACCGAGGATGGCAAGGAATATTTCTTTGCGTTCGGTGAATGGCATGAGCGTATTAGGGGTGAGGGCGGTGTCATTGGGAGTAACACAGAACTATCGGGCAACAAAATCGGGTACTAAATTAAAGAACAAAGCTTAAAAGAGCATGCGACATCATGCTCTTTTTTATTGCAAGAAAGGATCTTAATGGGAACCAAAGCAGCTCATAAGGCATTATCCATCATGGCGGCGGCGTTTTTCCTCATGCTGTCCACGCCCCTGCTCCCAGCACACGCGGCCGGGGACGGCAATGCCGACGCCGGGGGCGGCTTCAGCGATGGCGAGTTTGTCCCCGGGCATACCCAGTGGCGCGGCGGGCAGGGCTACGAGGGCGTCCGCGTCACCATCATGGACATTTCTTCCGGGCGGAAGGCCGCCGCCAGCGTTGATTTTTCCAATGGGGCAGATGGCCTCAGGGATTCCGTCGAAGTGCATTTCGGCAAGGTTGACAAGCGCGACCGCCATCTTGGGAGCAGCTTAAGTATGTTTTTGGGCAATTATTCAGTATATGCACCGTCTGCCCCGCTTCCCAGGATAATCGGGGCTTCGGGGAGCATCGATGCCGTGAAGGATTATTTCTGCGATGAAATTACCTTACGCAACCTATGCTCTCATTTAAGTTTCAGCTATGAGTCCCTCGTCGATGGCGGCTACATGGTCCTCTTCGAGCCGATCATGTATTTCCACTATGACGGCCTTTTATATGCGGCCACCGCCACCGAGCGCGCCATGCTCGGCGGCGGCTGGATGCCGACCACGACAAGGGAGCGGCTGCCCCTGTCCTCATTCCTTGAGCATGACGAGCCGGATTTCGGCTTCCTGGCCTGGGCCGGGCCCTCAAGCGGGGTACGGACCATCGAGGAAATGTTTGCCTACCTCGGCATGGGGATGATCCGCTTCCGGGGCGGCCCGCCCGCCCCCCCTGGCCCTCCGGGGCCGGCAGCCGATTTCCTGTACCTGGCCGACACTTATGTCTACACTTACATTGACGTCACGAACAACAACAGCTACGGCTTCCCCCACAGCCCCTACAAATTCGGGGAGGGCGAGCAGCATGGGGACTCGCCGCTCACGGTGACGTTCCATACCCCGTCCGGGAGCCATTCATATGACTTGAGCATCGGGGCCAACAGCGAGGGCAGGGCTTTTGTCCGGTGGAAGACGCCCGCATACCCCATCCCGGCCGGGACAATGGACATCTCGTTAAGCCAGTCTTCCGGCATTGCATTCTCAAAGCCTACCTACATGGTCATTGAGCCGCAGGCGGGCAGCCCCCCGGACCCGGAAGCCCGGGACAGGCATGACGGTTTTGCCCGGCCGCATTATGCGCAGGAATACAACATGGCAACTGCCTCATGGCTGGTCAATGAACTGGCAGGCTGGCTTCCAGACATGCAGCTTAAATACCTGGGCGCGTTCCCGGCTGACGCTGCCCCTGCTTACAGGGCAAGCGGGGTTGACTGGGGCATCGTGAGGGGAAGCCAGGCTTCCGCCGCCACGCCCCCCGTCTACGCCGACGAGGACATCGGCTACTGGGACTCGTCCGCCACGCCATGGGTGTTTGTCGTGACCGGGACAAGGAGCGTCAGGATAAGCGACGGGAGCCCTGCCACTTACCATTATTATGCAAACATCGACCGGGGCCGCTGGATCCACCGCCGCATAAGCGGCTCAGCAAGCATAAGCGGGACGTTAAGCATAAGCGCTGACGAGAAAGTGCCGACGGCCGCTGACGGCGGGAAAAGGCTGCGTTCCGGGTACGGATTCAACGCCCTGGCGGCTTTTTCCACCAATAACCCGGCATACTGCACCAATGTCCAGGACGTGCAGGTGTTCTTCCCCGAATTCAACTACGAGGACGGCTTCAGCCGCGCCAGGTACCCGCTTGACGGCCGTTACTGGCGGTGGCTTGAGCGGATGCCGGAAGGGAGCGGGCGTTTTGAGTTCCCTGTAAACCCATGGAGCACTTACGGGCAGAGGGTCCATTTCACGCCTGTGTGGTATCCCGATGGGGCGTACACGATAAGGGCTGACGGCGTAAGCGCGTGGACGCCGGGCGGCGAGCTTAAGCTGACGCTTTCCGATGCCATCACCATAGACGGGTCAGTCTTTGATGACTGGCATGTCGCGCCGGGCTGGTGAACCCCTTATTGGCAAGGGAAGTTCATTTCATATTAACCAGCTTATTGCCGGGCATATGTTTATCATTAAGGAAGGGGTATCCATGAATGAGATAATGGCCGCTTCCGCCATGGAAGGGGCAAAAGAGCTGGCAGACAGCACAGGGGGTGATTTCATCGTCTGCGAAGAATCCTTCCATGGCGGCGAAAAAATGGCTTACAATGAGGAATTTTTTGCAAGCCTTGGGGAGGCGGCCAGGGCCGCTAACGCAAAATATGTAAGGCAGGGCTTCAAGCCTTCTTATTCCGTGGCTGTCTTTGACAGCAAAGGCGGGGAAATATTTGAATTGTCACAGGATATGCATGATGAATGCCTTGCCGCCATAAGGGAAGCCCAGCTTGAGCAGGGCACTTCCCAAGGGCCATCCGCAAATGGCTTTAATCTGTCGTTTGACGCAGGGAAAAAAGCATATGCGGTTGACGTCCGCTATGGGGACGCAGTTTACTGCGTTTTCGTAAGCCCGTGCCATGGGAAAGTCTTCATGGACCAGCTTGACCTGGCCAGGTTCCGTGAAAACGGATGCCAGCCCATTGGGCATATCCGCTACCATGACAGCAATGAGGCTGTTGCTTTCCATGATGAAGAAGCCCTCTTAAAAGCATACAAGGAAAATATCCGTTGCCAGGGCTTATTCGCCCAGAGCGCCGAGGGCATAAGCGGCGCTTTACAGGAAAGGATAGGGGAAATCCACAGGAGGGAGTTTGGCTATGGGGACTATGAGGATTTTGAAATGTAGGGGAATTAAGCTGCCAAGCCCAAATTGGGCCGAAAGGAACAGATAAAAAATGAGCTTCAAGAAAATATTCCAGAACCGGATCGTCCTCTGGCTGATCTGTGCCATCTTTTCCGGCATCATGTGTTTTGTGCTGCCGGCCCTTTATAACAATGCGCTGTCAGAGACGGCGGAAGTCGTGCGCATGGCAAGCGGCGTGAAAAGGGGCGAGAAGATAACCGCTGACAAATTAATCACTGCCACCGTCGGGGCTTACAACCTGCCGGATGATGCCATCAAAGACAAGGAAAGCGTCATCGGGTCTTATGCCGCCGCCGACCTGTATGCGGGCGACTACATTTTCCCGGGGAAGCTCACGCAAAGCCCCGTCTCCGGGAATGAGTATCTTTCTTCCCTTGGCGGGAGCAAGCTGGCGGTCAGCATAACGATACCATACTTCGCCGCCGGGCTGTCCGGCAAGCTTGCCGCCGGGGACATTGCCACGGTAATTGCCGGGAATGCCGGCGAGGATAAGCAGACGCTGATCCCGCCGGAGCTCAGGTATGTTGAAATCCTTGCCGTGACAGATGAAAATGGCCACGACCTTGACAACTCATATCTTGCCAGCACCCAGGATGGCCAGCCGGGCAGCATGGCCGCGACCGTGACTTTCCTCGCCACGGCAATGCAGGCAAGGCTCCTGGCTGATGCCGAGTTAAATGCCAATATCCACCTTGCCCTGGCATACAGGGGCATTAAGGAAACTGCCGGGGCTTTCCTGGCAGAGCAGGACAGGATCCTGGCCATGGTTGAGGAAGGCGAAATCATGCCGACAGCCATAGCACCCTTAAGGGGCGGCCTTGGCACTGTCCCCTATGCGCAAATGGGGGCTGGGCATGGCACTGGCCAGGATGGCGGCGGGTTTTTAGATGAAAGCGAGTAAGCCATGAAAAACAAGACAATTGCAATAATCGGCTCCCCAGGCTGCGGCAAGACTTCAAATGCGGTCAAATTGGCGATGTCGCTTGCAAAACACAACCAGAATGTCGTGATCGTGTCGCTGGAATGCTCCGTCCCCGCAATCCCCTATCTCTTAAGCAACTTCGAAGAGCAGTCGGCATCGCTTGGCGACCTCCTGACCCGGGCTGCGCTGTCCCAGCAGGAAATAGCTTCTGCCTGCATGACAGTGCCGAAGCAGAACCATATTTCGGTGCTGGGCTACCAGTTCGGCGATTTCCGCGCAAAATTCCCCGCGATGGTATATGAGCGTGTCCATGATTTTGCCTTCCAGCTCAAGTCGTTAGTGCCGTACATAATAGTTGACTGCGCCTCGTCAATTGAAGATGACCCGGCTAGCAACCTCTTCCTCCAGGAAGCCGACATGATCCTGCGCTTCGGGAGCGCGGACTTAAAAGGCATGAGCTGTTTTAACACGCTTGACAAGCTGCTTGACAACCAGGCCTCCTTCCCCAGGGAGAAACAGCTGACCATAATCAGCAACTGCTGGGCAAGCCAGAACTGGCAAAGGGTATCAGCAGTTTACGGGGATGTGTTTGACGTACTCCCCCACTGCCCCGACCTTGCCTACCAATATGATGAGATGGACCTCTTTAACACCCTGGCGAGCAAAGAGGGGCTTAAATACATGGATGTCATGGAAAGGATTGCCAGCCGGATAACCGGGAACATGACAACCAGGGAAGCGATCACCGAGATCAAGGGCGAAAGGGAAAAAGAGAAAAAAGCGGAAAAGAAAGACATCCTTTTAAAGCCCCTGCGTTCCGTCCTAAACATCGGGAGCCGCGGCAAAGGGGCAGGGCCCGGGCAAAGGAAGCCGGGCGCGGCAAAACCAAAAATAAACAGAAAAAATGGAGAATGGTAACCATGAGCTTTATTACCCTTGGGCCAGAAACTGAAATCGCCCCGCCTTCCATCACAAAAGGGCCTTTGGCCCCGGAAGGCGGCCTGCCTTTGACAGTTCCCCCGGCCGGAAAGCCAAAGCAGCAAAAACCACGCAGGGAGCAAGCCATGTTAGGCCTTGAGGAGGCAATTTCAATGGCCCAGCAGCACATGAGCGAAAAGCACGCAAAAGTCACCGCGGATTTATCCAAGACAGAAGTCTTCATTTCATTCATTGACAAATTCCTAAGCGACAATAAGATTAAGGTGGAAGGCTTAAGCAAAGGGGAGCTGATAAACCGGATATATTCTGAGATGCGCGAGGAATCAGTCCTGACGCCGTTCTTAAGGAGAAAGGACGTTGAGGAAATCAATGTGAACTCATGGGATGACATAAAAATAACCTACTCTGACGGCAGGACTGAAAGGCTTGGTGAAAAATTCTTCTCCCCCGCCCATGCAAGCGACGTCATCAGCCGGATCCTGCAAAAATCAAACATGATATTCGACGAATCAAAGCCGTTTGCAGTAGGGCACCTGGACACCAACAAGAGGGTCACGGCGATGGGCTACGGGATCATTGACCGCGACAAGGGCGTGGCGATGAGCATAAGGATCGTCAACCCGAAAGAATTTGCCAAAGCCGATTTCATCAGGCTGGGGACTGCCACTGAAGACATGATGGATTTCCTATTGAACGCTTTTAAGCATAACGTCTCAATGTGCATTGCCGGGGCCACTTCTAGCGGGAAGACAACGCTTTTGAGCCTTTTGCAGAAAGAAATCCCTGACACAAAGAGGCTTGTCACGATCGAAGGCGGGACGCGCGAATTTGACTGCGTAAGGCGCGACATCAAAGGGCAGGTGACCAACAATGTAATCCACCTAATCACCAAGGAAAGCGAAAAGGACAAGCAGTCCGTCACCCAGAACAAGCTGCTCCAGCTGTCCCTCACGATAAACCCGGACTTCCTGACCGTTGCCGAGATGAAAGGCGAAGAAAGCTTCGAGGCTGTCTCGGCGGCCAACACCGGGCATTCCGTCATCACCACCATCCATGCCAACTCCTGCCGGGAAGCTTACCCGCGGATGGTTGTCCTTTGCAAGCAGGCATACATGATGGATGACAAGACTTTGTTCTCGCTGGCAGCCAGCTCATTCCCGATCGTGGCATATTGCAAAAAGCTGAATGACAATTCAAGGCGCGTCATGGAAATAACGGAATGCGAGGGCTTGAAGGACGGCTTGCCGGTAATACGCACCCTTTACCGCTTCCGCGTGGATAAAAATACCATTGACGAAACGGGGAACCCGCAAGTGGTGGGGCATTTTGAAAAAGTGAACAACCCGTCAGACCAGATGCTCCGAAGCTTCAAGGAGAACGGGATGCCCGACAGCATCTATGATAAGCTTTTTGGAGGTGGCAGATGACTTTCAATATTTTCCTGTTTGCGCTCCTTGTTGCCAGCATTTCCTTGATCCTTAAGGTCAAGCCGCAAGATTTCATTGAGATGGCCCAAAAAAGGCGGCAAACGCACAATGAGAATAAAACAATGGCTGAGATAGTAAGGGACGCCAAACGCAATAAAAAAGACGGATACTTAAGAAGGCTGTTCAGGGAAACCAAAGAAGTCTTGCGGGTAATGGATAAAACGGAAACCTTTAACGCCCTGCTGGCTGTTTCGGCAATCCTCATGGCTTCCGGCATTTTTGCCGCGGTGATGGTGGATAACCTGTTCCTCATCCCAGTCCTTGCGGCCGGGTTCGGGCTTGCGCCTTTTTATTACATAAAAATCACCGAAAACCGTTTCATGAAGCTCCTTAACGATGAACTGGAAACCACGCTCGGCATCATAACAACCAGCTACCTGCGCGGGAACAATACCTTCTTGAATGCGGTTGAAGAAAACCTCCCTTACTTAATGCCCCCGATGTGCCACCTGTTCGAAGCTTTTGCCTTTAACGTGAAGCACGTGACCCCCAACATCAAAGAAGCGCTCGAGACGCTTAAGGGCGGCCTTAACAACGACATTTTCAAAGAATGGATAGATGCCGTCATATTATGCCTTGACAACCATAACTTAAAGCCGACGCTCCCGCCGATTGTCAGCAAGCTGTCTGACCTTAGGGCCGTCAGCCTGGAAATGGAAAACATCATGTTCCCGCCGCTTTACGAGTATGCCATGATGATGCTCATGCTGATCGGCGTAGTGCCCCTTTTGTACATCCTTAACAAAAACTGGTTCCATATCCTGATAAGCACGGGCCTGGGGAAATTCCTGCTGGCCTTCGGGGCAGGGGCCATTTTCATGACGGCAGCGTCTGTCATCAGGCACATAAAGCCTGTCACATACCAGTAAGGGAGGATAAATCGTGGATATCATTTTTTTCATACCGTTCATTGTCATTGCCGCGGGCCTTTCAGCAGGCGCCGGGCTTTTCTTCCTGCTTGCGCATATCGTGAGCCTGCCCACGCACCAGGCAACAAAAGCTATTGCCGCCGTCTCAAAAGCCAGGGCAAGGAATAAGGATTCCGACGCCATGGTTTTTGAGATGGCAAGCAGGATCGCGCCCCTTATCCGGATGGACGAATACCGGAAAAGGAAATACGAGTCGCTCCTTAGGAGCGCGGGGATGGCCATGGCCCCGGAAATGTACCAGGCCCTTGCAATTGTGAAAGCCTTAATCTTCCTCATCCCCGGGGCAGCGTTCTTTTTGCTAAGGGGCATCTTCCCTGACGGGATTGAGAATATTTTTGCCCTGGCGGGCATGGCTTTGGCTGCATCCGGCATCATTTCCTACATCAAGTCAATCTCTGAAGCCAGCGGGGCGGCAAAAAAACGCCGGGAGGAAATCGAGAAAGAACTCCCGCGCCTGGTCTCAAACATCGTTGAAGGCTTAAAAAGCACAAGGGACATAAGGCAGCTGGTTGAAAGCTATATGCGCTATAACGATGGGGAGCTTTCAAAAGAACTTTTCATCACAAACAGCGACATTTCAAGCGGGAACGCTGAGATGGCGCTCCTTAGGCTTGAAGCAAGGATTGGCTCAAGCCTTTTGTCACAGGTAATCAGGGGCCTCATCGGGGTACACCGGGGCGATGACGGCCTTTCCTATTTCAATAACCTCAATCGCGATTTTAAGGAACTTGAGTTCCAGCGGCTAAGGAAGCTGACCCTCAAAAAGCCGCCCAAAATAAAACGCTGTTCTTTCTTCCTGCTAATGGCAATGCTTGCCATCATGCTCGGGGTTGTCGTTTATGCAATAATTGACGGCGCGGCCGCGCTGTTTTAGGAGGCTTCTAATGGTAAAAAAATTCATTGGCGCAGAAAGGGGGGAGGGCTACATTGACGTGGCGGTTTTCATGCTTGCCATCATGCTGGCTTTTGCATTCTTCCTGGACCTCCTGCCGATTTTCATAACAAAATACAATCTCGATATGTTCGCAAGCGAGGTCGTCCGGGCGGCGGAAATGACCGGGAGCACCACAAGCGGGGCAGTCAGCTTGACAATCTCCAATATGCGTGAAAATACTGGGATAAGCCCTGCCATCATCTGGGAACGGGGCGGCCCCAAAGTCCAGCTTGGCAGTGAAATCACGCTCCGGCTGGAAACTACGGAAACCTTGTCATTATTCGGGGTAGGCCATTTCCCAGTCCCGCTGAGGGCAAGGGCATCAGGGATGAGCGAGGTATATTATAAGTGAAAAAGCGTTCTTTGTTCAAAGACACAGGCGGGGCGGGGAATGAGCTGTATGCCGTCATTTTTATGCTGGCTTTCTTCATAATCGCCTTATTTGCCGCCGAATACGCCCGCGCCCTGATTATCGCCCGGGGAATCCGCAATGCCGCGCAGGCGGCAGTCATAACTGCGGCCACGGATAATTGGGACAATACCTTCAAAGGGCGGCGCGAGGGTTACTCGGGCGCATGGCACAAAAGCTTCAGCCAAAATGAAGCAGCCGCTTTCACTGAACGGATAAGCAGGCATGACATCGCTTCGGCCATGGATGAAATCATTGGCTCGTCTAGTGCTGGCGGGTTCAGCCAGAAAAATAAAAGCGACGGGCGGGCAGAGTTCAGGTACCGTGTGACTGATGTCGTCTGGCGGCACCAGGAGCTGGGGCCAAGCGATCCCCTGGGCATTAATTTTGAAGCGACCGTGACAATCAATGTCCAGGTTGCGTGGGGGCTAAACTGGGACGACCAGCCGCCGATTAACCTTAACATACGGGCAAAGGCAATTTACATGCCAAAATTTTAGGAGGGCACATGGATAACCTTGCAAACATCATCATGCCGCTTGGCATCATGGCAATTACCTTAACCTGCGGCTTCATTGCGCTTAAGCGCTTAAAGGCAGGCAAAAAAGGCTCACCCGCTGGCACAGAGGAACAAAGCGCAAGGACGGCGCAGGAATTCATCAACATCAAGGACATTGATGAGCATTTTCTATATACCAATGACGGGCTTGCCATTGTTTACTTAAGGATAGAGGGGATACTCATCAACCTGCTTTCCAAGGCCGAGCAGGAAAGCTTAGTCAAGCGGCTGGCCGCGGATTTTTCTGTCATATCTTTCCCCTTTAAGCATATTTCCGTCTCAAGGCCAGTTGACATCTCCCAGACCCTGGTATACTGGAACGAGCTTCTGGAAGAAACGGATGATGACGTCCGGAAAATGCTCCTCAAAAGCGAAATACGCCAGCTGGGAAATACTGCCCTTTCCGGCAACATCGTGGAACGCCAGCATTATGTCTCGATCTGGGCGGGGCAGGGCGAGGCGCAGGACCTTTTAAGGAATGCCCATGCTTTCGTTGAGCTTTTCAGCCAGAATAACATCGGGGCATATGTCCTGGGCAATGCTGAGATAGTAAGGCTGATGAACCTGGTCCATAACCCTAACTATGTCCACCTGGAAAGCAGCGACTATGAAGCAGCCATCCCGCTATTGGAAGCTTTTTCATGACATGAATGGGATGCGTACAGTATTTTTACAGTATTTTTGAAAATTGCTTGCTTTTTTAAGCCTGCCTTGGTACAATGGGCTTAGATAAATTGCAATTGCATCGCCATATGCAATTAAGCATGAGCGGACGGGAGTGATGACCCGTGCCGCTTTTTGCTTTCCCGGGTTCTGATGCCGCGCAGGGCATCTTTTTTTGTGAAAGGATATCGGCATGAAAAACTATTTTAAGCGCAACAGGCACAAAGCTTTTTTCCTGGTGGCCATGACAGTCTTTATTGCTGGCGCTCTGTTTAAGGCTGGCAGCCCATTAATCCAATATGAAATTTCAATTGCCTTGTTGCTGGTGTTTGCTGCCTTGGCAGCTTTTGCCGCCATTAAGCTGTCCTCATGCGCAAAAAAACTGTCCCGGCGGAAAAAGTACCTTGGCAGCACGCTCTGCCAGATTGACAGGATGGCTGGCGGGGAGTTCGAAGAACTCCTGGTGGCCCATTTTGAAAAAAATGGCTACAAGGCAAATGCCACTCCCAAATCCGGCGATTACGGCGCGGACCTGATCATCAGGGGAAGCGGGGCAGGCAGGGATTTTAAAGGCCACTTTGCAATCCAGGCAAAACGGTCCAAAGGCAAGGTCGGCATAAAGGCTGTCCAGGAAATACTTGGCGGCATGGCATATTATGGCTGCCCTAAGGGGATGGTCATCACAAATAATTACTTTACCAGGAACGCTTGGGAACTGGCCAAGAAAAGCAATGTAATATTGTGGGACAGGAACCATTTATCCAATGTATTTGGCATTAAAGCAAATTGAAGGGAAGATTTAAATGAACAGGAAAAACACAGGCCCAATTATCCGGGCAAACAACGCGCTGCTTAACGTAGTCGCGCCAGTCGGGATGAATTTTACCAAGAACACGCTCTCGGTCGGCGAAAACATCGCAAAAATCTATGGCGTGACCAGGTTCCCATCCAAGGTAAGCATTGGCTGGCTTTCATCTTTGACCGGGCTTAACGACACGATTGTGACAATCGGCTTTGAGCCATGCGACAACAATGACCTGCTTAATACGATTTCCAAAAATATCAAGGCCGAGGCCGGGATCCGGGATTCAAGCAATAGCCCGCGGGAAATAATAAGGGCCGAAAAATCCGTCGAGGACAACACGGGCCTCATTGAGAAAGTTGACCATGAGAATGAGACAGTCGGCTTTGTCACGATAAACATCATGGCGCTTTCTGATGATGAAGGGAAATTCATGAAAACCTGCAAGATTGTAGAAAGCAGGGTAATAGCGAAAAAATGTAAAATCCGTTCACTGCCAAATCTCCAGAAGGAAAGCTTTGAAGCTGTTTCGCCAAGCTTTGCCCAGAATGAAAAAATAAACAGCATCATCCACAGGATAATGCCGCTTTCTACCTTGATGGGAGGCATCCCGTTTGCGGCGGCCGGATTCTCAGACCCAAACGGCTACCATTTTGCCAATGACCACTTAGGCGGCCTGATCATGCTTGCCCCCTGGCACCGGGGCGGCGACAGGGGCAACTCCAACTTTGCGATCGTGGGGAAATCCGGGACAGGAAAATCAACCGCCATTAAGGCAATGCTCATCATGAATGAGTTCATGATGGGCACAAAAATAATCGTGATTGACCCGGAGAGCGAATTTAGGGACTTATGCAGGTTCCACAAGGGAAGCTGGATTAATGCCGCCGGGGGCTCTAAGGGCATGATCAACCCGCTCCAGATAAGGCCTTCGCCAAAAGATGAAGATGATGAGAATGAAAAATTATACCTTGATGAGGGCATGGGCTTAAACGACCTGGCACTCCACATAAAAAACCTGGAAATATTCTTTTCCCTTTATCTTCCCTCCCTCACGGACATGCACATGGCAATCCTTAAGCGGGAGCTTATTTTGCTCTATGCCGATTTCGGGATTACATGGGATACGGATGCCAGCAGTTTTTCGGCAACTGATTTCCCGGTCATCAAAGATTTGTATGACCGGATTTCTGGCAATGCTGGCAATTCCAGCCCGGATTTCCCCCACTACCAGGACCTTAAGTCCCTCCTATATGACATTGCGCAAGGCGCGGATTCCTTTTTATGGAACGGGCACACGACGGTTGAGAGCGGCGAAAACTTCATCTGCTTTGACACCAATGCCTTAGTCGGGATGGGGAATAACGTAAAAAGGGCGCAGTATTTCCTGCTTTTGCAGTATTGCTGGGAAAAATCAAGCGCAAACAGGGAAGAGAGGGTAATGCTCATCGCTGACGAGGCCCATTTAATGGTCGATCCGCAAGTGCCGGAATCACTCATCTACCTCCATAACTATTCCAAGCGGATCAGGAAGTATGAGGGCGCGCTGGTGGTCATCTTCCAGTCATTGGTTGACGTCCTGGACCCGTCAATAAAAAGGTACGGCCAGGCCCTGCTTGACAATCCCTGCTACAAGATAATCATGGGGACTGACGGGCAGAACCTCAAAGAAACAACAGAGCTGTTTAACCTGACCGATGCCGAGCAGGAGCTCCTGGCCAAGAAAAAACGGGGCGATGCCCTCTTCATTGCCGGGAGCAGCCGGATGAAGATCCATTTTAAGATTCCGCAGTATAAGCTTGACTGCCTTGGCACGGCGGCCGGGAGGTAGCCCGATGGCTTCATGCCACATGAAATAAGACGGAGGTGACAAATGCTGATAGTATTCTACACAACGGCCAAATATAAGAATCTGCTTGATTTGCTGCCTGGCAATCATAACAAGAAAATTTTTGAAGGGCAGTATTATCTTGAGGAATTATTGCACCAGAAGCAGAACCTGGTCAATGCCACGGATTTCATTTTCCTGAGGGGGGCTTTCAGGGAAGGCAGCAATGATGATTTCCTGGAAAGCTTAAAAGGCTTCACCACGCTGTACCCGGAAAAAAGGGTCACCATAGTATTGCAGGGCGAAGACAGGGATGACGGGTCTTTTATCCCAAAGCTTGTCAGGCTGGGCATTTATAACATCGCCACGTCCCTGGAAGTCAATATTTTAAGGGAAGAGGTCCGGGAGTGCGTAAGCACCCATGGCATGGGGCGGTACCGCCCTAAGGCAGTTCCTGCACCTTTGGCAGCCGGCGAGGCCAAAAATGACAGCATCATGGACATCCTCATGCGGATTGAGGCTGCGGTCATGGAAATCAAGGGGGGAAGCACAGCCGGGCCCTTGCCAGAAGATGCAAAAATTGCCATGGAAAAAATTAATTTCCTGCGGAATGAAAATGAAAGCTTAAAATCAGAGCTTTTAAGCCTTAAGGAGCAAGCATCAAGCGGAAGCCGGGCTGGGGATGTCGATGAGCCAAGCAGGCTTGAAAACCAGCTTGCCCAAAATGACGCTTACATAAAGAAGTTGATCGAAAAACACAGCGAGGAAATATCAAGCCTTTCAGAGACCATTGAAAAACTGGCCAATGAGCTTGAAAATTCCGAGGGGCTAAGGAAATACCACGAAAAAAAATCAAGTCAATATGACGATTTGGCCGAGGGCCTTGAAAGCCAGGGGATTAAGCTTCCCGAAAAGCAGGCTGCCCATGATTTCAGCTGTGAAAATATCCACATCGGCTTTTTCGGGACTGAAGCGCGGGCAGGGGTAACCAACACTGCCTTAGCCCTTTGCAGGTGGCTTGCCTTGGCTGGCGGGACAAGCGCCTATGCCGAGGAGAACCTGAATAACCACTGCTCGACCTTCAATGCCGAAAATTCGTCAATGGAATCAGCCAAGACCGATTTCGGCTATTCATGGGAGGGCGTTGACATCTATCTGAGGACCATTAAGGACATTGCGCCAAAAACCGAATTCCCGAAAGACTATAACTTTGTCATCCATGATTTTGGCAAGGCAAAAGACGTGCTCCTCGGGGAAGCGAAAGAAGGCATCCTTGGGCAGATGGATGTCCTGGTGCTGGTCGGCGGCTTTAAAGGGTATGAGCGGGACAGCACGTTAAGCGCCTTCCGCTCGCTAAAGCATATGGGCAACCTGGTCCTTGCGCTTAATTTCATTAAGGATTCTTACCATGAGCAGCTGGCCGGGTATCTCAAGGCTCCGATGGAGGGGAGCGTAGCTTTCATTGACTATATGCCCGACCCCGAATTTCCCCTAAGCAACCAGAAATTATTCAGCCTGATCATAAAAAATTATATTTAAGAAAAGGAGAATCAAATATGGCAGCACAAGCAATTTATCTAAAAAAAGATTTTAAGCAGGTAATCATTTCTTCCAACTTAAAGGCAAGCCAAAAGGCAGTCATGTACTACCTCATTGACCTTGCGAACCCCCACAGGGGCTGGACGTGCTTCCCTAGCCACGCAAGGATCGCCCAGGCGTGCGGCAGGAGCATATCAACGATCAAAAGGGCCATTGCCGAACTGGTAAGGCGCGGTTTCCTGTCAAAGCTTGCACAGTTCCGGCGGGCTGGCGGATTCCAGTCAAGCAACCTCTATACCCTCTTCATTCCGGATGGCACAAATGAAAACGAGGAAAGAAGCGGGGAGCTTCCGCAGGGAAGCCAGCATGGCGGGGAAATGCCCGGGCAGCTTGAGCTTGACTTTGAAGACGCGGGCTTGGAAAAAGATGGGCCAGACGTAAAAGCTGGGATTAAAAAAGCGCTTGCCTTTGGTTACCTGAGCCGGATTGTCAAAGAAAAGAAGAAAAAAAAGCGACCTTTTTACTCTGTTTTCATAAAATGACCTACCCGCCAGTCCATGGCGGGCTACATATATAAAAATTTAATGGATAAAGAGCGGAAAAAGAAAATTAGGATGGTTTAATTTATATAAAACCTGCCCGTCCTGAATAATTTTTTTGCTTTTTTTATTTCAATGCTTATAAAAACTGCGCTATTTTTGTCCCCTTTTTTAGGGGCCAGCAAAAGAAAGAGGTGAAAAAAATGCATAGTAAAATCAAGGCCCGGCTCGCGCTGGCCAAAAAAAAGCTCCTGTCGCACAAAACAAGGATGGCTTTTGTCCAGGCAAGGCGCATGGCAGTAGTAATTGTGTCTGCCGCCTTGCTCATTGCAATTGTGGCAACGCTGGCGCTCTCATTAAGGCCTGGCTACCCCGATGAGGAACTTGCCGCCGTATCGTATTCCATCAGCGAAATTGAAACCGGGCTTAAGGAAACTTTCAGCTACCTTGAAATTCTAGAAGAGGCGGTTGTTGAAAGCCAAGAGCTGGCCGAAACGAAAAATGAAATAATCCTTGGTTCAATATCTGACGGCAACAATGCCCTCAATGCCAGCCTGGCTGGCAACATGGCCAGCATCAATGATTACCTGGATGAACTCCAGGCGCAGATAAGGCTCGCCAAAAATGAAACCAGCTCCTTGATTGTGGGCTTTAAGGAAATATCGTCAACTGACAGCTCAAACATTGCCAGCGCGATTGTTTCTTCCTTTGGCGGCCTTAAGATGCAATTAAATTCCATCAATGGGCTTTATGCATTGCTGATGGAAGAAATTACCAGCTCGCATTCTGCCGCAATGAAAATGGCCAGCGAGCAGAATGCGGAGCTGGGCAGCCTGCTGGGCGAGATCTTCCTCCGGCTAAGCGATGGCAGCTCTGATTTAACCGATCTGGCCAGCCAGCTTTATTCACGCATGGATGAAAATTATTCGGATCTGGCCTTAATGCTCGGCCAGCTTGCCATGAGCCTTGGCGAAGCCAGCTCGGAAAACCTCCTGCAGGCAATAAGCCACATTGAACAGCTTGAGCTAAGCACATACGGGCATCTTTTTAATTACCATGGCCAGGTCATGGACGGATTAAGCTTAATGGGCGACAACCATCTTTACCTTCTCCAAAAGTTAAGCGAAGCCCGCGACGCGGCGGACAGCAGCCGGGCTGACATGGTTAATCACCTCAGCCTCCAAGCCGCCCAGGCCTCTGATGACATTTCATTGGTCCTGGCAGCATTGTCGGCCGGATTTGGGCAAGCTGAGGCCACAGCCCATGAAACAATCAAAGACCAGAATATTTTACTGGCCGCTGAAATAGGCACAAATGCCGATTCGATCCTAACGCAGATGTCGGCCGGGTTTTTAGATGCTGGCCAGGCAACTAAAAACATGATTGCGGATTCTGACGGTTATTTGAGCGGCGAGATAAGGCAGGCGGGCGATGCCCTGTCAAGCATAATCGATGAGCTTGGCATCCGCCTTTCCGGCATGGAAAGCTCCGTCAATTCAAATTTAAGCACGCTTTTTCAATTTGTCAGTAATGGTAAAACGCTACTTGCGGCCGCATTGCTGACAAGAGGCCAGACGGTCGCAAATGACGCAAACTTCATTGATTTCCATAATGCCATCTTAAGCATTGAGAATACGGTCATGATTGAAAACATGCCCGGCGAAATTGAATATGTTTTCCATTACCATACGTCCGCAGACGGCGGCGACACAGCCACAGTCAACCCGCAGTCGCTTGACGGGCATGAGAATGCCCAAGCCGTGCCCTCCGGCTGCTTTACGGCACCGTCATTCCACCAGCATAGGGACGGCGATGGCAATGCCCGCGATGAAAATTACCTTGCCCCTGGCCCCGGCGGCTGCTTTGGGCATCATGACTTCAGTGCCAACACATCACATTCCCATGCTGTGGGCGGCTGCACATTAAGGGGCCCATGCCCTATTTGCCCCGGCGGCAACTGCGGGCATCCGCAGGCATTCACGCATCATGTGCATTGCAACCGCCCGGCCGGGCAATGCAATGATAGCATCCAATGCGGCGGCGGCTCGTACAGGTGCAATAACCTGCCCCTCAATACAGGCGGCTGGGCGCACTGGACCCTGGACTGCGGCAAGACAGCAGAATCAATTGACGCCCATGGACTAGGCTGCGGGTTCATTTGGGGGCAGATTGCCAAGGCAGTCATAAGCTACTGAATGCCTTGGCAATATTCACGTTTTCACGAAAGGATATGCAATGAAAGACAAAGACACCATGGTTTCACTTTTAAGAAGGCTTTACGTTTCAGGTACTGACCTTAAGGAGTTTTTATCCCATTATGCAGATTTTGATGCCGCGGATTGGCAGGGGAAATTGTGCCAATTCTATGCGGGCAAAGACTCAGGCAGATTAGTTGGAAAGCCTATTATGAAAGACAAGGGGATTGATGCCGCCACTTTGCTAAACAGCGCCATCTTAGGGCTTGATGACAAAGCTGCCGCCGCAAATGAAAAAAGCCTGCCATCATGGATAAATGCCTTTGCCGTCACAAAAACTAAAGCTGCGATGAAAAATATGCCTTCCATTGGCAAGGTACGCGAAAGCCTTAAATACTGTGGCCTCCAGCTTAAACCAGACAAAGACCTGGCCAGCATTTTCTACCGGGTCCATGCTGAACTGTTAGCCCATGTGACGGCCGCAAATATAAGCAATGAAGCTTTAAGCGGGCTATCGGGGAGCAGCGACTTTAAAGCCAACCTGAGGCTGTTCAATACCGTTGCTTCTTTAAGGGTCTTGACTGAAAGCGTCATATCGTCACACCTTGACGTATTTTCTGAAGATAATATTGCAAAAACCAAAAAAGCACTTGACGAGAACTTACGTTTGCTTTATGCTGGAAGCAGGACAGATGGGAACAGGGTCCTTGATGCGGCTGGGCCGGGGGAGGAGAAAAATTATGACAACCTTAAATTATTACACCGAAATAATGAAGAAATCATGGGAAACATATCAGATGGAAGCCGAGGAAGCGGGCTATTTCGGGACGATGGAGGAGCTGGAGCAGCTGTTCCAGCACCAGCAGGCGGAGGGGAGGAAACTGCTGGCGGCCGGGGCGGATGGGGACATGATGAGCGGCTGGGAATACCTGGATCTATTGGGAGTCGAGCTGAAGGACTGCTACAAGTGGGGCTCGAGGATAGTGGATTACCTTTGGGAGAACGCGAACCTGCGCTTCAAGGAACTGGCAGAAGCGGGCCAGCTGCAGGCGGCGGTGAACAAAGTGAACTTGAAATCCAGGGAAATTCACGAGCAATTAAGCAAGGAATGGAAGAAGAAAAATCCGGGTTGGAACAGCGGCAACATGATCCAGACCGAGAAGAACATAAACCAGATGAAGATGCATATCGACGAGATAATCTGGGACGAAGTAATTTACCAATACCATTAGGACCAAATGAAGATGATTCCCCAGAGGGGGCGGCACTAAATGCCGCCCCCTCTGGTTTTGGCGCAGAAAACCATGCCACGGCCGCTGCCATGGTTCCGGCGCCCAAGCTTGAGTTAATTGTCCCGGAAAGCATCGCAAGGAGCGTTTTGCTATACGGGACCGGGACTTATGGCGGAAAGAACCGCATCATTGGCATTTATGGATCTCCTTTAGATGAATGCCAGCGCATTTCCATGCTCAAAGCTGAATATGGGAAAGCAAGCATAAAAAGCCATAATGGCAAAGCTTTGTTTGACAGCTTCAATGCCTTAAGCTCCGGAAGCCTCAATATTATGTGGGCTGAAAATGGGAACCTTAAAGAAGGCTTCATTTCGTGGGAGTGGATTGAAAACGAAATCGGGCAAATGATCAGCTCTGGCGAATATCAGCAAGAGATAGATTACATGGATGAGGAAGATGCGTTTGATGGCTATGCCATTCCCGATGAAGTTGAGTCATGCGCAAGCCAAAAAAACCAGGCCAGGCCATATGGCAATAACCTGGCTGATTCCCAAGAGCCGGGGCCTTCAAAAAGCAAAGCTTATGGAATTGCAGAAAGGATTAATTTCCGCCTGCCATTGGAAGACGGCCCTGGCCCTAAGCCGCGCGGCGCAAAAACGCGCTTCAAGGACAATGCCGGGGCTATCCGGCTGTTAAAGCAGATTGAGGGCGAAGGGCGGCTTGCGACTGCCCCGGAACAGGAAACATTGTCAAAATATGTCGGCTGGGGCGGCATGGCACAAGCTTTTGACAAAAATAACAGCTCATGGGAAAAAGAATATAAAGAACTTTTTGAGTTATTGGGGCAAAAAGAATATGAAGCGGCAAGGGCAAGCACCAATTCCGCTTTTTACACGCCCCCTGCTGTTGCCGGGCTGATAAACAATACGCTTTTGAGGTTCGGCCTTTCTGATGGCGATAAGGTGTTAGAGCCATGCGCGGGCATCGGTAATTTTTTCGGCACTCTCCGCGCTGGCAACCTGGCCCTGAATGGAGTGGAGCTTGACAGCATAAGCGGCCGGATTGCAAGGCAGCTTTACCAGAAAGCAGACATCCACGTAACCGGATTTGAGAAAACTAATTTCCCTGACAATACTTTTGCTGCCATAATTGGGAATGTCCCCTTTGGCGATTACAAAATCCATGATCCCAGATATAATGCGCTTAATTTTAAAGTCCATGATTATTTTTTGGCTAAAAGCATTGACATGGCAATGCCCGGAGGGATAATTGCGCTGGTGACGACTAAGGGGACGCTTGACAAAAAAGACATGGCCGTCAGGAAATACATTGCTGAACGCGCAAGGTTGATCGGCGCGGTCAGGCTGCCAAACACGGCTTTTTTGCAAAATGCCGGAACCCTGGCTACTGCCGATATCCTCTTTTTGCAAAAACATGGGCAAGCAATCATCTCTGAGCCTGACTGGCTCCACCTCGGATTAACCAGGGACATTGTCCCGGTCAATTCATACTTTTCTGCCCACCCCGAAATGATGTTAGGAAAAATGGCCTATGAAAAGGGGATGCATGGAAACAGCGAATATACTGCTTGCATTAATGATGACCCTGAATTCGACCTCCATGCCAGCCTGGGTAATGCCCTGCTCAAGCTGGATGCGGAATTCATTAGGAATGGGCAAAAAACTGAAACAGCGGAAAAGAAAGAGGCTGCGATCCCGGCCGACCCAAGCGTCAAAAATTTCACTTTTACGGTCATTGATGGCGACATCTATTACCGCCGCGATGGCGAAATGATCCTTAAGAATGATTTCCCAAAGGTGACAGAAACAAGAATCCGCTTACTGCATGAAATAAGGCAATCGCTCAGGGAAACAATTTCACTCCAGTTAAATGGCTGTACTGCCAGCGAACTTGGCAAATCCCAGAAAACCCTCAACGCCAAATATGATTCCTATGTAGAAAAGCATGGTTTCTTAACCAGCAGGAATGCCAAAAATGCTTTCCAGGACGACAGCGATTACGAACTCTTAACCAGCCTGGAGATATCTGATGAAGATGGGAACATAAATAAAGCTGAGATGTTCCATAAGCAGACTATCCGGCCGGCAAAGGAAATTGACGGAGTTTCGACAGCAGTTGAAGCCCTTAATGTTTCACTCAATTGCAAAGGCGAAGTCAATATCCCTTATATGCTCAGCATTTATGATCCTGACACCGGGAAGGATTGCTATGAAAATATTGCTGGCATCCAAGCTGCCAGCGATCCCATGTCCATAAAGGCAGCCGCGCTGGCGGATGAACTTGAGGGCATAATATACCGAAACCCGGCTAAGTTCAATTTAAGTGATGGCAATTTTATTGAAGGCTGGGAAACTGCTGATAATTATCTGTCTGGGAATGTCACTGAAAAACTTAAAGCGGCCGAGGAGCTGCTAAGCTCATTTAAGGCGGGAAGCTTAAAGCCATGCTTGAATACGTACGGCCTTGTAAAAAAACTGGCGGGGAATATCGAAGCCTTAAAGCAGGTGCAGCCAAAAAGGCTGGAGGCCGGGGACATTTCTGTCCGGCTCGGCACGACCTGGATAGAAAACAAAGACTATAATGAATTTATTTATGAGCTTCTTGAAACACCAATTTTCCTCCGCCATGACGAGGGGAAGCAAAGCTACAATTTTGGCTATAGCAATTACATCCAAGTAAAGTATAGCGAGCATACAAACCAGTACAGGATTGAAAATAAAAGCAGCAATGCCCATTCAACGCTTGCCAAAACTGTCTATGGGACAAGCAGGATGAATGCTTATGAAATCATTGAATCAACCCTTAACTTGAAAAGCGTCAGAGTTAATGACCGGATCATGGAAGATGGCAAAGAAAAAACTGTCCTTAATAAAAAAGAGACCATGATTGCCAGGGAAAAACAAGAAACCATCAAAGAGAAATTCAGCGAATGGATCTTCAGGGACTTAGACCGCCGGAACAGGTACGTTGATTTTTATAATGGGAACTTCAACAATATGCGCCTTCGTGAATATGACGGCAGCTTTCTTTCATTCCCTGGCATGAATTCTGAAATTGAACTGGCCACGCATCAAAAAAACGGCATTGCACGGATTATTTTTGGCGGCAATACTCTCCTTGCCCATTGCGTGGGAGCCGGCAAAACTTTTACAATGATCGCGGCTTGTATGGAGCAAAAACGGCTTGGCTTGATAAATAAGCCAGCCATAGTCGTCCCTAAGCCAATCGTGGGCCAGATTGCAAGCGAATTCCTGCGCCTTTATCCAGCGGCAAGCATCCTTGTTGCAAGGAGCGGTGATTTTGAAAAAAGCAGACGGAAGCAGTTCGTGGCCAGGATTGCCACCGGGGATTATGATGCTGTTGTCATGTCCCATACGCAATTCGAAAAAATCAGCATTTCAAAAGAGCGGCAGATTGAAATGCTTGAAAAACAGATTGATGGCCTCATTAACGCAATAGATGCCTTAAAATATAACAGGGGCGAACAGTATAGCGTCAAGCAGATGGAAATCCAAAGAAAGAGGCTTAATTCGCAACTTGAAAAACTCGCAAACAATGCCTACAAAGACGACTTGCTGAATTTTGAAGAGCTTGGCATTGACTGCATCATGATTGATGAAGCCCACGCTTTCAAAAAAATCAACCTGTTCAGCAAGATGAGCAATATTTCCGGCATTTCCAATTCCGGCTCAAACCGTTCCTTTGACATGTTCTTAAAGTGCCAGTACCTTAATGAAATCAATGGCAACCGCGGGATCGTCTTCGCGACCGGGACGCCGATAACTAACACTATGTGCGAAATGTTTGTCATGCAGCAATACCTTCAAAAAAGCACGCTCGACAGAATGGGGATCGGCTATTTTGACGCCTGGGCAACAAGCTTTGGCGAAGTCACGACCGCATTTGAATTAAATGTAGAGGGCAATGGATACCAGCTTAAAAGCAGGTTCAATAAATTTGTGAACCTGCCCGAGTTAGTGACTGCATTCAAGGAAATTGCAGACATTCAGACTTCCGGCATGGTAAGCTTAGATGTCCCCCAATTAAGGGGCGGCAAAGCTATCATTGTCCCAAGCGAGCCAGATGATTTCGCCAGGGCTTTCATGGACAGCTTCGTGGAAAGGGCTGAGCTCATCCGTTCCGGCCGTGTTGACGGGAGCGTTGACAACTTTCTTAAGATTACAAGGGAAGCAAGGGAACTTGGGATTGACACCAGACTCCTTGACCCATCAGCGCCGGAAAACCCGGCCGGGAAACTTAGCATGGTCGTAAATAATGTCCATGGCGAATACCTGCTTGCAATTGAAAAAGGAATTGTCGGATGCCAGCTGATTTTTTCTGACATTGGCGTGCCAAATCCCCAAAAAGATTTTACCGTTTATGGCTATATCAAAGACCGTTTAATTGAAAGGGGGATTCCCGGGGATGAAATTGCTTTTATCCATGATGCAAAAACGGACAAGGAGCGTGAGTCCTTATTTGAGCAAATGCAAACCGGGAAGAAAAAAATCCTGATTGGCTCTACAGAAAAATGCGGGACCGGGGTAAATGTCCAGAAGCATTTAACCGCACTTCACCATGTGGACTGCCCTTGGCGGCCGTCTGACATCGAGCAGAGGGAAGGCCGGGCAATCCGGCAGCTTAACCAAAATGAGGAAGTCGCCATCTACCGTTATGTCACTAAAGGCACGTTTGATGCCTACAACTGGTCAGTAGTGGAAAATAAGCAACGGTTCATATCGCAGATAATGACAAGCAAATCCATTGCTAGGTCGTGTGATGACATTGATGAAGCTTCTCTTTCATATGCTGAGATCAAAGCGGTTGCAACCGGGAATCCTTGGGTCAAGGAAAAAATGGAACTGGAAAATGACATCCAGAGGCTGAAAATCCTAAAAACTGCTTATGACAACCAGCATTATGCGCTGCAAGATGACATAATGATAAAGCTCCCCAAACAGATAAGGGATGCAGAAATGCGGCTTGCTAAGGTTAATGGGGATGTCATTTCGCGCGACACCGCTTTTGGTCTTGAGCCAGATTTCAATATTGTGCTTGATGGATGCGGGTATTCGGAAAGGGCAGAAGCCGGAAATAAGTTGCTGGATTTAGCAGAAAAGTGCAAAACCAGCGAAATCAATAAAATTGGCTCTTTTAAGGGATTCGTCATATCAATCAGGCGGAACTTCATGGGCATTAATAACTTAATTTTATCTGGGAAGCTTGATTATAGCTGCGACATGGGCAACAGCCATGTCGGCAATATCGTAAAGATTGAAAACCTGCTAAAGGACATGGAAAAGCGCGTTAAGGAGACGGAAGAATCCTTGGGCAAACTAAAGGCCGACCTTTCAGCTTCCAAGCAGGAATTTGAAAAACCATTTGCCTATGAATCCGAGTATCATGAGAAAGTCAAAAAGCAGGCAGAAATAAACAATAAGCTTGATATCATGAACAGCAGCGTTTTAGGGGCTGATCTCTTAGAGGGGGATGGTTTTGGCTTAAGCACAGGAATTAAAGCTTTAGCCTGTGAGGAGGATGCCCTATGGCCGGACCTTTAGCACCTTTAGTTTTATCGTCCCTTAAATTTGCCGGGAAGCAAATAGCAATTGAAGCGGCAATGAATGAAAAATCAAGAGGCAAGCTGATCCCCATCATTGCTTCTGCTTTTGCGGCAATCATCATGATGCCTTTCATATTGATAATGGTAATTGCCATTACGGTCTCATCGGCAATGGGCACATTTTTTGATGACGTGAAAAGCTTCCTTAGGCTCGAATGGGCATTTTCGGCTTTTGATTCCGATGAAAAAACCGAAATTGAAGAAGAAATTGAAGCGTGGTTCCAAAGCCTTTCGCAAGAAGAAAAAGCCATGCTCGGCAGGAGTGCCGCCCAAATGCGTGAAGGGCTGATTTCAGAGGGGTTGGTCAGCCGGATAGATAATTTAAACGTATTATTCATTGACGGGCAAGTGCATAAAAGACTGGCCCATGATGAAATAACTGCAATCATTGACGGCATCCCGGATGAAAAAATGAAAGAAGTCATGCTGTGGGCGGCTGAGCGGGTAGGAATGCCATATAGCCAAGCCCTCCGGGATAGCGGCACCCATTTTGATTGCAGCAGCTTTGTATATTATGCTTACTTGAACGTGGGCATGAACATCAGCTTTGGCGGAGTGAATACTGCCGCGCAAATAGCAAAGGGGCTGGAAATCGGGAATAAGACTTTTACGGACTTAAGCGGGCTAATGCCCGGGGATCTTATTTTTTCGAGCAACAGGAGCGACGAGTCAAGAAGCAGGTATCGCGGCATTACCCATGTCGTCATGTACGCAGGGAATGGCATGATCATTGATGCCCAAAGCACAAGGACGGGCATCACATACCGGAGGCTGCCTAATTACGGCAGGGCTTCGCTGGTTTATGCGGCAAGGCCGATGGGCTGATTCTCCGATTTTTCTTTCCGCTATTTCTTTAGCTAAACAGCTGCCGCCCGGCAGCTGTTTGCCGTCTTAAGAAACTTCTGCAAATTTCCCTATGAATATGCAAATTATTATGTTAACGTTAATTAATTATCTGACGGGGGTACATAAAATGATCAGCAATACTGAATTTGCACTAAGGCCATGGGAATGCGTTAAGTATGAAATAGTGCGTGATTATGTCGAATGCGGGGAAATTGCAAATAAGAATGCGCTTCTTTGCAGACTAAACTGTTGCAGCAGGACCCTTAAGAATATGGTCAACGGCTATAAGGAAATGGGCGAGGCATTTTTTGTCCATGGCAACCGCGGCCGCAAGCCTGTCCATGCTCTTACTAAAAAAGAAAAGCAGGCAATCGTCAAAATCTACAAGGAAGATTATCCGGATGCTTCTTTTGCTTATGCCGTGGAGCTTTTAAGCGAACACAATGATATTGAAGTCCACCCTTCAACTGTCCGGAAAATATTGATGGCTGAAGATATTGTGTCGCCCTTTGCAACGAAAAAAACGAAAAGGATCGTGGCAAAACGGCTGCGCGAAAAAGCCAAAAACGCTAAGAGGAAAGACATTGCCGAAGTTGCCGATAAAATAGAGCGGGCGGAAAATAAGCATCCGAAACGCGAAAAATCCGCCTCGGCCGGCCAGATGATCCAGCTGGATGCAAGCGAGCATCTATGGCTTGAAAGCGCGGGCGTAAAATGGCATCTTCATGGCGGGATTGATGATGCCAGCGGCAATGTAGTCGGGCTTTATTTTGATAGGCAGGAAACGCTTAAGGGTTATTATAATGTGGGACACCAGATCTTAATGAATTATGGCATCCCTGCAATGTTTTATACCGATGGGCGTACGGTTTTTGAATACAAGAAGAAATGTAACAGCCGTGAGGCAGTCTTCGAAGAGGTCGAAAAAGACTATTTTACACAATTCGGTTATGCCTGCTGGCATTTGGGGATAGAAATTAAGACAACGCATATCCCCCAGGCAAAAGGGAAGATTGAAAGGCTTTGGGGGACTCTGCAGCAGCGTTTGCCAATTGCAATGCGCAGGGCCGGCATCCGGACAATCGAAGAAGCAAATATCTTTCTTGTTGACTATATCAGAAAATACAACGCAAAATTCGGTTTGCCAATGGACTCTTTCCCTTCTTTATTCGCTCCTGCGCCAGCAGAAGATGATATCATGAAAATATTGGCGGTCATTAATGAACGGATAATTGATGGCGGTCATTCCGTGCGTTATAAAAACAAGAGTTACCGCACAATAGGTGAAAATGGGTTTCCGTGTTACTTAAAGAGAAAGACTAAGGGGCTGATCATTGAATCATTTGATGAACAGCTGTATTTTTCTGTCTCATCGCCAAATAATAAGGAAACCATATATTCACTCGAAGTGATTCCCGAACATGAGCAATTATCACACAACATCCTGTTGGCAGGCAGAAAAACTAATGAACCCAGGAAAATAAATATCCCTAAAGCAAACCATCCTTGGCGCTTGGATTCCTGGGAAAGGCATCTCAAACGCCAAAAACATCGAAATGCGATTAAAATGGCAAATTGAATCAAGGGGTTTATTATTTAAAACTTTTAGTCTGAATTTCTAGGAGTTCTCATTTGCGTAGGCAAAAATATATTATCTTTATTAGTTTCATTATTAATTAAAAATAAAGTTGATAAGGGGATGTTTTTTCCACTAATTTTTTGGTTTTAATAAAAAATTAGTGGAAAAAATCAAAAATGCTTGACAGCCCTATTTTTCAAATTTAGGCGAACTTATTTTCACATTGGCAAATGACATGGAAAACCGCCATCTGATTTATTTATCACTAACCACTTTCACATAAAACTTCCGCTTCCTTGGCGGGTCAAACTCCGTGAAATAAATACCCTGCCACGTTCCAAGAAGCAGTTTGCCGCCCTCAATAATGACGGTCACGCTTGAGCCCATCGCCGATGATTTAAGGTGTGCCGCCGAGTTGCCTTCGCCGTGACGAAAATCCGTGCGGTCCGGGAAGGCTTTATCAAGGCCAATCAGCAGGTCGCAGACCACGTCGGGGTCGGCGTTCTCATTTATCGTAATGCCCGCTGTTGTATGAGGGCAAAACACGACAACCACGCCGCTTGATACGCCGCTTTTTGCGACGGCTTCACGGGTTTGCGGTGTTATATTGTAAAAATCCTCGCGTTGTGCAGACAATGAGTATTCGTAAAGCATGGATATCTCCTAACTCATGTTAAAATAAAATATCATAAAATAGCCTGAATAGCCGTGGTAAAACAAGGCTCACATTTAATTTCTGTATTTCTTCCGCAACGGCATCAATTTCAGACTGTGTTATTTGTTTTGGCTCGGGCAGAGGTTCGTTGATAAAGTGCTGATACAGCATTTCAATTGGCGTGGCATAGGGGTCGTCCATCAGCCGCTCTTTCCAGTCACTTTCGAGCCTGTCAAGCAATACACACGCAAAACCGCTAACCGTATAGCACTCCCTAATTAACCCATATCCGACATATATGTCTTCGCGACTTGCCAACAAAGCAAGCGCACTGTCCAAGTCCATGCTATTCTTTATCTGGTCAGGATAGCCCATATAGAGACCAGTTACATATTCGTAATAGTTTGCCGTACCTTCAATACGCTCAAAATAAATCGAATTATGATAATCGTCGGGAAATTGTGTTTTCCAATCGGCATATGTTGCCAATGCTTCAAGAATCAACTGTTTATCACCGGGATTATTGACTGCCGCCAATATTTGCTTTTGTAAAAGGGTACGTTTAGCGCGGGCAGGGATATTTTCTAAAAACTCGTTTCGTCCGCGATTGGAAACTTCATTCATAACTTGCCAGTTACTCTGCGTCCGATGAAAACCCTCGTGTGTTACGAAAAGAGAAGCGTCATGAGTACCGAGATGAAGGTATTTTTGCCATTTTAAATAATTCGTTAAGTCTTCATCGGAATAAGCGTAATACATTCCGCCATCAAAAAAACTGAAGCCGTCTACATAGGCATTTCTTGTAAAACCGTAACTCAAGGCATCGTCTTTTTTCAGGGGAGTTACAGACCCATCAGGCGATATTAACCAAAACTTTTTGCTTCTAAGTCCTTCGACAATCAGCGATTGGTTCACAAGAGGATTGCCGGGCCAAAGCTCAGGAGCAATTTCATTATGCCGCCTTAATTGTTCCGCCAGAACAGGAATGAAAGCGTCAAGTGTTGCAGGGTGGACCGGGTGTGCTTGAACTCCGAGTATGAATTTATCGTTAGCAACTGCTTCAATGGTCGGAACATTTGATGTTTCTTCCGTAAAGAATACTTTGTGGCCTAAAAAAACACCCCCATAAATAATAACTGCAAGTGATGCAATTATAATCAAAAAAACCTTGATAGACTTTTTCAATACTACCGTCCTCTCATTGTGCTTTCAAGAATTATAATACGGATAAAAATACTCGTCAACTACGCACTTGATTTTTCTATTTCCCCTTGCTCACTTTCCCTCGTGCATAATGGCGATGGATTCCTTTAACTGTTCGTTGATATAATATCCTGCTTCCTCTGGTGTTATTTGACCGCTATACATTAATCGCATATTGTTAGTATATGGGACCCATAAGTGGCCCAGCTCCGGAACCGATGGAAGCGGTTCGCCAACTTCAATTTGTCCCAGAAAACCATCAGCATTAGCGTCCATTTCTAACTCCTTTTGCGCTTTTTCCAATGCCGGTATTCGTGAACCAGTATAATATAAGTCAACCATTGCTTCATCGATAAGGAAACGGTAAAAGTCCCAGACCGAATCTTGCTTTGACGATTTTGCACTAACGAAACCGACCTGTGTTCCTACTGGTGTGATAAAGGGCCTGCCATTTATGCTGGGCATCGGTATAACGGCAAAATTCAATCCTACATTATTAAAGGCGTCAACATCCCAAGGCCCGCCTATGAAAAATGCCGTTTCACCGTTCTCAAAAGCTGAGCGTGCAATGTCAAAAGTGATATCAGCCGATAAAAGGCCGCGCTCAACCATATCCATCAAATAGCCATAGGCTAAAATTGCGCCTTCGTTGCCAACGCCGATGTCATAAACATCATATGCGTTATCTGTCCATTGAAAAATATATCCCCCATATGCGCGGACAAAGCCGAGATTATAATAAATGCTCGTAGCATCAAATTTTATTCCAGTACCGCTTTCGGCCATAATCAGCAGTTCATCCCAAGTCGCTGGGGGAATGGCTACTTTATCAGTATTATAAAACAGACTGATGGTTTCAACTGCAATCGGTACACCATAACGTTTTCCGTCAACATAGCTTGCTTGTATAGACGCTTTAACATAATCATCATCACTGTCGAAATCATCCGGCACAACAGCTGCCAAGTTTGCCGCGACAAACGTGGCCATTTGGTCATTTGGAATGCCGAATATGCCATCCGGGCCGTCTGCGGTATTAGCCGCTTGGGCGAACTTCTGGACTTCTATCGAAGTATTGATGACATTTGCTTGAATTCCGCTTATTCCGCTCCATATTTCAGCATATTCTTGAAGCAAAGACGCTTCTACTCGGAAATTAGTCCATATTGTTATGGAATTATCTGCTGTTTGGGTTTGGTTACCGCATGAAGCCAACATCGCGGCTATTATAATTAAGATTGGGATTACTTTTTTCATATGCTTTTTTCCTTTCCAAGCTCCTCAAACGCTGGATTCGAGTTGCCTTTTTCATCAAACAATGCCTGATTCGCCCAAGAGTTACCAATAATGCCATTATCATTTTCTAAGTACCTAAATCCGGGTGCTTTTGTCCATGCACATTCCGGAATCGCAAGCCACGCCGGCTCCCAATAAACGAAGCCCAAACCACGGTTATCCTTTACTTTCTTAATGGTGTCAATCAAATCCAGCATATAACTCTTTTGGCCTTCCTTACTCGGTGGATAAGGCACCTTCATCGCCAGTTCTTCATTAAAAATCATTCCCTCGCACCCTAAGTTACAAGCAGTATAACCATAAGCTGTCTCAATGACAATAACGTCTTTATTATAATACGAACTAATATCATCCATATTGTAAAGCAATTTTTGCAAACTGCCATTCCAGTACGGATAATAAGACATTCCGATGATGTCGTAATCTAGGTGATGCTCTTCGATTCGTCTTAACCAGTTACGGTACATTTGATTGTCAGTACCATAGTCAAGATGGAGGATAATCCGGATATGCCGATCAAAATCACGAACTGCTTTTATTCCGCACGAAAGCAAGCTTGCCATTGTCGCACTATTGTCAATATGCCCATCTGGCCATAATAAACCATTTGTTATTTCATTCCCTATCTGGACGAAATGGGGAGAGGTGCCATTTTGAGCCATTTTACTAAGAACAGATGAAGTATAGGAGGATAAGGAATCCTGTAACTCTGCTCCGGCCAATCCTTGCCATGCTTTGGGTTTGTGTTGTTTGCTGGGATCTGCCCAAAAATCGCTGTAATGAAAATCCAACATCAACGAAAATCCCCTTTCAGCAGCCCTTTTTGCCAAAGCCAAGGTAGTTTCTAAATCATTAGTTCCGCCGCCATAAGCTTCACCATCTTCATCATAAGGATCTATCCAAAGGCGCAACCTAATGAGATTGACGTTGAACTTCTTAAAAATGTCAAAAATATCTTTCTCCCGCTCTTCATGGAAATATTTGGCACCACTCTCTTCCAACTCTTTTAACATTGAAATATCCATTCCGTTTATGAACATATAAATTAGCCTTTCTGTTGATTTAATCAGTAAGTCAGTTCTTTTTTATTAAAGTGACATCGTCAATTGTTCCCCAGCCGCCAGGACCAGTTGTAACCGAAATGCCTACCGTTATACTGCCACCACTAACTGTGACATCGACACTTGGGTTATTCCAGTTTACATAGCCATTAAGCGTTCCTTCGACTTCAAATCTCGTGCCGCCGCTTTCTGCAAATAAGAATATTTCATGTTCAGCCGCATCACCCTGCATGAAGCAAGCGAGAACATATGTGCCATCTTCAAGGCCGCTAAGTTCTTGCACCGCTAGGAAATCAACTGTGCCGGGGGAATAAAAATGGAGCGACCCGCTGCCTGAGATGGCATCAGTTGCACGATCATAGAGATCAACCTCTTCAGTAATCTCATTAGTTATCACCCACGGAGATAAGTCGTCACCATCATCAAAGTTGCCATTAGGGATAAAATTTCCGTTGGCATCCGCTACAGCCCTGCCGCCTGAATCTCCATTTGAACAGGCACTTAGTAAAAAAGCGGCAGATAATACTAAGCCTAAAAATAATTTAACTATTTTTTTCTTCATAACCATCGTCTCCTTTATATGAAATATTATGTCACCTACCAAAATCTACTGTGCATTAAATTAACATTTTTGACACCTCCTTTAATTTGAAAACAACGCATCTTTATCATATCCATCCTCTTTTTTGTATATATAATCCTCCTTCCATAAAATTGCCCCTAGGCTGAGGATGCTTTATAATCGTTACTCCTTTAACCCCGCCGCCGCCAAGCCGCCTTGGATAAATCTCTGCATAAACATGAACATTGCCATAACCGGAAGTGATGATATTACTGCGGCTGCCGCAAACATTGTCCAATTGGTGGCAAATTGGTTGGTAATAAAGCTTTGCAATCCCACCGCCAATGTATGGTTTGAGGGTTTGTTAAGGAAAATTGAAGATACTACATATTCGCTATAGGCTGCAATGAACGAAAAAACGAATATGACTGCCATTTGCGGACGGGCAAGCGGCAGAATAATCCTAGTGAAAACAATGAAATGGCCGGCACCGGACACATAAGCGGCTTCGTCAAATTCGCGGGAAATGGTATCCATATACGACTTAAGCAACCAGATATTATAAGCACTTCCACCTGCCAGCACAAGAATCAAAATCGGGATATTGTCGGATAGATTAAAACGGTATATCAAAATATAATATCCGGCAACAGCCATGCTGCTGGGAAACACTTGCAAAACCAGCAAAGTTAGCAAGCCATTTTTACGGCCGGGAAAGCGCATCCGTGAAAACGCATAAGCCGCTGTTGCGGACAAAAAAAGCTGAATCAGCGAAACACTCAGACAGATCTTTAAGGAATTGGCAACCCAAGAGATAAATCCAGTTTCCGCAAACAAGCGTTGGTAATTGGATAAGCTATATGAAGCCGGAAAAAGTGATGTACTAAAAAAACTCTGGCCGTCAGAAAAGGAGGCCGTCATAATTAAAATCGCCGGAAATAGGGCGAAAAGAATCGCAATCCAGATAATGAAACGACTAAGCCACAATCTCATTTTTCGGCTCATAATAGCTCCTTTATTTTTCATCTCCTTTGAAGACTCCCGATATCTTCAAATTTACAGCAGTTAATGTTCCTATTATAATGAAGATAAAAATACTTAAGGTTGCTGAAAGATCGTAACGTCTTGACCATGTTGTCATTTTATAGACCATGCTTGCTAATATGTCAGTACTGCCGGCATACTGGGAAGCTGTGCTGGCCGGACCGCCTTGTGTAATCATGTAAATGTTGCCGAAATTGTTAAAATTTGCAGCAAATGAAGCTACAGCTAGCGGAATAGTCACCTTTAATATCAAGGGAAAAGTGATTTTCTGAAATATGTGCCATCTTTTAGCTCCTTCAACTACCGCTACTTCATAATAAGTCGGTGAGATCGATTGCAGGCCGCCAAGACAGACATTTAGCATATAGGGAAATCCGAGCCAGATATTAACTAGAATGATACCGAAACGCGCCCAAAATACATCAGTCATCCATGGTATCATATTTAGTCCCAGCAAGCTTAACAAATTATTGATTCCGCCATATTGCTCATTTAAAAGCCCCTGCCAAGAAAGGATTGCTATTGCAGCTGGCAAAGCCCAGGGAACTATCAAAATCGACCGATATATTTTGGACTCCTTCATCATGCTATTATTTAATAGCACCGCCAGTGACATTCCCAGTAAATAAGCAAGCAAAGTGCTAAGAAAAGCAAAGCAGATGTTCCAAATTAGAACTGATAAAAAAATATTTTTGATACTGCCCGAAAGTACCGTTATATAATTTCTGAAGCCGATAAACTCAAAACTATCAAGGTGGTAAAGATTGTAATTAGTAAAGGAAATATAAACAGTATAAATAATCGGCACAACAGTCATTAGCAGTATCGAAGCAAGCGCCGGGGTTAAATAAGCATATGCGATGAGGCTTTCTTTCTTTCTTTTCATGATTTACCTCACAAATATTGGCCAAGTAAACTATTTACTTTATTTGTAGTAAATTTATTACTATAACTATAGCATTATCTTTTCTAAAAGTCAATATAAAATCAATAAAAAAATGTCTGTAATTTGGATTTGGTTTGGTAATTTGTGACAACAGAAATTGTCCTGATTAACAACTTTTGCGAAAGAAAGGTGAGCCGTTAATAAAAACCGTTTTAGTTATGTCGCGGTCTTTCAAAATCCGCTCTGCCAATAAATCAATGGCTGATTCACATAATAGCGGCACGTCAATATGAAAGGTCGTCAGCGGCGGCGATACATAACGGACGATGCTGATATTATTGATACTGTAAAACGCAACACGCGCAGGGATGGCAATGTTGGCCTCGTTAAAAGCTTGTAAAATGCCAATGGCTAATGTATCACTTGCAATACAAAAAGCGGTGGGCAGATTTTCACCATATTCTGCTATTGCTCGTTTAGCCGTTTTATAGCCATCTTTTACCGTAAATTCATCAGATAAAAAAATATAGTTTTCGCATAAAAAACCATAGTATTTCATGCTTTCGCGAAAAGACCACTCCCGGACATCCATAACCTTGTCCCCAGTATCGATATTCTTGTCGTGGCCGCCAAAAAATCCGATCGACCTATGCCCTTTCAAAATAAAATAATCAACAATCTGCGTCACCATTGAATCAAGGTTTGGCCTTACTGCATCGAAATATTTTTCATCTGGTGACGAATCAATGAAAACACCTGTTTTGATTTTGCTCCTCAAATAATCCAGCTCTTTTCGATCGAACCAGCCAATCGCAAGAAATGCGGAAGTCCCCTCTTCGATTGCATTTATCCCATCACGGCGATAATACACCTTAAGCTTAATGTTCCTGGCCCGTGCCTGTTCCTTGATTTCATCATAGATAGCCTTAAAATATTCATCTTCCAATTTTTCCTCATTTTCGATCCAATATAAAAAAGCTACATTCTCTATGAGCGGATTGATGATTTTCTTTGAGTAGCCAAGTTCCTTGGCAATATTAAATATCCTTGCCCTGGTATCATCATTTACTGATATTGTCTCGTCATAATTTAGTACTCGCGAAACTGTAGTGCTTGAAACGCCAGCCATAAAAGCTATCTCACGTATTGTTGCCATAATAATCTCTTTACTAAATAATTTACTATTACCAGACACATTATAACACGGATAAAAAATACTCGTCAACTACGCACTTGATTTTTCTATTTGAAACTGCGCAATGAGTCCGTTTAATTTCGTTGAGATGTCGCTTAGCTCCTTGACGGCATTATTGCTTTCGATTGTCGCAGCCGCGCTTTCCTCGGCGGCCGCCGCACTTTCCTCGGCAGTGGCGGAATTTTGGTTGACGATATCGGAGACCGACTGGATATTATGGTTAATGCTCTGGATATCGGTTAACTGCTTCATTGACGCTTCGGCAATCTCATGGATAAACTGGCTGCTTTCTTCAATGCCGCTGATTATTTCCGCAAGGCTTTTAGCCGTTTCATCAACAATCCGCGCCCCAAGCTCGGCCTTTTCAATCGAGGTTTGGATGATTATATTGGTTTTTGCTGCTGCTTCGGTGCTTCCCTCTGCCAGTTTTCCCACTTCACTTGCGACAACCGCAAAACCGCGTCCGTGGTCCCCGGCACGGGCCGCTTCAATTGCTGCGTTTAGCGAAAGAAGATTGGTCTGGGAAGCAATGTCATTAATTGTTTCAATTATTGTCTCTATCTGGCGGCTGGCGATAGTTATTTCGGTAACGGCAGTAATCATGTCTTTCATCTGCTGGCTTCCTTTGTGGGCATTGGCAATGACTGTATCAGCAAGCAGTGACGCCTTTCCTGCCAGCTCTGTATTTGACTTGGTATTGCTGGTTATTGCCCCGACCGTATCAGAAAGGCCTTGGACAGACAAAGCCTGTTGCGTCGAACCCTCGGCAAGAAGCTGGGCCGCCCCGGCAATTTGCGACATACTATCAGATATTGACTGGGTATTGTCCTGGACGCGCAGAGCATCCCTTTCAACCTGGGCGCTGGTTAATTTTATTTCACTGAACATTTTGTTAAGGCTTCTAGTTACTTCGGATAAGGAATTGCCCATAACATCATTATCTGACAATTTCTTTATTTTTGCGGTCAAATCGCCTTTGGAGATTGTTTCAAGGATAGATGACACCATTGTCACATGGCCGACAAATGATGAGCATGAGCGGATCGTTTCACCGATTTCATCTTTGACCAAGGCATATTTCCCGATAATTTTTTGATCAGTTGCGCTTAAGCTAATATCCCCGGTCGTTCCGGCTTTTTTCATGAAAGCGCAAAGATGGCCAAGGGGGGCTGTAATCGATAAGGCAATAATTATTCCCAAAGCCACGGCAATAACTAAGGCTGTGACGATGATAATTGCGATATGCGTAACCGCTTTGCTTCCCTCTAAGATAATTGCGTCATTTTGATCATATATCATCGCCGAATATAACTCGCCGATTAATTTCAGATCGTTAATTACTTCATTGGCATTCGGGAGGATATCAGTAAGGAACATCTCTTCTGCTTCCAAGTCTTTTCCGGAGTTAATCAAATCAATGATTGTCGCCGCCCCGTGATGGATTTCGTTATGAGGGGGGATTAATGAGTCAAGATAATAGCGAACTTCCGGCAAAAGCACGGCATCCTCATTTTCACTAAGCCATTTTCCCATTGCGCAGCCATTGGGGTCTACCGACCCGGTAAACTCTTCTTTGGTGATGATATAAGTACTCATATTTCCCCGCCAGTCATAATGGGCGGATAAAATATTGCTAAAATCTTTTGCGTCATTTTCCATTTGCAATAAATTTTGTGACATCGATGTCAGTTTTTGGATGCTGGTGACGCCAACAATTCCTAATATTGTTCCAAGCAAAACGATGACCATAAATCCACCGATGATTTTTATTTTGAGGCTCATATATTCTCCTAACATAATTTTCTTTTGACATAATTATTATATGCGCAAAAATCGACAATGATATATGCGGCAAAATAAAAAAAGGGCTGCAACACACCTTTGGCGTGTTTGCAGTCCCTAGCAACTTACTTCGTATCTTTTACTCTTTTCTATTCCTCTGCTTGTCCGGCATACTTAACCCGGTAAATCCGGCGCAGCGATTCATTTATCCTTTCCTCGGTAAGCTTCCCGCTCTCAATTGCTTCGGTGATGCCAATATATGCTTCGGAAAAGCTTTCCGGCATCAAAATCATGTCCGCCCCGGCTTGCAACGCCCTGACCGCAGCGTCAGCCGCCGTATAATATTCCGTAATCGCCCCCATGTTAAGCGCGTCTGTAATGATGATACCTGTAAAGCCCAGTTCCTCCCGCAAAATTTCGGTTACCATTTTTTTTGAAAGGGAAGCCGGGGTATTGTCGCCTGTGATATTTGGCACGGAAATATGCCCCATCATAATAAACTCGACTCCCTCATTAATTCCGGCAATAAAGGGAAGAAATTCAAAATCCTGCATTTCATTAATTGTCCGCTCGGTAATAGCCATGCCTTCATGGGTATCAACCGAAGCATTACCCAAGCCGGGGAAATGCTTAAGAGTCGAGCTTACTCCTGTTTCTTTCGCCCCCTGGACAAATGCCCTCACCATCTCGGCCGCCACGGCCGGGTCGGGGCTAAAGGTGCGGGTCCCCAAGGGATTAGCCTCCGCCGGGCTGTTTTCTGAATCAATAATAACATCTGCGATTGGCGCAAAATTCAAATTGAAGCCAAATTCACTCATGTAAGTCCCGATTGTGATACCAGCTTCTTTGGCAAGCTGGGGATTATTTGTCGCCCCGATGTCTTCCATTGGGCCAACATTTTCGGCAATGTTTCTGCTTGCCAGCCTTGTTACCTCGCCCCCCTCTTCATCAAGCGCAAGAAAAATCGGATATTTGCTCATATTGCGGGTATTTTCAAGCATTTCCGTAATCTGTCTGGCTGATTCGATATTGGCGCGGAAATATATTAAGCCGCCAACCGGGTACTCAAGCAGTTTTTCCCTCGTTGTCTCACCTGCCCTGGTGACATTATTTGCACCCGTCAGGGCTTCCGGCGTAATGATGAACAGGCCTGCGATTTTTTCCTCAAGACTAAGCAAAGCAATCTGGCTGTCAACATATATATCCAAAGCGCTAATTTCCACAATTGGCTCTTCTTCGATTATTATTACTTCCTCGTCCGGCGGCGCGGTAATTTCCACGATTTCAATTTCTTCCGGCACTTCTTCGGGTACTTCATCTAACGGCTCAATCGCACTTTCATTGGCTGCTTGGTAATTCCTAAATGCTTCCAGCATGGACCGGACGCCGACATTGATCCCGAAAACTATCCCGGTCAGCAGTACCACAGCCACAAAATAGGCGATTATCTGATTCCGGATCCGGCGTTTCCGCCGATAAGAGCGGCGTTCGCCCTGTTCGTCAACTAAATTATCTATCGTTTCATTGGTTTCTTTCACTTTGGCTCCCTTATCTTTAAAAAAGTACATATATAGATATGATAAACTATATCTAGTATTTTTTCTACAAAAATTTTTTTATTTTTCGAAAAATATGAAAAAGTAGATTTAGCTGCACGACGAAGCGGGTATTAACTATTAATTAATACCCGCTCCTACACTACGTTGTCCATTGGCCTAAACCTCCGTTATTAAGTTTTCGATAAGCTTTTGCATTCTCTTCCATTCTATGTGGCACACTAGTGCCGGTAACAGACATCTATATGTTCTTCGTTACTCTATATGGACTGCGATACTGCTAAAGCTTACACTTGTTAAACATTCCTCCTCATCCGTAAATCATCTATTTGAATTGAAGCTGTTTATAAATTTATTATACCACCTTTCGAGTATTTGTCAATACTTTTTTTTAAAATTTTTTCAATTTTTTGAAAATATTTTTAATTTTGCGAATATTGCAGTTTATTTGGGCATATAGTGTAAATTTAATAATAATTACTTGTCAAACACAATCTTCTCGCTGCCGAACATTTTCGCGAGCACACCCACTAACACTAGCGTAAACACTAAATTAGTCAAAGCAGTTATGAAAAAATTCAGCATTGAAACGTCACTGGTAAATATCGCGGTCAGGCTTTGGGCGCTATTAAAAATCGGGATAAAATAGTACTGCATATCACTCACCGCGCCGCCAGTAATCATGCCCGAAAGGCCAAAAAGCATACTGACCACCATAAAGGGGGCCGCATATGAATTTGCTTCCTTGATGGACTTGGCATAAGCTGATGTAACTGAAAGCAGGGCCACAAAAACCAAAACCGTCGAAATAAGCACCGTAAAAATCATCAGAAATTCTGCCATTGAAAAATTAAGCGAAAAATCATCCGTCCCAACCATCATATTGGGCAGGGAAAGAGCCATTCCGGTAAAACTCGCTGTTGCGCCAAGAAAACCAAAAGCGGAAATGCTAAGCACCTTGGCTAATGCCATATCCCGGCGGCGAGCCGGAGTTACCAGCATTGTCCCCAAAGTTCCCCGCTCTTTTTCGCCAGCGATTGATTCAGGCGCAATCGCCATGCAGCCTTGGTAGATAAGCATAAAAAGGAGCATCGGAATCAGCGACATCATAAATGTCATATCAAAGCTTGCCCCGGTGTTTAAGTCATATTCTTCTGCGTCAAGAAGCGCGTTGATATCAAATTTTTTCGTCATGCTCCGTTCAAATTCAAATAAGAGATTGCGGATCATGGCATTTGCTTGCATTGATTCCATATTGCCTAGGTTGTACCAGATTTGGATTTGAGGGGTATCGCTGATAGGAAGCCTTGTATCATAATTAGCAATTGCCTCATCAAAATCTGCCGGAAATTCAACCAATAAATCCGCCTCATTGGCTGTAATCTGCTCTTTTAAAGCTTCCATTTCCCCGGCCGTTATATTGGCAATATCGAAAGGCAGTTCCGGCACGTTAAGCATATAAGAAACGCTGTCCGGCATATTTACGACCGAAACCCGGTATTGGTAATCTTCGCCGATACTGACCATATTCGTCATCAATGTGCCCATCAGCGTATACGCGACATAAATAAACAAGCCTTGGAGAATGATGCCCGAAAAAACTAATTTCCGGTCACCAAACAGGCGGGTTAATTCTTTTTTTAGGATTGTAAAAACATTATTTTTCTTGGTTTTCATACTGCCTCCCCTGTCACTTGATGATAAATATCAAAAAATGCTTCTTCTAAGGTTTTTGATCCGGCAATTTCTGCTACCGGGGCGCAAGCAACCATTTTGCCATCGATAATAATCCCGGCACGGTCGCAAAGCTTTTCAACCAAACTAAAGATATGCGTGGAAAGAATAATGCTTTTGCCCTCAAGTTTTAGCTCAACCAAAAAATCAACAACTACCTTTGCCGTGATGACATCAAGGCCATTTGTAGGCTCGTCAAAAATAATGATTTGGGGATCATGGACAATCGAGACCACCAGCGAAATCTTTTGCTTCATTCCTTGGGAAAGATTGGCAATTTTGACCTCGGCGAATTTATCAATTCCAAATTTTTCAAATAGGGCTGTTTTGCGTGTTCTTGCTTTATCTTTTGGGATTCCATGCAGCTCGGCAAAAAAATCATAGAGATAGTTCGGGGTAAAAAAATCATCAAGCTTTAATTCGTTGGTCAGAAAGCCAATGCTTTGCCGCACCTGTTGTGATTGCTTGACGATACTGTATCCGCCAACTAACGCATCGCCAGAGTCCGGGTTAATAAGAGTGGCCAGCATCCGCATTGTTGTTGTCTTGCCAGCTCCGTTAGGGCCAAGCAGCCCGAAAACTTCCCCCTCATACGAGGTAAAACTAACATTGTCTGCCGCTGTGATGACAGGCTTATGTAAGTTTCTCAGTTTTTGCTGCTTTTTCGACAGCTTGAAGGTTTTGCTTAAATTTGAGACTGATAGTACTTCCTTCATAAATTTTCCTTTCTAGTTTCACTATATCAGCGGATATCTATCCGTCAATAACTTAACAATTGCTTTAACCTCATCAACGCCCTCTTCACCCTTTTTGATAATAAGTGAAACCGCTTCGGCAACGCTTGCCATGTCATTGGCATTAAGTCCCCTTGTTGTAACGGCCGGAGTCCCAAGACGGATTCCGCTAGTGACAAAAGGCGATCTTGGGTCATTCGGAATCGTGTTTTTGTTCGCGGTAATATGGGCTTTGTCCATCAAAAGCTCGACTGCTTTTCCGGTCAAATCAAAATCAGTCAGGTCAACCAGCATTAAATGGTTGTCAGTGCCGCCGGAAACAATTTTTATGCCCCGCGAAATTAATCCTTGGCAAAGTGTTTTGGCATTCCTGATGACATTATGCTGGTACTCCTTAAAATCTTTGCCTAAAGCTTCTTTAAAGCAAACTGCTTTTGCCGCAATAACGTGCATTAACGGGCCGCCTTGGATGCCGGGGAAAATCGCTTTATTAAAGTTATATTTCTCGGCCGCTTGAAGATTAGCAAGAATTAATCCGCCCCGCGGGCCGCGCAGAGTTTTGTGGGTTGTTGAGGTGACTACATCGGCATACGGAATCGGGCTTTCATGAACACCCGCTGCGACCAGGCCAGCAATATGGGCCATATCAACCATCAAAACCGCCCCCACCTCATCAGCCACTGCCCGGAAGATCTCAAAATCAATGGCGCGGGCATAAGCCGAAGCCCCGGCGATAATCATCTTCGGACGGCATGATTGGGCGATAGCTTTAAGCTCATCATAATCAATAAAGCCGTTTTCATTAACGCCATAAGGCACAATATTAAAATATTTTCCGGAAATATTAACCGGGCTTCCATGGGTCAAATGCCCGCCATGGGCAAGGTTCATTCCCATGATTGTGTCCCCGGGCTCGCAAATGGCATATTGGACGGCAAGATTCGCCTGGGCCCCGGAGTGAGGCTGGACATTGGCATATTCACAGCCAAATAATTCTTTTGCCCTTTCAATTGCCAAGCTTTCAACTTCATCAACGCATTCACAGCCGCCATAATATCTTTTGCCAGGATAACCCTCGGCATATTTGTTGGTAAGCGGGCTGCCCATCGCTGCCATGACGGCTTTGCTGACCCAGTTTTCGGATGCAATCAGCTCAATATGGCTGTTTTGGCGATTAAGTTCATCATCAATCAGCCTTGCAATATCAGGGTCAAAATTTTTTATTTCATTAAAGTCATACATTATGTAAACCTCCGTTTAAGCTTCCAATCTATTTCCCCACTAGTTAAACCTTAACCACTATGCTAGTATAGCACATGAAATAATATTTGCAAAGTAGAACAGAATGAGATAAAATGAATAGTCAGCAATCTCAAAAGTTGTTGTGAATCAAGAAGTAAATCAAATCAGCAATCGGACAAGCAAATGATAAAGGAGCAGCCATGTATCATATCATAGTTAACCCAATGGCAAAATCCGGGCGGGGCAAAAAATTATGGCGCCGGATCGAAGCCGGGTTAATCGAGCGGAACGTTGAATATGATGTTTATTTTTCAAAGCGGGCAGGTTTTGTGAGCAAACACGTAAAGGAGCTTACCGAAACCTATAACCTCACGGCTAATCCTGAGCCGCTCAAATTAATCATCTTAGGCGGTGACGGAACGATTAATGAAGCGTTACAAGGCATCGCTGATTTCGAGCGGGCAGAAGTCGGTTATATCCCGACCGGGTCAAGCAATGATATGGCAAGGGATTTGTGCTTGCCAAAAGAACCGCTTGCTATCTTGGATATTATTTTGGCAGGAGAATCACACCGGATAATGGATATCGGCGAAATATCATTTAATGATGACCGCCCCTCCCGCTATTTTGCCGTCAGTTCCGGAATCGGTTTTGACGCTGCCGTCTGTAGTGAGGTTCTTACCTCAAAGCTTAAAAAGGCGTTAAACAAAGTCCGGCTTGGCAAACTGATCTATCTGGCCATTGCCTTAAAGCAAATCATCACCGCCAAAAAAGCGGCGGTTAATATTTATTTGGATGATGATAAAGAGCCGATTCATTATCGGAAATTCTTGTTCGCCGCCGGAATGGTGCATCGGTTCGAAGGCGGCGGCTTTAAGTTTTGCCCTAATGCCGACTATACCGATGGGCTTTTGGACTTTTGTGTCGTTGGCGGCCTTCCTAAGATAATCCTGCTCCTTGCTTTGCCGACAGCTTTTTTCGGCAAGCATTTCCTTTTTCCCAAAATTGATTCATACCGCTGCCAAACAATGCGGATTGAAGCTTCGGCTTCCCTCTGGGTTCATACTGACGGCGAGGTCGAAGCCCCGGCCAGGGAAGTGGTCATGACCTGCCACAAAAAGAAGCTTCGGATGATGTGCTAGGAGTTTGGGTGTATTAATAAATTTTGAATTTGGATAATATCATGTTCAGATAATCGCCCTATTTTCCAAACAAGGTCACTCTCAATAAGATGACAGATTTTCGTAGTCCTTACGATAGTTTCTTTCTTTAACCCGGCTTTATTCCAATGTCTAAGCGGATAATCATATCTATCCCTTTGACTATGCGTTGTCATTTTAAGTGAAATAATAATAGCTTTTGATTGACCTATTATAAGGACAGGGCGGTTTTTAACTAAATCGGAATCTTCAAATTTTACTTTGGCAAACCAGACTTCCCATATTTTATGCTTCATTGTAGTTATCCCAATAGTCGTCATTTTCATCAGCAGGCAAAACTAAAAAGCCTTCTGAATCCCTATGCCCAATAGCTATATTTTTTGAGTCATTTAGCTTTATCTTAAATGGCTTAATTCGCTCATTCGCCGAAAAATAGGCCGCAATTTGCTCAATATTTATCACTTCATTACGGTTTGTTTGCGCCCACGGCGAATCCGGCTCATGCGTTTTATTGACAAGATAAGCTGCTGTATACTTTCCATATTCTCTAGCTATGTCAAGCAAAAAACTATATTCTTCATCAGAAAAATTTTCCGCTATGTCTTTTCCTTCGGCGGCAATAGAATTTTTGCCACAAATTTTGTACTTCTGGTAAATCGCCGGAATTACTGGACCTAAGTCCCATGCTTCGATAGCCTCTGTAAATAACGGCTTGTTTAATGCAGCTAAATAGTGGCCCTGGGCATAATATAAAAGCTTATTAAGCTTTAAGTTCGTGATTTCGCCTTCGTCATCCTGCCCTGCTAATTCAATGAAGAAATTCGCTACATCATAAATATTGGCCATGGCTAATTCCTTTCTAACAATGCTATTAAATATAATTATACAATTGCGTGGGGCTTACGTCAATCTAGGCTTGCGCCTATGCACTATGCCTATGCACTATGCCTATGCACTATGCCTATGCACTATGCCTATGCACTATGCCGATAAGGGACTCTTGCCGAGGGAACGAACTGGGCGGCCGGAATGGCATATGCTTCCTGGTCATCGAAAAAAATGTGGGCTCCAAAGGCTTTCAGCACGTCTTTTTTTGCTAGGCCGCCGAGGAAAAAAGCTTCGTCGATCCGGACATTCCAAGCCCTAAGGGTACGGATAACCCGCTCGTGGGCCGGGGCGCAGCGGGCGGTAACCAAGGCCGTCCGGATTGGAACTTGGTCTAAGGGAAATTCGCTTTGCAAATCAGAAATAATCTTCAAAAATTTTGCAAATGGGCCAGCCGGCAGGGGATTCAAAGCATTACGGTATTCATTTTCTTCAAAAGCTTTCAGGCCGCCTGAGCGGAAAATTGCTTCTGACTCATCAGAAAATAAGACCGCGTCACCATCAAAAGCAATCCGGATCTTCGAGCAATCGGCCTTAAGATAATCTTTTGCCCCATCGCAATAAATCATCCCGGCAGCAATTCCGGAATCAACGGCTGACTGGACATCTTCTTCATCGGCTGAAAGAAACAAGTCTGTCTTAAATGCTTCCAGATAAGGGGCAAGGGAAGCACCGCTTGCTAAGACCGCCCTTGATATATTAAGGCCGTAATGGGCAATCGTATTAAAGACCCTAAGGGAAGTATCGGGGCTATTCTGGGACATGATGATGACTTCAACCCGCTCTTTTTTTTCTGGTAAATTGTTTAGGTCAAGCAAAGCCTTAATCAGGGCAAAACCTGGCCCAGGGGCTAACGCTTCCTTTTCATGCTCGACTTGGTAGCGGCAATACGCAGAAACGCCCTCTTTTTCGAATATTTCGTTTTCTTTCGTCAGGTTGAATAAAGCCCGGGACGACACCCCAACAACTAAGCGGCTTTCCAAATTCATCGGCATAAGCATACTCCTCTTTTTGCTTATTAACGGTTAATCTCAAACTTCCGCATCGTCATCAGGCAATGCTTTAGTTCATCGTAACGCTCTTCTACTTCACCATCGCTTATTTCTAAATCAAGGGATGCTGCCATGATATTGATCATGCTGTCGGAAATCCGGAGCTGGAGGATTGATAAAATCTGCAAGCGTTTTTCATGGCTATCCGCGCCTAAAAATTCTAGCACCAGCGGATCTACCTCTTTTAATTCCGGATCGTCTGCTTCCGCCGCTTTTAGTTCGCCCATAAACATCGATAAGGGGCGGGCATAAACTTTGTATTCGTCATATAACGCTTGATAAATGACCAACTCTTCACCTGTCTCACTATGCTCTGCCAGTGAGATGACCTGATAACGCTTCCCATTTAAGTGCTGGTATATTTCCTGTGGCTTTGGTTCGTTCCTCATCAAACCCTCCTAAAATCGTAAATCGTATTCTCTTATTTCATTCTACAGAACTAATGTTCGGTTGTCAAGCGGATTTTGGCTTTTTTACATAAATTTGTATGAGACAATGCTTCCGGCAATCGGCAAATCGATTTCGACTATATCAGTCAACAAGCTTGACAACTCATCTGCGCTTAACTCGCTGATTTTGCGATGGTAAATCGCAACCGTATAACTTAGGGCGGCTGTCTCGTCAGGCCGTTCCCCTAGATTGACTGTCTTGGTCATATTGATGCCGCTGTCAGAAAAACCAGCCTGGCACAAAAAATCCCGCAAATCCTTCCGGTATGCCTTTTCCATTTCCCGCTCGGTTTGCCCCAACTGGCCAAAGCTATTGCCGGATAACCTTTTAATCTGGCTGGAATTATAAATAGAAAAGCTAAGAATTAATGTTGTCATGACTAAGACTAAAATCGTAATGTTGCTTCCATGTTTTTTGAGTGCCGGGATAATTTTCATCTGTTTGCTCCTTTTCATCGAAAATTTCTTCGAAAAATTTCTTCGAAATTGACAAATTTAATTAGGTTACTTAAATTATATCAACTTAGGTGTTTCATAAAAAGGACTTTCAAAATTATTGGCTATATTTTATTATCAGCAGCTCGACACTCATTCTGTCGCCTAAATTGCCTGTTTTAACCGCTTCTTCGGCATCTATGCAAGATAAAACCGCTTCCTTTAACTCATTCATTTTGAAGCGGCTGGCCTGATTAGAATATTTTCCGACAACAAAACCAGGCAAATTTATCTTTGCGCCAATGCTTTTATTGTCAAATCCTTTGCCTTTTAATTCTTTGACCTGCAAAAGAATATTAAACTGCCTTGCAATCAGGAATAAAATCCGCATTGGCGGCTCTTTAAGCGCCAGCAGATCATAATATAAACGCAATGCTTCCGGCTGCCTTTTTCCCGCGACGGCTTCAATCATATCAAAAATATGATTGTTGATATGGGGCGTGCATATTTCATCAATTGATTTTTCGGTGATGATATCCTCGCCCAGGCAATAGCAAATCAGTTTTTCTAACTCGGTATGGATATTTTCCATATCCGTCCCGACTTTATCTAGAAAATATGTTGCGGCCCGTTCCGTTATCTGCTTGTTTTCTTTTTTCAGGGTCGTGCCGATCCAGCGTTTAAGCATTTCTTCGCCTTGGACCGGAAACTCAACTGCGCTGCTTAAGCTGTGGAATAATTTAAATAGTTTTCCCCTTTTATCTATTTCGGCTTCCACGAATAATATTTTTGTGCTTTCCGGGACTGCTTTCAGATAATTATACAATTTTTCGTCACTTGTTTTAAAAAACCCGCTGTTTTCCCAGATAATGACACGGCGGTCAGCAAAAAAAGGCAGTGTTTCCGCAATGCCGATAAAGTCACTGACACTAGTGTCATTTCCTTCATAATAGTGGTAATTCATTTCGTCATCTTCACTTACCAAGGCTTGTTTAAACCGCTTAAGATACTGGCGGCGAAGATATGATTCCGCGCCATAAAACAAGTAGATTTGCTTTAGGTTGCCTGTTTTTAGATCTTCATTAAGAGCTTTCATAGCACACCAACTACTCCCCGCTAACGTTTGCAGCAACGGCCGCAGCTTCGGCCATAGCTTGGGCAATCGCCGCTTGGTGGACTGCATTCATTTCATTTTGCTGCTGCTGAATAATATGCTGCGCATCGGGATTTAAGAAGAAATCCCAGTTATGGGGGCAATAAATCATGTTCGCTTGCGGGATATAAAGAATCGTAATTGAGCCGTCTTCGTTATATATTTCATGGGGTATAATAAGGCCTTCCTCCACATTTTGGTCGCCCGCCGACATTGAACCCGCAAGTAATGATGCGTCTTCCGGCGGAACCGTGTCAAGCACTCCCGGGACTTGGAAAGGGCAGCTGTCACTGGCAGGAAGAGTTGAGTACTGGCAAACTATCCCTTGGAAATGGGCATTGCAAAAATCTGTCGGCACAGTTCCTTCGGCAAAATATTCCGTCCTGACTGTACCCCGGTGTTCGCAAAGCCCCGGCAAAGGCAGTTTCCCCGAACGGGAACAAATAGATACCACCTCAATATCGCTAGGAACTGGGAATGTCTGGTTCGGAAGCCCTTCATGAATCTCTTCCATGACCAAACGCCATAAGTTCCTTGCTAAGTTTCTTTCGGCATCACTTGGCATTTCATTATTGTTGTCGTATCCGGTCCAGACTGTTGAAGTATAATAAGGCGTATATCCGCAAAACCAAATATCATTATAATTGGAAGTTGTGCCAGTCTTTCCGGCAATTGTCATATTCGGAAACCTGACTCTTGTGCCTGTTCCCGAAGTAACAACATCAATCATTGCATGGGTCAGTAAAAAAGCCGTTGATTCTTTGATAACCTGCCGGGAAACCGGCTCAGTATTGTCAAGCAAAACATTGCCGTCATAATCAAGGACTTTTGTGTACAGTTTGGGTTTGATATAAATCCCATTATTCGCAATCGCCGCATAAGCAGCATTCATCTCAAGATTCGTAACTCCAAACGTGATTCCGCCCAAAGCCATTGCTTGGCCGATATCCGAAAGGACCTGGGTCCGGCCGCCGATGGTCTGCTCCATTCGTTCAATCAAAGTCGTAAAGCCAAAATTGAGCAGATAATCAAACCCCAGCTGGGGAGTAATTTGGGTCAGGGCTTTAACTGTAATGATGTTCATTGAATCCCTGATCGCGTCACGGTATGATGCCAATCCGCGATATTCACGCCCCCACCAGTTTCCGACCGGGCGGCCGTTGGCATAATTAAAAGGGGCGTCATTTTGGACCGTGGCTAAAGTATGCCCTGCTGAATCAAGGGCAGGGGCAAAGGCGGCCAGCATTTTAAAGCATGAGCCGGGCTGCCTTTTTGTCCCGACGGCCCGGTTAAGAGTCCGGCTTGCCGTCTTCTCGCCGCGTCCGCCGACCATCGCAAGGACTTGGCCGGTATATTGGTTTTGGACTGTCAGCGATACTTGGGGCTGAGGGGTCAGGCTGACCCTTTCCCCTGCTACTTCATCACCGCTTTCCATAATCGTTTCTTTGTATATTTCAATTGCTTCATATGCGTCTTCCTGCGTCCGGTAAAGCCGATTAAAATTGCGATCGTCTTGCACGAAAAATGCCGTGAACATTTCCGTGCTATGATTCTCGCGGGTCCCGTCCGGTTTTTCGATCGTCAGTTCATAATTAAGAAGCCATCGCACATTGCTGGGATAGTTTTCTTCATTTAAAAAGATTTCATCACTGATTCTTTGGATTTCCGGGTCGAGGGTCGTATATATCTTAAGCCCGCCCGAATACATATAAGAAAAAGCCGCTGATTCATTATAACCAGCTGCAAGGAGATCACTCATCAGCTCATCAATCAGCGCGTCAACAAAATATGAATTGACCGAATTCGAATCAACTTTCTCATCAATAATCTTGATCCGGGCATAGACATCATCATTTAACGCTGTCTCGTATTCCGCTTGCGTAATAAAGCCCATCTCCAGCATATTGGCAAGCACCCTGCGGCGGCGGACATCATTATTCGCCGGATTGCTAATCGGGTTAAGGCGGGTCGGATTCTGGGTAATCGATGCAATTACGGCACTTTCAGAAAGGTTCAGGTCTTTGACCGATTTGTTAAAATAGCGTTGTGACGCAGCTTGGACTCCAAGCGTATTTTGACCAAGATTGATACTGTTCATATAATGCACCAAAATATCAGCCTTTGACATTTTCTTTTCAAGCTCAAGGGCAAGGTATTGTTCTTGGATTTTACGTTTGGCTTTTTCGGCTAAGTTTGCTTCCGTAACCCAGTTAGTAAAAACTTGGTTTTTCAAAAGCTGCTGCGTGATTGTGCTTGCCCCTTGGGAAAAATCGCGTTCACTAAGGCCCACATATGCTGCCCTGATAATGCCTTTAATGTCAATTCCGTTATGCTCATAAAAGCGAACGTCTTCAATTGCAACAAAAGCATCGGCAAGGTGCTGGGGAATCATGTCCTTGCCAACCGGAATCCGGTTTGACTGGGTCGTGACAAGCTCTGCAATCAGGTTGCCCTCACGGTCGTATGCAAATGATTTGAAGCCAGCAGGGACGACGTCAATCCCGCTGATGTCCGGCGAAGTATCAATAACGCCTTTAAAAACACCAAAGCTGGTGCTTGCGGCAATGATTCCAATCGAAATTGCCCCAATTAAAGCAAGGTTGAGAACCGCCAAAATCAGCTTTCTCCCCCACTTGCTCCCGGTAGCCTGCATATTCCGTTGTTTTGCTTTAACGCCTCTTTTACTATAGTTCATTGATTTTTCCTGTTATTTAATGTTACTACTATAACATACATAACAATTATTGGCAACTGGCAGCGCATTTATGCGCTTGCATTTATGCGCTTGCATTTATGCACCGCCTATGCGCCTGCCTTAAGCGCAAGCTGGGTTGCGCCAATGATGCCTTGGTCATCGCCTAAAGCAGGGGGGATAATATAGGAATCTAAGGCGGGCAGGGCCGCATAACCATTCAACAGGGCGGCTGTTTTTTCCCTGATCAACGGGAAAAGCTGTTCCTGTTTCATCACTCCGCCGCCAAGGATAATCCGTTTGGGGGACAAGATAAGGATATAGGCCATGATGGCTTGGGATAAATAATAAGCTTCAAGCTCCCAGACCTCAGGGCGATTTTTAAGTTCCGCTCCATTAAGCCCCCAGCGACCCAAAATCGCCGGGCCGGCCGCCATTCCCTCAAGGCAGAAATGCGGCTCGCGGTGATAAGGGCAAAGACCGGGATAACTGTCATTTGCTGCCCGGCTTAGGAGGATATGGCCAGCCTCTGGGTGGGTAAAGCCATGTAAGAGGCGGTTTTCTGCCATAATGCCGACCCCGACCCCCGTTCCGACTGTAATATAAATACTGCTATCGACATCTTTTGCCCCGCCCCAAGTGGCTTCGCCAAGGCAAGAAGCGTTAACATCGGTATCAAAGCCAATCGGGATATTAAGCCCTTTAAAATAGCCGACAATATCAAAATCGCGCCATGGTAATTTGGGCGTGCTGGTGATATGCCCATATTGCGGCGATTTTTTATCTAAATCAATTGGCCCAAAGCAGCCAATTCCCAAGGCCTCAATTCCACGCCCTAAAAACCAAGCCAAAATCTCCGGCATTGTCTCATCGGGAGTCTTTGTCGGAAAGGTTATCCGTTCATTTATATTACCGTTTTCATCGCCGATGGCACAAACCATTTTCGTCCCGCCGGCTTCCAAAGCACCTATTCTCATATAGGCATTATAGCAACTTTTGCTTAATATAGCAATAACTAATCATTTCAAAACATATACTTAAGCAATACAATGAGCCATAACCTGTATAATAGCTTAAGGAAAAATATGGAAAAACCCAAAACTAATCCCTGGCAGAAAAAAGCTGCCATAAATATGCTTTTTCTAAATTTAATGATCATTATTGCTTTTGCTTTTAAAAGCCTTGGGCCGGATTTGACCCCGCCCCCGCCCTATGAGGTCCCGGAATCAATCCTCGCCTTTAGCTCAAACATCGAAAAGCCGAAGCCAGAGCATGAGGAAACAAAAATAGTCGCCATCACTTTTGATGACGGCCCTCACCCTAGGTATACTGAACCAATCCTTGACGGCTTAAAGGAAAGAGGGGTGGTTGCAACTTTTTTCATCACCGGGGACCATGCGGAAAAATATCCCGGCATTGTCAAGCGGATTCACGATGAGGGGCATTTAATTGGCAATCATACATATTCACATATGCAGCTTACCAAATACAATCTGGAAGAATTTGCCAATGAATTATCGTTGACCAGCCAAATCATTGCCGAAATCACCGGGGCTGAAACCCTCTTTGTCCGTCCGCCCTACGGCCTTTGGGATATCAGGCTTGAGGCCAAGCTTAATATGTTCCCGGTCATGTGGACGATTGACCCGCGGGACTGGGCGCGCTCTAGTGTGTCCGGCATCGTAAATGATGTTGTCAATAAAGTTAAGCCCTATGATATTATTTTGCTCCATGATGAATATGAAAGCACCCAGAATGCTTCGCTGATTATCGTTGACCAGCTTTTGGAGGCCGGGTACGTATTTGTGACAGTTGAGGAGCTGTTGCTGAATTAGTGGGATTGCGGCTCGGAGGCCGCAATGACAGTTGAGGGGGATAAATCTTTCGTAACGTGAGTAAGGAAGAAAATGTTTCTCGCAGTTGCCTTGCCCGCCTTCTACCCATATGAACACTTATATTTTACTTCCAATTAGGGCACAGCAACGTAGAGATTATTTTCTGACTTACTACGTAAGTCATACTTACGACGATTAAGCAATTGCGCAAATAACTAAGGCGTGTTATAATCGTTAATGAAACTGATAATAATTATTGCTTGCCGAATTGAATGCACAAGGTTTAATCGGTAGTGCAATAATAGAAAGGCATGGGAAAAATGTATCAAAGCGATATCAGAGATATTAGCCTGGCCGAGGAAGGGCAGAAAAAAATTGACTGGGTCAAAAGCAATATGCCGCTGCTTCGCGGCATTGAAGAGGAATTCCGGAAAGAAAAGCCCTTTTCCGGGATTAAGGTTGCTTTATCAATTCACTTAGAAGCAAAAACAGCTTATTTATGCCATGTGCTAAATGCTGGCGGCGCAGAAATGTATATCACAGGGTCTAACCCGCTTTCAACGCAAGATGATGTCTGTGCTGCTTTAGTTAAGGCCGGAATGACGGTTTATGCCTGGCATAATTCAACCGCTGCCGAATATGAAGCCCATATCCGCAAAACAGTAGAATGCGGGCCGGGAATTGTGATTGATGACGGCGGCGATCTGGTCACCATGATCCACAATGAATATCCGCATTTAATCAAAGGAATCATCGGCGGCTGTGAGGAAACGACAACGGGGATTCTCCGCCTTCTTTCCATGGACAAAGAGGGGGATTTGAAATTTCCGATGGTGCTGGTCAATAATGCGCAATGCAAGCATTTATTTGATAACCGTTATGGGACAGGCCAATCGGTATGGGATGGAATCAACCGGACGACCAATCTTTCCGTTTCCGGCAAAACTGTTGTTGTTGCAGGTTATGGCTGGTGCGGCAAAGGCGTTGCCATGCGGGCTAAGGGTTTTGGCGCAAATGTCATTGTTACTGAAATCGACCCGGTTAAGGCGATCGAAGCATATATGGACGGCTTTGCAGTCATGGAAATGACCAATGCCGCTCCGCTTGGTGATATTTTTGTGACGGTGACCGGGTGTGACGATGTCATCGGCGAAAAGCATTTTAAACTAATCAAAAACGGCGCGGTAATGTGTAATGCCGGGCATTTTGACGTTGAAGTCAATGTTGCCCGCTTAGCCGAAATAGCTGATGAAATAAAAGAAAAGCGTAAAAATATCGTCGGCTACCGCTTAGGCGACAAATGGCTTAACGTCCTTGCCGAGGGCAGGCTGGTGAATCTGGCCGCCGGAGACGGCCATCCCGCCGAAATCATGGATATGAGTTTTGCGATTCAAGCTTTAAGCGCCAGATATCTGGTGCAAAACAAAGGGGAAATTAAAGAAATGATTATTGATGTGCCTAACGAAATTGACAGTAATGTTGCTTTGCGCAAGCTTGATTCCTTAGGAATTACGATTGACAAACTATCGGAAGCACAAGCAAAATACTTAGGAAGCTGGAGGATATAACATGAAAAAAGCATTAACAATTGCCGGTTCTGACACAAGCGGCGGAGCCGGGATACAAGCAGATCTAAAAACATTTCAGGAATTAGGGGTTTACGGCATGACTGCCTTAACGGTCATTGTCAGCATGGACCCCCATAATAATTGGAGCCATCAGGTTTTCCCTATCGAATTGGATATCTTAAAAGCGCAGCTTTTGACCGTTGTCGCCGGAATTGGCATTGATGCCATGAAAACCGGAATGCTCCCGACCGCGGAGATTATCGAATTGGCGGCTTTTACCATTAAAAAACATAACTTAAAAAAAGTTGTCATCGACCCGGTCATGGTCTGCAAAGGAGCTGGCGAACCATTAAACCCCGAAAATACTGATTGCTTTAAGCAAATGCTGGTCCCCTTAGCCAGCGTTGTGACCCCCAACCTTTTTGAGGCTTCACAGCTTTCCGGAATCAAAACAATTGAAACAGTTGAGGATATGAAAGAAGCGGCCAAGATTATCAAGGAACTTGGGGCGGCTTCCGTTGTCATCAAAGGCGGGAAAGGCATTACCGAAAATGCCATTGATATTTTTTATGACGGAGATGATTTTGAAATCTTAGAAAGCGATAAAATCAATACTACTAATACACACGGAGCTGGCTGCACATTTTCAGCTTGTGTAACGGCCGGGCTTGCCAAAGGGGCTTCTACCAAGGAAGCGGTTTTATTTGCGAAAAAATTTGTCACCAGGGCAATTGAAAAATCGTTCCCGCTCAATCAGTATGTTGGCCCTCTGGACCATTCGGCGGGTAAGCGGTAAAAAAAGGACTGCCCAATGGGCAGTCCTTTTTTACTTCAATCAATCTGCTTCGGGAATGACCATTGCCGCGATAAAATAGACTAACACTCCCATGCCGACGCTCATAAAGCTAAAGACGACCCAGAGCAAGCGGACGACAACCGGATCAAAGCCAAGATATTCACCGAGTCCGCCGCAAACTCCGCAAATTGAACGATTGGTTCTTGAACGTAATAAACGCTTTACATTATTATCCATGAAACCTCCTTAAAAATAACACCTGTTATTAAATTTATTATTTATTACTATTTATTTTACTATCCTATTATATAAGAGTAAATCGGGTTTAGCAACCACATCTAATAGAAGCTGACATCAATATTCCCTAATGAGCAATTAAGGTTCATCGTTTTACTGGCATTATTTTCGATCCTGCTTTCATTGGCAAGAGATGTATATGAGTATCTTCCGACTGTAATACTTCCAAGCGAGCAATTAATTAGGTAATTAAAATCCTCATAAGCACCTCGTATTCTAAGGCTTATATTGCCGATATTGCAATCCGCCATTATGTCAGTGCCTACCTCGCCGCTAAAAACTGTCTCGCCAATACTGTTAGCGATATTCAAACGCCCAGCCACCATGTCAATCATCGCCAGCGAACCAACGCCTGACTCTGTCTCAAGATTATTTACATTAAGGCCGCTAATCTCTAAAGCCCCGACCCCAACCTTTAATTTTATGCTGTCGTAATCAATATTGTCAGGGACATAAAGCACCAGCTTATTATCTATGCTAATGCGGCTGCTCCTTCTAGTTACCAGATTAAAACCTTCGACATATAAAGTGCTGCCATTTACATAATATTCGCAAGCTCCAATGCCGTCTATTTCGATTTTGAAATCACTATTGCTCCAGGGCATTATTTTAAACTCGCCTACGCCAACCGTAATATTGATATTTTTCACATTATCATCAGAAAAATCAGCACGATAAAATTTCCCCGAAATCCGGTCTCCATTGACGCTTAAATGGTTATTTTCGCCCCAGCCCCAACGCCAATCACCGAAAGCAACACCCCATGGCCCGATATTTACAATGCCCCCATTGGTAACATTACGGACTAAGCTGGGCCCGCCAATGGCGGTCACTATCGCCCCAAAAAGAAGCCCAAGGCCAATCATCACACCTGCTGCGATTAAAACTACTTTTGCAAATTTACTCATTTTCAACCTCTCTTTCCATTAAATAATTTTTCAAATAAGTACCCGGTTCCTTTAAAAACTGCCGGAAGGACTTTGACAATGATAAAAGCTGTTAACAGCAAAAACAAAAGCCCTATCCCGCCCAGCACCAAGCCAACCGCAATCATTGCAAGGCCGGAAAGCGGCCCAAAGAAGATACGGAACAAACCAACAAACACAAGCGCAATCCCGACAATCAAGAAAACGATGGAACTAATCCCAAATGCAAGCAGGAAACCAAATAACCCTGCTATAATTGAAATGAAAAGCCCTAAGAATGCCCCGCATAGGCCGATGATTACTGGCGAAAATAACACACATAAAACTACTATTAATGCAATCATTCCGCCGGACATTCCTTTTGCTTCTTTAGCCTGATTGCTATTTTGCCCCTGACTTTCCTGGGCTTGGTAATTGGCCACCGAATTGCTATTTTCAAAAGCTTTGCTCTTAAAGCCAGTTTCGGTGAACTCTCCGGCATTTTCTAAAAGCCCTTCCTTAACAATCGCTGCGACTTCTTCCGGCGTTCCTAATGATTTTAGCACTTCGGCCTCGTTTTCATTGCCGCCGTCGTTGATGTATTCATTGTAATACTTTAACGCTTCCTCGCGTTCGCTAGGAGAAATATCGGAAAGCAGCTCCTCAAGCTTACGCATAAATTCCCATCTACTCATATTTTTTCCCTCCCTCAAACATCATTGTGATTTTTGCTGAATAATCGCGCCATTCACCCTCATAAAGGTTAAGCTGGCGTCTGCCTTTTTCTGTTACCCGGTAATAACGGCGGTTCCTTCCGGCACATTCCCGGTCGTATACGTCCAAGCACTCGTCTTTTTGCAAGCGTCTTAAAACCGGATAAAGCGTGGATTCTGATAACTCAATCGCCGTCCTGACTTCCTGCGTTATCTTATAGCCGTAGGTGCCTTCCATTTCACGGGACACAACGGCAAGAACAATTCCGTCAAGAAGGGCTGCTCCTGTGTTAAATACCATCTTTGTCTCCTTTCGCTCTTTTTATTGCTAGGTTGCGTGGGTTGCTTTCCTGCAATGGCAATTCATATATAATACTATACGCGCTATAATATTGTACTATGACAATACTATATCGCGTATAATATTATTTGTCAATAGGGAATTTAAAAAAAATTTAAATTTTTTTGAAAATTGAAAATTTTTAGATTGCGGCTCGGTGGCCGCGCCCAATGACCATCCCCATTTTTACGACTGTTTCAATATTTTGGTCCGTATTTTCAAAAATAATTTCTTCGATTTCGACGGCATCTTTTTTGAACAGCATTACAACCGTTGAGCCGCCAAACTCAAACATACCCTTTTCATCACCGCGCTTAAAAGTTTTTATCGTCACATCGTTTTTAATCCGCCCGACGAACAGGGCCCCAACTTCCATTTGGATAATTGTGCCAAAGTTTTCTGTTTTTAAAACCGTATATTCGCGGGCATTTTTTTTGTAAATGCGGTGCTTTTTTAGGGCAATCGGCCGGACTGTATGCAGGACGCCTTTAATTTTTTTGGCGGAAACTACTTCGCCGTCATCAATAAAGCAATAGCGGTGATAGTCATTTGGCATTAAGCGGAAAATCAAGCATAAGCCGTCATTAAACTCATCGGCAAGCCTTTTATCCTTAAGCATTGTTTTCAAATCATAAGCCGAGTTTTTGATTTCAAAGATACTGTCCTTAGAAATGCGGTAAGCCGTAAGCTTGCCGTCACACGGCGCGATTACATCACCCGGATTTTGTGATATCGGCCTTGCCCCTTCCTTTACTTGGCGGACAAAAAAATCATTAAACGACTTGTACTTTTTATTTTCGTAGTCAGCCAAATCAATCTTGTGGTTTTTGATGAAGCGGGGGATAAATAACTTCGTAAAACCGCTATCCATAATCCGGCCGACTACTTTTGAATTGGCTGGCCTGATTAAGAGCTGGAGCAATAAACGCCCCGGCAGTATTTTGTATAAAAAGACAACGCCGAAGCTGTCTTTTTTGTTCATGTCGTAGATTTCAAATTTTTTATCCATTATATAATCTGCTCCTAATGCAGTAATATGAAGCTACACGCCAATAAAAAGGATATATATAATAATCGGTATCCCAACTATGCAAATAATGATTTGGGTGCGGATGCCAGGCTTAGCTATTTTGAAGCGCAGGACAAATAAAACCGAGATAACAATCAATAAAATATTATAAACAGGCAAAAATGCTTTTTCCAGGATATTGCAAATAGCGTATGTGATGGGGATAATAACTGCAACAATGGTCGTCGGCAAGCCTTCAAAGTAAGTGCGTTTTTCTTGTTTTGTGTGCATTTCCATTTCAACCGCATTAAAATATGATAGCCTTATTAAGGCTGCCAGAGCAATCATCACGCCAATAAAAGCATTCGCCAAGCTAAGAGAGCCGTCCGCCATTGCCTGGGCATACAAAATTGCGGCTGGCAGGACACCAAAGCTAAGCAAATCCGCCATCGCGTCAATTTGCATCCCAAAATTCAGCTGCCGCTCATTCCGCTTGGCCGTGCTTGCCAAACGCCCATCAAAAGTATCGCATATGCCTGAGGCAATCATACATAAAATAGCGTTTCTGACACTTCCGTCATATGCAAAATAAATGCCTAGGCCAGCCGCCGCGATGCTAAGATAAGTTAAGAAGACCCAATATCCGTAATAACCTATAATTGGCTTTTTCATAATACCCTGCTTTCTCCCTCTATCGTAAAACTTTTGGTTAAACTTAATTTTCAGTCTCCCACCACTTGCTAAATTCTTGTGAAAAGTCATCTAAATAAACACGCTCCCCCATCATCGGGGTAATTAAAGTAAAATTATTTTGCTCACTAAGTTTTGCGGCAATTTCCAGCGGCTCATTCCAAGGATGCCTTGCCAGGACGAACCGGGAATGGTGGGTGACAAGATTTCGTTTTGCCCCTAAATCATCAATTGCTTTTGCTATTTCGTCCGGCATGATATGGCTATCCCGCCATGCTTCATTATACTGGCCAAACTCAATTATCGAAAGGTCAATCTCAAACTGGCTGCCAATTTCTTTAAAATGAGGGCCATAACTGGTATCACCGCTAATAAAAATCGTTGCTGGCGGAGTTTCTATCAGGAACGAAACCCACAAGGTATTATCAATGCCAAAGGATGCCCGCCCCGAATAGTGCCGGGACGGCAGGGCATGGATGGTGATGTCATTTAAAAGGCTAGTGCTTTCATTCCAATCAAGCTCAATAATATCTTCGGCGGCAAATCGCCAGCGGCGGAAGTGTTCGCCTGTACCCAGGCCGCAGACGACTTTTCCGATCCGCCCTTTAAGCCGCTTAATCGTATCATAATCCAAATGGTCAAAATGGTCATGGGAAATCAGCAAATAGTCAATCTCCGGAATATCCTCCGGCACATAATCTACTAAAGCCGGATAAGGCCGGTTGATAAAAAAGACCGGCGAACCGCTTACCAAAGCCGGGTCAACTAGGAAGCGGATTCCATTCACTTGGATAAATAAAGAAGAATGGCCGAGCCAAACCAATACAGCTTGGTCACGCCCTAATGTCTCAAAATCAAGTTCCAGGGCTGGAAGCGGCGCATTCGGCCTTAGGTTTTCGGGCCGGCCAAGCGTCCGGCCCGAAACATCAGGATTCCTCGGCGAGCGGGGGAAAATATTGTGGAATCTGCCGTCACGGTAATTTTGTGACGCTTCGATCCGCTCAAGGATTTCACCGCTTGGCGCCCTGCCAAACCGGGCGGTCCTAAGAAAAGCCAAGCCTCCTAATACCAAAACAAAGAGAATAATTATGATTATCAATAAAACTTTCATAAGTCGTTTCAAGGCTGGTTATTTCTCCATCAGCAAGAAATATGCCCGGTGAGGCAAAAGAGTGCTTCCGCCGCCAAAGTCAAATTTTTCCCCGCTTATCATATCAATAGCCATGCCGCAGCCGGCATCAAAATGGGCGGTAAAAGGCTCGTTATCCATATTGACAGCAACTAATACCCGCTCGCCCTCTGTCTTTCGTTCAAAAATACATTGCTTGTTGGTAAGGACTACAGAACGGAAATCGCCATAATTTAGGGCCCGTGATTTCTTTTTTGCTTCGGCAAGCTTTGCAATAAATTCACTTAATTCATTAAAGAGCGGCACTTCATAACTAAGCCGCAAGCCGGGGTCGCCGTCCTTTTTGTCGCCTTTCGCCCCCCATTCGCTGCCATAATAAACACAAGGAATGCCCGGCATCCCAAAACATAGGGCATAAATAAGGGGAAGATGTTTTTCGTTGTCAAGGTTGGTCGCAATCCGGGTTACATCGTGGTTGTCAACAAAGGAAAACATATGTAATCCTTTGTATAAAGTCCAATTCTCCGGCCCGAACTGGCGGAGTAAGGAGTGGATAATCTCAAACATATTGGCACTGTTAAAGCTGGAATAAAGGCCCTTATAGCATTCATAATTGGTCGCTGAATGGAGCATTTCCGGATTGACCATCCTTGTATAATCGCCGTGGAGCATTTCACCAAGCAAATAGAAATTCGGCTTTAAGTTTTCGCAAAATAAGCGCAAGCGTCTTAAAAACTCCATGTCAAGACAGTAAGCCACATCTAAACGCAAGCCGTCAATGCCAAATTCATCAACCCAAAACTTAACCGCCGAAAAGATATGCTCTTCTACTTCGGGATGGCGCAGGTTCAGTTTGACTAAGTCGTAATGGCCCTCCCAGCCTTCATACCATAAGCCGTCATTATAATTTGAATTTCCGTCAAGGTTGATATTAAACCAATGCAGGTAGCGTGAGTTTTCCCGGTTCTTTATCACATCTTGGAATTGGGGGAAACCGCGGCCGACATGATTAAAAACACCGTCAAGGACAACACGGATATCATTTTCATGTAATTTTTCGCATACCTTCCTAAAATCTGCGTTTGTTCCAAGGCGGCAGTCAAGCTTTAGGTAATCACGGGTATTGTAACCGTGGGTATCCGATTCAAAGATTGGCGAAAAATAGATGGCATTTATCTTTAGCTTTCGCATATGCGGAATCCAATCGATTACTTTTCCAATCCGATTGGCCAAAATGCCGTCATTTTCAAAAGGCGCTTGGCAAAAGCCCAGCGGATAAATCTGATAAAAAACACTTTCAAAAGCCCACATTTGATTCTCCTTGTTGTCATCTTCTGTGACGTATTAATGATATTATAGCACACCAGCCTTAATAATAATAGTAATAATATTTCTTCTTTCGTCTACATAATAAAATTGACCAAATCAGTATTCTTGCGAATTAGGCAATTTTCACTTGCAATAGAAACACCTGTTATTTTATCCTGTTTTCAAAAGAAATCCCCCATTTCCACAATGTTATCCACAATGACACTAGTGTCATATTCGCCGACTTGGATAATTTATTTTGCGAAAATTGACGTCATGCCCCCACTTTTGCTTTCATTTTGGGGTGAAATTGGTGTTTACATAATTTTTACGTAAAAATACGAAATTTTTATTTCATTGCACTTGTTATGTTATCCACAATTCCGCCGCTATCACGCACTCTGATGGTTTCTAAGCTTGATTTTATGTTTGTTCCACTCATGATTGCAATATAATCATTTTTCTACAGCCAATCATTCCAAAATTTTTCAACGCGGCTGGAAATCTCATCAATCTTTACTGACTCGATATTCTGCCACTCATGGGGAAAAAGCTTGCGGTACTGGCTTTGCTCAAAACGCTCATCAAGCAACGCCACAATCCCGATGTCTTCCCTCGTGCGGATAACCCGCCCGGCTGCTTGGAAGACTTTGTTGATTCCGGGAAGCTTGTAAGCGTAATCAAACCCATTTTCGCCTTGCTCGTCAAAATAGCGCTTGAGAATCTCGCGTTCGGGACAAACTTGGGGCAGGCTCGTCCCAACAATAATTGCGCCAATCAGGTGGTCGTTTTTTAGGTCAATCCCCTCACTGAAAATACCGCCGGAGACGCAAAAGCCTAAGAGACTGCGGGGGGCGGGTTGATCGGAAAAACGAAAAAGAAACCGTTCGCGCTTTTCTTCGTCCATATGCTCCTCTTGTAAAATGCACTCCGTTTCTGCTTCATCATAAAAATACTCAAGATACCGCTTATGAATCTCGCGCAAAAACAGATGGGAGGGGAAAAAAAGCAGATAATTGCCATAACGGTTCTTCGTAATCTCATAGATATAGCGGGCAATATTGTAATATTCCGTGTCGTTCCGGCGGGTATATTTGCTCGTGACATCAAGGGCAATAAAAAGGCCGCGCTTGCCCGGGTCAAAAACCGACTTGGCGTAAACGTCATAATCGCCCTTATCAGCCCCCAATAATTTTTTGTAGTACTTAATGGGCAAAAGGGTTGCCGAAAATAATACCGAAGTCCGCCCGCGCTGCATATATTCGCGCAAATTGTCCGAGGGGTTTACGCAAAACAGCTTGACAAAAAAATCACCGTTTTCTTCAACTTCGGCATAAACGACATAATTTTGATTAAGATTTTCTTTGATGTCACGAAAATGTAAGGCATCAAAATAAAACGTCAGCATCTCCTTTTTAACCGGGCTGTTTTCATTTTCTTCAAGGTATTTTTCCATCGCGGCGCAAAGGCGGCCAAGTGAGTCATTAAAGGGTTCTAGATAAGGCTCAACCTGATACCCTGTCGTTTCGCGCTTTAGCACTAGCAAATCGTGGTTGCAGCTGCTTAATAGCTTGGCGATATTCGGGGCATAATCCTTAACGGTTTTTTTGAGGGCCAGGAAATCCTCTTTCCTAAGCAAGGCACTATACATTTCCCTGCCCCGCTCGACCAGATTGTGGGCTTCATCAATCAGAAAAATAAAATCGCGGCTGCTTTTGTCAGCAAAAAAACGCTTTAGTGAGGCTTGGGGGTCGAAAAGATAATTGTAATCGCCGATTATCCCATCGGAAAACAAACTCATATCAAGGCATAATTCAAAGGGGCAGACACGGAAAATTTCGGCATACTCACAAATCCGCTCCCTTGTAAAATTGTCTGACTCGGTCAATAATCCGAAAATCGCTTCATTAACGCGGTCATAATGGCCCTCGGCATAAGGGCAAGCGACCGGATTACATTCGGTTTCATTCATGAAGCAAATTTTGTCCTTGGCAGTCAATATGACCGTTTTGAAATTTAGGCCTTGCTCACGCAGCTGGTTAAACGCTTCTTCGGCAACGGTCCGGGTAATGGTTTTGGCGGTCAGGTAAAAGACCTTTTCAGCCAGCCCTTCCCCCATTGCCTTAACGGCAGGAAAAACGGTTGAAATCGTCTTTCCCACCCCGGTCGGGGCTTCAAGATAAAGCTTTTTCCGGTGGTAAATAGTCTGGTATACATAGGTGATCAGCTCTTTTTGACCAGCCCGGTACTGAAAAGGGAAAGAAAGATTCTTGATTGACTGGCAGCGTTTTTCGCGCCATTCATGCTCATAATCGGCCCATTTGCGATATTCGCCCATCAAATTAAAAAACCAGGCCTTTAATTCATGGTCGGTATATTCTTGGTGGAAATATTTAAGTTCTTCGGTAATCATATTGCAGTAAGTCATCCGGACCCGGATTTTGCGCAGATTGTTCTGAGCCAAGTAAATATAAGCATAACACATTGCTTGCGCCATATGGACAGGGACTGGCTCTCTCATCCTGAATACTTCGCGGTAAGTGCCTTTTATCTCATCGATGGTAACAAGCTCTTCTTCTCTTATGCTCTCACTGTCTGCTTCCGTCTCCGGAATGGCCAGGCTCTTTTGTTCTTCTACATCGCCGCTTAGCAGGTCTTTATCCATCTTCTTAGGGATTCTGATATTGCCAGCCCTGCTAGCCGGAATGATTACGCCGTCGATCCGCCCATCAATAATAATCGTATAGTTGCCCGTCTCGTACTTAAACTTGACCGCGACTTCGGCATGATAATCAGAACCCATCCGCCGCTGGATCATCCGGTGGATACGCCCGCCCTCCTGCATTGCCGTTTCTGCCAAAGCAAAACGGCGGTTGTCGATATCTCCGCTCCGCAGGATAAACTCAACTAGGTTCCTGACTGATATCTGTATTTCCATTCCAGCTCCATACGTAATATATAAATATAGGAAGTAACGCTTCTATATTTATATTATAGTACATATGTTCTGGTTTGGCAAGAGGGAATTTTACCTCGAATACTGCCTTAGGATTTCGAGGGCCTTAGGAACGCTATAGCCAACATAGCCTTGCACTCCCAGCGGCACATCTTTGCTCTGCGGCCGCTCCCGGTAACGGTTCGGCGAAACAGATGTCAGCTCTTTAAAAATGCGGTAAAATGACGAGCCGCTTTCAAAGCCGCTTGCTGTCTCAATATATTGGATCGAGAAATCCGTGTTCCGCAGTAAATCTTTCGCATTTTCAACACGGTAATAATTCACTAATGATTTATATGATTCCGAGCCCGCTTCTTTCATGACCCTGTAGATTTTTGCGCGGCTCATTGCCAGATCGCGGCACATCTGGTCAATGCTTATATCTTCCGCAAACCGCTTTTTTATATATTGCTTTATGGCGTCAAAATCTTTTAAGCGGTCGTCAATTGGAAGCTGGGCTTCTGATTTTACCTGATAAGGTAAATGCTTAAACATCGAGCCAACATAATTATATAGGCAGCTTTTAATAAAAAACTGATATCCGTTGGGCTTTTCATATACGAGCAAGGCTATTTTCGCCAAATCGCGCCTCATCATTTCGATAACCTTGTCCGGAATGCCATTCTCTAAGCGGGTGTTTAGGGAAAACCAGAAGCTCTTACTATAAACACCAGCAAATATTTCAGGGTTAAATTGTAGGACAAGACAAAGGTTGTCAGGTTCTGGCTGATTTATCGAATGGATCTCGCGAGCATTAAACAGAAAAATGTCGCCAGCTTCCAACCGCCATTCAGAATCCTCACAATTTATGACAACGCTGCCACGCAAAACGAAAAAGGTCTCATACTCGTGATGCCAGTGCGGACTTGAGTTTTCGATTGAAACGACCTTGCATATTAGTGGCATTTGGGCTGTGCGTTCAATATATTCCAGTTCGGATGTTTGCATAAAATCCTCACTTTCAGTAAGCAGGAAGACCTGCTTACTTACTTCTCTTCTTATTATATATTTACTTATCATACTTTGCAACGTTTCGGGAATGCAGTTGATACAATATGAGAGCAATTGGGTTGATGTGGGGTTTATAATTGGTTATGGGATTGCGGATCGGGGTCCGCAATGACACATGAGGGGATTGCGGATCGAGGTCCGCAATGACGAAAGGAGTATGGATATAATTATGAAAAAAGAAAAAGATCCAAAAGCAAGCAGCCTAAGCACGAAACTTTGTTATGCCACAGGCGACATCGGATGCAACTTTGTCTGGACGTTCATTTCAGGTTTTCTAATGCTTTATTACACAGATAGTGTCGGCGTTTCAGCTGCGTTTGTCGGGACAATGTTTTTTATCTGCCGGGCTTTGGACGGTATGTCCGACCTTGGGATGGGCGTCATTATCGAAAAAACCAGCTCTCGTTTTGGGAAAGCGCGTCCGTGGGTATTGCTATTTAGCATTCCGCTTTCCATAAGCCTGCTGCTTATTTTTAATGTCCCGGCCACGCTTCCTTATCTAGGCAAGCAAGTATATATTTATACAACTTATATCCTTATGGCCGTTATCTGCTACACCGCGGTAAATCTGTCCTACAACGCCATGCTGCCCCGTTTTTCGCTTACTTCCCATGACCGCAATCTCGTTTCGGCGATCAAAGGAGCGGCCGTTATTGTCGCCGCTTTATTGGTATCGCTCCTGACCCCATTTTTGATGGAAGCCTTTGGCGGATACCAAAGCCAAAAAGCATGGAGCCAAACCACGGCAATATATGCCGTCATTGCCCTTGTCATGCTATTAATCACCTTTTTCGGCGTCAAAGAAAAAATCGCGCCAAATATTGATGAAGACGGCAAACCGGCAAAAGTTGAAGTCAAGAAAGCGTTATCGCTTTTAATAAAGAACAAATATTTTTATGTTGCAACCGCGCTTTTTGTCGTCTTTTATGCGATTACCGGGACAGGCGGGGTTGGGATTTATTTTGCCCGCGATATCCTAGGTGACGCGAATCTGTTCGGCCTTATTTCCGCAATCGCTATTCTCCCCATGATTATTGGCATCCCGATCCTTCCGGCAATGTACAAAAAATTCGGGAAACGTAACGTCATGCTTGTTGGTGCTTTGGTATCGGCGGCTGGTTGCTTGTTGCAGTTAATAAACCCAGCCAGCTTGCCGCTTTATTTGACGTTTGCAATCGTAAGGGGGTTTGGCAGCATCATGTTTTCGCTTCCTATCTTTACGCTTGCAAGTGATATCGTTGAACTTGATGAACGCCGCTATGGCTTTCGCGCAGAAGGCTTGGTCACAAGCTCAAACAGTCTTGGGATTAAGGTTGGTACTGGGCTGGGTGCGGCAATGGTCGGCTGGATTCTGGCGTTGGGCAAATATGACGCGGATGCGGCGGTACAGCTTGATTCATCTTTAAACGCGATGATTGTTCTTCAAATTGGGATGCCGTTGGTCTTAAGTCTTGTTTTGGCTGTCCTGCTGATTTTCTGGGACATTGAAAAGAAATTGCAAGTGTATGATAATTAAGTGGTCAGGGGATTGCGGAATGGAGTCCGCAATGACGCATGAGGGGATTGCGGAATGGAGTCCGCAATGACGCATGAGGAGATTGCGGATCGGAGTTCGCAATGACAATAAAAAAGGGAAGTAAAAAAACAGGAGGATATAAATATGGAAAATTACAAAAACAACTCACTTACTGTAGATGAGCGGACAGAGGATCTGCTTATGCGAATGACCTTAGATGAGAAAATAGCGCAACTGCAATGTACAATGGTGATTGGCGAGCCTGCGGCGGCAGCTGCCAATTTCCCCAACGGTATCGGAAGTGCCGTCGCGTTCGGGACAGCGCAGGACCCGGCTGGCATTGCCGAAAACAATACTAAAGTCATCGAAGCATTCAGCAACAGCCGCCTTTCCATTCCGCCGCTTATCCATATTGAAGCCGTAACTGGCATTGTCAGCCCCGGCGGGACAACTTTTCCTTCGGCAATAGGGCTTGGCGCAACATTTAGCCTCGAAACGGTCGCTGACATGGCGGACACAATCCGCTGTCAAATGCTTTCTGTCGGCTATCGTCACGCACTTTCACCAGTCATGGACGTGTCACGCGATCCGCGCTGGGGCCGGATTGGTGAGACCTACGGCGAAGACCCGACCCTATGCGCCGCAATGAGTGCCGCATATACAAAAGGGTTGCAGGGCGAAATACTTAAAGACGGAGCGGCCGCAACTGGCAAACATTTTCTTGGATATGGCACAAGCGATGGCGGCCTAAATATGGCAAGCAACCCCATCACCGAACGCGAACTGCGTGAAGTATACGCAAAACCTTTTCAAGCTGCCGTCACCGAAAGCGGCCTGTGCGGAATAATGAATTCTTACGGCACAATTGATGGTGAAATGGTAATCGGCTCACGTAAAATCATGACCGATTTGCTCCGTGGTGAAATGGGCTTTGACGGAATCCTTGTGTCCGATTATATGTCAATCGAACGGCTGGTAAATTACCGCATAATGCCTAATCTGGAAGATGCTGGCATTGCCGCCCTGAAAGCCGGGCTGGATGCCGAATATCCTCTGCCTCACGCTTATGGTGCTAACCTCGCCGAAGCAGTTAATCAAGGAATGCTTGACATTGCCGAAATAGACCGCTCAGTCAAGCGCATTCTTAAGATAAAGTTCGCGCTTGGCCTTTTCGACGACCCAGCCCCGCGCCTACAGCTGCTTAAAGAAGCATACGGTGATCCGCTTCATTCCAATCGCAGCCTAAAAGCAGCACGTGAATCAATTGTACTGTTAAAAAACAACGGTATTCTTCCGCTGTCAAAAAAACTGAAAACAATTGCTGTCATCGGCCCACACGCCGACAGCATTAGGCTTTTATTTGGCTGCTATACGCTTCCGGCCGGAATTGAAATGCAGATGAGCAACTCAATGGCAAGTGACATGGCAGGGCTTGACGGAATGGAAGATTTTGTGAAGCAAAACGACGGGCCGCAGCCTGTGCCGGAAACATATCCGGGAAGCGATGTCCTGCGCGAGCGTGAAGATGTGAGAGCAATGCTTAATATGGCATTAGGCCCGTTTACGCCAACTATTTTAAATAGTATCAAAACTAAGTGTCCTTTAACAGATGTCATTTATGTAAAAGGCTGTGATGTTGCCGGAACTGATGACAGTATGTTTAGCGAAGCGGCCGCGGCGGCCAAACAGGCGGATGCCGTTATTCTCACGCTGGGCGGCAAATATGGCTGGGGTGCAAACTCAACCATCGGCGAAGGGCTTGACCGGGATAATATCGGGCTGACCGGAATCCAAGAAGAACTGGCACAGCTAATCATTGAAACTGGCTGCCCAACTGTTGTTGTCCATATGGACGCGAGGCCGCTTTCAAGTGCATATATAAAGGAAAATGCTGCCGCTGTGTTAGAGAATTGGTTTCCCGGAAGCACAGGCGGCCAGGCGTTGGCGGACGTTCTGTTTGGTGACTATAACCCGGCTGGGCGTATGCCTGTAACAACAGCGCGTAACGCCGGGCAAATCCCCATTTACGCAGGGCAGAAAAATGGCAACGCTTACTACGCCAAGAACACTACCGGAGCGTTAAACCGTTATGTTGAAAGTACGACCGAACCGCTGTTTTACTTTGGCGAAGGCCTAAGCTATACTAAATTTAAATATGAAAACCTGACCGTAACGCCGGAAACCAACGCAAACGGAGCGGTGGAAGTCAAATTTGAGATAACTAATATTGGCGGCTTAGACGGCGAGGAAACCGCGCAGCTTTATGTATCTGATGAATATGCCCAGATGTTACGCCCTGCCAAGGAATTTGCGGGCTGTAAACGCCTGTTTATCAAAGCTAATGAGAAGAAAATGGTAAAATTTACCATCCGCGCTGACCAGTTCTCATTCCTTGACAAAAATATGGATTGGGTTGTCGAAAAAGGAAAAATGAACGTCATGGTCGGAGCATCATCTGAAGACATCCGGTTAACTGGCAGCTTTTTAATCACCGAGAGTAAAATGATAAGCGGCAAAGAAAGGGGATTTTATGCCAAAGCGGAGAGTATTTAAGAGGAGAAAGCAATGTTCAAAATTAGTGATTCGATGATTCACCATGAACTGCTGAAAAAAGCGCGTTCACTGCGAAGAAAGCCCCAGAATTTTTCTCTTTTTAAAACAAGAATGATGAAAATTTTGTGCCGAATGTTGCGTGGGAAGCATAGCCGCAAAATGCGGTACGCGCAAGAATATATCGAACGGCCCGATGGCTCAAAGCTTAGGATATGCGTTTACACTCCGCTTGAGCGTAAGGATAATGTGCCGGGGCTATTATGGATTCACGGCGGGGGGTATTCAATCGGAATACCAGAGCAGGACGACGCTTTTATCCTTCGTTTTGTTGAAGCAAGCGGGTGCGTGGCAGTATCCCCCGATTATACCCTGTCGCTTGATAAGCCCTATCCGGCGGCTTTGGAGGATTGCTACGCTGCCTTGCTTTGGCTTAATGATAAAGGAGCGGCTTACGGTATGCGTAAGGATCAGATCTTTGTCGGGGGCAATAGTGCTGGCGGCGGGCTTGCGGCTGCTGTTTCGCTCTATGCCCGCGACAAAAAAGAAGTAGCCATTGCCTTTCAAATCCTGCTTTATCCCATGCTTGATGACCGTCCAACCAGCTCATCAAAGGATAATGATGCGCCGCTTTGGTACACGGCGATAAATAAAGCCTCTTGGCAGCTTTACTTGGGTGATTATTATGGACGCGAAGATGTCCCGGCTTATGCCGTGCCAGCCCGCGCTGTGGATTATGCGAATCTTCCACCAGCCTGCTCTTTTGTTGGCAGTATCGAGCCGTTCCTTGCTGAAACCGAGGCATATATGAATAGCCTAAAAAATTGCGGAATTACAGCCGCTTTCAAAGTTTTTGAAGGCTGCTTCCATGCCTTTGATCAAATTTGCCCTGATACGGACATCGCTAAGGAAGCGGTTGCTTTCCTAATGGAACATTATAATAATGCGGTCAAGAATCATTTTGCACCGCAGGAGGTAAAAGAATATGAAAGAATATAAACCGCATTTTTCAATCAAAGAAATCTATCCGGATTCTTATGTCATAACGGATTATGGTGTCGGCCAGGGCAAGGTTTATATGTACTTGCTGGCCGGGAGCGAAAAGGCATTATTAATTGACAGCGGATATGGGCTTCTTAACTTAAAGGATATTGTTGGTTCAATAACTGACAAGCCTGTCATTTGCGTATGTACCCATGGCCATTTAGATCATGCGCTGGGAGCAAGCCAGTTTGAAGAAGCATATCTTCACAGTGGCGATTTCGAAGTATACGAACGGCATACGTCTTACGAACTGATTACCGATGCCGGGTTAAAAGGGATATTAATGAAACCGCCCAAGGCCATGCGGAATAATCCAAGCTATATAAAACAGATTGAGAAAATGGCACAAAAGCATTATTCTGGGCTTAAGGCTTTGGACGAGATAAAAAAAATCGATCTGGGCGGACGAACGGCCTCACTTCATCATGTCCCGGGACATACTCCGGGCAGCATTGCGATTATTGATGAAACGTATAACACCATTTTTGATGCCGACGCAAGCGCCCCGGGAGCGTTTTTGTTCCTGCCCGAATCAAGTCCCTTGCTTGAATATGGAAAAATGCTAAGGGATTATCTTTCTTTTATGGAAATGCGCGGAATAGAAAACCGTTATGTCGGGCATTCAAGCAAAGCGGTGAATATCAAGCACCTAAAGCGGCTAATCCGTTGTGTTGAAATCGCGATTGCCAAGCCTAATAAGGGCATCAAAATTAATTCGGTCTTAGGAAAAGCACGCCTCGTTTTTGCTGGCGGTTCATTGATTTTTTGCGGAAGGCAAGGATATTAAGATGAATTATAAAAAATTTTTTACATTAAGCTTTGATGACGGAGTCGAGCATGATAAACGGGTAATTGCCCTGATGAAAAAACACGGCTTAAGCGGTACATTTAACCTGAATGCGGGTATGCTTGGCCATAAGCCACGTCTTGCTAACATCAGCCGCATACCAAAGGATGAAATCAAGCAGGTATATGAGGGTTTTGAGGTTGCTTCACACGGATATAATCATGAAGTTTTCCGTTTTTTATCGCAGAAAAAAACCGCGGAATCAATATCTAAAGATCTAAAGGAACTGTCAGGGCTTTTGGGTTATAACGTTGTCGGACACGCCTACCCATATGCAATGTATACCAAAAAAGCTGAAGCAAGCCTTCGCAAAAATGGCGTGATTTATGGGCGATGGGCGCTGGGCAAGGGTTCTTTTTGCTTTCCGGAAAATCCATTTAAATATATGCCGACCTGCTGGTTTAATGATAAGAATGTCTTTAATCTCATTGATGATTTCATAAAGGCTGAGCCAGAAGATGAGCATATGCTGTTTATGATGTGGGGCCATGCTTATGAGCTAGAATACGGCGTTCGCCGATGTCCCGCGGAACAGCTTGAGCGTATTTTTTCAAGAATTGCCGGGCAGCCCGATATTGCATATTGCACGAATAAAGAAGCCTTTGAATCCGTAAGCCTTTGAATCCGTAAGCCTTTGAATCCGTAAGCCTTTGAATCCGTAAGGGATTGCGGGTCAAGCCCGCAATGACAAGGGCGGGGGCAATGACCGGGGCAAGTGTTGAATCCCCACGGCGCGTCATTGCGACCCCACGCACGGCGTGCCGCACAGCGCGTCATTGCGGCCCACGAGCCGCAATCTCATCAGCAAGCCACGGCAAACTGCTTCATGAATGAATCAAATTCAGAATCAAAATCACTACAGGTGACAACCATAACATGACGCAAATCAAGGCCTAATACGCCAACAATCGACTTTGCGTCAACGATATAGCTGTTATAAGCGATGTCAATGTCAAAATCGCATTTCGATGCGGCATTGACAAAATCCCTGACCTGATTTACATTTAATTTTATTTTGTACTGTACCATTGTGGACACCGGCCCTTTACAATTTATCCTTTATTTTGTGTAGATAGACTAACTTTAACACTTTATATAGTACTTTGTAAAGTACTATTTTTGGTAATTTACATAGATTTTACACGTAAATTTATCTCTTTATACAAATCGGCTTGAATTTTTCCATTTTTTCCATAATTGCAAGCGGTTTTTAGGCATATTGCCAAAAGCATTAATAATAAATCTGTCCTTTGGCAACAACTTCCACAGCGAAAAATGTATTGGCATAATTAAAAATTGTCATGCTTTAGTTGGGTAGAGTGACGCTCGTACTCTGTCATATACTCGCGGTATCTTAGCGGCATGATGTTTCTATGCAGTTTCGGATTTTTGCGTCCTTCTATTGCTATGGTATGAAAAAACATCGTGAAAAGTTCGCTGTAGATAGCCTCATTCTCTGAACAAGGCTGGTCAGCCGGATTAAATTTGAAGCCTTCGGCTTCCGTCACAACATACCATTTTTTCTGCTTCGGGTGCAACCCAAAGAGACCGCGGTTTTCATCATGGATGACAAAATTTTCCAGCGGCAAGCGGTCAGCAAAATGGGGCATTAAGAAAGTCAGGATATTATTCTTAGGCCCGATAGGGCTATACAAAATGCCGTTATCCATCTCTTTGAAGCGGATAAACCCAGTCAGAAGATGGGTCTCCCTGCCGCAGAACCGCGCAAGTTCAAATACTTTCAGCACATCGGGATTGGCGAGGTTATCCATGATGGCAGCCGGATTTTTCATTAAAAGCCCCTTAACAATCATTTTGTAAATTGCTTCCCCTTTGAGGCTGTCCGGTGAGGCCAAAGCCCGGCAGACTGACATATAACCATCAGAACCAAATTTCTGTCCAATCGTGCGGGCTACTTTCACGGCTTTGCCGGGGTCGGGAACGATATGGCGGTATTCGGCAAAAAGGCGCAGGTTCTCCTCTTCGCCAACTTGGATATGGATTTCCTCATGGGGACGTTTCATTAAATATGCTTCATATATTCCCGTAAAAATCCCTTCTAAAGAATCCTCACAAATCAAATAAAGTTCCATCTCCACCTCTTGTCATTTAAGACCCAGACCCGCAGATACTCTTTCTAGTCATTGCTGATATATTCTGTCATTGCGGGCCCAGACCCGCAATCTATTGCAGACCTGCCCATAACCCCTACAGCTGCCCCAGCACGACACTTTGACCATCATAAAGCTGGCGGGCCATGATTTCCGGGGGCTGAAAATTCATATCATCAAATAATGACAGCTGTTTGAAAGTAATTCCGTCCCGGTCGAAAGGAAGCCTTTCTTTTACTGTCAGGAGATTCCTGGTAATATAATCCTCTTCAATGCGGGTATTGTACATCATTTTGCCGCTACAGGTAATAAAATAAAGTGCCCTTTTCAAAACGACGCCAATTTTCTTTAGGTCTTCAAACCTAAGCGCCCCATTCCTCCGCGCGCGGACAATCCGCTTGGCGCTAGTTGTACCAATGCCGGGTACACGCAGAATCGTATCATAATCAGCACGGTTAATCTCGATCGGAAACCTTTCAAGATGGCGCAGAGCCCAATCTGCTTTGGGATCAAGCAGGATATTGAAATTCGGCTTTTCCTCGCTTAATAGCTCGGCTGCTTGAAAGCCATAAAAACGCAGCAGCCAATCCGCTTGATAAAGGCGATGCTCACGCAGAAGCGGCGGCCCGCCCGGCAAAGCCGGCAATAAACTATCTTCAACCGTATTAATGTAAGCGGAATAATATACGCGCTTTAGCTTGAATTTCTGGTAAAGGTTTTCCGCAACGTTGATAATTTGATAATCATTTTCGGGAGTTGCGCCAATAATCATCTGCGTTGACTGGCCGCCCGGCACAAAAGCAGGGGCATTACGGTAAGTGACCAGTTCATTCTTGCTCTGTTCAATGCCCTGCTGGATCTGACGCATTGGGGCAAGGATAGTTTTGCGATGTTTGTTCGGGGCAAGCGTTTCTAGTCCTTGGGCAGTCGGGAGTTCAAGATTGACACTGATACGGTCAGTTATCAGCCCCAATTTCTGAATAATATCAGGGTGGGTGCCGGGAATACATTTCACATGGATATAACCTTGGAATAAATGCTGATTCCGAAGCTTTGATATCGCTTGGTAAATCAATTCCATTGTGTAATCAGGGCTATTAATGATACCGGAACTAAGAAACAAACCTTCAATATAATTGCGGCGGTAAAATTCGATGACTAGGCTGCATATCTCATCGGGGGTAAAAGAAGCCCGCGGTACGTCATTGGTGCGGCGGTTGGCACAATATTTGCAATCGTAAACACATTCATTGGTAAAGAGAATCTTCAACAGGGAAATGCAGCGGCCATCGGCACTAAAGCTATGGCAGATACCGCAAGCGGCTGAATTTCCGATTCCGTTTCCATTATTCTTTCGTTCGACTCCGCTTGACGCGCAGGACACATCGTATTTCGCCGCGTCGGCTAAAATACTTAATTTGTCCATCATCGGCATTTCTTCGCTGATTCTAATTTGCATTATAAATCCCTCAAATAAAAAAGATGGTATTATCTACCATCTATTTTACCGAACGTTTATTCGATTGTCAAGAACGTATATTCTTATTTCAACTTCATCGTCTCAAAAACTCGGTTAAGTGTTGTGGCCTGGGCTGACATTTCTTCTGATGCGGAAGCAGATTCGTGGGAAACTGCTGCCGTTTCTTCCGCTAACTCTGCGTTGGCATGAATACTGGCAGAAATTTTTTCGACGGCTGCATCAACTTCACTGACGGTTGCCTCTTGGTGCTTTAATGATTCACTGATTTCTTGGCTGATAATCATTATTTCGTCCGCTTTTTCCGATACTGCTTCAAGATTCTGCCTCGTTTCACCCATAATCTCAATCCCATTGTTTACTTGAACCGTACTATTATGGATTAGCTGTGCTGTTTCATGGGCGGCTTCAGCACTCATCGCCGCCAGCTTGCTTACTTCCTCGGCGACAACGGCGAATCCCCGTCCCGCTTCCCCGGCGCGGGCGGCTTCTATTGCTGCGTTTAAGGCCAGCAGATTCGTTTGCGAAGCAATATCATCAATAGATTGGATGACGTTTTGAATACTTTGTGAGCTTTTATTAATTGCATCCATTGAATCCATTAACCGATTCATTGACTCGGTTGATTTTGCTAATAAAACTCCCGACTCTGACACGCTATGTGCGGATTTTTGTGAGCGAACAGCATTTTCTTCTACTTTACCCCGTACTTCCGTCACGAATGCCGAAAGATCCTTAACAGCTACTGTCTGCTCAGTTGATGCGGCCGCCAAATCATTTGAACCCTGTGACAATTCTTGCGAGCCAACAGAAATGCGGTGGGCTGTCGAAGCAATCGTTACTGAAGTATTGTGGACTTCCGTAAAGACACTATTTAATTGATTAAGCATTTTTGCTATCGCTATGCCTGGACGGTCTTCTGCTCCGCGTGGTTCGACTTTGAATGAGAAATCGCCGCCGGAAATCCGTTCCAAATAATCTGTTTGCTGATTATTAAACTGCTCCATGCTATGGAAAGAGTCAGCCAATAAGGCAATTTCTCCATAATAATTTCCTTTTAAGGTTTTGACATGGGCCCCAGCTGCCAGATTATTAGCTGCTTCGGTGACGTCATTGATTGGGTTAATGATCATATCTTTTATGGCGGCGGAATTAAGGGCAAAGGTCAGGCCAAACATCAAGGCAAATATTAAAACAGCAACTCCGACCATAATATATATCGGAGCATTAACTATCCTAGCCGGGATAAATGTATACAATATCCAATCATTAGTGACTCGATTCGCAGTATAATACTCTCCACGGATAGTTACCGTTTTATCACCGATATTCCGCAAATTTTTGAATAATCCATTATCCACTTCATAGATATTTTGGAAAATCGTTTCTTCATCAGCATCCAAATAAGGCATATAGGCGTTATTATGATGAACGATGATATTTCCGTTAGCATCAGTAAGGAATGCGCCGCTGCCTGAACCGATATTGCTTTCAGAAACTATTTTTGCCACTGTTGAAATAAATACATCGGCCGCAACTACTGCTGCTATTTTTCCTTCATTCATAATCGCTCTTGATATCGATATGATAAATTCATTAGTTGTTGCATCCATGTAAATATCGGTGATTACTGCATTATTCGGTGCTGCCGCTGCCGGTTTGTACCAATCACGCTCGTATGCTTGCCATTCACTATAATCCGGTTCCCATTCATCACTAAAAATCCCTGTCCCGTCCGGATAACCTATATAAATACAGTAAAAATCCGCTACATTATTCTCATGGTTTATCATGAAATCGAGAATCTCGTCCGGAGTCATTTCCGGTGTTTTTGAATAACTGGCGGCAACAGCATTCACATAGTATACTTGCTCCATTAACCAAGTATTTATTTGCTCTGCGCTATGCGCTGTCTGCGACTTTATCCGCCCCTGAGCCTGTTGATGGATAGATGAACCGCCGATAATGCTTCCGGTCAAAGTAATAATTGACATTCCTATCGCCGATGTGATTAATATCCGCGACAAAATACGGCTACTGATACTCTTCATTAAATAACCACGCCTTTCCAAAAGCTGCAAACTTTGGGCCGATAGGCACAAATTTGCAAACGAATCATAGATTCGTTTTAATCTCCCTCATTTCGCAATAACTAAATTAGACATCCGCAAAAATTGCTTCTGCGTTTGCCTTGATTTTAATATATATTATTTCACCGTTATTAGTCAAGTTTTTTTGACAAGATTACTGAATTATTGTACATTGATTTTGGAGGCAAATATGGATTGCAAAAAAGGAAAATGGGCAAAGGAAATACTAGAGTTACAACATGATAATGGATCTTGGGGCAAAGTTTTTCATACTTTATCAAATCCTACTTCAAAACAGCCTTTAACAACGGAACAAGCACTAAGAAGATTGGAGATTTTGGGATTTACAATAGAAGATAAACCAATTAAAAAAGCTGTAAAATATATGAATGATTGCTTAATTGGAAAAGATAACATCCCAGACCCTAAAGAGAAAACACATAGACCATGGAATAAATATGTAGAATTAATGTTATCTACATGGATAAGAGTTTTCACAACGGACAATGAAATAGCAAACAATATCGCAAGAGATTGGAGTGGAATAATAAATAATGCTTTTGCTAATGGATATTATGATCATAATCTTTATGTAAGCAAATTTGAAGATTTCTTAGGAATGAAAATAAACCCAAAAGCACCCAGATGGAATGATTTTGCTAGTTTTTACACAGTATCATTATTGACAAATGAACTGGATCGGAAAATCGAATCACAATACTTTAAGTATATATTGGAACATGGTGCTGGAATATATTACGTTTACCCTAATAAATTGTCAGAAGTTCCAAGCGTATTTTGTTCAAAGCAAACAACTTATTATTTAAGAGCCATCGAATTATTAGCAAAATATAGTAATCCAGAGTGTAAAAACCAATTAAAATTCGTAGTAAAATGGTTGAGGGATAATATGAAAATAAATAAAGAATGGGATTTAGGCAAAGATTCAAAAGACGGGATATTATTTCCACTATCTGATTCTTGGAAATTTGATGAAAATCGAATAAAAGATTGCACATATAGGATAAAAACTTTATTAGAAAAAATATAAAAGCAAATTGCACCGCCATGAATTCTGGCAAAAGACGATCCAAAACTAATCCCGCCACGGCTTTTTGCCGTCAAGCCAACCGTTTTCTTGCCAATGCAAATAATCCTTAGTCCGCTCACGCCCTGCTTCTCTTTCGGATTTATCAATCATTTTCTGGGCCGTTTTCATAATGAAAAACAAGAAGCAGATTTTAAAGCGCGGCTTGACATTAGTTCGTGATTTTACTCTTTTTGCAATTCTCTCGCACCTCGATTTTACCGCCGCTTTTATTTTATCGCTGACGAGTTCCCATTTCGGCTGAAAAAGCGCCTTCTTAACGATATATGTCCGGGCAATGCCCCAAAAATCAAGACTGTCTTTTATGTCGCGAGCTGTTTTACCCATGCCCTGCCCGATTGCGTTAGTGATGATAACTGCTTGCTTACGGAACATCGGTTTTTCAGGCGAGTGTGCCATCCATTTACTGCCGTAATGGTCGAGCAAAGCTTTCACTTGCCCTGTGGCGTGGAAAACGTAAGTCGGGGAAGCGAACACAATTAAGTCCGCTGATAAAATGCTCTCCCAAATCGGAATGGTGTAATTTTTATGAGGGCAAACGCTGATGTCATGGAAAAAACACGCCTTGCAGCCCGTGCAAAACTCCGGGCAATCACGAGGAAGATAATGCTCAGTTATCTCGTGGCCTTCACCCATTGCAGACAAAAATATTTCTTTCATCGCAAAGGTGCAGCCTTTTTGTTCCGTGCCGTTAATGACAATTATCTTCATCGGCGTTCCTTTCTGTTATTTTGCTTATTTTATTTACTACTCTTCGTTTCCTGTTACCACCGCAATCTGGCACATTTTCATTGTCAGCAGGGCAGCGTCATGGCTTTCTTTTGTTACGCCAGCACAGCATGAGGCATCAACTTTAATCATCGCTTCCGGCATTTTTGTTTTTAGCAATAAGGCATTCGTCACAACACAGATGTCGGTGCAAAGGCCAACCAGCTCTATTTCTAGTTCCTGCTCATGGTTATATAAATTTAAAATATGGTCTGCCAAAGCCAGCGAACCAAAAGTCGGTTTTTCTATTTTGACCGAGTCGGTCAATAATTCTTTGATCCGCTCATTAAGCTCCCAGCCTGAAGTTCCACGGATACAATGCTCAACTGGCAAATTTTTCCCCTCAGCAGTTTCCAGATAGTTGGCTGAATGTGTATCAAGCGTGGCAAAAACATCTTCGGGGCGGTATTTTCTTATTTTGGCGGCAACTTTGTCAACGATAAGCTCTGCTTCCTTTGTCCCTAATGAACCACTGATGAAATCGTTTTGCATATCAACGACAACTAATATTTTTTTCATTTTGAATTTCCTCCCTGTCCGCTAATGCTTAATTCCTAAAAACGGCGCATATAGCTGTTAAAGCTATCGCGCCGAAATTGCTTTGATAATATTGGGGGTTTTATTCGCGGTTATAGTCCCATCGCCATCGCATAGGCGTCAGTTGCCCTTTGCATTTGGACGATATTTGCTGGTTGATTTGCTTGGTTCGCATCCATAAGCTGGTCGGCGACTGTTGTTTCCTCTGACCTTGCTTCGGCATAATCAATGGCTGCATTGGAATATGGCACATCCAAGGCATCCGGGATCACATTACTAAAAGCAGTTCCCCCAGTTAATTCATTGCCGGAAACAGGGGTTTCAAGCTGAAAGTTCACAACTGGGTTTCCGGTCATGCCCTCCCTTGAAAATGAGCTGACCGCACCGTCTTCGGTTACTGTTGCCGAAAATGCCGCTTCTTCATCACGCATGACCCGGGCGGCATTCTGCTGGGAGCGTGACATCTGCTCGCCAATGATATCAGCAAAATTCGCTGATTCGCCGGGCCGCAATTGATTAGTATTCTCTACCAGTCCAGAGTAATCAATTGTTTCGGCGTTTATATCGCTGGGAATTGCGTTAACCCTGTTCATGCTGGCAGCATTAACTTGATTCGTATTATAGATAAAAGGCTCTAGCCCTACAGCACCTATTTGCATAATCTACTCCTTTCTGAATATACTTCTACACCTTTACTTTAACTCAAGCCATAGGGCTTTGTCAAGTAGTTTTTTTGAAAAATTGCAAAAATTCTTTTACGGCAATACAAACCTCAAATAAATTAAATAGCTACTGCGGCTTTTCCATAAAGCAGTCAAGAAATTCTTCTGTCACACTATGCCTAGTGAGATTTCTTTTTTCGCATAGATAATATAATTCTTCAACTGCTGAATATGGAAAATAAAGCGTATTTAGCGGCTTGAATGTTGCTTTGCTTGTTTCTCTAATAACGTGTTTTCTATCATCATCAGGAGCTACAATAACATAGCGCGTTTTAAACCGTGGCAACCTATTATAAAATTCAAGCATACGGGTTAAGCCACTTGTAATGCCCGTCGTATGCTCAACTTCCATTATAGCTGGCATAAGCTTATGATTTTGAAACCATATACAATCTATAAATTTGCCAGCTTGTACAGCTCCGTCATGGGGATAAACCATCGGTTCATCTTGTAAATTATTAACGATTCCGTTTTGCTCTATCAACGGCTTATCGTTATATATAATACCTTTATCATTTTGAGCTATCCATGTACGGAATCCCAGATGAAGCCCGATAAGATAAAGAGCGATTTGAATTTGCGTATGCCGTCTCATTATATTGATATCAATTTCCGCCCCCTCTATAGCTGGCGACATAACTAAATCATAAGTTACCGATTGCATTGGAATTTCACTTATGGCAACGTTTGTTTGCTTTTCCTCAATTACACCGTTTCGGTGAGGGCAAGAGGGCATCCATATTAAATGTTTGTGTCCGTTTTTTATCTCAACTCTTCCAGCTATATCCTCAATCCGTCCTGGATAACAAAAATAAAACTGCGGAGTATGTGCGAGCAAGCTTTCAATGACCGAACGAGTGTTATAACTTGCACCAAGCACCCTATCAAGATTGACTGGGTGATTTTCATTAAAAGCATTCGCAACGCGCCAAATCAATTGGCTAGATATACTCTCAACTTTTGCCGTGTTTTCAGACTCACCTTTCGAGGGTGTCCATCGCTTGATCGATATTGGCCCTTCTGGAATTAGTACATCGATAATGCGGATAACGCCTTTATTTCGAGGGTTAATATAATTATATACTTGATTCTTTGGCAATTGCTTTATCGAAGCCACCACATTCGCCGCTGTTAACTTTTGCATATATTATTCTCCAAAAACGATTTTATAGTTTTAGCAATGCCGTCTGATAGCAGAAAAGGAACTCCATTGCCAATCGTTTTAAACATATCTGTAAGAGACATATCCTGTGGCAACTCAAATTCTTGTGGCAATGATTGGATAGCCATAGCTTCTGCTGCCGAAATACGCCGTTCTTTATATGGGTGTAAATGAACTTCATTATTGCCATAAGCGGCTGTAGGAGAATAGCGGTATCGATGAAGCCGCTTATAGGATTTCCGGCTTACATCACCTTCCAGTATAGTCCGCATTTTTTCAATTCCGCCACGCGGAATAAAATGTGATTTTGAATTGGGGTGATTATCGACATCATTTTTATTAAACCAATATTGGACAGTCAATGATGCCATTGTTTCATCTAATGATATTTCTATATCTCCGCCAAAGATATTTGTTTCGCTCCACGGCAATTTCTTTATTTCATCTGCATTATGTAAAATGTGCTTATTCCACGGAAAAGTGGTTATTTCTCCCGATATTGACACATCATCAAGCAATATTTCGTTTTTTATCCCAATCAATAAAATACGTTCTCTATCTTGCGGAACACCAAATTCAAGAGCATTTAAGAGACGTTCACTAACAGAATATCCCGCTTTGATTATCTTGCTTTTTAACTCTTCATAAAACTTTCTATGTCTCGCCGTACTCCATAATCCTTTAACATTTTCAAATAAGAAAAAATCTGGTTCTATATCAATAATGAGGTTTACATATGCTAATGACAATTTGCCATTATCACCTTCCGCTCCTTTATTTTTACCTGCAACTGAAAAGTCAGGACATGGCGGGCCGCCTATAAAACCGACAAGCTGTCCTTGCTCTTTTGTCTTATTTACAAGCTGCCGCAATTCTTCTTTGCGGCCATTCAGAAAATCATTTATATCAAAATTAAAATATCCATACTTAGGTTGAGGCATATTCATCTTGGCGCGGGAATATTTGTATGCTTTGATAAATGATTGGGAAATTTCATTCACAAAAGCGATTTCATAACCATCTTTTTCAAAACCTAAATCCAAAAACCCACTGCCAGAAAAGAATGAAAAAATGACAGGTTTTGATTCAGCCATAATAAATACCTTTCAGATTAGATTGCGGCCCGTAGCTTAAATGCACTCTACAACTTCCAAATATCCCGGTTATATTCCGAAATTGTGCGGTCGGACGAGAAGAAGCCGGACTTCGCGATATTGGTAAGCATCATCTTTTTCCACTTAAGCTTGTCTTGATAGTCAGCAAACATTTTGTCTTTGACTTCGATATACTCTTCTAAATCTAGTAAAGTCATGAACCAGTCTTTATTAATAAGTTCTTTGTAAAGACGCTTTAGATTTTCTTCATTGCCAGCCTTTAAGGCTTTTTTGCTGATAATGAAATCAAGCGCCCTTTTAATCGCCTTGTTATTTTTGTAATAATCTTTTGCAATATATTTCCCTTTTTCATCAGCATTGATCCGGCGATAAAGCTCAATCACCTCGTCTTTGTCTTTGCCAAAGGTATAAATATTATCATCGCCGACCAGTTCATGGATTTCTACATTCGCTCCGTCCAAAGTGCCAATCGTTACCGCGCCGTTAAGCATGAATTTCATGTTTCCGGTCCCGGAAGCTTCTTTTGAAGCCAGCGAAATCTGCTCTGATACATCACAGGCCGGAATCAGCTTTTCAGCATAACTGACATTATAGTTTTCTACCATCAAGACTGTCATATGCGGACTGACATCTTTGTCATTTTTGATGATCTCCTGCAAAACCAAGAGCAGATGGATAATATCTTGGGCAATGACATAAGCCGGGGCTGCCTTTCCGCCGAAAATGAATGTCAAAGGGGTTAAAGGTTTCTTTCCCTCTTTGATCTCCAAGTATTTGTGAATTATATAAAGGGCGTTCATCTGCTGCCGCTTATATTCATGGAGACGTTTTATCTGAATATCAAAAATCGAATTTTCGTTTAGGCTAATGCCCTCTTTTTCCTTGACATAAGCAACCAGCTCACGTTTTTTGGCTTGCTTAATTTCGTAAATCCGGTCAAGGACCGAGTCTTTATCATAATAATCCAGCAAACGTTCAAGCTTTGTGGCATCTTTTTTGAAGCAATGCCCAATTGTTTCGGTGATAAAATTCGCAAGGGCGGGATTGCAGGACATCAGCCAGCGGCGGAACGTAATTCCATTGGTTTTATTATTGAATTTTTCCGGATAAATTTGATAAAAATTGTGGAGTTCCGCTTCTTTTAGGATGTCGGTATGCAAAGCTGCGACCCCGTTAACCGAAAAGCCATAATGGATATCAATATGCGCCATGTGGACAGTCCGGCTTTTGTCAATGATATGGACCGATGGGTCTTTAAACTGTGCCTTTGCCCTCTTGTCCAGTTCTTTGATATAAGGGACAAGCTGGGGAACGACTTTATTAATGTATTTGAGCGGCCATTTTTCAAGGGCTTCCGCCAGAATCGTGTGATTCGTATAAGCGCAGGTTTTCTTAACAATATTTATTGCTTCGTCAAGTGTAAAAGCTTTTTCTTCAACAAGGATTCTGACTAGTTCCGGGATAATCAAAGTCGGGTGGGTATCATTTATCTGGATGATTGCATGGTCGGATAAATAACGCAGGTCGTATTTTTTGGCTTTCATTTCGTGAATGACCAGCTGCGCCGCATTGGCAACAAGGAAATATTCTTGGTATATCCTAAGAAGATTGCCCGCTTCATCAGAATCATCGGGATAAAGAAAGAGGGTTAAATTTTGAGCGATGCTTTTTTTATCAAAGGTAATGCCCTTTTTTAGTAACGCTTCATCAATGCTTTCAATATCAAAAAGGCGGAGGCGGTTTACTCCTTGCTCGTAGCCAATGACATCAATGTCATATAAACGAGACGTCACTTTATCTTTGCCAAAATAGATGTCATAAGTTATTTCTGATTTATTAAGCCATGAATGCGGTTCAATCCAGTTATTTTTTTCGGCGGTCTGGAGACGGTCTTTGAAAACTTGCTTAAAAAGGCCGAAATGGTATAAAAGGCCAACGCCATCACCGCTTAAGCCAAGGGTTGCAATCGAATCAAGGAAACAAGCGGCAAGACGGCCAAGGCCGCCATTACCTAAGGACGGTTCAGGCTCAAGCTCTAGAATCGCCGCCAGCTCCTTACCTTTGGCCGAAAGAATATCTTTTACTTTTTCGTAAATTCCCATATTTATGAGGTTATTGGACAATAGCTTGCCAATCAGGAATTCCATTGAGACATAATAAACTTTCTTTTCCCCTTCGATTTTGTCCGATACGCTCAAGATGCGCTTAACAACGGATAAGACAACAAAATAAACTTCGTTATCGGTCAAATCCTCAATATTTTTTCCATATATGCTCTTGGAAATTTCATTCAGTTGATCCTCCAAATGTAAAATCAACACATCTTTTTGCAAATTTGATTGTGCAGCCATATATACCTCCTTCAGGGTATTTCGTTTGTAAACCAGTCAGGCAAACCTTTAATGAATCTCGACATCATCTGCCATACAAATCAATAAATAAAATGTTTCATATTTTGCAATTAACTCAAAAACCAGCATCCCTTTTGACTTTATTTCTTTCATTTCTAAGTACGGCTGCGGCGGCATAAGGTCAACAAGGACGCCGTCTTGGCTTAGCTCTGCCGCATATAAGCAGCTGATTTTGTTGACAACCTCACTGACGATATCAAGAATTTCTTCGTTAATGCCGTCATACCGCTCGCGCATATAGCAGGTTGCCAAGGTGGCCATTTCTTGGTTCTTGGCGACAATTGCATAGGCATATTCTTTTTCCCCCTTGGCGAATTGGAAAACGCCGTTAGCAGCGGAAAACTCGTCCGCAAGATAAGCTTTTACCGGATAAATATTGGCATCGACTTTTTGATTTATGAATCTCATCGCCGAGCAAGCGGCATTCACATATTCATCTGCTTCCTTGGGTAAAAATAAAGGAACAATCCGGTTTACGTCGTCGCTTTTCAGGTCGTCTAGTTTAAACTCGTTTTCTGTCAAAGGAAAATCACTTAAGGCTTCGTTAAGGGCGGTAATATCCATAATATTTTGCTTTTCTAAGGCTTGGGCAAAGCATAAATAATTGTCGCTTTGCTTATGTGAAAGCATCCTGACCTGGCCGCTGGTCAAATAAGCGCGTTCAACAGCCATTTCCGCAAAATCCCGGTCAGATGTTATGTCGCCGCTTGTGATTTCGTCATATATTTCCTTGACTTCATCGGGCATCATATAACCCTCCGAAATGGCAATAAGTCCAAGCTTTGCCCTTAATTTCTGGCGTTCTTTATGGAGGACAATCATCTGGCCCCTAGTTAAGATTCCACGCTCAACAAGATAGTTTCCAATTATTTGTGCAACCATATCACACCGGCTCCTTAAAATTAATTATTCCTTATCTGACTAAGTGGCAGGGAACGCCATTAACAAACAAAGGCTGTAATTCGCCCATAATCAGCGGGCGGGCATAACGGATATAACCGTCATTTATGCCGCAGCCATCTTCGGTAATCCATTCTTTCGGCAGGGGACGCTCTACATTGGCGATGGCGTGAATATCATATGCGCTAGTCCCGCATTGATAAGGGTCGTCGCCATTGCGGTCAAGGGTAATCATCATCCCGGTTTTGCCCTCATTGGCAGCAACAACCGCGTCATGCCCAACTTGGAAAGCCTCATTGATATCAGTCAAAGAAGCAATATGGGTAGCAGAACGCTGTAAGGTCGAAAATTCGATTGCGCGAGTCTTAAGCCCGGTTGCTTCGGCAATTTTGCCAGCCAAAATAACGGCACAGCCGGATAATTGCTTGTGGCCAAAAGCATCAACATAATCACTTGCGCTGCCAAGCTCACAGACAAAACGGCCGTCAGCAAGGGAAATTCCCTCTGAAACAGCTATTACAACAGAAGATTTGGTCGCGGCAAGATTTTTTACTTTGTCTAGGAAAGCGTCCAAGTCAAAGGTCACTTCCGGTAAATAAATCGCGTCCGGCCCGCTGCAATCCTCGCCCTTTGATAAAGCGGCGGCCGCTGTCAGCCAGCCAGCATGGCGGCCCATAATCTCAACAATCGTCACGGTCGGTTTTTTCGCGCCAAAGGATTCGTTATCGCGGATGAGTTCTTTCATGCTGGTAGCAATATATTTGGCCGCTGAACCATAACCTGGGCAATGGTCAGTAATCGGAAGATCGTTATCAACCGTCTTTGGCACACCAATAAAAAGTTGGCTTTTGCCATTCGCCGCGGCATAATCGGATAACATTTTGATTGTGTCCATTGAATCATTGCCGCCACAGTAAAAGAAGCCGCCAATGTCGTGTTTTTCCATAATTTGGAAAATTTTCTCATAGGTTGCTTCATTTCCTAAAGCTTTGGGCAATTTGTAACGGCATGAACCAAGAAATGCCGACGGGGTTCTTTTGAGCAGTTCAACATCAGCCGCTGACCCAAGGTAATCATCCAGGAGGCAAAGCTTGTCTTCCAAAAATCCCTCAATGCCATGAATCATGCCATAAACTTTATTTACCCCCAATTTCTTCGCTGCTACATATACGCCCGCAACAGATGAATTAATGACTGCTGTTGGCCCGCCTGATTGTCCTACTACGATGTTTCCTTTCATGAAAAGCTCTCCTTTAAAATTAGTTTAATTAGTTTAATTACTTATAAAATATCATTCGGGAACGATAATTTTCTTTTTGATAGTTTTGCTAAGGCCTGATTGGTTTTTCCCCTCGACTATGACCGTGTTTATCCCAATCTCCAGTTGCAAGGTGGCGGTCCATATCCCGGCCCGCGGAAAGACTTCCTTATTATTAACATATATTTTGGGGTCAATATCGTTTTCGTCCGAAATAGTCCCAGTTATCCGGCAATGGGTGGGGGAAATTTGCTTAATCTCCTCATCAATCATCACCGTTGGCGGCGAGGGAAGAAAAACGACTTGCCCGGAAAAACTCAAAATCTGGCGGCCGCCCCAGTCAATGCTAAAAGGGATTTCGGCAACATCAGTCCGGACACTGGTCATATATTTAAAAGCATTGTCAACGACCGGGACAATTTTATTATGGATTTTGAGATCCATTTTGTTGTAATCAAAATTCTCTAAAGTACCATTAAGCTCAACTTTACGGCTGGTAATGACCCCAAGGCCTTCTAGCTTTAGCTCCGGAGCTTTGGGATGATGGCTAACCAATCGGCGCATTACAGCTTTCCTTAGCGCCCCGTCATAAAGCAGAATATCAAATTGATTCGTTCCTTGTTCCAAATTAAACGTTTTTGACCAAGTGCCATCCGGGGCAATTTCGATTACCTCTTTGTTGATTTTGAGCGTGAGCAAGCTTTTATGCTGGTTGATGTCATGGCCGCTCCCAGTTAACGTAATCTCCTTTGCGGCCGTGACGGTCGGAATGTCATCGATCTTGAGGACCGGGGGAAGAAAGCCGCAAAAAATCGAACGCTTTTCGCGGGCCAGGGTTTCGATATCATTGGCCAGGACAATATCAAATTCATTCGCGCCATCATCTAAGGGCAAAGATACCATGAATCTTCCGTTATGTATCTTCTGCTCTTCACTATTGATAAAAAGCTGAAGGCCTGGTTCTTCAGAGTTAATCATGCCAGCAATTACCATTTTTTTGTTGGTTGTTGCAACAGGGCAACTGGTAATTTCGATAAGCGGCTTTTCGGTTCCACTCATTGTGTCACTCATTGTGTCCCTCCCGATACAGTTTACGCAATAAATGCCTCAAATATTGGTAAAATTTGAGACATTTAAAATACTAACATATTTTTCCACTAGTGTCAAAAAAATTACGGTTCATATTCCGTTGTCCACCGATTGCTAATTCAACAACGAAAGAACGTTGCGGTTGTTCTGGTTCGCTTGCGCCTGCATTGCTTCTTGTACTCTTGATAAAATATTCTGGTTCGAATTCCTGACCATTTCGCTTGCCATGTCGGTGTCGCGGATGCCTGAATTCGCCGCCGTAATATTCTCGGTTGCATTACGCAAGTTTGAAATCGTGCTTTCTAATTGATTTTGGGAAGCTCCCATATCGGAACGCATAAGCGACACGCTTTCAAGGGCAGTCCTGATGCCTTCCATCGTGTCAGCAAGCTGGCTGCTTTCAATACTGACAGAGCTGTTCCCACTGATGGAATCCCAGTTCATATTGCCAATCGTAATGCTAATCTGGTTCTCTTCGCTTGCTTCCGAACCCACTTGAAGCCGTTTTCCGTCAAAACTGCCGTCAAGCAGTTTCTGGCCGTTAAAAGTTGCTGTTTCGGCGACGCGGTCAACCTCGCTCTTAAGGGCGTCCATTTCCGCTTGGATGCTGTAACGTTCCTCTTCGCTAAGAGTTTCGTTGCCAGCCCGCACACCCAGTTCATTCATTCGGTTAAGCATTTCGTTAACCTGGCCTAATGCGCCGTCCGCAACCTGAATGCCGGAAATGCCGTCCTGGGCATTTGCCGTTGCTTTCGAAAGCGCAAATATCTGGCGAAGCATTTTCTCCGATATCGCAAGGCCGGCCGCATCATCAGCGCCGCGGTTAATCTTTTGGCCTGATGACAATTTTTCATTGGATTTTGCTTTTGCAGATTGGGTTTTTTCATGTGAGCGATTGGCATTAATTGCGTTGAGATTATTTTTTATATTCATAGGCAACTCCTTTTTACCAAAATGGAGCGATGTTGCTCCAGAGCTTTCCGTTTGCTCGCAAATATTTTAGCATATTTAAATAGAAAAAGCAAGAGAAAATCTTTAGAAAATTAAATAACAGGTGTTATTAAATAAATTTGCCGTTTTTTGCCAATAATAAAGGTATGCAATTAAGATTCTGGGTCAAAAAAATCCTGTTTATTATCTTTGCAATTTTGCTAATTGCCGTTGGCGTTAATATGTTCCTTGCCCCGCATAATATCGCCGCTGGCGGATTAACCGGGCTTGCTGTCATCGCCGAAGCATATTTTGGCTTTGACCGAACAATAACCGTCTGGGTCGGGCAAGGCATTGTTGCCGCTCTTGCCTTGGCATTTTTAGGCAAGGAAATCTTTTTTAATACGGTCATCGGGGCTGGGCTGCTTCCGATATTTATCGCAATAGTACCCCGGTATCAGCTAATCGGCGACACTATGCTTTCAATGATCGCTGGCAGCGTTTTGTTCGGAGTCGCCGCCAGCACTTTATACCATAATAAGGCTTCCAGCGGCGGGACGGCCGTTCCGCCTTTAATTTTTCAAAAATACTTTAACCTCCGGCCTTCAATTGGGCTGTTGGCCATTGATTCTATCGTTGTCACATTATGCTTGCTGGTATTTGATGTTGATACGTTTTTCTTTGCTATTTTGTCAAATTTTATCACATCAATTGTAATGTCGCAAATCGAAAATGGCGTTAATAAGAAAAAGTGCATTTATATTATCAGCGAAAAACACGAGGAAATAAAAAACGAACTGCTGTATGAACTTGAACGCGGTGTCACTATTTTGCCAGCCACCGGGGCATATACAGGCTCGCCAACCCCAATGCTCATGCTGGTTGTCGGCAAACAGCATTATCGAAAGCTGATTGAAATCGTCAATAAGCATGATGATAAATGTTTTATGGTCACAAATATTGTTGCCGATGTCCACGGGCAAGGCTTTACGTTCGAGTCGGGCAGTGTGTGAGTTGGTTATATAACCTAACCAGTTCTGCCGCCACGCTCCTTACGCCATTCTTTTGATCTTCTGTGAGCCATGATTTTACATCTTTAAGGGCGTTTTCAAGATTTCCGGATTCGATTTTTGCAATAATATTGCCATGATGCTTGATGGAATCACCAACTATATCCGGAACATCCAGTTCGGGAATTGTCCCATCAAAATCGGCACTATTATGGTCAAAGCTTGGGGGAATTCCTGTTATTTCAAAAGTTTCAGGACAATAAAGGCAGCCAAAATTTTCCCCATGCATATCATGGTTTGATATCAGCCAATTCAAAATAAGCACCCGCTCAAAATCGCGCTTTAAGTTTTCATTTGGGAGACGGTCATAAAAATAGCGATGGTGCTGGCCCTCACGGTGGGCTTCGCCAAAAGCAGAATCGGAATATAGCTCTGAGGCATGGACAAGGGATATTCGGTCAGAGGTGAATAGATTTATTTCGACAAGGGTATCGTCATAGTTATGTGTTTTATCGATTGAAAATGGAAACGTGATTGGAAATGTAAAAAACTTTTCAAAAGTCCCATCTTTTCTCCGGGCTTTTTTTATACTAGGATTAATAATTGTCACATCTTGCACAGGCAGTCCCAATGCCTTGCCGATCACAGAAGCAACCCACTCCCGCTCCTGCGTTCCGCCAAGCTTTAACATACTTTTGCCTAGAATCGCTTTTGAAAAAGCCCCTTTTGTGGTAAATAGGGAGGTTTTCCCCGCCATTACTTTTTCCCAATCAAGATTTGATGTATTTCCATATAACGCCACATCATTTAATGCTTCATTCCAATCTTTTAGTTCTGTAAGCTTTGACCATGTCATATCAATATCAGAACGATTAACCCAAAATTGGTCTGTTATAGATAAAGCGCAACTATCACGCAAAACATTTTCTAAATCGCGCCCGATTTTCCGCGCAAGATAAACTTTGTTCATATAGGAACGTGCTAGATTGTCCACACGCTTATTTAACCACTCCATAAACAAAACAAAATCTAGTGATTTTGCCCGCAACCCAAAGGGAAGCTTGGCAGGAATTTTGACATCAACCGAGTTCGTTTCCCTGTTTGCCAAAGCTACCACCTCGTTCCCATGCATCAAAATATATGTTGCCGCTTGAATTCCGGTATGTCTTGGTAAATTACCCGGGATAATATCACCGCCTTGTCTTTAATGCGTAAGAGAGCATAACGCTTGCTTTTCTTAAACCCATTATAATATGAATCTAAAGAAATTAAAAGCGGAAATCTTATGCTTATAAGCTAAGTTTTCCGCATTAATAAACGCATTAGCACCTTAACCGATTAATTATCTCGGCGACACAATCATTTTTCGCAAGCATATAATTTTCAATGCTTTGAGGATAACGCTTTGCCGCAAGCATTTTGGTTTCCCCATACCAATCCCTTTCATCTTTATGCAAGCGCAAATAATCACGAAAGGCAATATGCCTTTTTAATTCTTCCGAGTATTCGGGACAGATATATAGGTGGTGTTTCATTAAATGCTTTTTATTTTCGTATTTGAAGGCCTGTCTGTCTTTTATCCCTAAATCACCTTCATGAATATATCCGATTTGCCCTAGCTTTTCCTTTATTGCTTCAAATATGCCATAATCTTTTATGATAACATCTACATCAATGACAGGCTTTGCTGCCAGCCCCTTTACGGCAGTGCTTCCAACGTGTTCAATCGCTAATATATGACTGCCAATTGCCAAAAGAAGCTCTTCTTTGATACGCCCAAATTCGATTTCCCATTTTTCATCATAAGGAACAACTACAACTTTATCCGTTTTCATTTAGCACCGTTTGTGGCTCTTATTAAATAACTATCATTTTCTTCTGTTCTAAAACCTGCCGCTAGAAAATAAATCGCCTTAACCAGATAGATACTAGGTTTCAGCGATTTTTGATGCCTGCCGCAGACCGGAATCGAACCGGTACGGGTGTTGAGCCCGCAGGATTTTAAGTCCTGTGCGTCTACCAATTCCGCCACTGCGGCATCGTGACTTTATATTTTTTAGTTAAAGCTTTGTTATCAGCCCTTGCATTCCAAAAGCAACGCTTGCGAAACTTCGTTACGACCCAGATGGGACTCGAACCCACGACCTCCGCCGTGACAGGGCGGCGCTCTAACCAACTGAGCCACTGGGCCATCATTACCGTAATTTAATAACGCTTGTTATTTAATTTTAATTAATTTTATGGACCTTCGGGGACTCGAACCCAGGACCGACCGGTTATGAGCCGGTTGCTCTAACCAACTGAGCTAAAGGTCCAGATATGGACATTGCGTATAAGCCGATAATCGGACTCGAACCGATAACCTGCTGATTACAAATCAGCTGCTCTGCCAATTGAGCCATATCGGCAATGTAACAAATTTCTTTGTTATGACCCCTACGGGACTCGAACCCGTGTTACCGCCGTGAAAGGGCGGTGTCTTAACCGCTTGACCAAGGGGCCTTATTTATTTTTTGTTACAACTCCCCGAGTTGGGCTCGAACCAACAACCCCACGGTTAACAGCCGTGTGCTCTACCATTGAGCTATCGAGGAAAACCGGGGGCCTTGCCCGGGGGACGCATCCCGCTGGCCATACCCTCAAAACCGAAAACGAAAACCTTCCCCACCCGCCAAAGCCATGCCTAGCCGGGACTTAGCTGCCCTTGGCGCCGGCGCCTTTGCGCCAAGCTTTTAGGGCTGCTTCCCGGGATTTAGATAAGCATTCGGCCTATTAGTGCCGGTCAGCTGAGCGCATTGCTGCGCTTGCACCCCCGGCCTATCCACCTCGTCGTCTGCAAGGGGCCTTTAAAGGAAAGCCTGGGCCTTCCTTTTTTGGACATCTCATCTTGGGGGGGGCTTCACGCTTAGATGCCTTCAGCGTTTATCCCCGCCGGACTTGGCTACCCTGCGGTGGCCTTGGCAGGCCAGCAGGTACACCAGGGGTCCGTCCACCCCGGTCCTCTCGTACTGGGGGCAGCTCCCCGCAAATATCCAGCGCCCGCGCCGGATAGGGACCGAACTGTCTCACGACGTTCTGAACCCAGCTCGCGTACCGCTTTAATGGGCGAACAGCCCAACCCTTGGGACGTGCTTCCGCCCCAGGATGCGATGAGCCGACATCGAGGTGCCAAACCACTCCGTCGATGTGGACTCTTGGGAGTGATTAGCCTGTTATCCCCAGGGTAGCTTTTATCCGTTGAGCGATGGCATTCCCACTTAACGCCACCGGATCACTAAGTCCTACTTTCGTACCTGCCCCACCCGTCGGTGTCGCAGTCAAGCCTCCTTATGCCTTTGCGCTCTGTGAATGGTTTCCGACCATTCTGAGGAGACCTTTGAGCGCCTCCGATACCCTTTCGGAGGCGACCGCCCCAGTCAAACTCCCCGCCAGACATTGTCCCATGCCCGGATGGCGGGCATGGTTAGGAACCCAGTACTTAAAGGGTGGTATCCAAAGGGCGGCTCCGGGGGGGCTGGCGCCCCCCCATCAAAGCCTCCCACCTATCCTGTACATCAAGCACCGGATCCCAGCATCAAGCTGGAGTAAAGCTCCATGGGGTCTTTCCGTCCTGGCGCGGGTAGCCAGCATCTTCACTGGCACTTCAATTTCACCGGATGCATCGTCGAGACAGCGCTCAAATCATTGCGCCTTTCGTGCGGGTCAGAACTTACCTGACAAGGAATTTCGCTACCTTAGGACCGTTATAGTTACGGCCGCCGTTTACCGGGGCTTAAATTCAGCGCTTCGGGTTGCCCCTTACGCCTCCTCTTAACCTTCCGGCACCGGGCAGGCGTCAGCCCATATACTTCACCTTGCGGTTTCGCATAGACCTGTGTTTTTGCTAAACAGTTGCTTGAGCCTATTCTCTGCGGCCCGCTTTCGCGGGCGCCCCTTCTCCCGAAGTTACGGGGCCATTTTGCCGAGTTCCTTGACGATGCTTCTTCCGTCGGCCTTGGGATTCTCTCCCCATCCACCTGTGTCGGTTTGCGGTACGGGCACATGGCGGGCAATAGCGGCTTTTCTTGGCACTTAATACGCGCGCTTCGCTACTTTAGTCCGCTCCGCGTCGCCCCCTTGGGTTGCAGGGCGGGTTTTCCGCTCCCTGCCCCTCATGGGCTTGCCCCGGGGTTTCCGTCCCCCGGGACGCGCTCCTTAAATGCGTCCCCGCAGTTCTGCCGCCACATGGTACAGGAATCTAAACCTGTTGTCCATCGGCTACGCCTCCCGGCCTCGCCTTAGGCCCCGACTTACCCGGGGCAGATCAGCTTTACCCCGGAATCCTTGGATATCCGGCCGGAAGGATTCCCACCTTCCTCTCGCTACTCATTCCGGCATTCTCTCTTCTTAATGCTCCACCGCTCCTTGCGGTACGGCTTCGCCGCAGTAAGAATGCTCCTCTACCGGGGGAGGGGGATTCCCCCTCCCCCCCCGGGCTTCGGCGGCGTGTTTGAGCCCCGGACATCTTCGGCGCGGGACCTCTCGGCCAGTGAGCTGTTACGCACTCTTTGAATGGATGGCTGCTTCTGAGCCAACATCCTGGCTGTCCTGGAAATCCCACATCCTTTGCCACTTAACACGCACTTGGGGGCCTTAGCCGCGGGTCTGGGCTCTTTCCCTTTCGGCCGCCGGACTTATCTCCGGCGGCCTGACTCCGCAGGAGCGCCTCCATGGCATTCGGAGTTTGATATTCTTCGGTAAGCTTTGACGCCCCCTAGGAAATTCAGTGCTCTACCTCCATGAGGCTCCCTGCGGGCTAGCCCTAAAGCTATTTCGAGGAGAACCAGCTATCTCCGGGTTCGATTGGAATTTCTCCGCTATCCACGCCTCATCCCCGCCCTTTTCAACGGACGTGGGTTCGGTCCTCCGGCGCTTTTTACAGCGCTTTCAACCTGGGCATGGATAGGTCACCCGGTTTCGGGCCTGCGCCAAGTGACTTGCCCTTACGGGCGCTTACGCGCTTTTAACGCTTGCTTTCACTTCGGCTCCGCATCTTGGATGCTTAACCTTGCCGCATGGCGCAGCTCGCCGGACCGTTCTACAAAAAGTACGCGGGGCCACTTTGAATAGTGGCGCCACAGGTTGTAGACACAGGGTTTCAGGTTCTCTTTCACTCCCCTCCCGGGGTCCTTTTCACCTTTCCTTCACAGTACTGTGCGCTATCGGTCACTGAGTAGTATTTAGCCTTGCGGGGTGGTCCCCGCGCATTCCCACAGGGTTTCACGTGCCCCGTGGTACTCTGGATCCCGCTGAGCCGCGCCGGGCTTCGCATACGGGGGTGTCACCCTCTCTGCCCGCCCTTCCCAGGGGCGTTCTGCTGCCGTGGCGGATCTCGTTGTGCGGTCCTGACCCCAGGCCATGGATGGCCTGGTTTGGGCTCTTTCCCGTTCGCTCGCCGCTACTTAGGAAATCGAAGGGCTTACGCCCTTTTTTTTCTTTCTTTTCCTCCGGCTACTTAGATGTTTCAGTTCGCCGGGTTCCCTTCCATGCGTTATGGATTGGCGCATGGATGCATGGGGGGTGCCCATGCGGGTTTCCCCATTCAGACATCCGCGGCTCATGATGGATATTTGCTCCTGGCCGCGGCTTTTCGCAGCTTATCACGTCTTTCATCGGCTCTCAGTGCCAAGGCATCCGCCCTGTGCCCTTTGTTGCTTAACTTGTCACATAACTCTGGGAGCGGCATCTTTTTACGCATGAGCCGTGGAAAGCTTGCTTTCCTAAGGATTGATGTGTAAAAAAGATGGCATTTGCGGAGCAAACCCAGCGGGGGGACAAAGTCCCGGAGCTGGCGCTTCCATCATTACTTTCCTTCCCTCCGCCGTGCCTAGCGTGGCAGGGCATCGGGATTTTATTTCTTTGCATTTCTTTTTTGGATGTTTTTGGTTTTCGTTATTCGGTTTTCAAGGTACGGTGTCATACAAGGTGCGTACGAAATGAACATTTGTTCATGAACATCTGTTCATAACATTGGTTCATAATGCGAACTTTTTTGTTCGCAATGGGCTTAAGTGGACTCGAACCACCGACCTCACGCTTATCAGGCGTGCGCTCTAACCGGCTGAGCTATAAGCCCGGTTATCAAACTTCGTTATTACATGGAAGTTTATTTAATTACTAGCTTCAGTTTAATACAAACTTTATTTGATAAAAACTTTAGTTGGTAAAAACCTTAGTTTTTTGCAAACTTTAGTTTATACAAACTTCCAGTTTGATGGAGACGGTGAGACTCGAACTCATGACCCCTTCCATGCCATGGAAGTGCTCTCCCAACTGAGCTACGCCCCCAAAGGGTATCCGGCAGCCACCTGCTTTCCCATATCGTCTCCAATACAGTATCATCGGCCGCATTCAGCTTAACAGCCTGCCATAGGCAGGCAACGTGTTCGGGATGGGCACGGGTGTGTCCCGAATGCGCATCGCCACCGGAAAGCCCGGCACGGGCGGTGAAACCCGATGCGGGCATATGTCTTGCTGGGCGGCCATGCCAATGCCCCCATGCAAGCAAGCTTGCTTAAGGCACGGACATCAATGGCCAAGCCCCAGCCTTTTGGCTAACTAGCCCCTTGGCTAACCAGCCCCTTGGCTAAATGAACAGCAATGCAACGCCTTACTTAAGACCTCAGAAAGGAGGTGATCCAGCCGCACCTTCCGATACGGCTACCTTGTTACGACTTCACCCCAGTCACCGGGCCTGCCTTCGACGGC
>WRLH01000007.1 GCA_009777715.1 Lachnospiraceae bacterium
GCGGCTCATAGAGGTGCTTTGTTTGTCATGCAATTATCAAGGTACGTTTTATCTATGCTGCTAAGCAGTTTATTTGAAAATATTTCATTTTAGGTATTGACATTTAATAGTTAGTCTTTTTATATTTTTATTGCTTAATAGCAAATTGCAATCATAACTGTTTTTATTAATCATATCCGTCAATATATTGAGCAATCACAAAACCTTCCTCATCAATATTATGGTTTAACGGCAGTGTTTTGTTTTTAGTAATTGCTAAAAACTCATCCGCGCGATAAAGCGTCTTGGTTTTTATCATGTTACATTCATCTGGAATAATCTTCGTATCCGGCCCAATATGTACTTTTCCGATAGCAGGGGCATATACATAATGAGGTATAGTGGTAGACGATTCTGTACATAAATGATTGTAAATTCTTTTTCCGCATTCAACTGTACATCTAAAATGAGCCCCGCCTTCTACAGGCATACAGTGATTAAAATAATAAGGAATTACTCTATTTCGCAATAAAACTGTAAATAATTCTTTAATTGTCTCAATATCATTGTTTATCCCCTTCAATAAAACCGTTTGATTGCGCAATAATATGCCCCTTGAGACAAGATTGCTGATCGCAGAAATAGATTCAGCCGTAAGTTCATCAATATGATTGAAGTGTACATTAAAAGCAACCGATTTACTAAGCTTGGGATTATTGGGACAAACAAAAATATATTTTTTTATTTTATCGCAAATTTCGTCTGTGAAAATAAATGGCATAGTCAACAAAGCGCGAGTCCCGATTCGTATTTCATGGATGTTTTTTAGCCTTGCCAATCCTTCCAGCGCATAAAATAATTTGTCAACACTTAAAAAAGGTTCTCCGCCTGTTATTAATACACCGCGGACATTCACAAGCTGCTCTATTTGTGAAATGGCTTTATCAATTTGCTCATAACTCATTTCTGGTCTTTGACGCATCACTCTATTCTTTTTATAACAAAATCGGCAATAAGCCGGGCATTCGAAGTTTAAAGATAATAATACCCTGTCACGGTATACTTGTTCAAGTCCGTATATTTTAAAAGCATCTTTTCCTTTTTCGAAAGGGGTTTTAGTACCGGATTTATCAGCTTCCGCTGGCGATGGGAGAAATTGTCTCCGAATTTTTTCCGAATTGCCAAGCAATGATATTAAGTAAGGGTTAAGCTTGAGAGGATATTCGCTCACAATTTCATCAATAATATTTTTTTCATCTTCATTATTTGCGTAATAATACTTCCATTTATCTGAGATATTTACTTCTTTCTCGTAAAATACCACCGTTAATTTATCATTAATTTTTTCTCTTTTCCCAGTAAATTTATATCCCAGTTTTTCATATAAACGTCGTTCTCTATACATATCTTCTATGGTTTCAACCATCCATTTTTTTGCGTCAGTAAAGATGGCTTCTGCTAGTTTTATTGCCGTCTGCCCAATCTTTTTCCCTTGATATTCTGGCAGTATATTTATGATGTATAATTTATAAGTTTCCATATCTTGTTTTTTAATGTTTATTGAACCTACCCATATATCGTCAGAATATATTTTAAAAAAATTTTCATTTTCAACCTGCCATCTGATTCTTTCAAGGCATGAATTTGCTGGACTGGTATCATAATCATGATATCGTTCAAGATGAGGAGCAAAGCATATTTTTTGCATCTCCAATATCTTTATGGAATCTGTCAAATCAGCCTTTATTAATTCTACATTCATTACTATTAAGCCTCCCTAACTGTAATAGCTTTATTATTATATTCGAATAAGTTAGTTATGAAAAGTCTAAACTCCTCTATTGATAATTGCTGTTGGGAATCTGATAACGCTACCGCTGGATTATTATGCACTTCTAGCATTAACCCATCAATCCCTAATGCAATTAATGCTCTCGCAACAGTATGTATGATATCCTTTCTACCTAAAGAATGGCTGATGTCAACTATAACTGGCAATGATGTTTCATTTTTTATAATCGCTATACTACTGATGTCCAAAGTATTTCTTGTACTATCTTCTAATGTTTTTATGCCTCTTTCACATAAAACTATTTTTTTATTCCCTTCTTTCACAATATACTCAGCCGCCAGCAAAAATTCCCTTAAAGTTGACATCATGCCCCTTTTAAGTAATATCGGATGATCTAGCTTTCCCGCTTCCCTTAGCAAAACTGTATTGTGCATATTCCTTGAACCGATTTGGATAATATCAACATACTTTGTTGCTGCTTCCATCATTTCAGGACTCATTACTTCGGAAACACTATATAAAGAATATTTTTCACATACAAATTTTAGCATTTTCAAACCCTCGATCCCAAGCCCTTGAAAATCATATGGAGATGTTCTTGGTTTATATGCCCCACCTCTCATAAATCTCACATTCTTATTTTTTAGTTCCTTTGCTACTTCCTCCATCTGGCTAATGTTTTCAACTGCACAAGGCCCGGCAATCAATTCTATTTGTGAACTATGTCCGAACATTTTGGGCAATGATGGAAAATCTATTTCATTTACTAATAAGTGTGGTCTCATGGCTTATCTCCTTTACAAATTTAAGCTTTACATTACAAAGCAAGCAGAATATCTATGATCTTATCTGACGAATAATTAATAAAATAATGGTCACCCTTAAGCTCATGCAAATCACATTTGCCATTAGTAAAATGTTCCCAAAGCTTCATATTCTGCCCATCATTGTGTAGATCCTTATCTCCATATAGTACCGTTATGTCACATAACAGCTTTATTTTCTTTTTCATTTCATATTGATCAAACATCCTGCAATCTGCCCTTAATATCGGGAGAAAAAAATCTTTTAGATCATCATCAATGAGTGGTTCTTCTTCATTTCCTCCCATTTTTTTTATTTGCTCAATCAGTACATGATCATCGGCATTACCAAGAAATAAAAGCCCCTCTCGGATATCGGGCGGAACCTGCCCAGAAAATATAATATGCTCCGGCCCTTTTATATCATTTTCATATAGTCTAACCGCAAGTTCATATACCAGCAATCCCCCCATGCAATGCCCTAAAAGAATGTAATTTCCCTTTATATCCCGAACAAGTCTTTTATAAGCATCATCAACTGCTGCTTCAAAATCCTTATGATAATCCTCTCCTGCTCTTCCACCTCTGCCTGCTAGCTCAAGGGGAAATAATTCAAATTTTTCTTTTAGTCTTTTGTTCCAAGCATAATAAAAAAACGCGGACGTTCCGGCGTGTGGCAAGCAAAATAATTGTATTTTATCCGGCATATTATATTATCTCTCCCTGAAGCATTTGTTCTATCTGTGCTGCCATATCTTTCAAAACAGGGTTTTTATATAGCATAGCAACTGAAATTTTAATAATGTATTTTTCGTTAATCCAATTTCTTAATTTAATTGATTTTAGTGATTGGCCTCCAAGCAAATGAAAATTGTCCGTTGGGTTTACTTGCTCAATATTAAGCAACACTTTCCATTGATCCGCAAGCTCTTTTTCAATCTTACTGCTATAATCAGCTTCTACATCAGCTTTAAAAATATATGGATTGTCCAATTGCTTTGTATCTATCTTCCCACTATTCGAAAGCGGCATTTTCTGTATTTCAATTAACCAATCAGGTAACATATAAGCTGGTAATATTTGTTTGAGCTCATTGATAATGTCATTTTGAGTCAGTTTCTTATCTTGGGAGATATAATAAGCGCAAATATGCCCTATTCCGTCACTATCTTCCTTTATGCAAACAACCGCCTCTTTTACGTTTCTTATTGCAAGCAGCTTACGATTAATTTCTTCTAATTCAATCCGGTAGCCCCTAATATTAACTTGTGAATCATTTCTTCCAATAAAGATAATTGTTCCGTCATCTAACTGTTTACCAATGTCGCCAGTTTTAAATCCACCTGAATTATCAGAAAAACCGATAGCAATGCCAGGGCCTTTTACATATATTTCACCTGGCATACCTAAAGGGCTTTCTTTTCCGTTTTCATCAACTATCGATACTTGATGACAGCCCATGGCAGTTCCGATGGAAACATAATCTTTGCTGAATGTTCCTTTTGGTATAATCCATGATGTAGCGCAGATCGTAGTTTCTGTTAATCCATACGCATTTACATAATCAAACTTCAAAGACCACTTCTTAATTAACGAAAGTGAAGCCGACGAGCCGGCCGTAATAAGCATACGCAGTCGTATCAAAGTATTGCTATCCAAATATTCAACATAAGGCGGTGGCAAGGTTAATATTGTAATTCCTTTTTCATTGACATAAGAAGCAAAAGCTTGATAGTCTTCAATTATGTCATCATCAATGATGCACAATTCTCCCCCACAAAATAATGCCATTGTTATATCCCAAATAGAACCATCAAATGAAATGCTAAAAAATTGGCCAATTATATCTTCTTCTGTGATATGCAATGAATTTACAAAATAGTCACACAGCCCAAATAAACCGGACTGCGGCACAAAAACACCTTTTGGAACACCAGTGCTGCCTGACGTATATATCAGATAAGCTGCCTTTCTATCATATATTTCATCTAATTCTGCGCAATTATCTAATTCCGTAAATGCTAGCTTTATCGCTAAAGCATCCTTTGTTACAAATTTTTCTGTTATTTCAGCAGGAGGATTTTTTTGAATAACCAAAGCTGGCATACTGTCAAACAACATCTGGCTTATTCTTTTATAGGGCAGTTTTTCATCTATGGGTAAGTAGATTGCACCTAATTTAAGTGCGGTCACAAAACATAATACTGTAGATATAGAACGTGTGCCTATAACCGCTATAATATCATCTTTTTTAATACCGATTTTTTTCAATTCGTGCGCAAAATTATTTGATGCGAGCCATAATTGACGATATGTTATACGTTGATTTCTTTCACTTATTGAAACTCTTTCTGGATTTTTAAGATAATTAGCCTTTATTAAATTAAGAATATCTGTATTCATATACACTCCTATTCAGGCAAACAATGGCGAAGCATTTGAGAAAATTGGTCAAATTCCGCATAAAATTCCTTTGCCATCTCATTCATTTCATTAGCTTCATCTATATTAATTATCTTTTTAGCGTATCCGTTGCAATAACCGCATTGCTGGCAATTATTAATGCAAAAATCCCCAGCCTCATAATATTTGTCGATAAAGCCGTCTAATTTTCTATTATCCAAGCAAACCTTAAAGCTATATGGGCAGTTAAACAGTTCAAATAAATCAACTAAATCACCTGAAAAAGACTGCTTGAAATAACTTTCAATTGCTTTGACTGGATTCCCCCCATGTACCGTATGCCTGCCTTGAAGTTTAAAATAATGAATACCCACTTCATTGTAGAATGGAATATCTTCGGGGCGTACCCAACATAATTTTAGCCATTCCTCGGGACTTTCAGCTTTTTTGGTCATGCACCGATGATTATAGTATGTATTAATGCCTGCTTCTGAACAGTTTACCGAATCATGGCTGGTCTGATTATAATGAAAGGCTCGGTATACACAATCTTTATGGCACATAGAATTAACTATTATTTCAATTTTATCGCCAAATGCCCGGCTTATGTTCCGCAACTTATTAAAATCACGGTTAATTGACTCATCAGTTACAATTCTTGTGACTCCAATTTTCTTGTAATCAATCGCTTTATTTACGGTATTTACTTGGGAAATTATTGATAGTTTTATTTCAAAACCAAGCTGAAGTGATGAAATAACTTCAATAATTGAAGGAAGGGCTACTGTGACCCCCTTTACTCCAATGCTTTTTAGTTTCTTTAAAAAAATTTTCAGTTCATCTAACCCTTCTTTCGTAAATTCTTTATTACTCATGCAAGATCCGTTTAGCGAGTAATTAAAACCAATATCTCGCGATAAGGAATAGGCAATATAATGCTTTAGGTCATAAAAATCAATTTTGGGAATATCAGCATGAACACGCCCACCCGCCATTGTATTGCCGACTGTCATCTGTCCATATGTCTCTAATACTTTGGCGTTTTCATATTCACTATTTAATCTGGCATATTCATTTATCGTTTCCGCTTTAAAATCAGCAGCAATAGTATAAAAATTCATCACTAAAGCCATCCTTTTTATTAATTAGTTTATTTGCAATTTCTTTTCCAGAAATGAAAGATGCTCTTCTAACTTGTTCTCAGACACAACTAAATTATATCGATGTAAATAATCGGAAGATTCAGCAACCAGTTCATCAAACAATATATATGGCATTGTCCTAAGCCAAATATATTCTCTTTTAGAAATCCTAATTCCGCTACCATCATTGATACTGATAATAAAATCATCTATTAATTTATTTATTCTTATTTGGTACGTATCTTTGAATTTAGTAATTAAATCGTAAATTTGCTTTACATTTGCTGATGTAAAATAATTGTCATTAGAATGTGCTTCGCCATATATCGTTTTAAACTTTGTGCCGGGAAATGGTTCAACTCGGTTATATATTAATGGTAAGTATTCACCCCATATATCCGTATTTTTAATAAATAAAATATTCTCTCTTAATTCATTTACGGTAGTTTTTGGATCAAACATAATATAATCTATCGCAACTTGAATGCCATGGCTTCTTACTGTTTTAATCGCCAATTCATTTACTAATGCAGTAGTATTTTTATAATATCGCTCAAGCACACTATCTGAGCCATTTTCGATGCCTAGTTCAATTGAACGGCAACCATTTTCTTTGAAAAAATCCAAATATTCAGCCCCTTTTATAATTTGATCTGCTCGCGTCCCAAATTTGAAAAATATTTTTTTTTCGCATTTTTCATTTATCCTTAAGATAATTTCCTTTGAGCGAATTGGATCAATAAAGAAATTATCATCAATAAATGCGACTAAAATATCCTTATATTCTTTATATAATAAATAAACTTCATCAGCGACACTTTCAGGCGAACGCGCTAACCAAACACGCCTAAAACAAGTCGTTGCGCAAAAGCTACAGCCATACGGGCAGCCTCTGCTAGATAAAACCGTGACGTATATTTTTTTATCTTGATTAAGGTAATAATCTTTTTGGTATTTTAAAAGATTATCTCTTACCGGAAGCGAAAGCTTATCCAAATTGTTTTCCAAATTTATATTAGAAGAAATCAATATTTTGCCATTTAATTGGCGATAAGATACTCCATTTATAGGCTGACTAAATGAGTTGTTTTTGAAATAATCCTTACACAATTCGACAATAACCGTTTCCCCTTCTCCTCTCACAATAGCATCAAAACAATCCATTCCTTTCAATATTTCCTCATGTTCAAATGTAGCATGGTATCCGCCTAATATTATTGGAATGTCGCGTTCTGTTTTTATTGCTTGCGCCATTTTAGCTGCATATGGAAAGTTCGAAGTAGTTGATGATATGCCTATTAAATCATAATTAGAGGTCAAGCGGACAATCTCATTAAGCGGCAAGCAATCCAAATCGCCATCAACGGTATCACAAACTAATCCTGCATCTTTTAAAGCTGAAGCTAAGTAGCTAATCCCAAGCGGAAGCAATTTCCTATATTCCCTTGTATCACCGAGAGGAGAATTAATAAGCAGTATCTTATTCATGAAATTTCCTCTTTATATTCATACCACTTTGCTTGCTTTGCCCACATATCTGCATATAATCCCATCCGCCCCATTAATTCATCATGTGTCCCAATATCGGTAATTTTACCAGAATCCATCACAATAATACGGTCTGCAAACTTTGCTGAACCTAATCGATGAGTCACAATTATTGCGCATTTATTTTTTGCTAAATTCTTAAATTGCGTAAAAACACGGGTTTCTTCAATTGGATCAATAGAAGCGGTTGGCTCATCCAATACAATGAATCTATTCGTTCGGTATAATCCCCTCGCAATAGCTAAACGCTGCCACTCACCACCCGATAAATCAATTCCGTCAAATTCTGGAGACAGCATAGTTTCAATGTCGATATCTTTAAGCTCCACGGCAGCTTGCTTTAAGATTTTAATTATCTTATCAGAATTAAAATCTGCCATATTACTGATGGCAACATTATTAGAAAGAGTCATCTTATATCGCTGAAATTTTTGAAACACGCCTGAAGTCCTTTGGAATAAAACTGCTGGATCGGTTTCTAAAGTGTTAAGCCCACCAACTAGTACTTTTCCTTCCAACGGAAGATATAAACCAATCAATAAACGAACAAGAGTACTTTTGCCAGCACCATTCTTTCCCACTATAGCAATTGTTTCATTTTGCGCTATTTCAAGCGATACATTACTGACAGCAGGCGTTTCCTTGCCTGGATATGTAAATGATACATTTTCGGCTTTGATGCCTTCTGACATTGATAGATTTCCGTCGCAGTCACCGTAACGCTCAGGGGCGTCCATCATGCGGACAAAATTTACAATTTTTCCTATATCACGGTTTATTGCGCCGATATGTCTGTTGACGATCTCCCTCATTAGTCCAAAAAGCATATTAAGCGCCCCAAAAACTGCTGCAAATGCACCAACCGTAATATCACCAGCTATAGTGGCATTAAAAAGAAGATAAGTTGATAACGCCATCCCGGCAAACGTCGCAAAATTCAAAAATAGCTCAATTAATGCTGTCTTGTTTTCAGCTTTCCACCGTTTATGCGTCAGCATTATCAATGTATCATGGTATAGAGTGTAAAAATATTTAAACGCGCCAAGAATTCGGGTCTCCTTAAAGTATTCACGCTCACATATAGTTTTTTGATAATACTCATTTTCGCGGCGTAACGGAGCGCTTTCTTCCTCAAGCTTGGTGAATACTTTGCCACGAATAATCTGAGCAATTAAAGCAGGTATAAACGATATTAAAATCGTAAATAGCAGAATTGGTTTTAGATTATATAAGTAAGTGCCAATTGAGGCAAAGTAGACAATATATATACTTAATATGAAGAAGAGCGTGATGCTAAAGCTTGGGATTACCGCTATTCCCTCCCGGGCTTTATTTAAATCATCTAAAAATTTGGGGTCTTCAAAACAAACCGGATTAAGGTGCTTTAATTTTCGGTGCAACAGAGTTTTTATTTTACCTGCCGCCTTTTCAAATATAACCTCGACATGAAAATTACTAACACCATTCAAAATCTGCTCACCAAAAGTAATGCCGGTTAAAACCATAAGAGGGATAAGACATTCAATAAAACCAGCATTTCCTGCGGCAGCATCCGTAATCTTATCAAATAATCCTTGTGTCGCAATTACTTTTGCGGTTATTGTTAAAGCAGTAAATACCCCCACCAGATTAATAAGGGCGCTATGCCATGGCACTGCCTTAATCTGCAAGACAATAACTCGTAGCATAATTCTATTAAATGTGTAGTTTTTTTGCTCTCTGCTCATTTATACCAATTCCTTTGTGACTCAAACATTTCAGCATATTGACCGCTTAATTCCATTAATTCTATATGTGTACCTTGTTCAACGATTTTGCCACTATCAACTACTAAGATCTGGTCGGCTAACTTAGTTGAACCCAATCTATGGCTTATAAATAGCGTTGTTTTGCCTCTCATCAACTTCTCGAAATCATTATATAATTTACTTTCACTAATCGGGTCTAAAGCTGCAGTAGGTTCATCTAGTATCTTTATTGGCGCACGGCTTATCAGCGAACGGGCTATTGCTACCCGCTGCCATTGCCCCCCAGATAAATCTTGCCCCCCCTCTTTTATTTTACCTAGCGGCGTATCATAACCGTCATTCAGTCCCGCAAAATCCACTCCTGCCAAACCCATCGCAGGCAAAGCGCGTAATACAGCCTTTTGATCTGCAACATCCCCCAAGATAATATTATCTTTAAGTGATATGTAATATTTTGCGAAATCTTGATAAATAACTGATATTAATGCTTTTATAGTACTTGCTGGATATGTTCTTAATTCTTTATCATTTATAAGAATTTCGCCTTCGTATTCGGTATATAACCCGGTTAGCAGTTTAGCAATGGTTGTTTTCCCAGCTCCATTTTTGCCAACAAAAGCGTAATGAAAGCCACATTCCAGTAAAAATGATAAACCGTCTAAAATATAATGCTCACTTGTTGGATACTTAAAACGAACATTGCGAAATTCAAGCTTCGAAAATATTATTGGCTCCGGATCTGGTTCTAAATTTGCACCCTCCGCTTGACTAAGATCCCAAAATTCGGTTAAATCCTTCATATACTCATTTACATGGGAAATACTTTCCAAAGAAGCGGACATCTTCCAGCCTAATTGCATAATCATATTAAAAGCAGCAGTAACAATGCCTAGAAACATTCCTGCTGTCAAGTCGCCATTAATAACGGGATTTATGAGCGTTAAGGCCACTAAAACGGCAATCAGCGCCTGAATTAAGCTTGCTCCTTTTGTAATAAGGAACATCCGCGCCCTTACTTTTAATTGGCGTTTCCGGCTTATTTCATATTGATCCATCCAACGTTTACCTATATGCTCACTATAGCCAAACAAAGTTCTTTCATCAATATTTTCACGCCCAGTAAGCACTTCGTCCAAATATTCGGCACGCCGTTTATATTTTTCATTATCGCGGCTTGCTTGGTAATTCTTTTTTCCTGCACGTATAGAAAGCCAAAACATCGGAGTCGAAAAAGCAATAATAATAAGCGCAGCCCACCATACCTGTGTAACAATCACGATCAGAACGCCCACAATGGATATCGTAATATCCTGCATTTGCATAAAGCCGTTAAAACCATTCATCACAGCCTGGACAGGATCGCGGGAAACGCGGGATATTAATTCCCAGCTTGAAGAATTTTCAATATGCTTAAATTCTAGCGACGCACATTTCTTAACTATTGCCGGCTTTAGTTTACGGCTAATATCCAAATTGATTCTTGTGGTAACCAATGCTATTACTGCGCCTATAGTTGTAAGAATGCTAAGGACAAGCAACATCAAAAATAAAGGCAAATATATGTCATTATGAGGGCGTTCATTTTGCAAAATAGCGTTTGCTGTGTCAATAAAACCTGCCATCGCAAACGTCATTGCAACCGTTGGCATTAAAGATTGTATTAACGTAAGCAAAAACCTTAATACTGCCCAAACAGGTGATGCCTTAAACGCAATAAAAACAGCATCCATACTTTTATATTGTTTTTTTGAAAGTATTTGAAAGCGTAATGAGCTTTTCATTATATTCCCTTTCTTTTTCTAATGCCTGTTCAAACTTTTCAATCGCTTGGCTGATATCTGCGGAGCGGATTTTTTTGTCGATCATAAGCCGCCGGAAGACGTTTAAGGTATAGACCAAGTTTTCCACTACTGTATTAATAGTTTCGATAAGCTGTTGATCATTTATGATGTTGGCCGCTTTATATAATTCAATTTTCTTTGCATTAAGTATGCTTGTGAAAATGAAATATAAGTTGTCAATATTATCCTTTATGCTTTCAAAATCGTTTTGAAGATTCTTCATATCTTGCCAGCATTTTTCATGATTCGATAAGCTGTCTGCCAAAAAACTAGAAACAAGCGTTAAGTTTTCTTGCAAAAATGATTTAGGGCTTATGCTTATTTTTTCCGCTTCATTTTTATCGGCCGATAATATGTATATGCTAGCATTACTTGAGTAAGCATTAAAATGAATATTGTACCCGGCATATGCTTCTTCTAGTTCGCCAAATGACATTCGTTTCGCTTTATAATTTAAAGTAAAGATATCGTCATTATCAATGATATATAATTCCATGCTTTCCTTGTCATATCCATATGCTAAAACAGAGTGAGACCAATGTGTTCTTCCATACATTTCCCTCTTATTTTTTACGTAATAGCAATCAAGATTGACAATAACCAAAGAACCTGACGAAACTTGATTGATTATTTCATCTAAGACATTATTACACCGCACCATTGTCTTATAACTTATAGATAATAAATCAAGCATATCAAAAATTTCATACGCATAAACTGTTTCATTTTTTATATGCAGCTTTTTTTGTTCCGGATCATATATATATTGGGAAAATATATTTCCGATTAAAAAATCATGATTCCTCTCAAAATAAATTATTGCCGAAACTAATGCCTGATAAAAACAATCATTAATAAAAATTTCATTAAACCCCGAAACACCTTCCAGCACCTTTTTTTCAGCAACTGCTATTTGCCCTTGAGAACATCGTCCAATAATCGAATGAAGGCTCTGTTCCATCGCATTAACTAAGCGCTTAATCATTATGCTGTCATAATAGGTTTTGTCATATGAGCATTGTATTCTTAAACAATCATTTACGATATATGCTGAAATGCTAATAGCTTCATTAAGTTCAGACTGAGGGTCTACCTGGGAACCCGTATTTATATCTGAGATGGTAAATACAGTTGAGCTCATTCCACTATCGAAATTTCCTAAGTAGTTAAAGATTATTTTTTCATCTGTAAGTGATCGTAGCTTGTCAGAGTCATTACTTAAAGCCATGTTTGTAAGTAAACTGAAACTCAGCCGATGTAAAGCAGCTTCCTTGATATCATGTTCTATTATTTGCACACGTTCGCGCAAGGGCAAAGACATATCAACTTTGATTATGAATGGGTAAATTTCCGTAAACCAGCCAATGGTTCTATTTATGTTTACATCTAGTTCATTTTTATCACGGCCATGGCTTTCTAACATTACTTGGAAACGTGAATTTTTATTTGTTACTGTTTCCATCGACTCACCAAGACAATACAACAGTATAGAAAGCATTGATACTCTCAATTCATTAACACAATTATAAGCAAGTGATGATGTCCTATTTTCATTAAAAATAATATTAAGCGTTTCAAAATCACTCGATTTATGGCGGGCTTTTTCCTTACCACAAACTAAAGATGTTGTTGGTTGGCTAAGTAGTTTATTCCAATATTCGTATTCCTTAGTTAAATCGGTTTTAGATAAATAGTTTTCTATTGACTTAACGAAATGATAATAAGATGTAGTTTTTTTAGGTAAAGCCAATGGCTTGTTTTTCTCGAAAAGCGCATATAAAGCGGCAATATCTTCAAACAATATTCGCCATGAAACGCCGTCTATTAAAAGGTGATGAATAATTAATAATAAATAATCACCATTATTGGTTGCGTAATTTTTAATTATCATTAATGGGCCATTATAGATATCCAAAGAAGCCTGAAGCCTCTCCGCATCCAAGGTGATCATTTTGGCATATTCATTCCCATAATGAGTATAATCATCTTCCTCCACAGTAACTTTATCAAGCTCTTTATTTATTATCATTTTCTTTTTATCTAATGTGATTCGCATACGTAAAATATCATGGTGCTGAATTATTTCATAAAATATGGACTCTATTATATTTGTGCTTATTCTATTCGGAGCATAAAGCAAAAACGCTTGATTCCAATGGTTGAAATTAGGAATTCCATTATTGAAAAACCATTTTTGAATTGGTGATAATGTGCTTTCTCCGCTTATAGGCTCTTGATCTTTCGTTTGCACGCCAGCTTTTACTTTTGTACTAAGTTCGTTTATAGTTTTATAATCGAAGATGTCGTTTATGCGCAATTCAAAGCCGGAATTTTTCAATTTAGTAACTACTTGCAATGCCTTTATTGAATCACCCCCTAACTCAAAAAAGTTATCAGCAATATCAAAATCTTCAATTCGCAGCACTTGACACCAAATATCGTATAGCAACTTTTCAATAGTCTTTAAGCTATCATCATTCTGCAAGATAGACTCTTTGCCCAGCTTAGCGTCAACATTAAAAGCAAAATCTTGTAATAGCGTTTTGTAATATGCTAAGAGACGTTTTGGAAGCTCGTGTGTAAGTCGTGTGTCATAACAGATTCGCAACGTTGGTTCGGCAAAAGTTGTATCGGCAGTAATATCCAGAATTGTATTGGCTCTTATGCTATCATGGATACCTAGATCATTAAGCTTCTCAGTAATAGAATCAAAACTGACATAATTAAATACACAGTCAAATAAAGGAGCTTTTTTATCTTTCAGTCCAATTTTTCTAATGATTTCCAATAATGAAAGTTTATCATAACCTTTAAGCCTTTTTAATTTTCTGTCTATATATTGCAATAAATCAGCATATGCCCACTCTTCTTTAATAACTATCCGTAAAGGAAAAGTATTAAGGAAGCAGCCAAGTATTTTTTCGCTATCCTCGCATACCGGCCTAGCACCATTAACAATGCCAATTATATAATCATTTTCACCAAAAAGTATATTATATGAATAAGCCGCCGCCGATAAGTATACTGTCTTAATATCTGTATTATACCGTTCAGCTGTTTTAAGCAGACCTTCTGAAACCTCTGGTTGCAAACTATCATATAACTGTTTTTCATCAGTTATTCCTGCCCTACCATCTGCTGCTATAGGCAACGGAAGCCTAATAAAATCTTTAAGTTCATTTCGCCAAAAAGCGGCAATTTCAGTATCATTTGCAATCATTTTTTGTTCAATGATGTATTGCTTATATGTATTTTTTAAGGGCTTATCGTCAACTGTTTGCCCCACCGCGCAGGCTGATAGTCGATTATTAAGCTCAATCTTAAACTGAGAATAGCTCCAGCCATCTATTATCGCATGATGAGTTACAAAAAGAAATAAAACCGTTTTAGAATTAACCTTAAAAGCAATTAAACGCCAAAAGACTTGGGGAGGATTAAATCTATTCATTTTATCTTTTTCCATGCAATTATTTATGATGCGGATTTGAACCTCTTTATCTAAATGAGTAATATCGCGGATATCAATCTCTGGTTCATAATCTTTATAAATAATATGTACTGATTCTCTATAATCACTCACATTCAATGTTGCCCGCAAAATTGAATGTTTTTTTGTCATGTCGCATAATACTGTTTTCAGAAATTTGACATCACATTCTAATTGGAACAACATCTGATCATGATAAATATGGCCGCTATCATCCTTTATATAATGATAAAGCATCCCAAGTTCTATGTCACTTAATGGATATATATCTTCAATATTAGTTATGCTTTCATTATTTTTTTCCATTTCGATTAAGATATCATTTTTTATGCCATTCAGTTCATTAATAATCATGTTATCTGGAGCTTTCGGCACTTTTTGCTCATTCTTTATAACTTCACTCATAGCTAAAACAGAGGCATTCATATATAAAGCCGATAGTTTTATTTTTTTACCGAACTCATTTTCTACTGCATTAAGCAACCGAATTGCCTTTATCGAATCACCGCCCATGGTAAAGAAGCTGATTTTAGGATGAACCTTATCAATAGGCAAGCTTAAAATTTCTGCCCAGATCAAACGAAGCCTCACCCCAACCGAATCCAGCTTAAAATCAGGATTAGGCACGAAATCAATCACTTCATGTGGGACAGGCAATTTTTTTAAGTCAATTTTTCCGTTAATTGTTCTTGGTATATAATCAACCTTTATAATATATGAAGGTATCATATATTCCGGTAAAAATAGAGCAGCATAATCCTTTATTATAGCTGTATCTATCTCTTGCTCCATAGAACAATATGCTGCAATATAAGAGTTTTCTTCATCTTCTTTGCGAAGAATTACAAACGTTTCATTTATTCCAGGGTATCTTGCAAGCACACATTCAATTTCTGCAACTTCAATTCTATAACCGCGTATCTTTACTTGATTATCAGACCTGCCCTTAAAAATCATATCTCCGTTTAAAAGACGCTTGGCAAAGTCGCCGGATTTATACATTTTTTTACCAAGATTAAATGGGTCAGGCAAAAAAAGCTGGGCAGTTAGCGGTTTTTTATTTAAATATCCTTTACAAACACCTTTCCCACCAACGTATATTTCCCCTACCGCACCTGCCGGACACATACGCATTGCACTATCAAGTATATAAACATTTACATTGTCGATTGGATAACCAATATTATTAGCTGAAAGCAACAAGTCTTTCTCCAATAGCTCTTTATATGTAACATGGACAGTCGTTTCCGTAATTCCATACATATTTATTAATTTAGCATATGGATAAGCTGCTTTCCAGTCTCGTAACTTTAATGGATTAAGTTGCTCTCCGCCAAAAATAACGTATTTTAAGGAATCTAATTCTTGTTTGCCTTTCGCCAGTTCATTTGCTAAAGAGTAAAAAGCGGAAGGGGTTTGGCTTAATATGCTCACTTTTGCTTTCGAAAGAAGCGTATAAAATTCTCTTGAGTCTTTCGCCACGTCAGAGGGTATGATAATTAGACGGCTTCCATTTAATAAAGCTCCAAAAAGCTCCCATACCGAAAAATCAAAACTTAGCGAATGAAAGAGCGTCCACGTGTCGGACGGGTTAAAATCAAATTTACCTTTATTATTTTCAATTAGGTTTGCGACATTTGCATGAGTTATCATCGCCCCTTTGGGCAACCCGGTCGTCCCTGAAGTATAAATAATATATGCAAGATCGTCTGGCCGTAAAATAATGTTAGGCAGAACTTTGTCTGTCAGTTTCGCTATATCAAAGTCCTGCTCGGTAAAGATGCTGGCACAATTGACTCTCTCGGTCAATTTTGCATTACTAAATACAATTCTTACATCACAGTCCTTAAGCATATAATTTTTTCTGTCAAGAGGATATTCTGGATCGATGGGTAAATAGGCTCCTCCCGCTTTTAAAATTCCCAAAACACATACGACCATAAATATTGATCTGTCGCAAATTACTGCTACTATTTCATTCTTTTCAATTTTCTCATAAATCATTGCTGCAATAATATTAGCATAATGGTTAAGATTATCATACGATACCTTTTCACCGTCAATTTCTAACGCTATTTGCTGTGGGACCGCTTTGACTTGCTTCATAAATAAAGAAACAATCGTACTATTACTCTCGTTATTTGGCATATTGTGGCAAATTTCTTCCAATGGATGCAGTCTTATTTTTTCTATGATTATATCTTGTGATGATATTGCTTGAGTTATGATGGCGCAAAAGCTGTCCGCCATACCGCAAATAGTATCAAAATAAAAATTATCTTGAGAATATTCGATAACAAAGTATTGATCATTATCAAAAATATTAATTTCAAAATTCAAATCAAATTTTGTCGTAAAATTATTTGCCGGGTAAGGCTTTAATGAATTTCCTAGTAAAGTTGCTCCTTCAAGCTTTAATTCTTGCACCACTAGAAATACATTAAATAATGAGGACTGCTTTTCCACGCCGTTAGGAAATGCCAGCTTCATTATTTCATCAAATTGAAATTCGCCATTATTAATATCATCCAAAACAAGCGACTTGTTTATTAAAAGGTGTTCTTTAAAGGTAATAGCCGGATTAATTTCTATATAAATCGGAATAGTATTAGCAAATAAGCCTATCATCTCCCATAAATCTGGATGATTTCTGCCTGCAACCGATGTACCAATTGTAATTTCATTTGAGTTTACATATCTATGTAATAGCAATGAAAGGCAAGTATGATAAAAAATAAAAGGCGTAACATCCATGGCCTCTATATATTCTTTTATTTTGGGCCTCAATGACTCATTTATGTAAAATTTATGCCGCGCCCCGGTTCGTTTTGGATATCTTTCCGGCTTCGGATCATAGGGCAGTTCAAGCGGTTTCATCTTTTGAGGCTGAATCCGCTCTTGCCAATACATCTTAGCTTTATGGTATTCATATGAAGATTTTCTTTTTCCTTGCCAATTAACATAGTCGCGGTATTGCAATTTTACTTGCCCGAGCGGATTACCATTATAGATTGTGCATAATTCCTTTATTAATATAGTTAGTGATGTTCCATCAATAATAAGGTGATGAATATCGAAAATCAAATAATCGCATATACCATTAGATAAAACGCTTACATTAAACAATGGGGCTTTTGCTAAATCAAATATTTGAAATTGTGCCGATATCCTTTCATCAATAGAACTTTGGTCTACATTTTCATAATGAATTTGGATATCATTACACTCATTAATGGTTTGCATTACATCATTTTGATGCCACTTTACTGAAGTTCTTAGCGCCTCATGCCTTAATACCAACTGATTAAGGCTATATTTTAAGCGGTTAAGATCCAATTTGCCTTCAATATAAAATACAACAGGGACATTATAATTCATGGCATCATTGCTTTCATTATGGAGAAAAAGCATACGCATTTGCTCTGATGATAAAGGATAATCTCCTCTTTCTCCCGTATACTCAATTGGCACATATTCTTTTGGGTTAGTCTCTTTGATGACTGCGGCAAGTTCCTTAATTGTTGGTGTTTTGAATATCTGGTTAAGCGGCAGGCTTATATGTAATTTTGAGTAAATATGAGATATTAGGATGGTCGCTTTTAGTGAATGCCCGCCCAATTGGAAAAAGTTTTGATCAACTCCAACATTATTGATGTTAAATAACTCATTCCATATTTCGCATAGCTTTTTTTCTGTTTCGTTGTTTGGTTGTTTAACTGCCACATTTTTTTCCGTCTTCGCAACAATATCCCGTAAAGCTGCCATGTCAATCTTCCCACTATCACTTTTTGGCATTTCATCAATATATAAAATCACTTGAGGAATCATGTAATAGGGCAAGTGGTCAGCTAAATGCTTACGAACCAAGTCATCGGGAACATTTTTACTGGTCTTGAGAATAGCATATAGATAGCTATCACTTTCACGAGCTACGATTAATGAAGCTGCCTCTTCTATGCCATCAATTAATAATAATCGTAAACGGATCTCATCTAGTTCAATCCTAAATCCATGTAGCTTTACCTGATTATCTTTTCTGCCAATTATTTCAATTGTGCCATCTGACTGATACCTGCCAACATCACCCGTCAGATAAATGACTCTATCGCTAAGCCGATTATCGGTAATAAATTTTTCTCTGTTTAGTTTTTCGTCATTCATATAACCATCAGAAACACCTTGACCTGAAATGCAAATCTCCCCATATGAACCAATCGGCTTTATATTTAATTCATCATCTAAAATAAAAACCGCCGTATTATTAATTGGTCTTCCTATGCAATTAAGATTATCAAGTTTCATCGGGCGGCAATAGGTCGCTACAATAGAGGCTTCAGTAGGACCATATTCATTTACAAATTCAATTTCAGGGTATTTTTTTCTAATTTCAAAAAACCGTGGAGAAACCATTTCACCCGCAAGCGTAATGATTCTTAACGACTCTAAATCACTCGCAGCTGCCTGCAACAAGATTAATTCACATACTGACGGAACAGAAATAAAGTGGGTAATTTTATGCCGATAAATCTCCCTGCAAATAAATTCAATATTAAATCGATTTCCGTCATCAATAATAACCACCGTTGAACCAGAAAAAAGAGGAGTAAATAAGCTGGCAACAAAGCCGTCAAAGGCATATGAAAATAACTGTAATACAGTATCATCCGTGCCGAGACCATATTCGCACTTTCGCCAAAAAAGCGAATTCATCGCATTTTTATGAGTTATGCGTACAGCTTTTGGTTTCCCTGACGTACCTGAAGTAAATATCATATATCCGAATAAGTCACTATTTACAGCTTGTTCAAATGACAAGCTTGCTGACCAATCCATATTTATTGCCTGTAAAATATCATTTGTATAATAAACTGTATAACCTGCTTCTGAAAAATAAGAGTCTGCAAGACAGATGTTTGTATCTATTTCATTCAAAATTAAAGCGATACGCTCACTAGGATCATTCTTATTTATTGGCACGTAATAACACCCTGCTTTTAGGATTCCTAAAATAAAAGCAATCATTTCAATTCCGCTAGAAACTAATAAGGGAATGGGAACGCAAGGTGACGCTATATTTTTTATTAAATATGTTGCAATGCGAGTTGAAAGCTCATCCAGTTCCTGATAAGTAATAAGTTTTTCACCAAACATGACCGCTATTTGATCCGGTGTACGCTCAGCTTGTTCTGCAAAAAAAGCATGAATACACAAATCAGGAGTATTATTATATTTCATTAGTAACCTTTCTGTATTTTCGCCTTTAGTTTTATGTTAAAATCATTAATCATGCTTTTAATCTCAATCAGTTCCCAGCCTTTACTTAGCAAAATAAATAAGCCAGGATAATCAAAATTATTTTGTGGCAACCACATCGATTCTTTTATGTTTAGCATAATATATTCTATCCAATCTGATGCTTCCTTAGCATTCATAGTACTATGCTCCCATTCAAAAAAAGCATTTTTTATGCCAAACCTATCTGCGAACTTGTTAATCGGAGTAACAGGATCGCAATACCATAATTGTGTCCGATAAAAATCTGGTTGGGTTGTTTCAATAAACTGTATCGTTTCTTTTATTGTTTGTGCTGTTTCACCCGGAAAACCTATTATGAAAGACATATATGTAATTATCCCATATTCTTTTAGTAACGCTACTCCTTTATAGTAATCGTCCACCAACGCTTTCTTATTCATATTGTCTAAAATTTTTTGATTACCAGATTCCACTCCCAAGAAAACTCCTTGGCAACCGCTTCTTTTCATTAAATCCACAATTTCACGATTAATATACTGGCAACGTATGTGTGCGTTCCACTTAAAGCGATATTGCTTTCCGATCATTATCTGTAATATTTCTTTAAAGCGATTTACCGGAACATTAAACGTATCATCTAAAAAATTTACGATTTTTATGTCCGGAATCTCGTTTATTTGATCAAGTTCTTCACATAAGCGGGCAGGTGTTATATAGTCAAATTTACCTGCTCTTTGAGGAAATCCGCAAAACAAACACTCAAAAGGACAGGATTTAGATGTGCGTACTGATACAAAATTCTTTTTTGTATCAGAAAATAGCTTCCAATTTACTGGGTTATTTTCTAAGCAATTATCTTCTGATACATTTTCATTTTCTACATAATTGCCGTTTTGCATATATATTATGTTATTGATATGGGATATATCTTTTTTGCCTTTTATGGAAGATATGACCTCACTTAATGCCAATTCTCCCTGTGTACTATTAATATAGTAATCTGCATCAATCATTTTAAGGACATAATAAAAAGATTCTCTATCAAGCAAAGCGCTTTGATTCGCTATAAAAGGTCCACCTACGATAATTTTAACATCTCCATTATACTTTTTAATAAACTTGATAATTTCAATAATCGGTGATGCTTCTAAATAATATGTTGTTGTTATCGCGATAGCGCAAATTTTTTTCCCTAATAAGCTTGTTAATTCTTTTTTTTGTTCCTGAAATGAGTTGATAAATAAAAAGCTTATCTTCTTTTTATGGAGATAGGAACCTAAATACGCAATTGTAGCACTCATAATATCATTATATGTCATTAATTGCTCCCTATTTGGGGCAAAATTATGATTATAATAGTCCGCGAAGGAGTAATCAATGCCTTTTTCACTTATGTAATTTAGAGAAAGATCTCTAAATGCGCCGGATTGAAAACCCATTTGCTTTATGTTATTTACATAATCTTGAAAAGATGGGCTGTTATTTCCTATAATTAGGCAATCATAATTGTCGTTGCTCATGCTAATACCTGTTGGCGTTTTTCCACATACGTAACTAAATCATTAACAAATACAAATTTTTCGTAATTTAAATACTCTATTTCAAACTCAATCTTAAAAGCTTCTTCGAGACTTACAGAAAACTTTACAAATGTAAATGAACTAAAGCCTATTTCCTTAATGCGGCTGTCCGGTGTTACCGATATATTACCAAAAATTGTTTGAATCATCGAAATTATTTTCGCTGCGGCATTATCCATCTTTAACTGTTCCTTTTCTTTTGGTTTTGAAATGAAGATAAGTTTTTATTATTTTATTTTTTAGCAAAGTGTATTCATTTTTTATCTCATTTAATTTTTGCTTAAATATGCCTACATTACACTCACAATAAACTAAATCATTTTCAACATAGAATTTTTCGAAAAATTCTATTACTATTTTAAAGTAAATTTCATTCAATCTTAGCAGTTCTTCTTGGAATATATCAATAACAGGATATCTGATCCGCATACTCCTAAACATATCATTGACCCTGTCAACTACTTGTATTTTTTTAAAGTAAATATCTTCAGCAAAATTAGCTTTCAAAAACAAAGCCATTTTTTCTACATTAATATGCTGGTACGCATATTCAAAGATGTTTTTGTAAGAATGATTATCAACTATAAGCTTATCTTTCATCATCATATTGTATATCGGCGTATATTTATCGACAGCAATGAAGCAAAAAGCATATAAATATATATTTAATGCTTTTATTGTCTTTAAAAAGATAAAGTTTTCTCTCAAGCTTTCTATTGTCGAATAAGGATTAAACATGATGAAACCTAGATAAGGCTCAATATCGTATCTCCTTAATAATTCAATTATCCGATAATTATCTGCTACTGAGCAATTTTTATTATATAACTTCAAATCACTATCATTACCCGCTTCAATGCCAATAAATATTTGCCCAAAACCTGTTTCTCTCATTTTTTTAAGCAATGCTTTATCTTCATCAGAATTTGTAAATGAATCGACTTTTATATAGCAAAAGAAACTTAATTTTACATGATGGGAATTAATTTTGCCACACAGCTCATGCAGCCGATTTTTTTCCTCATTGTTCTTCAAATGAAATATGCTATAATCGGCAAAATAAAAATTCTCAATATTATGTTTTTTATGTTTATATATTATTTCATCTACGATGCTATCAATTGATCTATAATTGGTCTTTTTTGATTTTCTGGCAAAACAAAAAGTACAGCTTCCGGTACAACAATTACTTTTTGTAATTAGGCAATAAATATAAGCATCACCATTTTTGCCTTCAAAATAGTCATCTGCTTGTAAGCACTCTGATATTTCATTAATACTTTGCTTTTTATTTTTTATATTTTCGTGAGATGCTATATGATGGTATTCTTTAAAATCACTAGTACCTAAATTGTCAACAAGATGGTTAAACGGAATTTCGCCGTCCCCTAAAATAATGTAATCCACGTACTTGCAATCGTCTAAAATTTCACGATACATAACCGTTGGAAAAACACCGCCGTAGCACACCGTTTTATTTGCATCATATTTTTTAATGTGTTCGGCTATTTGAAAACCTTTTGCCAATCCCTCTAAATCTAAAGAAATCCCATAGATATCATAATTTAACCGAACTTTAGCTAATATTTCCTCAATAGAGTTATCTTCATGGAAATATAGCAACGTCACATTTTTATTTCTTTTTCTCAAATAATAAGCCAGCTGATCAATTCCTGCATTATTAAAATACGCTGTTGTTTTAAGTGAAATTAAAAGTATCTTTTGCTGATACATCCTTATTCCCTTCTTTTTTCGGCAAATATTTTGACAATAATTTTACATCACGTTGCGCTTTACCATTGTGATTTGCCGGAATTTTATCAATCTGTATATATAAATTAGGTAACATATACCGAGGAAGCTCTTTTTTTAGATGCTCCTTAAGCTCTGTTTGTTCAAATGATATATCTGTTGTATAAAACAGACATAAAACATCTTGTCCCGATTCCTGGAACATGATCGCCAGACAATCATCCAGTTTTGCAAAAAGTGCAGCCTTACTTTCTATTTCTTCAAGTTCAATACGGTTTCCCAAATACTTTAACTGATTATCCGTCCGGCCGCAATAAACAAAGCACCCTTCCTCTTTTTTATATCCAAGATCGCCAGTCAAATAAATAATGCCTTCGGCAATTTTTTCGTTTTGAATAAAATTTTGAGCAGTTACTTCAGGCGAATTAGCGTAGCCAAGGGAAACACCAATGCCGCTTATTGCTATTTGTCCCTTAATGCCATTGGGGACTGGTTTGTTCTTTTTGTCTAAAATAAATAAATCTGTTCCAGAAACTGGGATTCCAATACTTATTTCATCTGTTTTAGTTAAATCTGCATATGTAGCAAACATAGTTGTTTCAGAAGGGCCATATGTATTAAAAATTAAAGCGTCCGTTATACTTCTTATCTTGAATAAAATTTCATTTAATATTATTTCACCACCAAATATGATGCTCTTCTTTTCTTTTAAAAAAGAACCGCTTTTATCCACAAGCATCAGTTGCTTAAATCGGGAAGGTGTTAATGCCAAAACATCCGACTTCCCAATTAAGCGGGCAAGAAGCATGGGATTTGATGATTCTTTTTCCGTAGCTATTATAACAGTCATTCCTACGCATAATGAAAAAACTAATTCAAACATCGCTAAATCAAATGATATACTTGAAATAAACGGAATACTCCTCCCAGAAGTCATTCCAAGAATTGATGCTGCATTATTAACAAGGCTGACTACGGATTCATGTTTGACCATCACACCTTTGGGATTTCCTGTTGAGCCAGATGTATATATATGATATGCCGCGTCATGCGACGATCGCTCAAATACAGAATGTACTTGATTCCCTGCTCCTGCTTTGGCAAAGATTCTTTTATTGTGCAAATCATCAAGTGTTAATATCTCATGCTCAAATCCATTATTCATTCCCCTTGTAATAATGAAGCGGCACTTACTTTTAGAAAATATATATTTTATGAGAGATCGGGGATATTTTTCATCAATTGGCACAAATGCCGCACCCAAACTCATAATGGCAAATATAATCGCAACCATCATTGGTGACCGCGGTAGCAAAACCCCAATTACATCTTTGCAACCGATGGAGTAACCACGCAAAACGCTTTTATATTTATCTATTAAAAATGCTAGGTCTGCATATGTTGTGTCTTCTCCGCAATATTTAAGAGCAATATTTTCACCATAAGTTTCTGCAACCTCGAAAAATCTGCAATCAATTGTATTCTTTATCATTCGTGATTTGCTTTCTTTAAAACATAATTATATAAATCATTTATGGTTTCAAAATATTCATGTGATAAAATTTCATCATCCATCACAATATCAAAAGCTTCTTCTATGTTGACGATTATTTGTATGTATTGATAAGAGTTTATATTTAATGATTCTATAGAATCTGATGTCCAATCGTCGTCTGTGGGAATCCAATAGGGTATCAAATCCATTATTATTTTTTTTATCTTACCAGCAGTATCAATCTTTCTATTTTCAATCATTATTATATCCATGCTCCTTTTTCTATAAGCTCTCAATATTTGTATAAATCATTTCTTCTTTCGCTATAATCGTAGCCATGATACTACAAAGCTTTTCTATGCCTATTCGTTCAGGGTAAGCCAAATATTTAATCATTAAATTTTTGGCATTTTTCCAATTTTCATTTAATTCATATATCGACTGGATGTTTTTCTCAAGATTTGCAGAGTGTTTTTCATTTAGAATAATTTCCAATGATTGTGCAAAAACAAAACGGCTCCATGCAATATTGGACAAACATAGCATGAGTTTGGAGTACATCATTTCCTCCTCTGAAATTCTTGATACATATTTGCTTTTTTCTTTTAGTATTTCTCTAAATAATAATAACTGAGATATGTGATTTTCCCTTTTATCACGGCATAACTTCTTTAGAAAATCGATAATTTGGTTTATAGAAAATATAGTTATGCTTTCAGGATTGTAATCAAAAAACATAATAAGGGTTGCATATTTATGTAAAATTTCTTGATTAAGTGACACTATTTCATTGGTAACTATTGAGTCAACTCCCCAGTATTTTTCTTCACCAAAATAAGTAAGAAGAAAACTATGCCCCCGATAACGTTTTCCATATACATTTGTCCAGGGCAGGTAAAAGCCATTGATGGTAACGCCAATCGGTTTGCATATTTCTTCATTCAATTGACTCTTGCAAATGCTAAATATTTTTTCGTTAGGCGTTACTATTCGCCTTTTAATTCCACAAATCTTTTTTAGTGCTATATTTTCACCTTCTCGATTATACCAAATATTCATTGCTTCAAACGATGAGCTTTGTATATCGTGGCTACATTCAAATCCGAATGAATCAAGGTGACGCAGCTTATGCCGCACCCCATAAGCTATGCCAATGTTTTCTAATATGCTCTCATAGCAATTAGATTCAACAACAGGTATCTCCCATCTCACCAAATCCAAAATGCTATCCTCCTAGGCGCGAACTATTTAAGTTATATTTACTTTCCAAGAGATCAATAAAACTATTTATTGCTTCAAATTCAGCTTCTTTTAATTCCAAAAGCAATTTTTTTGTTTTGCCACTTATTTCGTTACTTTGAATAATCGTGTTTTTTATGGCAATATTCATTAATGTATTTGCTTTATTTGCGATAATTTTGTACATATCAAATATGCCGTTTTCATTTGCATAAGGAATTATATTATTTTTTTCAAAATATTTAATTCTGCCTAGCATAATTTTTTTGTGTTCACATATAAAATATGCGATTCTTATATCACTTAAGAAAAACTCAATCATTCCCTCCCGGCAAAAATAATCATATATATCCAAACCGATCGCAATATCGCCTGGATTTATTAAATTGAATTCCGACTCATTCCTTAATAATCCATCACGATAATCTTTTAGCGACCAATAAATTGCTTTAATATCCAGATAAACTCTTTCAGCAGCACATTCAAAAGAATATATTATATTATTTTGGTTTCTAATCGCCTCATATGAAATAGCAAAATCTTCATATGGTATCTTTGACGTTTTGGGCTTTCCGAAGCTGCCTATTCCAAATAAATATACGCACTTATTGTCAAAGCCATAAACAAGATTCTGGTGAAAATAATGGGTTTTTCTATATGCACCTCTGTCATGCAAATAAAATTCGTCAAGATTCAGTTCCACGTATTTGTTGTTTTCGACTTGGAATTTAACATAATCGACGATAGAATCATACGATTTTTCGATCACATACCTATTTTCGGGAAAAAAATTCATAAGCGGATTATAGCTATATGATTTATAGTTTTTATAAGGAGCTAAAATAAAATCAATCGGTGAAAAGAAATTCTTATTGGCATATATCTGGATATGATTTGCATATAGCCAATTATAATAGTTGTTAGTTTCATAATTTAAAGCTATGCCTATATCCCTATTCAATCCAATTTCTGCACAATGTGTTCTGTAGATTTCGTTCCACTTAACTCCATCCTTTGATACATATGTAACAATTAAGGAAACTTCTTTTGTAATTTTCAAATAATATGGAACGAAAGAATCATCCAGATGATCTTTAACTGGAATTATCATATATTCTTTCGTTGCCCCAAATTCATTATTACCTAATCGCCCAACTGAATATTCACATAGATTATTGCTTATGCTATCTTTTTCCTGGCTGATATACAAATTAACATAACCGTATGGTTCTTGTTTTTGCTGAAACAATATTTTAACTATCAGTTCATCATTTTGCTCACACTTCCGATAGATTCTAGCATAATTAGGTTGCTCGTACTCATCTGCTGTTATTTCAACTATATTATCATGTAAGCTGACTTTAGTCTTGCTTTCATAAATTGAATATTGATATTCTGCTTTAGATAATATTTCAAAACGTAATTTTTTGCTTCCGACATGGTTTCCGCCCGATAACATACCATTCAGAAAAATATAATTTGCATACGTTCGAATTAGCGGAAATTCGTTTATACTTAGAATTTTCATTTAATGCCTTCTGGGCACACTTTCTCCCTTTCGCCTTTTTAGCCACATTTGTGGTTTATTGGCTACCTATATTCTTTATAATCCTCTTTTCCTTATCTGGCGAACTCTGCTCTCCAAAACAGATAAGAGTGTTTCAATAATAGTATACCATAAGATTTGCCATTCTAATGCCAAGTGTCAAAAATAACCAAGTTTTTGTCAAAATTAGCAATATTACACCAATTTCGACACCGCCAAGGCAATCAAAGCTACTCCGCCCAGCCAAGAAAAATTAAAGGAAAGTTTCGCCGAAAGCTTCTGCCCAAGCAGGTGTCCGCCCAGCAAAAAACCGACATTCGTAAACAGCGACCACAAAATTACGGCGGCCACATTGATATTTACTAAGGCTGCGCCAAATCCAACGGCAATTCCATCTAATGATAAAGAAACCGCAAGCAAGACAGCCTCGGACGAAGACAAGCTTTTTGAGGAATCGATATCCGCAGCTTCCGGATTTGCGTATACATTTAAAACAAACTTGAAATTAAATAATGAGCCGTTGATTTCCTTGCTCAAATGATTATGTTTTCTGATTATTGATTTTGTAATGCTGTCTAATAATTTTATTAACCCAATCGTAAGCAAGATGGCGAAAGCAAGGGCAACCGTTAGTCCTGCTGGCAAATATGGCTTTAAAATCGCTCCGATGAGAAGAGCTAATCCAGTCACTCCGGTACAAATCAGATTGATGATAAATGCTGAAAGCATTGGTATTTTGGTCTTATTCGTCCCATAGGCAAATCCGGCAGCAAGGGCGTCAAGCGACATTGAAGAGGCGAGAATGGCCGCTTCAAATAAAGCAAATAAAGTAAAGTACATCGTTTTTTCATCCTTTCATCGCAATTATTTTATGCGCGGAAAGGATAGGGGGTTACAATACTTGAACTTATCTTTTTTTGGTGGTATAATGTCGATACTGACGTATCGACTTATAAAAATGCTTCGCATTTTCCCTTGAAAGGGTTTACTTGGCTCGTGCGTGTGGTTATGGTATAATGTCACTAAGACATTATACCAGCGCAGTTTTAGTGCGCATCCCCCGGTGGGGTCATGATTTCGTTAGAAATCATGGTATAATGAATAACCAAAACTAATTACTGCGTAATTAGTCGAAAAACAAGCGACCACAAGCGACTGCAAGCAGTCGAGCGGCATTTGGTTTTATCCACCATGTCCTTTATGGTGTTTATTCAACGATAGACCGCAGGTCTAGAGTTGCTGTAGATTTTGATATATTGAAAGGATATATATGGCCGAACATAAGCGAATCGAAAAAGAAGCTGGCGATTTCAGCGAACTTACACATGAGCAAGCGCAAAGCAAAAGCGATTTTCTTTCTTCAATGAGCCATGAAATGCGGACGCCAATTAATACAATTCTCGGCATGACCGCCATCGGGAAAAAGAGCATCAGCATTGTCGAAAAAAACAATGCCCTGACCAAAATCGCGGAAGCTTCTGCCCATCTTTTAGACGTAATAAATAATGTTATCGATCTGGCGAAAATTGAAGAAGGCAAGCTAGAGCTTGAGCAGAATGAATACAGCTTCGGCAGAATGATCCAAAAAGCCGTCAATCATAGCCGTTCCCACCTCGAAAAAAAAGAACAGACCTTTTCTGTTAAGATAGATGATAAAATCCCGCGCTTTGTTGTTGGCGATGACCAGCGTCTTTTGCAGATAATCACAAACTTGATCTCGAATTCTGTGAATTTCACGCCAAAAAACGGTAATATTAACCTCAAAGCATTACTTATAAATGAAACGAAAAAGAACCTTGAATTGCTCATCGAGATAACTGACAGCGGTGTCGGTATTTCTTCCAGCCACCAAAAAGAGCTTTTCCAGGCTTCTGGCCATGCGGAAAGCGGGACAAGCCATGAATATGGCGGGGCAGGGCTAGGTCTTCACATTAGCAAGAATTTGGTTGAGTTGATGGGAGGCCAAATCCAGGTCAGATCAAAAGCCGGCAAAGGGACGACGTTTTCCTTTACGTGCAAATTAAAACGGGGGGAAAATGATCACCGTTCATTGCTTGCTTCCGATGTGAATTGGGAAAATATGCGGATTCTTGCCGTTGATGATATGCCTGAAGTGCGTGAACAGTTCCTCGATATGTTCAGTATGCTAGACATAAAATGCGATGTGGCAGAGGACGGCCTTGATGCCTTAAAAATCATTGAAAAGCATGGCGGCTATGACGTTTACTTTATTGATTGGCGGATGCCCAGGATGGATGGAATTGAATTAACGAGAAAAATCAAAGCACAAGCTGACAGGCCATCAGTAGTAATCATGATAACAGCAATGGACTGGGAGCAAATTAGATCTGAAGCGACGGAGGCTGGCGTAGACAGGCATATGCTAAAACCGCTGCTATCATCTACCATCGTTGATTGCGTCAACGAATGCCTTGGCAAATCTTTTAAAAAGGCTGATGATGATAATGACGCTAAAGGCGAGTTTTCCGGCAAGCATTTACTTTTGACTGAAGATATGAAAATAAACCGCGAAATACTGATTTCCCTTTTAGAAGATACCGAAATAAACATTGACTGTGCCGAAAATGGGCAAAAAGCCCTTGAAATGATTGAAGCTTCGCCGTTTAAATATGATATAGTTTTCATGGATATCCAAATGCCCATCATGGACGGCCACGAAGCAACGCGGCGAATCCGTTCCCTGCCTGCCCTTAAGGCTTGCTCTCTTCCGATTATCGCCACAACAGCCAATTGCTTTAAAAAAGATATTGTTGAGTGCATCAAATCAGGAATGGATGACCATCTTGGCAAACCGCTTGATATCGAAAAGGTGATTGAAATGCTTAGGAAGTATTTGAAGTAAGGGGGATATTAAAATTTTTCGATTATATCTAAGCCTACCGAAACCTCAGCAATTCGGCCGAATATGCTTAAGGCAATAATTGCATCTTTTTTGTTTTTACTTATCCGTAAAATTTTGCTTTCCTGTCCAACCAGCGAACCTTCAATAATACGGACAGAATCACCCTCTTTGTATCCTGTCGAAATATCTATGCAACGGTCATAATTCAAGATACTGCGAATCCTAGTTATTTCATCTTGCCGCATTGCAATATCATTCTTATTTTCATAACCCAAAAACCGATACGTGTCTTTTATCCTATATATAGTAGAAAATGTATTCGTTTGAAAATCTTTTTCCGGCATAATGGATTCTATAAACACATAACCGGGGAAACAAATCTTCTGAAATAGTGATTTCTTGCCCTGTCGTCTAAAAACACAGGTTTTTCGCGGTACAAAAGGCAAGTGATTTTCCATGTCGAGAATGCGTTTTAATTGATCCGCTATTCTTTCTTCAGAGCCGGTCTTAACAAACAATATATACCAGTATACTTTTTCCGTCTTTTTTTCTGACATGGCTTCACCTATGAATTTTATTATCCCTTTAATAGCTTCATGTATTTTGACGGAAATTCTTTCTGCCGCTCTAGGCTGATAGGCAAGGTTTTCCCATTGATTAAGGCAATTTCAGTTCTATTTTTTGCCCTAATGAAGTGGAAATTTACAAGATAAGATTGATGAATCCGAAGAAAAGGCGTTTTTCCCAAGAGTAATTTTTTTTCAATGTCAGATAATTTCCCATTATAAAATATTTTTTCGTCATTTCGAAAATGTAAATATATTTTTCTTCCGTTGCTTTCGAAATACATTATGTCACAATAAGGGAATCTGTATGCTGTACCCTTAAATTTGAAATTATAGTAAATATCTTGATTGCTTATATATTCTATTGCTTCAAGGAGTACTTTTGCAAAAACATTTTCATCTAATGGTTTTCGCAAAAAATTATAGGCAATTAATTGAAAAGCATCCCATACGGAATCTTCATCTTCAGAGATAAAAATAATTAGAACATTGCTATTTTTTTCCCGGATATTTTTTGCCGTTGTTATTCCATTTTCATCTTCTATAAGAGTATTCAGATAAATGATATCAAAACAATCCCCTTGCGATATTGATTTTTCAAGTTCATTGCCATTAAGGAAAGTATCTAGTTCTACGATAGTATTTTTTGAACCAAAGATTTCAAAAATCATAGTCTCAATTTGGTTAACTACCGCCTTTTCATTATCACATACTGCAATTCTTATCATTTGCATTACCCCTTTTCTGGGTCAATATCTGCTTCATCAAATTATATAAAATCATTTTGATACTAAGGTTTATGCTATTATAACAAAATTTGACAAAAATGCAATGGGAATATTCCACAAAAATATAGTGCTTAAAGGTTTATTTTTTGTGAAGTATGTGCAAAAAGTCATAAAATGCGCCTTTAATGGCGCATTTTATGACTTCAATGAGAGTGCGGAGGCTCGAACTCCGGACAACTTGATTAAAAGTCAAGTGCTCTACCTACTGAGCTACACTCCCTTATTTAATATGTTAATCCTCATTGGATTGACTGGGATAGCTGGATTTGAACCAGCGAATGCAGGAGTCAAAGTCCTGTGCCTTACCGCTTGGCGATATCCCAAAAAGCGTACCATTTCGGTAAGGTGGGTAATGGGATTCGAACCCACGACCTCCAGAACCACAATCTGGCGCTCTAACCAACTGTGCTATACCCACCACATAAATGTGCTCGAAGGGATTCGAACCCCCGACCCACGGCTTAGAAGGCCGTTGCTCTATCCTGCTGAGCTACGAACACACAGTCTCGCACAAGTGCAAGCCCTTTGCGAACAGGAATCCCTAAAGCGGGTGATGGGAATCGAACCCACGTGTCTAGCTTGGAAGGCTAGTGTTCTACCATTGAACTACACCCGCAAATATTATTATTATCTATTATCCTCAAAATCTGATTGGCAATTCAGTCATGCTTGAAAATCGTTTCATCGGGGTGACAGGATTCGAACCTGCGACCTCCTGGTCCCAAACCAGGCGCTCTAGCCAAGCTGAGCCACACCCCGGTTATCATTAAGTACCATCTGCTCAATTTCACAACGCAAAAATTATTATATAATAAGGAAATCTTTATGTCAATCAATTTTTTGGGTTTTTCAATTTTTTTCTCAATTTTTTGCTTTTTTAGGTTTTTGAAGCCAAAAGGGATTGCGGGTCAAGCCCGCAATGACGTAATTACGTGCCTAAGCAATGACGTAACTACGCCTAAGCAATGACAGGCATTCAAGCACCTATAAATAATTTATCGTAAAATGCGCCTCGCCATTTTTGTCAAGCTCCATGACAATAAATGAGCTTCGCCGCCCATCTTGCCTGGGATAGGTTAAGCTTCCTGGGTTAATCATAATTAAATCGTGTTTGATGTCAATCAAGGGCTTGTGCGTATGGCCAAACATTAATATGTCTGCATTCCGCCCCAATGCTTCCTGACGGATTTCTTCCATTTCGAACGTAACATAGTGCCGATGGCCGTGGACCAGCCAAACCTTGTAGCGGCCAAGCATAAATTCCTTTTCGCGGGGCAGAGATGAAAAATAGTCATTATTTCCGGCAACAAGCTCAACCGGGCAATTGGTAATTTGCGAAAAAGTCTCTTCATTCCTTTCCGAATCCCCGCAATGAATCAGCAAATCGATTGGGGCAACCTTTTCTGCTGCTTTTTTGAAATTGTCAATAAAACGATGCGTATCGCTGACGATTAATATCTTCATATATATTTTTCCAATATTTCTTTCATTTTTCTTAGGGCTTTGCCGCGATGGCTGATTTCATTTTTTTCTTCCGGTGTTAATTCTGCTGAATGCTTAAAAAAATCCGGCACGTAAAAAATCGGGTCATAACCAAAGCCATTTTCCCCTCTTTCCTCATAACCAATCAGCCCTTCCATAACGCCCTCACTGCTTAGCAAAGTCCCATCAGGCAGGATGGCAACCATGACACAAACAAAGCGGGCGGTCCGCTTTGGGGTAGGCACGCCGTCTAGGCGGTCGATTAAGCTTTGGTTCTTGATCCGGTATGATGTATTAACGCCAAGATAAAGGGCTGAATCAACGCCCGGCTCGCCATCCAGATAATCAATTAAAAGGCCGGAATCATCAGCGATGACAAGCGAATCTGCCGGGGCTTCTGCAAAGACTGCCTTTGCCTTAATCGTCGCATTTTCCAGAAAAGTGCTTCCGGTTTCTTCCGGCTCTAAATATATTCCGGCTTCTTTCATTGACAAGATTTCCACGCCGAAATCTTTCATGATTTCTTTGATTTCCTTGTACTTGCCTTGATTGTTGGTTGCAAAAATAATCTTCATTGTCTCACTCATTTAACCTTTTTCCTCATATGCTGCCAAAATTGCGTTAAAAATCCCAATGGCAATTTTTTCCAAATAATCATCCCTTTTGAGCAGATTCGCTTCTTGGGCATTAGTCAAATGCCCGACTTTGATGGAAGCAGCCGGGACAGTTGCATTCGTAATAACATAATCCGCAGCTTCCGCCTGATATATCCCCAGCGCCTTGCCCCTGATACTAAGGACCACCTCTGTTTCTAAAATATTTGCCAGTTCGGGGCTTCCGAAATGGGGAATGAAAAAGCCGCTGTAAATCGTTGTTGTGCCGTTAATAAGGCTGTTTTCATTACTATCTGCTTCAATCCTTATCAGCATATCAGCCCTTGTGTTATTGGCAATCCTGACTCTTTTTTCTTCACTTAAATCATTGTCTAAAGTCCGGGTATAATAGACCAAGTAATCAGTCTGGTCAAGCAATTCTTTTAGCCTTAGGGCGATACTTAAGGCAACGTCCTTTTCGGCAAGGTCATTGGCAACGATTCCGGCCATGCTTCCGCCATAAGCCGGGTCAATGACAATAATCCGGCTGTGCATTTCGCGGGGCGGGACAAATTCTACATATATGTTGTTGTTTTCGATAATGCTGCGGTATTCATAAATATTATCCAGGCTAAACTTAAGGACTGCTTTATCCTCGGTAATTTCATAAGTTCCGCCAAGAATATTTTTGCGATTGCCGGAAATTGGGTTGGCGGCATAAAAATCAGGGGCAACGCTTCCGATGTTAATCCACATTTCTTCAGTCAGATAATGATTTTCAATCGCGACATCATTTAGCCTTGTGCCATCAGGCACGGGGATAATCAAAAAATTTGTATCAGCATTTCCCAATTCAAAGGTCAGGGAATCACTGCTTAAAGGGGCTTCTTGTTCGGTTTCAATAACTTCCGGGACAATAATATCAACCGCATTTTCGTCCGGAATATCAATTTCATAAAAATCATCTGCCAGTTCGCTAAAGCGGCTTTCAGCCAGCAAAACGCTATTTTCCAGCGCGAAAAAAGCCACTATCAGGGCAATAATAGTAAATAAGGAGCTAAAAATTGCGGTTTTTCTCATTAATCTGCTTTTCATCGGCTAAGAACCATCGGCCCGCTGCCGGTGCGGTTTCGGGCCAGGAAATTGATAAAAATAAGCTTTCAGCATTCCGTTATATATTTTGCGGTTTTTTGCCGCTTTACATTTCATTTCATGTTCGGCATTCTCATAAGCGGTCAGTAAATAAAGCGACCAAGCATCAAGGGCTTTAAACCGCTCGCCAAGGGTTTTATATAAATATGGAAGATTCTCTTTTTCATCAATCCGCTCGCCATAAGGGGGATTGGTAATAATAAAGCCATATTTTTTCGCATGGCTAAGGCCGTCAATGCCCCGCTTCTGGAAGTGGATCAAATCCCTTACGCCAGCCAGCCGGGCATTTTCCCGCGCCGCCGCAATAATTTTTTCATCAATATCATAACCTTGGATGTCAACATCGATATTTAAATCTTCATTTTCTTTTGCTTCAGCCCGGATATCCCGCCATTCATTTGGCGAAATCAAATCCGGCCAAGTCTCTGCGGTAAAAGAGCGGGAAACACCGGGGGCAATGCCGGCCGACATTAAAGCCGCCTCAATCGGAAATGTCCCGCTTCCGCAAAAGGGGTCAACCAAAATGCGGTCTTTTTTCCAAGGGGTCAAATTAAGCAAAGCCGCAGCCAAGTTTTCAGCAAGCGGCGCTTTTGCCGCCAGCTTCCGGTAACCGCGCTTATGCAGGGATTCGCCTGTTGTATCAAGGCCGATGGTCACTTCGTCTTTTAAGATGAAAACGCGGAGCGGAAAAGAAGCGCCATCTTCTTTAAACCATTCAATATTGTAACAGCCTTTCAGCTGTTCAACAATCGCTTTTTTGACAATCGACTGGATATCCGAGGGGCTAAACAGCTTGCTTTTGATGCTGGCAGCTTTGGTGACAAAAAACCGCCCGTCAGCCGGGATAAATTCATCCCAAGCAATTGCTTTTGTCCCTTGGAAAAGCTCCTCAAAGGTTTCCGCCCGAAAAGAACTGATTTTTATTAATACCCGTTCCGCGGTCCGAAGAAATATATTTGCCCGGCAAACCGCTTCGGCATCGCCAATAAAAGTGACACGTCCGTCATAAACATCGGACACATCATATCCAAGATCAATTATTTCCCTTTTTAAGACTGCTTCCAAGCCAAAATGGCAAGGCGCAATCAGCTCATACCTTTTCATTCATATGCTCCTAGCTTACGTGTTAGCTATATTATACAGAATGAAGTTATCATCTGCAAGGCTTTGCATTTTAAAAAACTTCTTTTAAAACTTTTAATATCATATTGACTTTTTGCCCAAATAAAACTATACTTTAATTAGGTAAAGGAAATCAATGAGGAGGTGTTATTATCGTTAAACGCTTAAGCATATCGGCTCTTACGCCGGGAATGATTATTGCCGAAGATGTTCTTACTCACAATAATCAATTGATTTTTCCTAAAGGATTGATTTTAACTGACAAATCTATCACGCGGATGGAATTTTTCTCGATTATGTACGTCCGTGTTGAGGAAGAGTTGGCTATTATTAGCGCGGAAGATGAAGTACCTTCTTATTCTGAACGGCTTCGTGAAACACCTGAATTTATCGAGTTCAAAAAAGTATTTGAAGAGGACATCGCTTCCCTGAAAGCCTCCCTAAATGATATTGTCGAAAAGGGAACACCACTAGACACTAAATCGCTTCTAAATGATACCATCGGCTTTATTACAGCAAGTGACAGCCATGTCAATGTTTTTGATATGCTCCACAATATGCGGGAATATGACGATGATACTTATACCCATGCGGTAAATGTTGCTTTGATTTGCAATGTTTTTGCCCGGTGGCTCCGCTTTACCCAAGAAGAAATTGATATTGCGACGCTAAGCGGTTTGCTGCACGACATTGGGAAAATGAAAATTCCTGATGAAATCATGAAGAAACCGGACAAGTTGACCAGCCAGGAGTACCGGATTGTGAAAAAGCATTGCCAAGAGGGTTATAAGCTTTTGGCGAACCATGATTTGGACAAGAGAATCAAAAATGCCGCTTTGATGCACCATGAGCGAAATGACGGTTCTGGCTATCCCTATGGGCTGCTGGCGGACAAAATTGACACTTTTGCAAAAATGGTCGCCATTGCTGATGTTTATGACGCAATGACCTCAGCGCGGATTTACCGGGGGCCGCTATGTCCGTTTGTCGTGATTTCTGTTTTCGAAAACGAAGGATTGCAAAAATATGATACGCGGTTCATTATGACTTTTTTAGAAAATATCGTTAATACTTATTTGTTGCACCGGGTCCGCCTAAGCAATGGGGTTGAGGGCGAGGTTATTTACATCAACCGGGCCCATTTGTCAAAACCAACCATTAAATGCGGTGACCAATATCTTGATTTGGCAAAGCATCCCGAGATATATATTGAAGCTCTGGTATAATGAGGGCAGATATGTTTAGCATATGATAATAAAAACCGGCCATCAGCCGGTTTTTAAATTGAATTTTTGTAAATCCCGTTCCGTTTCTATTCTTTCAATCTGGGCCCCTAACAGCTTGAGCTTGAGATGGAAATCTTCATATCCGCGTTCAATATAACGGATATCATCAACTGTTGTCGTGCCTTCCGCCGCCAGCCCGGCAATAACCAAAGCCGCCCCAGCCCGTAAATCAGGGGCTTGAATGCTAGCTCCCATGTATTTGGGGATGCCGTTAATGATGGCGCTATTGCCCTCGACTTTTATGTTTGCCCCCATCCGGACTAATTCATCAACATAACGGAAACGGTTTTCAAAAATGCTTTCCGTCACAATGCTTGAACCCTCGGATAAAGCTAAAGCGACTGCAATCTGCGGTTGCATATCGGTGGGAAAGCCAGGATATGGTAAAGTTTTCACATGGGAGGGGCGGAGCGGTTTCGCCGAGACCACCCGGACGGCATCATCAGATTCAGAAACCTCACAGCCAATTTCCATCAGTTTGGCACTGATTGATTCTAAGTGCTTGGGGATGACATTTTTGACCGTGATGTCACCTTTCGTAACCGCGGCCGCAAACATAAATGTCCCGGCTTCAATTTGATCGGGAATGATCGCGTATTCTGTGCCATGCAGACGCGAAACGCCTTTGATTCTGATGACATCAGTACCTGCACCTTTGATATTCGCGCCACAGCTATTAAGGAAGTTGGCCAGATCAACAACGTGCGGTTCTTTGGCGGCATTTTCTAATGTTGTCTGCCCCTCGGCAAGAACAGCAGCCAGCATGACATTAATCGTTGCCCCAACCGAAACAACGTCAAGGTAAACATGGCTTCCCTTAATCTGTCCTGCTTCAGTAACAATAATTCCAAAATCTAGAGTTACGTCAATCCCAAGTGCCTTTAATCCTTTGATATGCTGGTCAATGGGGCGGAGGCCGATATTGCAGCCGCCGGGAAGCGCAACCCTTGCTTGTTTATACTTGCCGGATAAAGCGCCAATCAAATAATAAGAAGCGCGAATCTTCTTGATATAATCTTTTTCGATTGAATAGCCGTTAATAAGGCGGCTGTTGATTTTGACCGTATGGCGATCTAGGTGTTCAATGATGACCCCAATGCTTTCCATTGCTTGCATAAGAACTTTTGTATCGCGTACGTCCGGTATATTTTCAATGATAACAGGGTCGTCCGTCATAATGGAGGCCGCCAGAATCGCTAAGGCCGCATTTTTTGCGCCGCCGATTTCCACTTCGCCAACCAACGGATTCCCACCATGAATAGCGTATTGATCCATTTGTCACCCCTTGTAATTATTTCATAAATAATTTCATTATAGCATAGTTTCATGATTTGTAAACCAATTTTTTAATTCAGGTACCTAAGCGGATTGACCTGAACCCCGTTAATTAAAATTTCAAAATGAACATGGGGCCCGGAGCTTATGCCTGTATTTCCGCTAAGGGCAATCCTTTGGCCTTGGGAAACGTTTTGCCCGGCCGTAACTAATACTCTGCTTAAATGGCCATAACGGGTCTGGCGGCCATCGGGATGGTTGATATAAACCACATAACCATATCCGCTGCCCCAGCCTGCTTTTGCAACTACTCCGCCGGAAGAAGCAACAATCGGAGTCCCGACCGGAGTCGCCCAGTCAATGCCCCGGTGATAGGTGCTTGCCCCCCTAGTTGGAGCGGAACGGCTGCCAAACCCTGACGATAAGCGTCCGCCGGAGAGCGGCTTAATATAAGTCGGCGGTATTTTCGTTCCCCGCTCGACTATCTTGGGCACTGCTTGATAAAGTATTTCTTCTTTGAGAATTTCGCGGTCCACAATATTATCGTTGTGATAGCTGGTTATTGCGGCGATATTGCGGATTCCGGCCGACGGCTCTTGAATGGTCCTGGTTTGGGTGGTATACCAATCGTCAATCGGGATATAAATAGTTTCTTCATTATAATATTCTTCAATGAAACGTTCTTCTTTACGGACTATCACAATTTCAGGCTCTGGGACTGTGATAATAAGCTCATCGCCGATGCGGATGGTCGTTCCTTCATGTTCCAATGAATCATTTAGCTCAATGATTCTGTCCATTGGAATATTTGTCTTTAAAGAAATGCCAGACAGGGTATCACCGGAAACAACTTCATAAATTTTATTTTTTTCTTCTTCCTTGGTGATTTCTTCAATCGCCAAATCCAAATCAATTAATTCTTCCGGCAAAAGATATGCCTCAACCACTTCAACAGTATCTCCAAAATCAATTGAAATTAATCCATTATCATAATCAGCAAAATCCTTTTCGATGGCCGGGGTGGCAGAAGCAAAAATATCAGTGAGGACATAATCTATCCCCGCCTCAATATTCATGACCTCAAGCTCCTCATCAGCAAAAAGAAGCTCGCGCATGAAAACCTCGGCCGTCAAAACGGAAAGCTCGCGGCCGCCGTCTAATGAAAGCGTGACGGCAAACCTTTGCTCTTCATCATATTTATCAATTGCCGCTTGCAAAAGAGCGGTCACTTCTTCTTTGCTGGCAAGATTTACCATGAAATCATTTATTTTGACGGTATAAGAGCGGTGCATTGTTTCACGGATATTATTTTTGAGGACATCTTTCATTTTCGTAAGAACAGCCTCCGGCTCGTCCAGCAAATCATCGCCGGGGAAAACTTCAACTTTAGAATAAGCAATTTCCCCCTCAACCAAAACCAGCTCCTCACTAACAGCCGCTATTGCCCGCCTTGCTTCTCGAAGCATTAGCCCCGCTTCCTCATAATCAGCGATTGTGCCGACATTTACCCCATTTAAAGAAACTTCATAAATATAATCGCTGACAACAACATAAGGGGTATAGGCAGGAATAAAAAAAAGATTAATAGCCGCAACTAAAAGCGCGACTTTTATCTTGGGTATGCGCAAGCGTTTATAATAATGAGTGATAAGCTTCATGATGGACGGCCTTTAGCGTGTAGTATGGTACAGCATAATATAAACCCATTCTAGCAAATTTTTCCCTTTGTGTAAAGCGTTTCTGCGTAATCTCTAATAGTAACCGTTGATAAAAAATTGATTAGGTGTTATTATATTACTATTGCGGACAGCAAGTTTATTATATGGAAATGAAGCGAATTTATTAGTGAATGTCTTAAGAGAAGACAGGAGGAGCATTATGGATAATTTTATTGATCGGATCACCAACCGTTTTTCTGGTCAAGAGGTAATAAAAGCTAACGCCGAGGCCGAGGCCTTGGAAATGCGGAAATTAAAAACCCAAGCGGAGCAAGCGCAAAGGACCTTGGCGCAGTATGAAGCTTTAATGCAGGAAATGCGGAAATTAAATTTACGGAATACCGAAAGTGCCAAAATAGTGGCAGAGCTGATTGAAAATGCCCAGATTATTCTGAAGGCGGTCAAAAATATTGAGCTTGCCGAAAAAAAGGACAATACGGAAAAAATTATCACTTCAATGAGTGAAAAATTTGCTGATTTCTCGGAGCAGATCGCAGAATCACATGAGAAAGTTGAAAAAATTGCGGCTGCTGCGGAAAAAATAAGCAACAGCGATAATGCTTTAAGCGAAACCCGCGAGCTTCTTGAAAAAGGGGTTGAAACACACACCAAAATAAAGGAAGACCTAGAAAACACCATCCACAAAGAAAATGTCAAGGTTTACCGCAATGTCCAAGCCGCCTTAATCGAAGAAATCGGCCGCCAAAACGATAACTTTAAGGAAGAGCTTAAGAGCGTAAAAAAATTAACTAAGCCGATTCTTTGCTTAGCGATTTTGGTTCTGCTGGCTGTGCTTTCCAACTTAGGCTTAAATATTGCGCAGCTGCTAGGCTTTTTGTGATACAGGCATTTGTAAAGACTAATTCTCTTCTTCTAGCGAAAGGATTTCATTATTAAGCGATAGCATTTTATTGTCAAGCTCCGAAACCATCTTGGCGCATTCGGTAAGCTCCGCTTCGATATGGGCTGGGGCGTTGCCCTCGAATTTGTAATGAATTTTGTGTTCAAGGCTCGCCCAAAAATCCATCGCGACGGTGCGGATCTGGATTTCAACCTTTGTATCAACAATCCGGTTCGATAAATAAACCGGGACTGAAACAAGCAGATGGTAGCTTTTATAGCCATTTTCTTTCGGCTCTTTCAGATAATCCTTGACCCCTAAGATCCGGATATCCGCTTGGCGGCTAATCATATCGGCAATCCGGTGGATATCCGAAGTAAAGGAACAGATAACTCTGATCCCGGCAATATCATTGACCTTGTTCACCATATTCGTAATCGTTGACTCATAACCATAACGCCTTAGTTTTTTGACTATGCTCTCACTGGTTTTGATCCGCGATTTGATATGCTCGATTGGATTATATTTATGCACCCGCTGGAACTCGTCATTAAGTATTTCTAGTTTGATGCTGATTTGCTTAAGGGCCGCGTTGTAGATTAGGATTACTTCCTCCCAATTATCAACATCATGTTCTCTTTCAACTCTTACTTCCATTTGATTTCCTTTGATATTTTATGTATTAGTTAAATATTTTAAATCCACACGCACGAGCCAATTAAATCCCTCCAAGGGAAAATGCGAAGCATTTTTATAAATCGATACGTCAGTATCGATATTATATCATGATTTCTACGAAATCATGACCCTCCGGGGGATGCGCACTAAAACTGCGCTGATATAATGTCTTAACGACATTATATCATACTCCTGCCCCAATGTACACATTGTATAGTAATTTAATAAATTTTTAATTTTTGTTGGTGAAAATGCCCTTTATTCATGATGTCACCATACCCAATATACATCATATTTTTGAATGTCGTCATCAATAGTTATTATAGTCATATTTTCTGTTATAGCTGTTGCAATAATCAATCTATCAAAAGGATCTTTGTGAACAAAAGGAAGCGATAAAATTTTCTCTAAATAATCATCCTTAATTTGAAGAACTACGATATCGCTGTTTTGAATAATTGATAACAATTCATAAAGCTCAATATTTAGGCTCAACTTATCCAAACTCATTTTAATAGCAATCTCCCAAAGCGAGATTGATGAGATAAATATTTGATTATTTGGGTCTCTGCAAATATCTTTTACTTTCGCAGGCATTTTGGGCGAATCTTCTATCAACCATATAATAGCATGAGTATCAAGCAAATATTTCATTACATATACTCCTTTAATTCATCAAGTGGTGCGTTAAAATCATCGGCCATCCACACCTTTCCTTTTAATAATCCAATTAGCTCAGCACAAGAACGTTTAGAAGTCTCATTCAAATTAGATTGGGGTTTTTTAATCGGATTAATAAAAGTAATAACTACCTCATAATCCTCATCTACGGGTATTGGCTGCATAGGATAAAATCCGCTTTCATTATAAATTGCTTTTATGGCGTGCATATAAACCTCCATGTTCATTAATAGATAGTATTATTATAGCACATATTCTAGCTAAAAAATACAAAATATTATGGCTTTTAAAGATGATTTTACTATCGCCAGATAAAAAATGCCCTTCACACTTAATATTGACATTGCGGCGGCTTTGCCATATGATTACCAATGTGAAAGATACATAATTTTGAGGCCGCGAAAGCGGAGATGGAGTGTGAATGAAATTCAAAAAAATAAACCTGCTGCCTGCAAAATGTGCAGTAGACTTAGGCGATGGGTCTGAGCGCGGCGAATATGTCAACCAGAGTTATATCCTAAATACCTTGGGGCGGCCGCACCGCGGAATCAACCTTATGTACTGCTATTATCCGCTTGATAAGGGCTGGCCGGGCCGGGCAAGTGTCGTCCACAAAAGCGATAATGTCGGTTTTGCGTGGGATTATCCTTATGATGATTATTTTCCCTATGGCGGCGGGCCGTCCGGGAATACCGAGGGCGAGCCGTTCACCTTTATGCGCGAAGTCCGCCGTTATGGGCAGGACGTGATTTTGACCTTGACCATCGACCCAAATGTAAGTGATGAACATCTTGAAAAAATCGCGGTTGAATTATCGGCTTTTGGCCGCTTGATGCTCCGGATAAACCACGAAGCAACCGGAAATTGGTTTGCTTTTAATAAACGCTGTACATATCAGGAAGTTGCTGATTTTTTTGTCAGATTCCACCACATAATCAAAAAGAAAGCCCCCCATATCCGCACCATTCTTTGCATTGACGGCGTTGAAGACCAAAGTGGCAGCGAAATAGAGATGGAAAAAGAATTTGCGGAAGCGGTCCGCGTTGCCGATATTTGGTCGGTTGACAAGTATCTGGCCTTACATTGGGGCTGGCCTTATGGCATTGCTGAAAAAGGCGGCACGTCCCAAAAACGCTGTCATGTCCGGGATATTTACGAGCTGACGAAGCGGAGTTTTGAGCGTTTCCGGGAAATCAGCGGCGGTATTTCAAAGCCAATGCTGATGAGTGAGTTTAATGCTGATGGTGACGTGACCGGGGCATATGAGCAAGCGGAAATGGTCAAAGAATTCTTCGACATCCTTAAAAATGAGCCCGCTGATTGGTTTTCCGGCCTGACTTTTTATCAGTTCCGTGACCGCGGGCGGTTAGGGCTAGAAATTGAAGATCCTTCCAATGCTGATGTCGGCATTGCCCAGCCAGTCCTTAAAACCTATCGGGAACTCATTTTTGATGATTATTTTTATCCCGCAACAGAGGTTTCTGGCGAAACTGCATTGCCGATCCGTTTACGCTGGGGCGGGGCTGAGGATGCCGAAGGGCTGGCAATTCTGCTTTTGTTTGAAAGCGATCCGGTGTTCTGTGAAATTACTTTTGCCGAAGAACTGAATTTGATCATGGAAATAAACGGACGCTGGTTTTATAAAGCACCAAATGTTAACACAATCGACCTAATGCCAGCTTTTTATAATAACCGTCTTAGCGGAGAATGTGAATTAATGCTAAAAATCTTTGCTCCGCCCGCTAGCGGTGAAAACAGCCCGGCAACCGGCAATGATGATGACTGGTTAATCAATAGCTATACCACGATTAGCAAAGCCCCTGAGATCCGGATTCGCTACGAACCCTGTGAACCCTGCAACTAATTTTTTACGCTACGCAAACTCCAGCGTTTTACTTTTGACGGGCATTTTTTCATACAGTCACCGCACCGGATGCAATCAAAGGATTCGGTGCTTTTTGCGTTAACCGGGCAAACATCGGCACAGCTTTGACAGCTTTGGCACTTTTCTTTGTCGGTTCGGATATGGACAATCGAAATGCGGTTAAAAAGGGAGTAAATCGCGCCAAGGGGGCATATAAAGCGGCAAAACGGACGCAGGATTTTGATGGAAAAATAAATCACTATTATTAAGATGGATATTTTCCACCAAAAATTAAAACCGATTGCCCGATGTAAGCGTTGGTCATGTAAAACAAGCGGGATTCCGGCCTCAAGCGTTCCGGCCGGGCAGATCCACTGGCAAAAAGCGGGATAACCGATACCCCCGCTGACCGTAATGAGCGTTGGAATCGCAATCACAAAAATAATTAAGATCAGGTATTTTAATTTTGAAAGCAAGATGAAAAACTTTTTTTCACGAATTTTTTTTAGCGGAATTTTGTGGAGCAATTCTTGAATCAAGCCAAAGGGGCAAAGAAAACCGCACACAAACCGCCCGGCGATTACGCCGATAAAAACAAGAAATCCATATACATATAAGGAAAAACCAAACCTAATATTCGTTGCCAGAGCCTGCAAAGAACCAAGCGGACACGCCCCAATGGCGGCCGGGCAAGAATAGCAGTTAAGCCCCGGGACGCAAAATTTCTTTAGGGGGCCGCGATATAATCTTCCTGATACAAAACCGTAAAGATGGGCGTTTTGAAGAAATGCCGCGCCAATCTGGACTAATTTTCTAACCAATTCCAATGCACTCCAAGCATATCAGGGCCGCCTTTCTAAAAATATCAATCAGCTCACCCCTTAAAATGCCTAATACCATCGCAGTAACTGCAAAAATAAGTAATATCGTCTGCCTTAACCTCATTGATTAAACGCCTTTTTTATTAAAAACACGAACTCATCGTATTCAGTTGCCCCAGGGATATAATCAACGATTACGCCGTTTGCGTCAAGAATCCATGACTGCGGGATAAATTCGATTTGATAATCCGGGTCAAGCTCATCATTGGGGGCATAAGCAATGGGGAACTGATAAGCAAAGTTGTCAAAATATGCGTCAGCTTCCGCTTTTGTTTCCCAATAAGAGATGACGATGATGTTCACAAGTTCATGATAATCTTCATATACCCGCTGGATTTCGGGAAACTCCCATTTGCATGGCGGACACCATGACGCGCTGACATTGATTATCGTGGGTTTTCCGCGCAGATCCCCAAGGGTGACGCTTCCTCCGCCGCGCATTTCAAGCGTAAAATCCGGCGCGATTTCACCGATATTTATTCCGACTGGCAAATCAATTACCGCTTCCGGTGTGGAGCCTTTCGTAATTTCAATCACCGGGGGGTCTATTGGCGTTCCAGCTGGTGATGGTTCAGCTGGTGCTGGCGTTGCTTCGGCTGGTACTGGTTCAGCTAGTGATGGTTCAGCTATCCCTTCTGCTTGTACTTGGGCGGTTGTTTCAGGAATCACAAGTTCCTCTAGCAAACTGCATCCGCCAAATAAAAGCAGGCAGATTGCCAATACTGTCAGTATAATACTATTTTTCATTTTTCTCCTCATGCTTTACTAATTCTGTAACGTAAGTTGTGTATTTTGCGTATGCGTATGCAGCGTATGCCGCATATGTTGCGTATGCCGCATATGTTGCGTATGCCGCATATCTGCCGCGTATGCGTATGCCGCATATCTGCCGCGTATACGAGAGCTGCCGATTCAACGTCTGACACGCTCTCGCTCCGAGAGAAAGCGTTGCGTTACATAAATTCGCAAAATACGCGAATTAAGTAACGACGTTTCTCAAGGGTCATACGTTTGAATCGCACTCTCTATTCGCGATTCTCGACTGCTTGCAGTCTTTTCGGTCGCTTGTTTTCCGACTAATTACGCAGTAATTAGTTTTGGTTATTCATTATACCACAATCAACACGCACGAGCCAAGCAAATCCTTCCAAGGGAAAATGCGAAGCATTTTTATAAGTCGATACGTCAGTATCGACATTTATACCATAAACCACACGCACGAGCCAAGTAAATCCTTCCAAAAGTCGATACGTCAGTATAGATATGCGAAAAGCAAATTTATGGAATAATTACGGCAACTGCATAATATTATTATAAAAAAGTATCATGTACACTTGTGGGAGTTTAACATGAAATCCAAAACCAAAATCGTCGTGCTTCATTTGAAAGAATTGATATATACCGGTATTTTCGCGGTACTTGGAATCCTCTTTATTATCCTTTTAATAATTATGTTCCTGCCGGATAAAGATGAGGCGCAAAATGCCGGAGTGGGTGATAAGGTTACATATACGCCGGGAATTTATACAACTTCACTTCTTTTAAATGATAATGTCCTAGACATTCAAGTGACCGTTGATGAATACCGGATTAATGATGTCGCAATCGTCAATCTCGATGAAGCTATCGCCACGATGTTTCCTTTGATTGAACCGGCTTTTGACACCATCGCCGCCCAAATCCGCGAAAAACAGTCAACCGACAATATCAGCTATTCCAATGAAAACAAATATACCTCAACCGTCCTTTTAAATGCCATAAAAGCCTCGCTTGAGAAAGCAGTAGCCGAACCCTAAGCCCTTATCTTGCTAATCCTTTGTAAATCGGAATTAGTAAAATAATAGGCACTATTGCAAAAATGGCATTTTACCTCGACTGTTTCATTATCCTTTATCATTTGCAAAAGCTCATCTTTACCGATACTGATTAACGCCTTTTCAACCCGCTCTTTATCGCAGTTGCAATAAAAAGAAGGCTTAACGGTATCGGTAATGGCTATTTTGGCATCATCACCAAGCAGCTTGTTAATCAGATAAACCGGATCCGCTTTTACGGACAGAATCTCCGTCACCGACGGAAAAGAAACTATCCTTTCTTCTAAAAAGCTAATTGTATCTAAGGAAGCCTCCGGCATTAGCTGGATAATAAAACCCCCGGCGCATTTGACTATCCCGCCGGAAACTGAATTTTCATCTTTTTCCATTAAAACCCCAAGCCCTACAATTGAGGGGGTCTGTTCGGAAACCGCAAAATAGTAAGTCAAATCCTCGGCAACTTCACCAGTTTGCAAAGTAACCTGTCCGGCATATGGCTCTTTAAGCCCCATATCCTTGATAATTTGAAAATACCCAGCCCCAACCGCTCCGCCAACATCTATCTTTCCATCAGGCCGTGCCGGCAAACAAACCAAAGGATTAAGCGCGTAACCTTTTACCCTTGCCAAGCTGTCCGCTGTAACGGTCAGGCCGCCAATTGGCCCGCTTCCGCGAATATTCAGGGTGAGCAAGTCTTTTTTGTTTTTGAGGGTACATCCCATCATTGCCCCGGCACTCAGCAAGCGGCCAAGGGCTGCTGTCGCGACAGGCCCTAAGCCATGGGCTATCCGGGCAGCTTCAACAAGATTGCGGGTAGAAGCGGAAAAAATGCGGATTGTGGCATTTAAGGCTGTGGCGCGGATGATTTGGTCGTGCATTTGATGTCTCCTGTTTCTTTTGCCAAATTATTTTTCAACTTATTTTCCGAACTGTTGACTGACTCGGTCAGTCAATCGCTCGTGATTGCCCTATGCAGAAATTTCACCTCAATACTTCACTTGATTTTCTGCGCAATCACAAAAATTCTTTCGCTTTTTTCATTAGGGCAAGCCTCTGTTTCATCATCGATTGCCTTGATAAATTCTAGGCCTGCTTCATTTAGGAAACCCTTAATTTGCTCAAGTTCATAGCCCTTTTGATAGTGGGTCTCCTGATACCGCGCAAAATAACCGCTCTCTTCTTTAATGAAAAAAGTCAAATCATACTCATTCAGGCACTTAGCGGCATGATAATAATTTTCCCAGATAAAGGCACAATCTTCATCGCTTTCAGCAATTGTCGCGTCGCCGATTACCTGCTCATATTTGTACTTTGTATTAAAATCAAAAATGAAAATCCCGCCGGGATAAAGATAGTTATGCACAAGCCTTAACGTTTTTTCAATATCTGCGGAAGTTAAAAGATAATTAAGCGAATCACAAATTAAGATAATCGTCCCGACTGTGCTATAAAGCTCCATTTCCTGCATTTTTTGGCATAAATAAAGAATATTGCTTCCTGATGTTTCTTTTTTGCTGATGGCAATATTGAGCATTTCCGACGAACTGTCGATTCCAATCATGTCGTAACCTAGGCGATAAAGCATTTCCGTCATCGTCCCCGTGCCGCAGCCTAACTCTAAGACAAGATTTTTTTCACTTAAACATAATTCGGCGGGCGAAAGGCCGGGCGAAAAATCTTTTCGTGGCAATGGCAACGGTTTAGAGATTCCATATGCTTTAATCCACTCATTAATGCGAAGTAACCACTTTTCATATGGTATATCCTGCATGAATTTATCATAAATTTGTGCAAAACGTTCATACATAGGCATCCAAAAATGCGGTTAAAGCCCGCATTTCCTCATCAGTTCCAATCGTGATCCGCAAATACTCACAAATCCGGGGCTTATTCCAATGGCGGACATAAATTCCCCTCTCGCTAAGGGCCGTAAATAATTCTGCCCCCGATAAGCGTGGGTGGGTGACAAAGATAAAATTCCCATCTGATTTGGGATAAATAAAACCAAGGCGGTCAAGTTCTTTTTCGAACCAAGCGCGGGTATTAATTATTTTCGCCGTGGTCTTTTTAAAATAATCATCATCAAGGACAGCCGCCGCGCCAAGGCTTAACGCCGTCCGGTTCATTGTATAAGAATTAGTGGCAAATTTCGCATCACTTAGATATTTGATTAGTTTCTGGTTTCCCATCGCGTAACCTATCCGCATTCCCGCCATTGCCCGCGATTTTGAAAATGTCTGGACAATTAAAAGATTGTCATATTTCGAAGCCAAGGAAAGCGCGCTAGTTCCGCCAAAATCAATATAAGCCTCATCAACAATCACAACACTTCCGCTATTTTTGCCCACAATAAATTCGACTACATCTAGGTCTTCAAAAACGCCAGTCGGGGCATTGGGATTGGGAAAAATAATTCCGCCGTTTTTAACCAAATAATCCTCTTTAACCATCTGAAAATTGCCATCTAGAGGAATCTTTTGATACGGAATCCGGTAAAGCTCTGCCCAGACATCATAAAAACTATAGGTAATATCCGGGAAAAGAATCGGCTTCTTGCTATTAAAAAAGGTCAAAAAAGCTAACGCCAGAACGTCATCAGAACCAACGCCAACAAAAACCTGCTCGCAAGGAAGGCCATAATAATCTGCAAGGCATGAAACTAACGCGGTGCAGTCCGGGTCAGGATAAAGACGAAAATCATCCGCCGAAAGCTCCGCTAAGGCTTTGCTTACGCCTGGGGCCGGGGGATAAGGGCATTCGTTAGTATTAAGTTTGATGATATCTCTTCGTTTCGGCTGCTCCCCGGCGGTATAAGGGGTAACAGTCCGGACGTTTTCTTGCCATGCCATAAGGTTCTCCATGCCTTTATTTTTCTGCTTTCCACTCCGAAGCAAGCTTCTTGTATTTGGCTGCTTCATCTTTTATATTCAGGGTTTCATAACATTCAAAAAGGGCAGTCAAGGGTAAAATTCCGCTTGTTTTTATGTCAATAATGCTGCTTGTTTCAAAGGCGGCGTTAAAAAACCAGATCACCGCTTCCGTAAGGTCATCTTGCGAGCGGTAAAACTCGCCAAGCTCGTAGCAAATTTCACTTGAACCCTCACTCCCGATATCCTTAAGGGCAAATTTGAAAAATTTCACCGCATCGCCGCGTAACCGGGAAGCCCTGGCAACAACGCAGGCGGCTTCTTTAATCTCTTCAAGCGAAGAAGCGTTATCAGAAGCCACCCATTCAAAATATGCTTCGGCTTCCAGGAAATCATTTTTTTCCCCGACCATAAATAACTCCCTTGCATATAAATTATTTAGCCTCTTCGGCAAACCAAGTGGGGCATTTGGGGCCGTCATGCCTCGGAAAATCGCCAAATCACGCGCCGCGTGGCTTGCTTTTGGCTCATGGATGATTTCGATTTCGCTGTCGAAAATAACCGGCTCTAAGCGGATCGTTTCGTGAATCGGGTCAATCCAAGTAAAAATGCGGTTGCGTTTAAATAATTTCGGCCTGTATTCGCGGTCAAAATTGTAAACCGTGCCAAACTTGAGCTGGTTTACATAATACATCTGGACAAGTTCAGCTTCACCGTTAAGAATCTGCTTTAAATCTTTAAAACGCTGGCGGTTTATCTCGTCGATCACTTCATCGGCATCAGCGGAATAAATATACTCACAGCTTGCTTTTGAAAAAGCAAAATTGCGGGCCGCCGAAAAATCATCAATCCACTCAAAATCAAAAATTTTGTCCGTGTAAAGGGCGGCAATTTCTTTTGTGCTGTCCGTCGAGCCTGTGTCAACAATGATAATCTCGTCCATTATGTCAAAAACCGTCTCAAGGCAACGCTTAAGGATATCTGCTTCATTTTTTACAATCATACAAAGGCTTATTGTCGTCATGCCTTAATTATACAGCTTAGGCACTTTAAGCACAAGATGGATTTAATTAACCTCTGGCATTTTTTCCATTTACGTGCTAAAATCAATCTATGACGGAAAAACATACCATTTTAATCGCTGATGATGATGATGAAATTCGTGAGGTTATCCGGATTCTGTTAGGGAATGAAGGATACGCGGTCCTCGAAGCTGTCAATGGCAAGGAAGCGGTCGCCAAAATGGACGAGACTGTTTCTTTGGTTATTCTTGATGTGATGATGCCTGTTTCATCAGGAATCAATGCCTGCTTAGAAATCCGCAAAAAATACGTGACCCCGATCTTATTCCTGACCGCAAAATCCTCTGACACCGACAAAGTCGCCGGATTTTCAGCCGGGGGTGATGATTACCTAATCAAGCCTTTTTCCTATTCCGAACTTTTATCACGGGTCAAGGCATTAATCCGCCGTTTCCAGATTTACAATCAGGCTGGGGACAATTCGCCGAAAGTTTTAATGTCGTCTGCGCCAAGGAATATCTATTTTCATGATATCCAGATTGACACCGAAACTAAGCAGACGTTCAAAAACGAAGAGGAAATCATCTTAACGGAAATCGAATACCAAATCCTTTTTCTGCTTGCGGCAAACCGCAAAAAAATCTTTTCCGTCAAAGATATTTATGAAAATGTCTGGAAAGAAGATTATCTTGTTTCCTCTAATAATACTGTCAATGTCCATATCCGCAATCTGCGCAAGAAACTAGAGGACGGCGAGCAGCCCAACCGCATTATCATCAATATCTGGGGAAGGGGGTACCGGATTGACTAAGAAAATATCAACGCAGCTAATCATTGGCGTCATTGCGGCGATGATTATTGCTTATCTTTCATTCACGCCCTTTATCCGCTTGTCTTATAATATCATTGAGCGGACAATTGCCAGCCCCGAAGCCATTGCCGAAGACGAAATCCGCTATATTTGGCTGCTTCAAGAGTTTTTTATTGACAGCAATATCACCCTGGACAATTTGTCACTCCTAAATGACTGGGTATCATCTGACCGCAATATCAAGCTGACGCTTTTTACCAACAATCTGATTTTTGATTCTGACTATGAGAGCCGCTTTATTGACTATGCCCCTGCTGATGACGATTTGGTCAATATCGGATATCGCCAATATCTTGACAAACAATATATCTCGACTTTGATAAAAGATTTTAGTTCCAACTTTTATACCCTAACTCTTGCTGACGGAACGGAAGTTAACGCCTTAGTCCATAGCGAAATTTATTCCCAGTATTACCTGTGGGCATATTATGCCAGTTTAGGGATGTCCATTTTGATTTTTATCCTGATTTGCCTTTTGTTAGTCCGGATAAAACTGCGCTACCTTGCAAAATTATCCCATGACCTAAAAATCTTAGAGGGCGGCGACCTGGATTATGAGCTGACCGAATCCGGGCAAGATGAGCTTTTTGAACTAGCCCAAGGCATCAATCAGCTTAGGTTGTCCCTGATTGCCCGCAAAATGGAAGAAGAAAAAACCAAGGAAGCCCACCAGAAGCTTATGACCGCGTTAGCGCATGATTTGCGGACTCCGCTTACTTCGCTGATTGGTTATCTTGAACTGATGTTATTAAAGCGTTATGATAATGAAGAACAGCTTAAGCATTTTATTAAGACAACTAAACGCAAAGCTTTCCAAATCAGGGAAATGTCAGACAAACTCTTTGAATATTTCCTTGCGACCGAAAAAACCGCGGAAACTTATCATAAAGAGTTAATCCGGACGCAAATTTTGATTGAAAGCCTAATCGATAACCAGATTTTTGACTTGGAAAACAGCGGATTCATCGTAAAATTCTATGCTGAATTGGGGGCATTTAAAGGCGTTTGCTTGATTGACCCCGAATTTCTCCAGCGCGTTTTGGACAATACCCTTTCCAATATTAGAAAATATGCCAACCGGGAAAAACCGCTCGATATTGTCGCCTTTGAAACCGACGCTTTTTTGCATATTGAATTTATCAATGCCCTTAATCAAACCGTTTATTCAGTCGAAAGCACAGCCCTTGGCCTCCACACCTGCACAAAGATAATGCAGGAGCATGGGGGCAGTTACCAAGGTTACGAGCAGGGGGACAAATATATCAGCCGCTTGATTTTGCCGCTTAAGAAAGTTGACGCGTAAGCATAACATCCAATGCGGCTGCGGATTTTATCTGGGAGCTGATAGTCAGGGCTGTCATAACTTATTAAAAGGATGAAAAAAGGACTGGGAAATATTTTCCAGTCCTTTTTTCATTAGATAAGGCTTAACATTATTAAAACAAGTCCGAGTGCGTTCCTGTTCTCACAAAATATAATTCGTCAAACTCCTTGTCCACTTGATAAATCAACAACCAATCCGGCTTAATGTGGCACTCTAAACAGCCCGCATAATCGCCTTGTAGTTGATGTTCCTTATTTTTTGGTTCAAGCGGCTTTTCGGCTTCAAGGTCGGACATAACGGCAAGCAAATCCGGCATAGCGTAATTGCGTTTTTGACAGCGTTTGTAATCTTTCTTGAATTGGGTAGAGTAAATGGGGTTTAACATTTATTCCCCCATTTCTTTCGCAAAATCAGCGACTGGCATAAATCTTTTAGGAATTTCCCCGCTGCGTATACTTTCAACTTCACGAATAGCCGCCAAAGTTCTAGCGTTTGGCTTGTCAAGCGCTATTTCAAACGGAATTTTGCCCAGCCGTACCGACTGCCTAACAAAGACATTCATGGCGGTAGTCATATTCATTCCTAATTCTGAAAACAAACTGTCTGCCTGTTCCTTTAATTCTCTATCCATACAGATACTAAGGTTAATTGTTGATTGACTGCTCATAAAATCACCTCCGATATAGTGTGTAAATTATACTATATAATATGTGCCTTGTCAATTTTTTTTGCTGTTTTGCATTGCTAAATTTCGGCATGAATGTAAAGCGTACGCGCATTGGTTGATTACAAGATAATTGCCGTCCAATCCTTCCCCGAACTCAAGGGACACATATATAACGAGCTTAATAAAGTAACCGAAGCAAAATTCAGCAATGCTGACGTATTGGGATTTTACCAGCCAGGCATAAAGAAAATTACCATCAGCAAGCGGATCGCAGGGAATGAAAAGCTTGTCAGGGAAACAGTTGCCCATGAGCTTGGCCATGCTTTATCAGAAAAGCCCAGGAATGGATTCAATACAACCACGGAAGCTTTCGACAAGGCCTACCATGAATGGCTGAAAACCAACCCGAAAGCAACGGAACGGAGTTTTGCCAACGCAATTTCATCTTATGCGGAAGCAGCCAAAGCAGAGGCTTTTGCGGAGGCATTTATGGATTTTACGGTAAACGGAAAGAATGCCGCCGATGCCTCAAAATTAATCATGAATATTGGAGGAAATAAAGAATGATTGACAGGGATTTATTAAAAGTTTTAGACAGCCCTTGGGTAATATCCATTGGCGGTGACATGGATGGCAGCTTTGGCTTTGAGCTGAAGGACGGGGCGCCTAAAAAAATCAGGAAGCAATTTGAGAGAGTTTTACTGGCCCACTATGCAGAGCTGTCTGCCCGCGGGGAAATATAAGCCTTTTATTGGGCTTTGCTTTTTGCGTTGTGAGTAAAGCGCCCCTTGGTAGTTATGCTATGTTGTCAATGCTTAAAACAATTCATAAAGCAAACGGTCTAAGCCAAATCCGCTAAAATCGGTCATTGCCCCAAATACAAATCTTGACATGACATATGCCGAAACGGACAATGCCAAGGTGTAATAGGCACAAAAATGCCAAACTGGGGGCTTCTCAAAATCACCTAGCCTTAAGAAACCGATGTATATTAAAACAAGCATTGCAGTAAATGCTGCAATCATTAAAATTAATGACATGGCCGGGAGGAATAACGTGAAGATATAAGCCATTAGCATGAGTGCCGTGGCTGGAAGCAATGCGTATGCCAGCATATTGCAAACGCTGTAAAATGAAGTTTTCTTTTTGCAGACAATCATCAATAGGTAAAGGAGTCCTGCAAAAATGAAAAAGCTGGCTACAAGTGATAAAAATATGCTAAGATTCATTTTAAATATCACCCCGCCGCTTAAAATGTCGCTAAGTTTTATCCGCCCGGATATGAACCACATGCCGCTTGCGAGCGAATTAGCAGTTTTTAAAATATAATTAAAAAGCCCGAAAAATATTGATGCCGTGCTGATTAAGGCAGAAATTGGCACTAAAATCATCCACATTATGTCGGTCCGTTTTCCAGCGTCCGCAACTGTGTCGATGACATTATTGGAAAAAATCCCTTTAGCTGCTGTGATTATTTCGTTTACATAAGGATTTTTTTGCAAATCGGCAGCTATTTTTGCCGCATTGGCCATGACCGCCTGGGACTGTGGCAAGCCCTCGCTTCCCCCGCCTGCAGTCTGGCCCGCCTCATCATTAGCAGTTTTACAAGGGCAAACCTCATTTTCGCTTATCTCTTTCCCACAGTTCGTACAAAACATATCACACCTCCTCATGAAAGCAAATTACAACAACAATCCGCCAAATAAATGGGGATTGCCATCAAAAAATGCTGCACATATTAGTTACAAATTTCGGCAAAAAACTACACCAATTTTATTTTAGCACAGGTCGCCTAAAATGTCAAAAAATGAGAAAGGCGAAAAGTTGAAGCGTAAACGCAAGCCTAACTCTTGGGAATCTGTCTTCCCTCATGGTTCATGCTATAATTTTCACGATAAACCAATTCCGAAATAGGAACAAATTCATATCCGGCATCCTTTAATTTGGCAATCATTGCGTCAAGTGCCTGATGGGTGAACTTTGCCCCATTGTGCATTAAGATGATTGAGCCATTGCCCAGATTCTTATGCTCACAAACGGTTTTTATGATTGAGTCAACGCCATAGTCTTTCCAGTCGAGGCTGTCAACGTCCCATTGTATTGTCAGATAGCCAGTTTTTGCCGCTGTTTTTATGACATCATTGTCATAATCGCCGTAAGGCGGACGGAAGAGGTCCATTTCATAACCAGTCAGTTCTTTGACTTTTTCATGGACAATCATTATTTCTTCTTTAATCTGCTCATTATTTAACCGGGACATATGTTTGTGGTTTTCGCTATGATTAGCCAAATCGTGTCCGGCAGCCAAAATAGCTTTTACATCATCAGGGTATTCCGACACCCAGCCCCCGGTCATGAAAAAAGTGACATTGATGTCATGTTTTTTCAGAATGTCAAGAATTGCTTGGGTATCTTCGTTACCCCAAGCCGCATCAAATGAAAGGGATAATTGATTTTTGTCAGTCTGGACGCAATAAATCGGCAAATCACGCCCCGATGAATTATTGCTTACCGTAATGCTCCGCCCGGTAACGGCAGTAATACTGCTTAACAAGGCGACAATCATCATTACTGCCATAGTCGCGCGGAAAGCAAGTTCTTTTATCCTCTGCTTTTGCTCTTCTGTTAAATTTTTCCGCCATTTAAGTATAGAAAATTTAATTTTTTGGATGTGCTTTTTCATCTAAACTCCATCCGCCGGCCAGCGGCGGCACAATAGTTATTGCTATAATATATGAAAGTCTTTGGCTAGTTATGAGGAAGAAAAGAGGTTACTGGCAAGGCATGGAGGGTTTGACATTTTCTTTAATCCTTGATACATTTAAGGCAGGATAGATTTTGAAAGTTGAACTCTTGAATAGGATAAATCCAAGGAACTCACTTTACATTCATGCCGATATTATACACAATTTCGGCATGAATGTAATATGCTTATCATCTGCCAATAGAACCAACGTTAAGCTTTTCCCTTAGCGAGTCTTGCAATATCTGGGAAAAATTAACATCTTTTTCCAAAGCTAAGGCATTAAGCCAGGCTGGCAACGTAACAGTGCGGTTTACAGATTTATTTATTTGTGCCATCCGTATGGAAGGCATGAAGACTTCGACTAAAACAGCGCATTCATTGTCAGATATAGCGATATCCTTTAACGAAGACGGAACTGGGATCTCTTCTCCGTCTTCTTCCAGCCCGTACATCACGCATCCAAGCAATTCCTTAGCCATCGTAAAAGCTTCCTGTTCCGTTTCGCCGTTAGTTGCCACGCAAAGGTCAGGAAAAATAACAGCGATTTCCTTGCCTTCTTCATATGTGAAAATTGCGGGATAATAATAATTTTTCGGTTTTTCCATAATTCTCCTTTTTATGGCTTAAAATTTTAGCCCTGATTGTTTTTCTATAATTTTCAGCGTTGGGAGCGGTATATCCTTGCTGGGATGCTTTACTGTCACCCTTCCCTTTTTGAGCTGATGTTTATACTGGTGATGGCTGCCTGTTGTATTTACATGATACCATCCGTCTGCTTCCAGTATTTTTATTATGTCCCTCGATGAGTATGACTTCATATTATCTTTCCTCCAGCTAAAGCTATTGTAACAAATATAAAAATATTTGTCAACATCTTTTTGCTTATGTGGCCAGACGGTGATACGACAACAAATAGCCCCAACCAAAAAGATTGACAAAGACAAAGGCGCGGCGGAAGCGCGGTGGAAAATAGACAATTGTGAGAAACTTTTCCCAACGAAGTTAATGCTTATGAGGTAAGGTAACAACGATAATGTGATTTGTGTATGCCATTTGGATCGTCAACCTTATTATAAATAAAGTTGTTTTTTACCAGTATTTTCTTTGATGGAATATTGTCCTCATCAACCAAGGCGCACAAATAGTTTTTTTCAGTCATTACAAAGTAATAATCAATCGCTTTTTCTATAATTTGGCTCATAAACCCTCTTCTTGCACAATCCTCATCAATGAAATAAGCGATTTCTGCCTCTCCTGCCAATTCTTCTTTCGGACCAAATCCGCATATTCCGATGGATTTTCTTTCTTTTGTCCTGATTGCCATTATAAAAGGAACTTGCTCAGGATTTCTAACATCATAACCTGTAACAAAATAAGCTAAAAGGGGTTTAACTTGCTCCAAACTCATTTTCCAATCTTCCATCCATTTTGTAATAAATGGTTGGTTACAAACTCTATGGAAGTCTTCTGCATCATCTAAAATCAATTCGTCCGCTATTAGGTCTTTTGTTTCAAAAAACATTATTCGCACCTCATCATACATAATATAAATTTCATTTACGTTCGCCAATAATCGGGCGTTACCTTCCCCCTCTATCACGGCTCTTTTGCTTATTCTGCTGCCGTTGCTGCCGTGCCAATTCTTGAGCCTGCTCCTGTTCCTGTTCCTGTTTTTTCAAACCCAATACACTTGTAACAACTTCCTTTATCTTTTCGGGAGCGTAATTAAAAGTTCCACTTGATTTCCTTGTCAACGACAGGGATATAAACAACGTGTAAATGATAGTGATATACGTCCTTACCCAACTCGTCAGAAAGGGTCTGATTTCGCTCATCGGCGTGCATCACGGCGAATAAGATATAATTTTCCCCACCGACTTGTTTTATAGCAAATTCATATTTGGTAGCATTCAAATCAACATGGCTCTAAAACTCAGGATAGCAATCATAATGGCCGCAATGGGTTTTGGTAGCATTCAAATCAACATGGCTCTAAAACCTTTTGGATGTTTCCGCGTACCGCCCCAAGGTTTTGGCAGCATTCAAATCAACATGGCTCTAAAACCGAACCGCATTGATGTTCGCGCCCGCCTTGGTTTTGGCAGCATTCAAATCAACATGGCTCTAAAACCCTGCAAGCCACTAATCGTCATCTTGCCTTGTTTTGGTAGCATTCAAATCAACATGGCTCTAAAACCATTCGCGGATGTATTTTTTCGCGTCCGCCGTTTTGGTAGCATTCAAATCAACATGGCTCTAAAACGCCTATGCTGTCGAGGCGCTCTTTTAGGTCGTTTTGGTAGCATTCAAATCAACATGGCTCTAAAACAAAGTCAAGTACATAAAATCAGACGGTCATGTTTTGGTAGCATTCAAATCAACATGGCTCTAAAACCTATTGTTTTATCAATTGTTGCTAAGTGTAGTTTTGGTAGCATTCAAATCAACATGGCTCTAAAACCTTCCCGCCGAAGCACAAGAAGCGGTACTCGTTTTGGTAGCATTCAAATCAACATGGCTCTAAAACTCATGAGGGAGCTTGCGACAATCAAGGCCGGTTTTGGTAGCATTCAAATCAACATGGCTCTAAAACAATCGATGATGGATTCCTTATCTTCGGGGGGTTTTGGTAGCATTCAAATCAACATGGCTCTAAAACTTGGGCGGGTTTGACGGGCTCATCTACGCCGTTTTGGTAGCATTCAAATCAACATGGCTCTAAAACATGGGCAACGACCTTGAAATGGGCATCGAGGTTTTGGTAGCATTCAAATCAACATGGCTCTAAAACATCCCGCCGCCGCGCTTTCGTCGATTGAAGTTTTGGTAGCATTCAAATCAACATGGCTCTAAAACTGGGATTGCACTTTTTGGAATTGGCCGACAGTTTTGGTAGCATTCAAATCAACATGGCTCTAAAACTATCATTTTCCTTCACTCGCTAGCCGTATCGTTTTGGTAGCATTCAAATCAACATGGCTCTAAAACGGTGGATCAGAGTAAATTAAGTCGTACATTGTTTTGGTAGCATTCAAATCAACATGGCTCTAAAACTGTCAAGTCTGCCCAATTCCCACAATAGTTGTTTTGGCAGCATTCAAATCAACATGGCTCTAAAACCTCATCAAGGCTTAGCAGGAACACCTTGTCGTTTTGGCAGCATTCAAATCAACATGGCTCTAAAACAGTAGACAATGAAACAAGCAAGATGATGGGGTTTTGGCAGCATTCAAATCAACATGGCTCTAAAACTGGGTGACGGGGTTAAAGGCGGAGCATGAAGTTTTGGCAGCATTCAAATCAACATGGCTCTAAAACCATTACCCCCACCGGCCGCGATGAACATTTGTTTTGGCAGCATTCAAATCAACATGGCTCTAAAACATTCTGACATTGCCCCTGTTGTCAATAAAGGTTTTGGTAGCATTCAAATCAACATGGCTCTAAAACAGCGAATGGACGGACATCCGTAATGACTCCGTTTTGGCAGCATTCAAATCAACATGGCTCTAAAACCTGGGAAGCTAATCATGGACGTGTTATTAGGTTTTGGCAGCATTCAAATCAACATGGCTCTAAAACTTCTTCCAAGCTTAGCAGAAAAACCTTATCGTTTTGGCAGCATTCAAATCAACATGGCTCTAAAACATTGCGGCGGCGTGTCATCAATTTTGTGTAGTTTTGGTAGCATTCAAATCAACATGGCTCTAAAACTACCCGTTGCTGATTGACGATATGGACAAGGTTTTGGTAGCATTCAAATCAACATGGCTCTAAAACGCTGAAAGTTCCTTTAGTTTCTGTATCGCCGTTTTGGTAGCATTCAAATCAACATGGCTCTAAAACCTTCCTGACGTTTTCGTGATTCAATAAATAGTTTTGGTAGCATTCAAATCAACATGGCTCTAAAACGCCACAAAAAGAAAAGAAAGCAGTTCGAAAGTTTTGGTAGCATTCAAATCAACATGGCTCTAAAACCGCAACTTAGATTGGCTGTTTTACGCCGATGTTTTGGTAGCATTCAAATCAACATGGCTCTAAAACTTGCTTGAATATGCCCGGGCCTGGTGATGCGTTTTGGTAGCATTCAAATCAACATGGCTCTAAAACCTTGCCGAGGTGCTTTACTGGCGGATAAAGTTTTGGTAGCATTCAAATCAACATGGCTCTAAAACGGCATATTTGCATGGATTGCAATGTTCCTGGTTTTGGTAGCATTCAAATCAACATGGCTCTAAAACAGTTCGGTGTATTCTAGTGCCTCGCGGACAGTTTTGGTAGCATTCAAATCAACATGGCTCTAAAACCCCATTCCAATGTAATCTCGTCCGCATGGCGTTTTGGTAGCATTCAAATCAACATGGCTCTAAAACTATTCCCATTTAATTTCCTCGCATGACATCGTTTTGGTAGCATTCAAATCAACATGGCTCTAAAACTATCATAGATTATATTGCGATTATAAATTTGTTTTGGTAGCATTCAAATCAACATGGCTCTAAAACATATGGTATACTTGTATTATCAAGAAACATGTTTTGGTAGCATTCAAATCAACATGGCTCTAAAACTTGTTGTTGTCCCTTATCATCATCTTTTACGTTTTGGTAGCATTCAAATCAACATGGCTCTAAAACCTAACTCAAAACCATCTGCAAAGTTCATAGTTTTGGTAGCATTCAAATCAACATGGCTCTAAAACCTCGCGTAATACTCATTGCGATATTTTTTGCTTCCACTTAGGCTGGCGAAGCCCTTTAGATTCAAATGCTACTTTATTTAATTTTCAATGTACAAAATCAGCAATTATATACATAACTAACAGTAACTCCAGACCTGCGGTCTGTCGTTGACTAAACACCATAAAGGACATGGTGGGTGAAAACAAATGCCCCTCGACTGCTTGAGTCGTTTGCAGTCGTTTGTGGTCGCTTGCTTTTCTGCTGGTTATTCATTATACCATGATTTCTAACGAAATCATGACCCCACCGGGGGATGCGCACTAAAACTGCGCTGGTATAATGTCTTAGTGACATTATACCATAAATCCACACGCACGAGCCAATTAAATCCTTCCAAGGGAAAATGCGAAGCATTTTTATAAGTCGATACGTCAGTATCGACATTATACCATAATATTAGGCAAAAGTACATAGTCTTCGTCCATAATTATTTGATTTATTTTCGCTTCAAAAGGGGCATTGTCGAGCATTAACACTGATATATTAAGTAACTCAACTTGCTCTGCCAAAGCTTCTACCTCGCTGCGGCTTAAATATGTGCTAAGATTGACAAAAACCAGCAATTTCTTTTTTGCCAAATATTTAAAGACACGCAGAATATCCAAAGCCCTTTCAAAAATAGTTGATGACTCGACATGAATACGCATATTCATTGCCTTAAAAAAGCTGTTAATCTCAACTTTGTCACTTTCTAAATCCAGCTCAAAATGCAAAAACTCTTTATTTATCAAGTTCATTGCCATATTGATTGCATCCTCAATCTCCATTTTGATTTCTGGCTCAAGGGATATTTGCTGTTCTAAGTCTTTGTATAAAAGCTTAAGAACCGACACCGAATTGATATCATACCCCAGCATATCAGTAAGCACCAACAGCTCATCTTTTTTTAATTGCTTATAATCATCGTCAAATAATTTCAACTCTTTCGTTTCTTCAGTATATTGATATAAATTTTGAATCAGCTTTGCAAAAACAGTTCTGCTTTGAATAACAAAACTTGTCATGCCAAAAACCCGGATTGGTTTGTCCAGCATTTCAAAATTCAGGCTCCATCCCATCTAACGTATCACCTCCAAGGAAAACAATTCTTGCATCCGAATTTTGCACGCTCGTGTTTTTTTCACCAATTAGGTAAACCATGCGTGCGTATTGTTTTTCAGTTACTTTCAAAATACTTACCTTACCATTTTTAGGCTGATTTTTTTCCAGCCTTAATAACATCGCTTGCGTTGCTGTATCATTTATGATTAGCTTTGTGTAAACTGAATATTGGTGCATAAGAAAACCTTCACTTATCAAAAACTTACGGAACTTTCGATACTCCCGCTTGTCTTCGATAGTTTTGGTGGGCATATCAAACATTAAAAGCAATCTCATAAAACGATAACTCATAGGCTTTCCAAAATAAATACTGGCATATCGGAGGCTGTATCGTGCATAAAGTCCAAGGACTGCTTGGTGTAATGCTGCACAATATTGGTCAGATACATTTTTGCGCCGCCATAGTGATAGGTTCTATTAAACATCTCGTATAAGCGCCGTTTAATAAACGGTATCTCTTTAGTTCTATTTTCATAAACAATTATATCAGCCACAACCCGGAAAGGCTCCATCAAATCACTTGCCAAATTAAAAGGATTGAACTGATTTGCATGGTTGATCCCGATTTGGGTTAAACACCCGCATTTTACTATTTCCCGTGCAAACATGGACATTAAAAGCGTATATCCATAGTCCAATCCGGCATTGATATCATTTATTATGTCACGCGAAAAGCTGTTGCCATAAAGGGTGTTAAAAAATATTCTCGCCGAATGCCCTTCTCTGTTGCTCAAGTCATTATCCTTAATTTCTTCTGAAAATTTTGATAATGTCTCCGCCTTTTCGGTAAAGTGATGATATTTTAGGAACAGGCTTTGGTTGAATATTTTTTGCTGTAAAATTTCTTTCCATGCTTTATTTTTTTGACCGTCGCTCCATTCTATCTGTTTTTGAATTTGCAAAGATGAGTCATGCTTTCCATAATATGGTATCAGCTGTGCGGCTGGCAACCGCTTTGGATCACAAAAAATAACCGCGACATTATTTTCCGAAAGTTTGCTGATCAGGGCTGTTGTTATGGCAATATCCGTTGTTTCCATAATCAGTAAATCGATTTCCGAAATGGGAACTGTTTCGGTGTGCGACTCTGATTTATAAATCAAGTTATTGTTTTTGTAAGACAACTTGCTGTGATTGTTTACAATTACAGCTCTAAATGCCATGTTGCACCTCGCCGATCTTTTTAATTTTCCCCTTGACAATCCTTTGTAAAAATAGTATTATTTAATCGTTGGAAGCATTCAAATCAACATGGCGAAGTTAAAATAAGCAAATGCGTACCCAATTCTTTTAAGAATAAGAGCGTTCATCGCTCTTTTTTTTATGCAGCGCGTCATTATGGGGCTGCCGCTACTTTATTTTTCGCCTTGTTTCATATAATCCCGCCACCGATTGAGATATAATGATTACATCATTTGAAATAAGGTTTTCTTTGCTTGTTAGTTGCTGCGCAGTAGTTTCTAGCCCGGCTTTTTTCAATGCGTTTAGGCCCTGGTTCGAACCATTAGAAACCCTAAGCAGTTCGGAAATTACCTTTAATTTCTCGTCTGTCCCATAAGCAGCAAAGTTATCTTTAATCTTATTCTTTAACAACGTTATTTTTGCGTCACTAAAAAGCTGGTTCTTGGCAATGAAATCAGCCAACGAATCATAAACCTTTAACATCTCTTCCGCGCTGGATTTTTCATTTACCATCTTTATCGGCGGCAATTGTACTCCGCATTGAGCTTCTTTATAACTGGCAAGCAGCCTTGGAATACCATATTTGATATACTTTGTATACTTTGGCACGACATCCAAAATAATTTCGCTGATATTTTTGCTTGGATATAATAGCTGGATAAATTCCAGCCTGTTTTTCGATTTCAAATAACCGTCTGCTGACATGGATGGCATCGACAAAGGCTCTATTATTCCCCTATTATTACGGACAACAACTGTAAAAGCAGAGACCGGAGCTTTTGTCCCGCCATATAAAGCGGGGTTCAAATCTCTTTTTACCGGGGTAGCATTGGCATCTTTTTTATAAATAGTTTCATCGCCGAATTTTCCGATTAGTTTTTCTGTCTTTTTAACGATGTTCATATTCCGATATCCCAAAGCCGTCTGAATTTTGCCAAGAACTTCATCGCGTTCAAAGCTAACCAGCTCATTATCTATCATCATTTCCCAAGTATTCTCTGCCATTCCCGTCAATAATTGCTTATCATAATTTCTGCGCTTAAAAGCTTCCTTTCCAACAATGTCTTTTTGCCTTTTATGATATTTGCCATACACCCATAACTCACGAAGCTCAGGATTCATGCCATAAATGAAATGGGCGACGACTGCATTAAGATAAGCGTCATGGGCATGATGATAATCATTTATGCCGCGATTTTTGTGATACTTTTCATGAAAGTGAACTTTAACAAAATTAGAATTATTGTATTTACTTTCAACAAATTCACCATCGCCATCAAGCAAAAACTCTTTGCCATCGTGTTCGAAGTGCGTTCCGTTTTCCAGTTCCTTTTGATAATCAAACTCCTTATCTGGCACGTAAATAATGCCGTCCCTAAATTGGTGGGTCAGGGAAGATCTCGGGGTTAATATTTCGATATCCGTTCCTTCAAAATGAGCCAGTAAAATGTTGGCGACGTGCTTTGTAATCTGCCTTGTTTCAACTAGCTGGCGGTTAATAAAATCTTCTTTAACTTTGTCAGTTAATTTGCCGATGGTGAGATTCGCAAGCTTTCTTTTCGATACTTGGCCATTTTTTGCAAGCATCTCCCAATATCCTTTCATCTTCCCAACAATTTTCTCACTAGGCACATCGCCGCCCTTATTTTGATTTTCCTCACGCTTTACAAGCACTTTATTATCGATGGAATCATCTTTTATAAGCGTTTGAGGGATAATATGGTCTACCTCGTAGCTAGAAATATCGCCTAAAGTAAGGGATTTTCCGCTATACATACACTTGGCGTTTTGCAAAAAATACAAAAAGATGCGTTCTTTATCAAAATCCTTTTCATGAGTGTCCGCAAATTCCGCTTTAAGGCCGGGGCTCATTGCTTCCAAAGATTCAGTTGTATTTTCAGTAAATTTACTGTAAAAATCTTCAATTTGTCGTTTCCTGCTTTTGGTCCTGCCGCTGCCGCCAGAGCCGCCTCTTGGAATCTCCAAAACGACTTTTGAGATATTTTCCATGCCTAAATGTGATTCCAGTTCTTTGATTATTTTCAAGCTTTGCCAGATGCCTTTTTTAAGTGCTGGCGAGCCTGCCAAATCAGCAACCATGCCATAGTTAAGCGTTTTAGTATTTCCCTCTTCAACTGATCCCTCTCTAATTGCCGCCGCTATTTTTTCATCTTCAATCAGGCGCATAAAATTATTAAAGTTTTCTTCTTTTAAGTTTTCGAGGATTGTTTTGCCATTGGTATGGCGAATGCCTGTTAAGAGTTTTGCCGAAAGACGCCCCCAGCCTTTTAAACGAATTGCGGCAAGGTTTTTTATCTGTGATTCACTTAAAAGGTTGTCCCACTTAGTTTTGTTTGCAGAGTTAATTGCCTTCCTAAGAATTTTCTTGTCCTCAAAAATAGTCTGCCATTTAATGATTTCTTCGAATATTAAGCGGTTATTTTCTAACATCTCTGCGCTTATTCCAGCATTAATGAAGTCAATATATGTGCTATAGCTATTATTATAGCCCGGCGACTTCGCTAAAATATCAATGCCAAACAAGTCACGCACCGTAATATCCGCATAGCCTTCACTTCTCAAAAAAAGTATCATTTTATCCGCACTTACTTTTTTATGCTTCTTGAACAGCTTCGCGACAATTTTCGCCCGCAAATCCGGGTTAAAGTATTTTTTGCTTCCTTTTTCGCACCAACCGCAAGTTATTAATTCATTATAGATTTTGAACTCTTGATATATTAGGGAATTGTCAGGCAAGACTTTCTCTTGGGGCAAGTAAGTACAGAAATTCGTCATGCGGTCGATAAACTCTATTGCTGACGCTTCCTTATCAACAACTTGTCCGAAATTCCATGGCGTAATATTTTCGGTTTCCATGCCGGATTGTTTTTTAAGCCACGCAAAGCGGGATTTTCCGTCTGCTTTCGGGGTTAACGGCCCGACATAATATGGGATGCGAAACTTCATCAGGGTTTGGATTTTGTACTCATAAGAATCAGATATCTTACCCTCATCATCTTCTTTTTCTATTTTTACCATCTCTCCAAGAAAAGGATAAAATTCCTTTTGGTTCTCGATTATCTTTAATAGTTCGTATTCATGCACTTGGTATGGTATCGCGCCATTGTCACTCATGCGTTGCTTTGGCATATAGCGGTCAAATTCGATTTCTGTTTTTATTTCTTCCCAAAATTCTGACTTAGCCAGCAATGCCGTTAGTTTCTTATAAAAAACTTCTCGTGATTTGCCGCTGACATATAAAGTATACGCCCCCTCTTTTCCGAAAAGCTCATCAAAAATTCCTGCTTCTTTTGCATACTGCTTTAGCTTTTCAAGCTGCCTTCCATGCTCTTCGTATTTGTGTTTCATGGAAGCGGAAAGGGTTTCGTGGGTTAAAATATTGCAAAGTACAATGGCTTCGTAAACTTTTTTGCCAGCTGCCAGCACGTCAAATTCTTCGGGGGCAATGAGGGCTTCATATTTTGCCAGCGTTTCTTCATAGTTTTCTTTGGAGTATTTGAAATCAGCACCTCTAGGAATTTCGTCATTTTTATATTCATCATTTCCAAAAATCGCAGCAACATTAATGCCATTTCCGACTATTGCGGCATATAATGCTTGCTGCTGTTTATTAATGTTCTTGTCCGGCATACTAAAATGGCTGGTTAAGTCTGCGGCCTTTTTTGACCGTGACAAATTACGGTTTGTCAAAATTTCATCTGCTTTTTCAATATTTTCAAAGCTAAAATCTATCGCCGTGGCTTTGCTATATAACGTTAGTAACTCCTTAAGGCTTTCTAGGACGCTTAAATTCTCAAAATCAAAATCTTGCCCTTGATAAATAAAGTTCCCCCTGAATTTCAAGATATGGTGCATTGCCAGATAAACCAAGCGCAAATCAGCCTGGCTTTTATCATCGAGTAAGCGTTGGCGCAAGTGATAAATGGTCGGATATTTTTGATAATAATCTTTTTCATCGGCAAAAGTTTCACCGTCTCCGCTTTTTCCATTAAAGAGCGGATATTTTGTTTTTACTTTTTTAAGATCGTCCTTATTTTGAAGAAAGCTCTCATTCATTCTGATAAAAAAGCTGTCATCAAATTTCCCAATATGCGGCTCAAAAATTTCACGCAAATAAATAAGCCGCTTCTTCCGCCGCGAAATCCGGCGGCGCATCCCTCTTTTGCCTCTGGTGCCAGCAGCAGTCTTTCCTTCTTCAAACAGGCGGACTCCCCATAAGTTGGTGCGTTTGCGTATCGTTTCCCGTTTGCCTTCTTCAATAGATGTAATCTTTTTATTGGATTTTGCCAAGCTAAAATCTTCGTTCATTACTGCCCAGCCAACGCTGTTTGTGCCGATGTCTAAGCTAATTATGTATTTATTATTCATTATTATGGCCTCGCTTCTTTCAAAGTCTGGAGACTTCTTTTAACCTTTGTCCCTCTAATAATTCAACCGATCATTGCTGTTTATATACTACCAGAATTTTAGATGAATTTCAACAATAAATGGACTTATTCCCAAATATTTCCAATTATCAGGCAAACACCACGCTCTTACCCAATTCCTTTATCTTTATCACCACCAGCGGATATGATGGGCTGTTTTTTTTGGTCAGGTCGATGCTTCCGGGTTCTGGCCCGATTAAAAGGGTGCTGACATAGATTGCGTTCATCGTTTCATAAAGCTCCTCAACTTTTATTGAGTAGCCGCCTGTGTCCATTTTTCCGTAACCAATGCAAATATATAAAAAGCCGCTATCTTGGTAAGTGAGCTTAAACTCCTGGCCTTTTTTGTCCTCGATCAGCGTTTTAAGTTCAGCCGGGATCACTTCGTCCGCCAGCACCGTAAAGTCCAAATCCTTTATTTTTTTTGTCTTGTCTTCTGCTTTGCCGCAACCAATCAGACTAAGAACCGCAAGCACCATCAATATCATCAGCAGGATATTTGCCTTTTTATTGATAAAAATTTTCAACATAAAAATCCCATCACTTTTCATTTAACGAATAATTCTTATGAATTTATTCGTTTTTTTTAGTTTATGAAAAAGTGATGGGAGTTATGATTAAGTGGTAAAATTCGTTTTTAGCGGCGTTTAGCGGCGTTAGTTTCGCGAGCCAAGGACTAAAGCAATCCTCATTTCGTTGTACCCGTTAATCGCATCGCCGCGGATTAAGGTAATTACGACTTCTGTCCCGGCACTATAGTAAGAAATTTGCTTTAGGAGTTCCTCCCAGCTGATAATTTCATGGCCATCAAAGTGGGTGATGATATCGCGGTCTTTTAGGCCGTATTGCTCCGCGGCCGTGTCCTCATGGACTTTGTGAATATAAACACCTTTGGGCAAGCCGTACAAATCTGATATTTCATCACTGACCGTCACTCCGGTTATTCCGATAAAGCCTTGGTTTTCTTCGGAAACCCTTGCCCTGGTTACTTGGGTCATCAAATCGGCAATAATTGGCTTCGCCGCCGAAATGGGGATTGCATAACCCATGCCCTCAATAATCGATCCGCCGATTTTGCTTGAGTTAATCCCGATTACTTCACCTTTGATATTTAGCAACGCTCCGCCGGAATTGCCGGGATTTATCGCCGCGTCAGTTTGGATAAAATAGCCTTCGATCTGGTAACCCCCGCCGCTATATCCCCCGGTAAAATAAGATGTTTCCCGGTCAATCGCGCTGATGACCCCGCTTGTTACTGATTGGCCATACCCCATTGCATTGCCGATGGCAATCGCTGGTTCGCCAACCTTTAAGACGTCGGAATCACCCAAGGTTGCGATGGCAATGCTATTTAATGTATCAATGCTTAGATCCGCCAAATTGACAGCAACAACTGCCAAATCCATGTTCGGGTTGCTGCCTTTGACTAAAGCTTCGGCAACACTTCCGTCAACAAACTGGATATTCAAGGTCGTTGCCGATTGGACAACGTGGTAATTGGTCACAATTAAAATTTCTTCTTCATTTTCACCAACAATAATTCCTGAGCCGCTTGACTCCCCTTCATCAGTAAACTGGCGGCCAAAATAACTATATATTTCTGTATAAATATTGCTGACTGACACCACCGCCGGCATTACTTCTTCAACGACATTGGTTACATCTGTAACAATGGCTACGGCCGGCTGGGTGTTCTCTATCAATCCGGTTGTCCTAAGGCTGGGAGCCATTTCATCAAATGCCCCTCCGCCCATTGCTCCGCCCATCGCTTCCACGGCATCATCAATTATTTTTTCATTGGGGGAAAAAATATCCTGCCCGATCCCTCCGAAAATAAAGCTTGAAGCGGTGCTTACTGCTTGGTAACCCAAACCGCAAAAAATTCCGAAAAATAGGCCCAAACTCATCGCAAGCATGATTTTCTTTCCGATGCTGATGGTATTTTTCTCTTTTCCAGTACTTTGCTGTGATAAATGATTTAGGTTGGGTGAGGGCATTGCTTGGGGATTTGCTGGTTCATTAATTGGATTTGCTTGGTTTTCGTAATCGAACATACTCATTTCTCCTCTACTATTTGGCAAGCTACTTTTTCCATTTTAAAGGTGAATTGTGTCTAAATTGTGATAGAGATTTGATAAAACTCTGAACTGTTTTAAGCCCAGTAATTAGGATTGTTGGTATATTTAAGGATCTTAGCCATCTTAAGCTTTTGATGATTGCGGCCAAGGCGGAAACCGCGGTATTTTGCCAGGCTTTGGCAAAATAGCTTAAAAACTAAGCCCGGTTTTCCTTTTTTGAATAAGTAAATAGCGGCGGCTTTTACCATCTTTAAGCCCTCGGATTCGGCTGTAAGGCCGGAAAAAACATCCGGATATTCCGCATGGGAAACACCCAGATCAAAATTTCTTTTAAGCTGCTGCCTAAATGAATAGTTGTGGGCATGGAAAACTACCGCTTTGGGTTCATAGTGGATTAAAAAGTCGTTATCAATCGCTTTTTTCGCATAAATCATATCTTCATTAAAGATTGTCTTATCGACAAATCCGCCCAGCTCCAGAAAGATTTTTGTGTTGTACAAAGCACAGACATTTGAGCAAAAATAAGCTTTAATCCCCAGTTTTTCTATATCGGCTTTTGATTTCGTCAGCGGAGCTATTCCATAATTAAAATGGCGGATAAATTTTTCCAGCTCATCATTTTCATTATTAGGCAGCTGCCTGGCATAAGAAACCGCTATTTTTTTATCAGCAAGGGTTTTAAGCAAGTTTACTAATAGGTAATTGTCAGCCGGGATTGCATCTTGGGTCATCATGACAAAGCTGTCAGAATTAACATGGGAAACCGCAAGATTGCGGGCCTTCCCATGGTCAAATTCTTTCTCATCAAGATGAAAAATGACACTAGTGTCATTTTTATCAAGAAATTCCTCTTCCGGTATCAATTCCTCAAAGTATTGCTTCCCTGTATTAATAATGATGATTTTGCCGGGCCTAAGGGTTTGGGTTTTTAGGGCTTCAAGTATTTTGAGGAATTTCTGCTCCGGTTTGTAGGTGAGGATAATCACGTCTACGGTCATAGGGGCCTTTCAAAATCTGCCCTATCGGGCGGTTAAGTTTACCCATGAGATAATACACGGATTGCTCCGCATTTTATGGTCTCTATATTATCTCAAGTATTGCGAAGTATCGCTTCTGATTTTTTCGCTGTATGACTTAAGCTCTGCCGAGGGGGCGTATTCTTCAAAAGCGAACAAAAATTCGTGGAGCCAGATTGAATTTTTTTCGAGGTCAAGCGGAACGACGCAGCTTCCTGCCCTGCCGATCGTTCCGGTGGTCCGCATTGCTTCTTCCGGGAATCCGCTGTCATCAACAACGCGGTATTTTGTGATGTCAGCAAGAAGCGTAATAATGTCAGCCAAATCAAACGATGTATAAATTGAGCCGAATACTTCATCGGCAATCTTGTTAATCGTTGCCGGGGATGCTTTTTTAGCTTCATCTAAAATCTGCTTTAAAACTTCCCGATTCCGTTCCGCCCGCCGGAAATCATCACCGGCGGTATAACGAATCCGGCAATAAGCGGTTGCTTGCAATCCGTCAAGCCTTTGCAAGCCGGAATGGGCAACCGGGACAAAATCACGCCTAAGATCCTTGGCCATTGTCTGCTGGTAATTGTTGATATGGGTAAGTTCCGCATCAGTTACATTGATCATGATTCCGCCAAGGGCGTCAACTGTTTCCATCACCCCTCTGAAACCAACGGTGACAAAATCCTTGATGTTTAGGTCAAGGTTCATATTAAGCATATTAATAGCCTGTTCCGGCCCGCCTTGGGCATAAGCTGCGTTAGCTTTGTTGTAGCGGTCATTGCCCAGGTTAAGATAAGTATCACGGTAGACGGACACTAAGCGGACTTCGCCGTTATCAAGGTTAATCGAAGCAATCATAATTGTGTCGGTGCGGGTATTTTTGTCTAAACGCCCGTCCGTTGAGTCAACGCCAAATAAAGCCACATTACGGAAGCCTTTCATTACTGCCTCGGCGTGTTCCTTTACTGTTTCATTGATGACAATCGAACCCTCCGCAATATTTACTTTTCCGACCCGCTCGACTTTTAAGGCACTATACAAAAACATTGTTACCAGAATCAGGGCGAAAATTTCAATGATGAATAAAATTATCTTTCCGGTTTTTTTCTTCTTTTTCCGCCGTCCGGACGGCCGTCTGCTTTGAGGTTCGGGTTTTCTTCTTGCTGCCATTTTTTTCTCCTTGTAAATTAAATTGCTTTCTTATGCCAAGCTTTTTTCAATAAGCGTTCTTGCTGATAAATCCTTTAAAAATCGTCATTAAGATAATTTTTACATCGAGGAAAAAACTCCAGTTTTCAATATAAAAAATATCATACTCAATTCTTTTCCTAATCGATGTGTCGCCGCGCAGGCCATTAATCTGCGCCCACCCGGTCAGGCCCGGTCGGACTTGGTGCTTTATCATATAGCGGGGAATTTCTTCTTTAAACTGCTCAACAAACAATGATTGCTCCGGCCTTGGCCCAACCAGGCTCATTTCACCGATTAAAATATTAAAAAACTGCGGCACTTCATCAATGCTGGTGCTGCGGAGCAGTTTCCCGATTTTGGTTACCCGCGGGTCGTCTTTTATTGTCCACGACCGCGAACTGTCTTTTTTCATTTCCATGGTCCGGAACTTATATATATGGAAGGGTTTGTTTTGCAAGCCCACCCTTTCCTGCTTAAAAATAATCGGCCCGCGGCTGGAAAGGCGGATTCCAATCGCCGCCGCCAGCATGAATGGCGAAAAAACAATTAAGCCAACAATTGCCCCGACAATATCAACACCACGCTTAATCAGCCAATTAATTGTATTGGTCAGCGGGACGTAACGGATATTGATGACCGGAAGCCCCATCAAATCCTCGGTATAGGGGCGGCTTGGGACTAGGGCGTTATAATCCGGAATGAATTTGGTATGGACTCCGGATTTTTCGCATAAGTCTATTATCTCTTCTAACTGGTCATAATCGGATAATGACAGGGTAATTGCTATTTCATCAAGCTTGTTTTCCGGCAAAATATATAAAAGGTTTTCAATCCTGCCAACTACTTTGACCCCCTTATACATCGTGCCGCGGGGGATGCGGTCGTCAAGAATCGCCCGGACGACATAACCCCATTGCGGATTCTGGTTGATCCGGGTAATATATTCTTCGGCGGCGCGTGAATAACCAACCAGCAAAATATAGCGCAGATTGTAACGCATCCGGCGGATATATTGCAAGCCGCTTCTTAAGGCGAAGCGGGCTAAGGTTGAGAAAATTATATTGAGGACGTAAAAGATGAAAATCATCTGCCGGGAAAAGTCCTCTTGCTTTAGGATAAATAAAGCCACCATCAAGAACAAAATGCCAATCGTGTTGGTCTGGATGATGCTGATTATCTCGTACTTGCGCCGGGTTGCCCGCTTGGGCGTATACATATTGAAAAAAGTATAAAGGGCAATATAGCCAGGCACAAGAAGAAAAAGGGCGTTCATATAAGTGGCCATCGGCAATGCCCCAGCATTGTCATCAACAAAGTATGGCAGTCTAAATTTTATTAACCATGCCAGGCAATAAGAGACTGCCACGATTGCCGCATCTAACAAAACATGAATCCTGTTAAATACTTTTTGATTGTCCTTAATCATAAGGTTTAGGTTTTCCTTCTTGAGGAATAATATCCTATCACAAAATATGCGTATCTTTTAAGATATTTTACTATATCTTGTGGGATTCGACAACTTAATTTTTTATTAAGAGAACAGATTTATACATCTCTAACTGCACCAGCAGATAATACTTAAAATTTGCCCAGCGGAAGCGGACTTTGCGCGCGCGGGCATGGGCTGTGAATGACAGCTTCAAGCCATTAACCAAACCTTTAAGGTATAATAAGCCCATATTTTTCCCGCTGAAAAAAAGAAACTTAAGCAAAAATCCGGCTAACAGAAAAGGCAGGTTTAAGATTAATTGCAGGACTGGCATATTTTTATAGATAAGATAAACGCTATTACGCGAAGCCAAGCTAGTTTTCCACTCATTATACCTTGAGCCGCTTGACGCGCTTCCGGCATGAAGTACTTTCGCTTCTGGGCAAAAGCGATTCTTATAGCCGTTAAGGCGGGCGGAATATCCAATATCAACGTCCTCAAGATAGGCAAAATGGGCTTCATCAAATAAGCCCAGCTTTAAAAGGGCCGAACGCCGATAAATAGCCGCCCCGGCACAAGCCGAAAAAATATCAATTTCTTTTTCATAACCAACATCCCTTTTCCCTTTGCCCCGGGCATATGCCCAACCAAAAACACTATAAAAATCTCCCGCGCTGTCGATTATGTCCGGTTTTTCCATCTTGAGCATTTTGGCCGCGACGGAAAAAATGCGGTCATCTTCTTTAATGGCTTCGGTAAGGCCATTGATAAAGCCTGTCTTTATGACCGTATCGTTATTTAATAAGATGACAAATTCGGAAGCCGCTGCCTTGATTCCTAAGTTAACCGCATTGGCGAAACCTGTATTTTCAGCAAGGGCAATCAGTTTAAGATCGGGGTAATTGCGGTTAAGAAATTCTATGCTTCCGTCAGTTGAGCCATTATCGATTACAATAACAGGTGTTATTTTTTTATCCGTTCCAAGATTTGCGCCGCGATTTGCGCCAAGGTCTTCATATACCGATTTTAGGCATTCACCTAAATAGTGAATGCCGTTAAAGTTGGGGATAATAATCGTGGTTTGACAAACGCTCATCATATCCTCTCAATCATTAAGGGATCCCAGACAATTGTAAATCCGGCTGCTTTTAATTTTTCACAAAAATCTAGGCTTATTTTCACGAAATCGGCACTTTCACCTAATGAAGCTCGCCAGTCAAAACGGCCAGTCTGCTTATTCTCTAAATATTTATACCCGGTTGCTTCCGCAAAAATTTTAACAGCTAAGGGCGATATTTTCATGACCCGGATATCAATGGCATGAGCTTCCTGGCAAAGCATTGCCCGGTGCATATATCCGCTATATTCTTTTCTAAGGCCGCCATAAAGCAAAGTGCCGTCAGGCAAATAAATACCACCTGTTATTTTATTATGCTTAAGAAGCTTTCCCCCGACCGCGCCAACCTCCGGACGCTGGCTAAATATATCAGGCGCATATTCAACCCGGTAAAAACCAAGATGTTTCGTATGATGGACCACGCCATCATAACCGCGTTTAAGGATAAAATCCGTAACGGCCCTTCTGCCGGCTTCATAAGCATAGTGCTTGCTCCCGGGATTCTCCGCCGTTGAGCCTGCGTGGCAGCGCCAATGATATAATACTTTGTCAATATGAATGACAGGCGGCGTTGTGCCAAGCATATCAATAGCCCTTAAGATTAGATCATAATCCTGCGCCCCATCAAAAGCTGGCCGAAACCCAAGCGTTTTGATTAGGTCGCGGCGCATGACTAGGAAATGGCAGATATAATTATTCGACAAAATTAAATCTAAATTTAATTTTGGCTTGCGGTGATGGTCATAGAACTTAAGATTATCGCTGAATTTGTCTTCATCTGAATATAAAAAGCCGGGGTTAATTTTTTTCGAAATCGCGTTGTCGATTGCTTGCGCCATTTCAAAAAGGGCATCCGGGGCCAGCAAGTCATCATGGTCTAGCAGCCCAATATAATCACCCTGTGCATATTCTAAGGCGCGGTTGCTGTTTCCGGAAATGCCTTTGATTTCGGAAATGCCCTTTATTTCGGAAATGTTTTTGATTTCCTGAATCCGATAGTATTTTACCCGGTTATCCAAAGATTTAAATTCATCGGCAATGGCAGTAATTTCTTCATTTGTCCCGGCATCAGATAAAATTAGCTCAAAATGAGGGTAGCTTTGGTTTAGGACCGACTGGACCATCGCCCGGAAATATTCGCAGCTGGGATTAAAAACCGGAACAATAATACTAAATGCCAAGCTTTTTCCCATGCTTGACGCACGCTGAACGGCCAAAGTGTCAGCGGTTGGCGGAATATAAGCGTAAAATTCTTTTTTCTTTGTACGCTCTTTAATGGCATAAAAAGTATCTTTTATGCCATTTTTCTTTAGGTAATTAACCGTTTTTTTGATGTTGCTCAAACTGCGCATAAACGCCACATTTCGCTACAAATTTCGTTGCAAATTTCGTTGCTGTTACAAATTCGCTTTTACCGCTTCGGTTAAGCGTTCAACCTTTACTTTCGCATCAGCAAGGCTTTCCCCTTTGACACCCATGTAGAACTTGATTTTCGGTTCGGTGCCGGACGGCCTTGCGCAGCACCACGAATCATTATCCAGCTCAAAATAAAGGACATTTGACTGGGGCAGGCCCGTTGGTGTTTCCGCCAAAGTCGCCATCTCGGTGATGATATCGTTTTCATAGTCGTAAAGCTTTAGCACTTTTAAATCGCCAAATTCCGTGGGGGGATTTTTGCGTAATTTGTCCATAATTTCTTGGATTTTGTGAGAGCCATCGATTCCTTTTAGGGTGATGACATATTGGGTTTCTTTGTAATAACCGTATTTCTCGTAAAGCTCAAGCATTTCATCCCAAACCGTCTTGCCGTTCGCCATGCAATAAGCTGCCACTTCACACAAGCACATCACCGCAACTACCGCATCTTTATCCCTTGCATGAGTCCCGGCTAGGCAGCCATAACTTTCTTCAAGGCCAAAAATGTAATTAAATGTCTTATTTTCTTCGAACATCTTTATCTGCTCGCCGATATACTTAAATCCGGTTAAAACTTCGATGAATTTTATGTCATAAGCTTTGGCAATTTGAGCCGCCATATTGGTCGTCACCACCGTTGAAACCATGGCCGGGTTAGGGGGCATGGTTTTCGTCCTGCGGCGTTCGCGGAGAATATATTCGGCAATTAACATTCCCGTCATATTGCCAGTAAAGGGGATAAAATCGCCGCTTACTTTGTCGTAAGCATAAATTCCCAAGCGGTCAGCATCCGGATCAGTCGCAAGAATAATGTCAGCCTTTTTCTCTTTTGCTAATTCAAGGGCCAAAGTAAAGGCTTTCGGGTCCTCCGGATTCGGGTAGTCAACAGTCGTAAAATTGGGGTCAGGGTTTTCCTGCTCCGGCACAATATATACATTTTTGAAGCCAAGCTCGGAAAGAATCCGGCGGACTGGGATATTGCCAGCCCCATTAAAGGGTGAGTAAACGATTTTCAGTTTATCCGCTACTTTTCCGATAATATCATGGTTGATAATCTGCTTCTTTAACTCTTCCATATAAGCATCGTCTATATCAGCACCAATAATCTGGTAAAGCCCGGCTTTTTCTGCTTCTGCTTTTGGCATTGTTTTTACATCATTAAAATCGGTGACTTTGCGGACTTCGGCGATTACGTCCTCATCGCGGGGGGATGCCATTTGCGCCCCATCTTCCCAATAAGCTTTGTAACCATTGTATTCGGGGGGATTGTGGCTGGCGGTAATGACGATTCCGGCAATACAGCCTAGCTTTCTAAGGGCAAAGGAAAGCACGGGCGTTGGCCGCAGAGTCTCAAAAACATAGGCCTTTATGCCATTGGCGTTAAGGCAAAGAGCCGCTTCATCAGCAAATTCCGGCGACATTCGCCGGGAATCATAAGCGATTGCAACACCCTTTTGCTTGATTTCGGCGACATTGCCGTTTGCTTGGCTAATGATATAATTCGCAAGGCCCTGGGTCGCCTTTCTGACCGTAAAGGGATTAATCCGGTTCGTTCCTGCGCCGATAACGCCACGCAAACCTCCTGTCCCGAATTCAAGCTCCTTATAAAAGCGGTCTTCGATTTCTTTTTCATCGTTTTCGATGGCTTTCAGCTCAGCGCGGGTGGTTTCGTCAAAGTAAGGGGCGGTGAGCCAGTAGTTGTATTGGTCGCGGTATGTCATGTGTACCTCCGTTTATGTTTATGATGATAAAATAATAACACAGTTTTACTTTACTGCCAATGAAAAATCGCTTTTGTCCAATGAAAAATTCACATTATAGTAAGGGTCGCCCGCCAAAAGGACGTTTGACCATTTTTCGCGGAAGCGGGCAGATTCTTCATCATACCTTGCGGCTTTTTCACCGTGGTCATCAAGGCCGCGTGACTTTGATTCATAATGGAAAAGCTCGGCAAAGGGCGTAAAAATATTAAGGCAGCCCTTTTCGCGCAGTTTAAGGCAAAAATCAACGTCATTCAAAGAGATGGCAAAGCTTTCATCAAGACCGCCGACTTCTTCAAACAGGCTTTTTTTCACCATCAAGCAAGCCCCGGTGACCGCGGAGACATTTTGGGCATAACAAAGGCGGCCCATGTAGCCTAGGTTTTCACGGTGCTGCTTGTAATGGGAGTGGCCAGCAGTACGGTGGGCGCCCAATCCCAAGACGACCCCGGCGTGTTGGATTGTTTTGTCAGCATAATAAAGCTTGCCGCCAACAGCCCCGACATCTTCACGCTGGGCGTACATCAATAGCTCCTCAAGCCAATTAATGCGGATAACTTCCATGTCATTATTAAGAAGCAGGATAAAATCACCCTCGGCTTTTGAAACGCCAAAATTATTGATTGCCGAATAATTAAAGCCCGCCTTTTTTTCCGGATATTCAAAAATACGGATTTGGGGATTGGCTTTAAGTTCTTGATAATAAGCGGTGATTTCGGCGGTTTTGCTATTATTTTCGACAATGATAATCTCATAATTATTGTAGGTCGATTTTTCGATGATTGAATCAATCAGGCGGCGCAGGTCGTCCCTGTGGTCTTTATTCGCAATGATAAGTGAAATTTTGGGCGTTCCGATAATCTGGTAAGCGATTTTAAAAATAATTTCATAAGCCCTGGTACTGGAAATACGGAAATTTTCAAAACCCTTTACGCGAAGATGGTCGGCTACTGCTCCCTTTGCCGCCGCAATGGCATAAGGCTTGACACTAATATCCGAAGCCGCGCTCATGCGGTGGGAACGCCAGTAGTATAAAATCTGCGGGACATGGACAATCTTTTTTGCCCTGTTTGTCAAGCGTAAAATCATGTCATGGTCTTGGCTTCCGTCAAATTTCGGACGGAAAAGCTCATCTCCCTCAAGAAGATGGCGGGAAAAAACGCTAAAATGGCAGATATAATTGTTAGCGCGGAGATTGTCAATTGCAAAATCCGGTTTAAAATGGAGCGTAATCATTTTATCCACTTTTCCCCGGTGGAAAGTTGCTTCGTCACAGTAGATATAGTCAGCATTTTGCTCATTGATGGCCGTAACATATGCGAATAATGCCGCTGGGTGCAAGATATCGTCATGGTCAAGCAAACCAATATATTCACCTGTCGCCAGCGAAAGGCATTGGTTGGTATTGCCGGAAATGCCCTCATTTTGCGCCAGCTTTTTGTAAATAATCCGGTCGTCTTCAAGCGAAAACTTCCGGCAGATTTTTTCGGCAGCGCGGTTTTTTTCATCAGAGCCATCCGCAAGGCAAAGCTCCCAATTCGCGTAGGTCTGGTTACGCACGGAGTTAATCATCTCATTAAGAAAGCGGGACGGAGTATTGTAAAGGGGGACAAGAAGACTGATTTTGGGCATTTGGGGAAACTTAAATTCGATTTGCCGTTTTCTTTCCCCTAAATCCGGAAAGCTCAAAGTGCCGTACTGCTTCATTGCTCTTTTTTCGTGGGCTTTATGACGGATTTTGGCGATTAGGCCGCGGAAACTGCCAGTATTTTTTATCCTGGTAATTTGGCGGGTAAAAAAATGAATGATTTTGCGGAAAGGCGCGGACAATTTCCAGAACGAACTATTCTTAATCCGCTCAAGCTTAAAAGTTAAGTCGTCATTTAATGCCTCTAAATCAGCGACTTTATCCGCTAATTCTGTGCATTTTTTGCTTTGCTCTTCATAGATTTTCTGAAGGTTGTCATTCATATTTTTGTCCTTATTAGATTGCGGGTCAAGCCCGCAATGACAGCTTCTTAATCGTCATTGCAACTCTGGACCACACTACCAGCATTTAATAGTCATTGCGGCTTCGAGCCGCAATCCCTATCTTGGCAGGATCGCAACTTCCAGCTGCATTTCCAAGCGGTTACTATGCTCTTCCAAACCTTTGAGTGATATATAAAAGTTAGGGTCATCACCCTTGAATAAATAACAGTTGTTATTTATCTTCTCCCCATTCGCTTTAAGATACTTTCTCGTAATGGGCTTTTCCTTACCATTCCATTTCAAACTGCGGACCATAACCACGCAAGCCATATCAGCCGGGTCAAGGCGCAGTTTTAAAGTATTGCGCGGAATAGTTATGTCAACCAAAACATCATTTTCATTTTGGTAAGCGTCCATTAAATGGACAGACTCTTTTTCCGAAAAACCCTCCCCATAGTCAAAGAACACTTGAACCTTGCGGCCAGGGAATCTTTTTAAGTAAGGCAAAACTAGTTGCTTCGGATCAACTCCGATTAAGCCAAGCCTAGCCCGTATTTCGGCTAGTGATCTGCGTCCCCCAGAGACCAAATCGTGAAATTCACGCTCGTTTTTCTGATATGTCTCAACTTCCTCATAGCTAATTCGCCATCTCCTCAAAAATAATTCGGCGTTTGCTTTTTTCTTCCGTGATTCGTCCTCTAATAAATAGCAGTATAAGGCGCGGTAAGCCGGCTGTTCCCCGTAGTTTTCCGCCAAAAGCATCCATTCATAATCAATCAGCGTCCACTTGCCTTGATTATCATTGTCAAGGATGATGTTCGAAAAAATAAAATCATGATTTACTATGAGCGGGTGACCTAACAGGACTACCTCTGGCGATTTACCCGGTACATTTGCCAAATCCCGGAATTTCTCCACCAGATCATAAAATAAATCTTCATCTTCATTCTTAAGGCATTCATCAAGCTGTTCCGTCAAAGTTTTGCCGTTTAAAAATTCAAACTCGGCACTTTTCCCGTCTGCTGCCAGCCAGCATTTGTTAATGACCAGATCTGTATCTTCATATTGCTTTAATAACAGGTGATATGTTTCAACCATTTTCTTGGTGTGGGCTTCGGCTTCGGGGGTGAGAGGCACTTTTCTGACAATGGGCGGGCCAAGGTCATTGCCTTTAGTTATTTCCGTCCTGATTTGATATTCCAAAGCGCGGTCATTAGAATAACGCAAGTAGGCTGTTTCAGTATCTTTTCCGGTATAAACAAAAAACGAATTGCTAAACAGGGGAAACAAGCCATCGGCAATAATGCTATCGAAAGCAATTTTTTCATTAAATAATTCCATCCGGTGGCGGTCAAAATTGCGGTCATTATCGTATAACTCACCGATCGCCGGAAGCCGGGCTTCGGAAAATAAGGTGGTCATAAATTTGTAATCAGGATAAGGGTAATAAAAATTATACTCGCCTATTCCGGCCGCTTCCAGCATTTTTTCTAAATGCGGGCGGGTAAAAGTGCGGGCATTACCGCCATCAGGATAATCCTCAAGGCCGCTAAAAAATGTGCCAAGATGGTCTTCGGGACAGCCTGCCCAGTATTTTAAGCCAAAACGGTTCTCAATCGCGATTGCGATATGCCCGTCAGCCGTTAAGTGGCGTTTGGCTATCTTTAGCATTTCAATGTAAGGGTCAAAATCGTCTTTGCCATCGTCCAAAGCTGATGCTTTTGCTGGCATATCAAGATAAAGGCAACAGTATTCAAAAACGCCAACAAACAGGATAAAATCAAAGTCAGCCGTCAAACGGGGTTCGATATCTTTAAAGTTGCCAAGGTAAATGGTGATATTGTCATGCTCCTCATTGCGATAGGCATTGATTAAGCTGCGGGCTTCCGACAAGTCAACGCAAACGACTTGTCCGGCTTTTTCGGCAAGGATTCCGGTGATTGCCCCGCAACCTGAGCCGATTTCAAGGACTTTATGGCTTTTATTAATCGGAAGCCATTCAACGATGTTTTGGCGCAGATGGGAAAGATGGTAAAGGAAGGCCCAGTCGTTTGCGATTTCGATGATGTCGTGATAGTAAAAAGCGGAATTTTTCCTGACCACGTGAAGGATATCCTCTTCAATCGCGCCGTCAGTATAGAGGTCTTCGCCGCAGTGGTTGTTATAATCGAGTTTTACTTTGCCGATGTAGTTGATTCTGTTCATTTCGTCCTCCCTGGTTTTTTGAATGAGTGCTTGGAGATATTAATTCCACGCTGGGGCCCGCTTTCGCTCCATGAGAGAGCGTTGCGCTACATAAGCTCTCACAAAACGAGAGCTAAGTAGCGACGTCTCTCAAGGGCCCGCTTTGGAATTATATCTCCCGGCACTCAAAATACACGCACACTCAATTTCAAATAATCAAAATCTCTGACCCTGGGTCAAAATAACCCACCGTATCTTTATCCGAAATACACGTAATCGTCAAAACATCATAAAGCCGATGATAAACCTTAAAATCATCACGCTCAAACCCGGTCACGCCAAGCGAAAGCAGATAATCGCCGCCTTGCAGGTTCATTTCCTGGGTAAAACTAATGTTTTTGACCGACCCGGCACTAACGGTGTCAAAAAATGCTTTCTCCACCATCGTATTAGTCCCGGTAATCTCCGTCCCTTTGCTGTCCTTTATCGTAAATGCAAATATCGGCGCTTTTACCTCAACGTTAAAGCGGACGCGCATATGGACATTAAAGCGTTGCCCTTTAATAATCGCATTAACTTTCGTATTATTTTCTTCCGTAATATAATAATCCATAATCACGGCCTCTTTTGTGCCATACTCCTGCAAATCCGGATTTTCCATTTCATATTGGCCAACAAGAACGCGCTTATAGGCATCAATCATCTCTTTTGGGCTGCCCTCGTCTAGCTTTTCACCTTGATTCATTAAAATAACGCGGTCACAATATTTGGCAATGCTGCTTAAGTCATGGCTGACAAAAATAATGGTTTTGCCCATTTTTTTAAACTCTTCGAATTTTTGATAGCATTTTGTCTGGAAAAAAACATCACCGACCGAAAGAGCTTCATCAACAATGAGGATTTCCGGTTCAATATTAATCGCAACCGCAAAAGCTAAACGGATAAACATTCCGCTTGAATAGGTTTTGACTGGCTGCTTGACATAATCGCCGATATCGGCAAAAGTAAGGATTGCATCAAGCTTTGCCGCAATTTCTTTTTCCGAGTAGCCCATCATTGTGCCATTTAGGTAGATGTTCTCAATGCCATTATATTCCATATTAAAGCCAGCCCCAAGCTCAAGCAGGGCGGAAATACGGCCGCTTACATTTGCCTCGCCCCTAGTCGGGCTTAAAACCCCGGTGATTATCTTTAAGATGGTGGATTTCCCTGCGCCATTCGCCCCGATAATGCCAATTGTTTCGCCTTGATGAATCACCAAATCAACGCCCTTTAAAGCATAATGCTCTTTAAAGCTCCGGCGTTTTAAGCCGACAGCATCCAAAAGGCGGTCAGAGGGGCGTTCATAAAGCTTATAGATTTTTTCGAGGCCTTTAAGTTCAATGGCAATTGGCGTATCGGTCATGGGACATCCTTATAATACGTCCGCAAAATGCGGGCGTAAACGTTTAAATATCAAAGAGCCAAAACAAAACATCATCACGGTGACAATCCAAAAATAAGTTGAAGAATAAAAATGCTCAAAAAACCACAGTTCCCCATATATTGAGTTGCGGAAACCCTCAACAATATAGACCATCGGGTTTAGCTTGAAAATTGGTTTAATTGTGTCCGGCACCATCGAAATATCCCAAAGGATTGGGGTCGCCCACATTCCAACCTGCAAAAGAATGGCAATTATTTGGGATAAATCTTTGAAAAAAACAACCACCGCGCAGGTCAGGTAACTTGTCGCAAGGACAAAAGCAAAGGCGCAAAAGCTATAATAAATAAGCTGCAAGGTATAAAAAGTGGGATAATACCCATAACCCGATGACAAGAAAATGAGGATCAGCATAAAAAAGAGATGGATAAAAGTAGCCGCGATTAACTTGATAATCGGCAAAATGCTGATATTAAAAACCACTTTTTTGACAAGATAATTGTATTCAATAAGGGCTTGCGTCCCATTTACCAGCATTTCCTGAAAATAAAACCACGGCACTAGACCGCTGGTCAAAAACAGCACATAAGGGACTTCTATCCCGCTGGCAAGAAGCTGGCTTCTGGTATTAAAGACTTTATCAAAAACAATAAAATACATTACCACCAAAACGATGGGCTGGATCAGCCCCCACACAAAACCAAAATAAGACCCCGCATAACGTTTCTTAAAATCATTTTTTGCCAGTTTCCAGATCATCTTGCGGCGGGGAAACAGTTCCTTTGGCAAAACTGTCAACCGATCATAATAAATGCCAAAAATCATGGCCGCAAAGAAAAGCAAAAGGCAAGCGCAGATTTTTTTTAATCTTTCGGTCGCCGGATCGGCAAGCGGATTTACATGAAATAAAATAACACCTGCTATTATTGCGCAGACAACAACAAACAGGGCTATTTTTAACCATTTTTTGGTTTTTGCTTTTCCCATTTCCACCTCAGAATCCCTGCCATAACTTGTCACGTTCGGATAAAATCGGCTGTACCCCTTTAGGAAGAGGCCATTCAATCCCGATAGCCGGGTCATTATATAAAAGCCCGCCCTCATCATCAGGATAATAAAAATCACTGCATTTGTAGACAAATTCGGCATAGTCCGACAGGACTAAAAAACCATGGGCAAACCCTTTGGGCACGAAAAATTGTTTTTTATTTTCCGCAGAAAGAATGAGGCCGTGCCATTTGCCGTAGGTTTCTGAACCTTGACGGATATCAACAGCAACATCAAAAACTTCACCGCTTAAAACGCGGACAAGCTTATCCTGCGGATTTTCAACTTGGAAATGTAAGCCGCGCAGGACATTCTTTACCGATGATGACTGGTTATCCTGGACGAAAACGCAATTTATCCCGGCTTCTTTAAAATCATTTTCATTGTAGGTTTCCATAAAATAACCACGCGAATCGCCAAATACGCGGGGGGTAATGATTTTTAGGCCCTCTATCTTTAATGTTTCGATGGTAAACTTGCTCATCCTTACCTCTGTTTCATGGGTTTACTGTTTTATTATACTATTTTTTCCATATTTTTCAAGTGCATATTAATTTCTGGGGATTGCGAGTCAAGCTCGCAATGACGATGTAGGGATTGCAGTCAAGCTCGCAATGACGGTGAGCCATGCTTCTAATATAAGTAACTAAGATTCAGGTCCACATTGCCCTCAATGCCATCAATCCGGCCGCGTGAGGTATACTGCCACAGCTGATAATAACCGGAGTACTGCGGAATATCACGGTATTCCGCTAGCCACACGATATGCTCTGATAACCTGGCCATCTCAAGCTGGTTGTAAAGCCAGCTTCTGGCAGCATATAATCCGGCATGATAACCGGCGCTTCTTATCGTTTCCATAAAAGCGCGGCAAACCTCAGTCCGGGTATCGCGGCTCAAATTGTCAGCCCGGCCCTGCCCGCCGGTCCCTGTTCCCTCGGTATCAATAAAAATAGGATAATCAAGCTGATAGCCCTCAACTAAAGCAATCGCCATGCTGGCTTCCTCGACTGCTTCCATGACATTAACCGCTTGGGTAAAAAAGTAAATCCCAACCGGAATCCCGGCATCAGTTGCACCGCGGATATTGGCGGCAAAATATGGGTCTTCAATTAAAGAACCGCTTGTCCAGCCCCGGTAACCAACGCGGATAATCGCAAACTCAACCCCATCTTGTTTGACCCTGTGCCAGTCAATTTCTTTTTGCCACTTCGAAACATCAATCCCGAATTTTGCCCCGCTCCAAGAGCCAAGGGCTTCGGTCCGCTCGGTCGTGTCAAAATCTTCAGCGTTCATCTCATGAACAACATCTTCAATGCTTGCGTCAATCTGGCTTTCGGTAAATATCCGCAAATCAAGCTCATTCATTGCAACATATTCAATTCTTTGCTTGATATTGATAATTGACGGCTCGGTTGGAGTCCTAAACCCCGGCTCAGGGTTTAAGATGACAATACTCTCACCGGACCTCATGGGCGTGATATAAATAATGCCGTCTTGGTTGGTATTTAAGTATTCGACCCCATCAACAGTAACGCTAAATTCTACACCCTTGATGTTACGGCCAAGGATATCAACAATATGAATCCTTAAATCCCTTTCGATTGAGCTTAAAACCAGATTGGCGGTCCGCCCGTAAGTAACTTGGATATTGCCTGGCTCATATGGGTCAGGGTCAAAAAAATCTTTATCGTGCATAAAAGCTTTAGGGTCAGCCCCAATCATAAAACCAGATGAATCCGGAGTAACCTCCGTCGGGGTAACTTCCGGCGGAGTAACTTCCGGCGGAGTAACTCCGCTTTCAATTGGCTTAGGCCCACGCCCATAACGGAAGCTTAATTCTTTAAAGTTAAGGAAAATTACCGCCGCAAAGATAAGGACAATCATAAAAAAAGCCGTTAAGATAGCATATTTTATCAAACGGCGATTAGAGTCCATTCGCAACCTCGCTAAGATAAACGCCGTACTCAGTTTTGAGCAATGGCGCAGCCAGTAAAAGAAGCTGTTCCTTGTTGATGAAACCACGCTTAAAAGCAATCTCTTCGATACAAGAGATATAAAGCCCCTGCCGTTTTTGGAAAGCGGCGACAAAATTGGCTGCTTCCAGCAAAGAATCATGGTTACCGGTATCAAGCCAGGCAAAACCGCGTCCTAATGTCTCGACATGAAGGCGGCCGCGATTTAAGTATTCATTATTTACGCTGGTGATTTCGATTTCGCCGCGGGCGGAGGGTTTGATATTGGCAGCGATTTCCACTACATCATTATCGTAAAAATATAAGCCCGGCACGGCGTAATTACTGCGCGGGTGTTCCGGCTTTTCCTCGATTGAAAGGGCTTTTCCGTTTTCATCAAACTCAACAACGCCGTATTCACGCGGGTCTCTGACATAATAGCCAAATATTGTTGCCCCATCTTTAAGTGAAGCAGCACTGCGCAGGATTCGCGAAAAGCTTTGGCCGTAAAAAATATTGTCGCCCAGAATCAACGCTACGCTATCACTGCCAATAAAATCCGCGCCAATGATAAAGGCATCGGCAAGGCCGCGTGGCTCTTCCTGAATGGCATAGCTAAGTTTCATGCCAAGCTGGCTGCCGTCACCTAAAAGTTCTTCGAAAACCAGCACATCCCTTGGGGTTGAGATGATGAGGATTTCCCTGATATCAGCAAGCATTAGGATAGACAGGGGGTAATATATCATGGGTTTGTCGAAAACTGGCATGATTTGTTTGCTGATGGCTTTGGTGAGGGGGTATAGCCTTGTCCCGGCCCCCCCGGCTAAGATGATTCCTTTCATGGTTTCTCCTTATAGTCTTATTGCGTACTTACGCAAGTATGACTTAATTTAGGTAAGTATGACTTAAATTTAGGTAAGTATAGTAAGTCAGGCTAAAAACAACTCTTCATCCAACTTTAGTTGGTTAGCGTCTATGCCCTAATGGATTTAAAATAAAAACGTTCTTATGGGTAGAAGGCGGGCAAGGCCGCACTCCGAGTAATTTTTGCCTTCCTTACCCAACGCTTACAAAATGTTTTCCGCAGTTGCCTGCTCACCTGATTCTTGTCGAAAACTAAGTAAGGAAAATGCTTCTCGCAGTTGCCTTATTCGCCTGTATGCTTGCCAAAAACTAAGTAAGGCAGAAAATGTTTCTCGCAGTTGCCTTGCTCACTTGTATGCTTGCCAAAAACTAAGTAAGGCAGAAAATGTTTCTCGCAGTTGCCTTGCCCGCCTTCTATCATATGGCTGCTGGTATTTTCATTTCAATTAGGGCACAGCAACGAAGAGATTGTTTTCTGACTTACGTAGTAAGTCATACTTACGAGGTAAGGCATACTTACGAGGTAAGGCATACTTACGAGGTAAGTCATACTTACGAAGTTAGTCTACTTACGAGGAAAGGCATACCTAGGGAGCAAAAATAACACCTGTTATTTGTACATCTTCTCGTAATAGGCCTGATAATCCCCGCTGGTTACATTCTCCATCCAAGCAGAATTTTCAAAATACCAAGCGATAGTCAAGCGGATTCCCTCGGCAAACATTGTTTCGGGTTCCCAGCCTAAGTCAGCCTTAATTTTGTCCGGGGCGATGGCATAGCGGCGGTCATGCCCTTTGCGGTCGGAAACGAAAGCTATTAAATCATGATTTATATGCTTTTTCCGGCTATCATCATCGGGCAGCATATCTAATAGTGTGTCCAAAATAATCTTCACGATTTCGATATTTTGCTTTTCATTCTTTCCGCCGATATTGTAAGTCTCAAAAAGGGCGGCTTTTTGTGTGACAAGATCAATTGCTTTGGCATGGTCCAAAACATAGAGCCAGTCGCGGACATATTTCCCATCGCCATAAACAGGAAGCTTTTTACCCAATAAGGCATTGTTGATAATCAAGGGAATCAGCTTTTCGGGGAATTGGTATGGGCCGTAATTGTTGGAGCAATTGGTAATATTGGCAGGGAATTTGTATGTTTCCATATAAGACCTTACCAGCATATCCGCCCCGGCTTTGCTTGCAGAATAAGGGCTTCTTGGGTCATAAGGGGTCGTTTCATAAAAAAAGGTGTTTTCTCCGGTTAAAGAGCCATATACTTCATCGGTTGAGACATGGATGAATTTCTTCCCGATGGGATAAGTGCCGTCCTCTTTTTCCCAGGCTTTTCTTGCGCAGTTAAGCATAATTAATGTGCCTAGGACATTGGTGCGGACAAAAACCTCCGGCGCGTCAATGCTTCGGTCAACATGGCTTTCGGCCGCAAAGTGGATGACAAAATCGATATCGTTTTCCGCAAAAATAGCGGCAATTTTTTCTTTGTCACAAATATCCGCTTTGACGAACTCATATCCCGGATGGTCTTTAACCGCTTCAAGGTTTTCCGGATTCCCGGCATATGTCAAGGCATCAACGTTGATTATCTTGATTGAATTTCCATATTTTCCCAGCATATAATGGATATAGTTTGAGCCGATAAAGCCAGCTCCCCCCGTTACTAAGTATGTTTTCATGATTATTCAGCCTCCTTTAATTGCTCTATGCTATTATGCTCTTTAGTACCCTAAGTAGCTTAAATTCAAATCGACATTCCCATTAATCCCATTTACCCGCCCCCGGTCAGTATACTGCCACAGGTCATAGCGGGTCAGGTTGTAGTTTGTCTGCGCTGTATAATGGGCAAGCCAGATTTTGTATCTGGTCAGCTCGCGTGTATTGATATGGTTCTCAAACCAATATTTGTTGGAATAAATACCAGCAGTATAACCGGAATTTTCCACCGTCCGGGCAAAAGCATTAGCTACAGCCGTCCGGGTCGCCCGGTTAATTTTGTCCCCCCGCCCGCCGGAAGCTTCAATATCAATAAAGACCGGGTATGTAATGCGGAAATCCCGGATCAGGCTTAGGGTCATCGACGCTTCTTCAACAGCTTCTACCTCATTGATTGCTTGGCTATAGAAATAGACGCCAACTTTTAGTCCGGCCGCAATTGCCCCCCTGGCGTTTGCCCGGAAATTCGGGTCTTCAATCATTGCCCCGGTCGAAGAACCGCGGTAACCGCAACGGATGATAACGTATGAAACCCCGGCATCCCTGACCGCATTCCAGTTAATTGTGCCGTTCCACTTGGAAACATCAATGCCTAGCTGGCCTGAACCAATGCTTAAAGCACCATCACTGGCAAAAAAGTATTTTGCGCCAAGGATTACCTGCTCACCTGTGACTTTTACGCCATTGCGGTCAAAAAAGTAAGTTTGCCCGTCAATTGTCTGCCAGCCGGTATAGCGGTATGTAGGGTTATTTACGCTCCGGCGGTGGAAAAATTGGGTGGCGGTAAAATAATCGGCAAAAACCGCCCCATCATGCTCGCCGTTACTTCTTTTTACAAAAACTCTTGTCCCATTATTGTCAACCAAGTGGCTGGTGGTATCATTCCGCGCATTATTCGGCGATGGTGAGGGCGAAACAGACGGACTCGGCGAAACAGACGGACTGGGGCTAACGCTGGGGCTTGGCGAGGGCGAGGGTGAAAATGACGGCGAAGCTGATGGATCTGGCGAAGCCGATGGCGTTGGCGATGGATCAGGAGTCGGAACTGCCGATGGCGTTGGTGATGGATCGGGAGTCGGATTTGCCGATGGCGTTGGCGATGGGTCGGGGGTCGGATTAGATGACGGAGTCGGCGAGGGCTCGTCAATTGGGGAAGGTGAAGGCTCCGGCGATTCTTCCGGTGTCGGAAGCACATCAGCCGCCCATGCTTTAGAGACAGGATTATTTAAAAAGCCCGCCAGCGTCTTTATAAAGCTTAACCGTGAAGTGCTGCTTGGGTCGGGGATTGTCGATTTGAGGATTTCGTCATAAACAAAGGTCGTATTGTCACTAAGCAAAACCCGTGTTGATTCAACCCATTCAACTGTATCAGCATTGGCTGATTCAAATTCGCTCCCCTCTCTTGTATCTTCGGCCGCAACATCAACCTGCGATTCTTTTTTGATTTCGTTGGTTACATCGATTTTTTGAAATTCAAGCGTATCTTTTACCATAATTGAATAAGATTTGGTATCAAAAATAAAATCACCAAGCCCATCGCCCAAAATCATTGCGACTTCATAACGGCCAGGAGTGATGTCCTTTAAATGGATAATCCCGTTTTTTTCATCGTTCGTATGGACGGCTTCCCGATTATTCGGATCTATTACATTAACCGAAAAAGCGGCATTGGGGACTAATCTTTCTGTTTTTTCACTGACAAATTTTATTTTTAAGTCACGATAAACCGAAGTCAAATCCATATAGACCCGGATAATATCGTCTTCATCAATTTCTTCGCTATCGTCATCTTCATAATCAAAATCAAACTGCCTTGCAATCTGGGCATTTCGCATTGCCAGCAAGCCTTGTCCGCCAATAATTGAGATATGCTCTGTTTCGATGCCTAGATTGGCAAAGGTTTCAAGCTGCCGCTCTGTTTCCTTGGCATTAAAGTAAAATGAGGCGGCAAAAATAGCCACGGCCAATACAATAACACCTGTTATTCCAATCGCGTAGTCAACAGCATTTAGATTTTTGAAATAAAGCAATATCCGGGACAAGATCTCTGGGCCGTCTTCGTAATCGTAACCATCATCTTCGTAGTATGAATCCTCATCATCTTCATAATAAGCATTTTCATCTTCGTAATATGCGTCTTCATCTTCGTCATATACGCCTTCATCATCTTCATAATAGGCGTCTTCATCTTCGTCATAATAGCTGTCGCTATCAGCGGAGCTATTGGCGGAGCTATCAGCGGAGCTATCAGCGAAGCTATTGGGCGCTATATCCGCCCCATAATCTTCAACATATTCAATTTCATCATTGTATAACTCTTCATCTTCTATTTCATTATTATATAATTCTTCATCTTCTATTTCATCATTATATAATTCTTCATCATCTATTTCTTCTATTTCAATATCATCAATATCAAAATCATCATCAACATCCGCAAAATTTTCATTGCTATTTTCATTGCTATTTTCATTGCTATTTTCATTGCTGATTTCATTTCTGTCCGGTTTGATATATTTTTTCCTCATTTTTCCCTTTCCCGATAAACTACTAAGGCTAATCCTAGTATGACCTTTTTACCGTTTAATTTCCGTAAAAATTGTAACATAAATTTGCCATAATTGCAAATTTGCAGGTAAAAAAATAGTGATTTTGAATTTACGCGATAACTTAATTATTATTTTGTTGACTTTCTTTCTAAATCCTGTCAAAATATAAATTGAAACAAGTGTTCTTACCAAGAGAGGATTCCTTTGAAAGGGGCTGATTCTATGATGTATATGCATTATTGTCCTCACTGCAAGAGAATGTTCATGTTAAACGGTCATCATTTAGCGTGTCCCAAGTGTTTAGACATCATTACGGAACTGAAAATTTCATTTGTCGATTACGTGAAATTAGACATTGAAGAAAGAGCGGAGTTCAAACGAAGCTGCGATAATGAGTACCATCTAAGTACTCTTCGCACTACATATCGGATGCACAAATATAGCAAATGGTATCGCGATTTGAATAATAGCCAGCTCATTCCGCAAGTATAATTTCCGCGACACGCCTAGCCAGCAAAAGGCGGCCTGCATCATTATAACGCATATGGTCAATCATGTAATCATGATAATTTTCTTCATTGATTGTGCCAAAAAAATTATCAATGAATGTAAAGCCAACGCTAGTAGCAATATTGTAGCCCATGATTAGGTAATGGGTAACAGTCCCATTACCTAAATCGGTCACGATTCCATTGTGGAGGCTTCCATCTAAAGCTAAGTGCTGGGCGTATGAATGGGACATGAAGACAACTCGGATATGAGGGAAAAACTGTTTAATATGCTCCATTGAAACTCTGAGGGACCCTGTAAAAGCATTTAAATCATGATCATCGTTGGGATTATGGGCAGCTGAAAGTTCATTATAATCAGTTGTGTCATACATAATAACCAGAACGTCGATTTTTTGCATATCAACGTTAGCTAAAGTATTCACAGCTTCTTTGAATCGGCGATCGGGTGTATTTGACGCCGCTTCTGCCAAGTACGAGAAGTTTCCGTTAACTAAAGCCATTGTCACGTAATAAAGGCTGAAAAACTCCTCTGCCAGAATAGGGTTAGTTTTACAGACGATTTTTGTATTCGGGAAAGCCCCGTTATAGGTTATGCCGCCTGTTTCCTTGGCGATCAAGGCCGCCAAGCCATTTTCGCCCATTTCATCAGTAAATGGGTTGTTTCCAAGGCATAAGATATGGAGTTCGCCGTCATCTTCCCGCCCTAAAGCCAGCTCTTTATCTTCAAACATGATAAAATCAAGGGCTTCAACATCAAATTCGGTCGTAAAAAAATCGGGGTCAAAATCTGAATCTACTCCCTTGTTCCACCTAAGCAGGATAAAAAAGCCCACGGCAAAAATTAAAACGATGGCAGCCAGAATCAGCAGATGATAATTAATTTTGAGTTTTTCTTTCATAATCTTTAGTGTACTATTTTCTTTTAAAAAAATCCATATCAATTTTAAAGTTTGCTTATGGGCCGGTTCTATGGTACAATAGCGTTTATGCAAGAAAACAAGCTAGTAAAACCCCCAAAACAAAAGGCCAGGCTTAAGGATGTCTTTATTCTTCAGGCTGTTTTTATTCTTTTCAGTATGTCCCATATTGCAATAAAAATAACGTCTGAGGCTCTCCATGCCTTTGATTCCATTTTCGAAGCCATTTTTTCAGTTAGGTTTATAATCCCCTTTGCGGCGGCTCTTTTTATACTGGCAGTATATGCTTTGATATGGCAGCAAGTCATCAAACGCTTTGATTTATCGATTGCTTATGCCAATAAAGCAACCACCTTGTTATGGAGCATTGTCTGGGGATTTTTTATTTTTAATGAGGAAATTAACCCGGCAAAAATCATTGGGGCGTTAATTGTTTGCGTCGGGGTCATTATCATGAATAGCGAGGCCGTAGCATGAATATTTATATTTTAATCTCTTTAACCGCTGTGACAATTGCTTCTTTTTCGCAAGTGATCTTAAAAAAAAGCTCCGGTAAAAAGTATGGCAGCAAAATCCGCGAATACCTTAATCCGATGGTCATCACCGGCTACGGGCTTATGTTTGTTTCCTTGGTATTTTCGATGATTGCCTTTTCCGGCTTAGAATTTACGAATGTTCCTTTGCTTGAATCAGTTGGTTATATCATCATCATGGTTCTTGGATATCTCTTTTTTAAAGAAAAAATAACCCTGCGGAAATTAGCCGGGATGGCGATAATCCTATCGGGGATCTTTGTATATTACCAGTAATCCCTCTTACCATCGTTTGGGGTAATAAGGGCCGATTGTTGCGCGGATTTCATTGGCGACAACCTCATCACGGTAAATTAACAGCCCATCAACCTGATCAAGCAAAAGCAAACCATAATTTTCTGGGTTGTCACAAGTAGCACGGGTCCAATGAATGACAAGATAGTTAATCAGTTTTGGCCGGGTAATTTCTAGTAACGAGGCGATGTCGATAATATCATGATTTTCCATGATATCATGGACCGGGTCAAAAAACCCCCATCTGTCAACAAGGATATCACGGCCATAAGCAAGCTTGATTTCGCTTGAGTATTGGCGGACAAAATGAACGTGTTCCTTGGGGAAAACCGCATAAATAAAATCAAATTCCGCGTCATCAAGAATAAAATCGCAGACATTAATCGTTGCTCCTGGTAAATTATGGAAATTTTCTGCCCTCGTTATATTAGGGTTTTCATAAACATATTTCCCGCTTAAAACAATCACGATAACTAAAATAAAAAGGCTTAAATACCGATAAACGGGTTTTTTAAGGCTGATCCAAATTTTACAGCCGGAATAAGCAATCGTAACCCCCAGCGGAAGCAGCCAGAGGAAGCGGTAATAAGTTTCTTCATCTAAAACTTTTACGTAGAGCCAGCGGGTAACAGGAAAAAGGAAAACTAAAAGGATCGTCATCGGGGCATAGATAAAAAAAAGGCGAAGGCGTTTTTCTTTTTCCGCAAATAAAAGATAAATTACGGCGGCAAGGTAGACAAAAAAGAGATAGCCATCGCCGACATAATTTTTGAGGATATCAATGCACTCCGTAAAGACTAAAGACATTCTGGTTCTCCTATTTCAGAAACAAGTACAATAATATATAAGCCGCGCCGGGAATGCCAGCCGCCATCGTTTTAAGCAAAATCGGGACGCTCCGGTAGTGAAGTGCCAAATAAAAGCCAAAAATTAAGACCATCATCAGGACAAGAAAAACAACTAGCGAGCTTGCAATGCCTGACATTAGCACTAAGGCGGCCAGCAACAACCAATAGGCACGGCAAGAAACCTTTTCGCTAATCAGCAAAAACAACCATAAAAATGCCGGAATAATGAAACCAACGGCAAATGATTTACCTTGCCATGTCCTTGTCATCAAGAACGTTTCACTCGTAAAAATCGAAACATTGCCAAATATTTGGATTAACGCCATCAGGACCATGAAGACCGGGAGTGATTCGATTTTATTTTTAAACAAGCTTTTGCCAATCCGGAAAAATAATAAGTAAGCTAAAGGCAAAAGAAAGAGCGGCAGAATGCTATGGGCTATTATTGTCGGGTGGATTCTTGTTTTTTCTGCCAGCATCGTTATCCACAAGGGAAAAACAGCCAGGGCATTGCGCATATTAAGGACGGTGCTGTCCCCAGTATAAGGCTCGACCCGGTAAAGAAAGCCTTTTTCCTTTGCGATTAATGACTGGACAACATAATATGCGTCGTCGCCATCAAAAAAGGCATGGGTCAGCGAAATAAATAGCTGGAAAGCAAGGAGCAGGAAGAAAAGCAGCCAGATAAATTTTGCTTCAAGGGATAAAATTTTGGTTTTTGTCCTGATATGAGGCCGTACTGCCGGAACGACAATTTCTGCCCCTAACCCCAAGGAAGCCAAAGCCACCGCAAGCGGAGTAAACCACTTTAGTAGGATTGCCATCCCGCCGTGAACTGCATTAAGGACGACAATAACGCCAACTACTTCAAAAACCGCCAGATAAATAATAAACCCGGCAAGAAAAACAGTCCCTGGAGTACGGTATTCCTTTGGCAAGAAGCGGGCAGGAAGTAAACCAATCAAAAAGGGAATGATTACTAGCCAAATTAAAAGGCCTAAAAATTGTAAAAACAGTTGCAAAACCAGCATAAAATGATTCTACACCATTGCCGGCCAAAAGTCCAGTTATGGAAAATCAAAAAAACTTGCATATCAAATTTCACGGGCTTTTTTGCATTATGTGCAAGTCAAAACTTGCATATTAAGCAAATTTCACACGTTTTTTTGCATTATGTGCAAGTCAAAACTTGCATATTAAACAAATTCCACACGTTTTTTTGCATTATGTGCAAGTCAAAACTTGCATATTAAACAAATTCCACACGTTTTTTTGCATTTTGTGCAAGTTTTTATGTATTTATAAATTAGAAAGCTCTATTTTGCGTATTTATTATTTATTCCTGACCAGCCGGATGCCCATGTCATTAAATTGGTAATGGCCCTCAAGGAAGTTCTGATAATTGATGGCGCAGACGTCCTCTTGCCCAATCCAGCCGCCGCCCTTGATGATACGGCCATCACCGCTTGCCGGGGCTATGCCGTCACCGTTCCAGTCCCAGCACCATTCCCGCACATTACCCGACATATCATAAAGGCCAAGCTCATTGGGCAGCTTTTGCCCCACCGGCTGCGGGCGGCCATTGTTCTGCTGGATTATGCCCCAGTGCCAAAATTCAGTCAAGTATTCATCGCCCGAATTCCTAAAATGCCAAGCCACCTCGTCAGGGTCGTTGCTTCCGCTGAAAAGGTAGTTCTTGCTAAGCTGGCCGCCGCTTGCCGCATATTCCCATTCCATTTCCGTCGGGAGCCGATAGCCGTTTGCCCCGGAATCGATGGTAACAAGCCAGCGGATATCATCAACTTCACCGAAATTGTTAGGGTCACTAACATCCTTGTCAATTATATAGCTGGGCGATAAGCCCGCCATTTCGCTTTTTTTATTTAAAAATTCAATCGCATCGTACCAGCTTACTGTTTCGACAGGCATATCATCGCCGACAAACTCCGAAGGATTGCTTCCCATGACGGCGGCCCATTCTTTTTGCGTGACAAGATGGGTGCTGATATAGAAGTCCGCAACTGATAAATTAGTGCCATAAAAATTGGAGTTAGTATTAATGAAATTTCCGCCTTTAACCAGAACAAGGCCATCGTCTATATCTGTTCCGTTGCTTCCTTTTCCACAAGCATTAAGAGCAATCGATAACGCCAGAAAAACTAGCGCGGTTAGCAGTTTTGTTTTCATATTTATCCTTTCTTTTGAAAATTTTAAAAATCAGCATAAAGTTACAGTCCAGCCAAGGGCTGAACTGTAACAGCATGATCCATCTGCCAGATGTCTGCCTATCCGAAGTGCCTAGAAACTAATGGGGTTTACCATACAGTTGCGTTAGCGCTTCCAGAACTCTGGTAAGCTTCCATGATTACGGTTTGGTAATCATGCTGGCTTAAGTTTGTGAAATTAGGATTTGTCACCTGTCTCCATCTGTTGATGTGGTTTTGGAAGGTGATGGTATTGTTTTGGTTCAGCGTCCTTTGTGATGTCCTTACGCTCTTAATCTTTAAGAAGGGACCATTTCCGGTAATGTTTGCTCCGGTCATCTGCTCGGAAATGACATTGTAAGTTCCGCCGTCACTGGTGAGAGTGCCGTGGTTCGTTCCGGTGGTGTTTCCGTAGTTGACCCATGCGTCCACAACATACCATTCTGTCAAGGGGCTTCGCATCCAGCCATATCCTGTGAAGTAAGTGCAGCCGTTGCCGCCGCTAGTATGGTTAAACAAACCAGCATTGTAATTAAGGACTCTGTTATCACGTCCGGTTCTCCAACCCATGCCTTGCAGGGAATTAAATCCGCGGCCTTGGATTTTCGTTTCCCAGGTGACGTTAAATTGGCCTGTGCTCAAACTCGAACTGACGGTTACTTTTCCGACCGAACAGTCTTTGGTGCCATTCGCTGTGATATTGCCGCAGCAGCTTGTCCAGCTTTGGAAGTAGTCGCGGGCGAAAACAGGTGTGCTTCCAATAGCAAAAACCATTGTCATCGCGAGAACTACAGCTATTACTCTTTTGATCTTCATTTGAATTTTCCTTTCTTTTTCTCATTGGTTGACGGTTACGGTAATACAGTTTAATGCTTTAAGACATCTGGCTTTTGTCTCATGATAGGACTCAAATATTTGTTATAATTCTATTCTAACATATATTTGTTGCTAATAAACATAATTCTTGCTATCTTTGCAAAATTTGACAATTTTTTTGCGAAAGAGATTGCGGAGCGATTGCGAAGCAGATTGCGGCTCGGGGGCCGCAATGTCGGTACTGACGTACCGACTTAAAAAAATGCTTCGCATTTTCCCTTGTAAGGATTTACTTGGCTCGTGCGTGTGGATTATGGTATAATGAATAATCAGCAGGAAAATAAGCGACCGCGAAGCGGGCATTTGTTTTCATCTGATTATTCAACGACAGACCGCAGGTCTGGAGTTGTTGTAAATCATGATAGAGGAGTATTGCCGTGAAGCCTATTTCCGTTTGCATGATTGCAAAAAATGAGGAAAAGTATCTTGCTAAATGCCTTAGCTTGCTGCGTCCGCATTTTACCGAAATCATTGTTGTTGATACCGGGTCAACTGATAAGACAGTCGCGATTGCCAAGGAATATGCTGACAAGGTCTGCCACTTTGACTGGATTAACGATTTTTCCGCCGCCCGTAATTTTTCGCTCCGCCAAGCAAGCAATGATTGGGTTTTGGTGGTGGATTGTGATGAGTTCCTTGAAGATATAGATATGGCGGAAATTCTTAAGCTGGCAGTAAAATGCCCGCAAGCCATCGGGATGATTATCAGGAATAATCCTTATGAGAGCGAAAATCAGCCAAAATCAATCCTGACTGAGCGTGTTGCCCGGCTTTTTGACCGCAGAATCCACCATTACCAAGGCATAATCCATGAGCAGGTGCTTCCGATTGACGGAAGCGAGCCGCAATATTTCCCGATTCCGTTAAGCTTTTACCATGAGGGATATGTAAATCCAACGACCGCAGCCGAAAAGGCGAACCGTAACCTTGATTTATTATTCACTGACCTTAATAAAAATGGGCCTGACCCCTATACCTATTTTCAAATCGCCCAGTCTTATACCGCCCTTAATGAAACCGAAGAGGCTTATAAATTTTATGGCATGGCTTTAGAATTTGACTTAGACCCCTTAAAAGAATATGTCCGGACAATGGTTGAATCATATGGTTATGCCTTGCTTAATCTTAAGCTCTATGCCGAAGCCCTGAATTTTGAGAATATTTATCATGAATTTGCAACGCGGGCAGACTTTCTTTTTTTGATGGGGTTAATCTACATGAATAACGCTTTATTTGACCAAGCGATTGCGGAATTTAAAAAAGCAACAACGATGAAAGAATTTGCAGTTGCCGGGGTGAATAGCTATAGCGCGTATTACAATATCGGGGTCATTTATGAATGCACCGGAAATGCCAAGCTGGCGCGGGAATACTACCAAAAATGCGGAAACTACGCCCCGGCAATGGAACGGCTTGCTTCTATATAGAAGTAACACATTATATCGCCCATAAAGGAATAATCCTAAAGCCTTCATTTAGCGGCAATAAATCTTGCGACAAGCAGACTACTCCGCCTTCACCAACCTTGACTTCCTTAATCTCGCCTAACATCGCAAAATGCTTGATATCCTTTAGGCTAGGATTTGTCCTTTGCTTTATTTCCAGCGGAAACAATGTATTATCTTGAAAAATCAAAAGATCAATTTCATGACCGTTTCCATCGCGCAAGAAATAAAAATCTTCCTGTCTGCCCGCATTGGTGTAACTTTTCAATATTTCACTAACCACAAACGTTTCAAAAAAATGTCCGCTCATCGCGCCATTAAAAAGCGTTTCTGATGATAACCATCTAAGCAGGTACGCCGCAAGCCCGGTATCTAAGAAATAAAGTTTTGGCGTTTTAACCGCGCGTTTAATTGCATTATTTGAATATGGTTTCAGCAAATAGATTATTCCGCTCGTTTTCAAAATTGAAAGCCAGCGTTTTGCAGTTGGTTCACTTATGCCAACTTTTCTTGCTAATGACGCAATATTAAGCAATTGCCCCGTCATCGAAGCACAGGCCGTCATGAATTTAAGAAAATCAGCTTCATCAGCTACTTGCGTAAGTTTACGAACATCACGTTCGATATAAGTTTTGACATAATCAGAATAATAATTCTGCCAGTCAAAATCTATGTTCGTAAATAATTCTGGCATTGAGCCGCGATGAATGATCGGCCAAAGCTCTTTAATGGCCAATTCTTTTTTTGCTTTTTTCCTCTCCATCAAATAATCAAGAGTTGGCAAAAAGGGGACGTACCAATCTTCTTTTCTCATCTCCCTAAGTGACAATCCTAAAAGCTCTAAAATACCGGCACGTCCAGCCAAGCTTTCGCTTGCGTTTTTCATTAATTCGAATTTTTGCGATCCGGTTAAGAAAAAATCGCCTTTACGCTTGCTCTTATCTAATGCTATCTTTATATAAGGAAAAATTTCGGGAGCATACTGGACTTCATCAATGAAAATTGGGGGCGGATTCATTTGCATAAATGCCGCAGCATCTCCTATTGCCCTGTCCCTTACCGTCAAATCATCAAAAGTAACCTTCGTAATATCCGGTTTAATATTTTCGATTAAAGTCGTCTTGCCAACCTGCCTTGCTCCGGTTAAGACTATCGCTCCGCGTTCTTTTGCCCGCTGTAAAAGAGCTATTTCTATATGACGTTTTATATACACGCTTTCTCCTTATTTTCCGTTATTCTAATATCCAATATTAGTTTAACATAGTTTTCAAAGAGAAACAAGGCTATCTTACTTCGGCAGGCCTGCAAAACCTTTCTCCAAATCCTCATCGGTCGGAACATAATCCGTCATCAGGCCGTCATTATATTTCTCATAAGCCATCATGTCAAAATACCCTGTCCCCGAAAGGCCAAAAAGGATCGTTTTTTCTTCGCCAGTTTCTTTGCATTTCAAGGCTTCGTCAATTGCCCCTTTAATCGCGTGGGAACTTTCCGGGGCAGGAAGAAGGCCTTCGCTGCGGGCGAACTTTCTGGCCGCCGCAAAAACTTCGGTCTGCGTCACCGCTCTTGCTTCCATCAGGCCATCATCATAAAGCTGGGACAAAATCGAACTCATTCCATGGAAACGCAAGCCGCCGGAATGCTCCGGAGCTGGCATGAAACCAGAACCAAGCGTATACATCTTTGCCAGCGGGCAAATCATGCCGGTATCACAAAAATCATAAACATATTTTCCGCGGGTAAAGCTGGGGCAAGAAGCCGGTTCAACGGCAATAAAGCGGTAATCAGCTTCTCCGCGTAATTTTTCGCCCATAAAGGGGGCAATCAATCCGCCCAGGTTTGAGCCGCCCCCGGCACAGCCGATGATTATGTCCGGCTTAATTCCATATTTGTCCACGGCAACTTTGGTTTCTAGCCCAATAATTGATTGGTGCAAAAGCACCTGTGCCAAGACCGAGCCTAGGACATAACGGTAACCTTCTGTTGTCACCGCCACCTCAACCGCTTCCGAGATGGCACAGCCAAGGCTTCCGCTTGTTCCGGGGAAATCAGCAAGAATCTTTTTCCCGATTTCGGTTTCATTAGATGGCGATGGCGTCACTTTCGCGCCATAAGTCCGCATTACTTCACGGCGGTACGGTTTTTGCTCATATGACGATTTGACCATGAAAACTTTTAAATCAAGGTCAAGATAAGCGCAAGCCATCGAAAGGGCTGTCCCCCATTGGCCAGCTCCTGTTTCTGTCGTCACACCCTTTAAGCCTTGCTGTTTTGCATAAAAAGCTTGGGCAATTGCGGAATTAAGCTTGTGGCTTCCGCTGGTATTATTTCCTTCGAATTTGTAATAAATCTTCGCCGGGGTCTTAAGCTTTTCCTCAAGGCAATAAGCCCTGACCAAGGGAGCGGGGCGGTACATCTTGTAAAAGTTAAGAATCTCCGCCGGGATATCAAAATAAGCGGTCGTCTCATCAAGCTCCTGTTTGACCAGCTCGGCGCAGAAAACGCCTTCCAGCTCCGCCGCGGCCATTGGTTCTTTCGTGCCGGGATTGAGAAGCGGGGCCGGCTTATTTTTCATGTCGGCGCGGACATTGTACCACTTCGTTGGCATTTCATGTTCTTCCAAATATATTTTGTAGGGGATATTTTTTTCCAATGACATCTCTAAAACCTCCGTTATTTTGCCCTTTTCTTTAAGTCAATTATAGCTTATCTTTTTTATTCCGTCAAACGATGTTGATTTTTCGTAAATTACATGGTAAACTTTTAATAATGTTTATGGCCTAGCGCGTGGCATATCTGATTTCTATAACAGACCGTTGGAAAACGTCGGCACTAGGTTTCGTTTCCCAGAAACCATAGTACCGCTACGTTTTACACGAGCGAGAGCGAGTCTGTGTAGAAATACAGAATATGCTTAGCGCTAGGTATTTCACAGCAGTATTAATTAAATAACAGGTGTTATTAAATATCATTCACAGGAGCATGAACTAAATGAAAAAAACTTTTGACGAACTAATTGCCAAGCTAAAAGATGTCCCCATGAAAAAAGTCGCGGTCGCCTGCGCCCAGGATTCAGCCGTTTTAGAAGCTGTCAAAGCAGCAAAGGACCGCGGAATCGCTGACGCAATCCTTGTTGGTGATGAAGCCAAAATCAAAGATGTAGCCGCTTCAATCAAGATGGACATTGGCGATTTTGAGATTATCCATTATGCCGATGATTATGAAGCCGCCCTTGCCGCCGTAAAATTAGTCCATGACGGAAATGCGGATATGTATATGAAAGGGCTTATTGATACCCGTGCCTTTTTAAAGAGCGTCTTAGACCGCGAAGTCGGGCTCCGCACCGGAGCAGCGCTTTCCCATGTTTGCGTCTTCGACGTTGACGGGGTTGACCAATTGCTCTTCCTGACCGATGTCGCCTTTATCCCTTATCCGACTTTGGAAGACAAAATAAATATTATCAAAAACACCCTTGTCATCACCGAAGCTTGCGGCCTTACGAATCCCAAAGTCGCGCCTCTTGCCGCTGTTGAAGTGGTTAACCCCAAAATGCCCTGTACTGTTGAAGCCGCTGAACTTAAGAGAATGTCGAAAGACGGCGAGATTTCCGGCTGTGTCATTGACGGGCCGCTTTCCTTAGACCTTGCGATTGACCCTGAAGCCGCGATTCATAAGGGGGCAACTGACCGTGATATCCAAGGTGACGCCGATATCCTGCTCTTCCCTGACCTGCATTCCGGCAACCTCGTATATAAAGCATTAGTCCATACCGCAAAAGTCAAGAACGGCAATATTTTGACCGGAACAAAAGCCCCGGTTATCCTGACTTCCCGCTCTGACGAATGCGAATGCAAAATAAATTCCATCGCCCTTGGGGCGGTTGTCGCGGACGCAATGAAGAAAGCCGCCGCCGTAAAGTAACCTAAAACCAAAGAATAGTTTAGCGCAAAGCATAAAAAATATGCAAGCAAAAATGCAAGCATTTTAAAAATGCTTTCGCTGCTCGAAAGGAAAAATATGCCAATTAAAAGCCTCGTTATCAATCCCGGTTCTACCTCAACCAAAATCGGTGTTTTTGAAGACAACAAGATCCTTTTTCAAGAAACCCTGCGCCATACGACTGAAGAAATTGCCGCTTTTGCGACAGTCGCCGACCAAAAAGATTTCCGCAAGGACATTATCTTGAAATTTTTTGAAGAAAAAAATATTGATATCAATTCCCTTGACATGATTGTCGGCTGCGGCGGCCTTCTAAGGCCAATTGTCGGCGGTACATATGCCGTTAATGACAGCCTGATTGCCGATTTGGAAAAAGGCGAACGCGGCCAACACGCTTCGAACTTTGGCGGCCTGATTGCCAAAGAAATTGCCGACAAAATTTCTGTTCCGGCCTTTATCGTTGACCCGGTTGTTGTTGATGAATTAATGCCAGAGGCAAGGCTTTCCGGCGTTCCGGAACTGCCCCGCGTCAGCATTTTCCATGCCCTTAACCAAAAGGCTATTGCCAAACGTTATGCCCGGGAAACAAACCGCGCTTATACAGACCTTAATTTAATCGTTGTCCACTTAGGCGGCGGCGTTTCGGTCGGGGCGCATCAAAAGGGCAAAGTAATTGATGTTTTTAACGCCCTTGACGGCGATGGCGCTTTTTCACCTGAACGTGCCGGGGGCGTGCCAACCGGGGCGTTAATCAAAATGTGTTACTCCGGCGAATTTACCGAAAAAGAAATGTTCAAGAAAATTATTGGCGGCGGCGGGCTTAACGCATACCTTGGCTGTAACAGTATGCAGGAAGTCGAACAGAAAGTTGCTGCGGGAAATGCCGAATGGACGCTTGTCCGTGACGCTTTTATCTTGCAAATCAGCAAGGATATTGGCTCAATGGCCTGTGTCTTAAAAGGCAAGGTTGACCAGATTCTTATTACCGGAGGCATCGCCTACAACAAGACCGTAACCGATTCCCTCACCGAGCGGGCCGGCTTTATTGCCCCGGTAACCGTTTATCCCGGTGAAGATGAGTTATTGGCGTTAGCCGAAGGCGCACTTAGGGTCATGAATGGCGAAGAGGAAGCTTTGGTTTATTAGGTTGCCCTAACAGACATGGTTGCCGCCAGCTTCCTTAGCGCAGGATAATTTTTCATTAGCTTCTTTATATAGGGCTTGGAAATCTTCCCCTGCTTTTGGCGTATCTGCCGCAACGCCAATACTGCAAGTAATTTGTGTTGTCAGTGAACCCATGCTGGGGATTTCCATAATTTCAACGAAGTGGTTTATTTCATTGGCCAAAGCACACGCTTCGTAAAAATCGGCATTAGGCAGGAGAAAAGCAAATTCCTCACCGCTGATTCTGGCAACTAAATCATCTTCATTACGTAAGAAGCCAGCAAAGACCTTGGCGATTGTCTGTAATAAAACATCACCTTGCAAATAGCCATAGGTTTGGTTGTACTGCTGCATCATGTCAATGTCAATTAATAGAATGCTAAGCGGCTTATTGCCCTTTATTGCTTTAACCCATTCTGCTGCAAGCCGATGTTCAAAATTGCGGCGGTTGGCAATTTCCGTCAGGACATCAATCGTTCCAAAGTCTTCAATCATCCGCGCGTGTTCCAAGGCTTTCATATGGATTCTTAACCGCGCTTTCAAAATCGAATTATTAAACGGTTTCATAATATAATCAACCGCCCCAAGCAAAAAACCTCTTTCTTCATCTGCCACGCTACTAAGCGCAGTAATGAAAATGACCGGGATTGACTTAGTCGCTTCGTCTTCCTTTAAAACCTTTATGACATCGTAGCCGCTCATATCAGGCATAATAATATCCAGCAAAATCATATCCGGCTGATCCGAAACAGCTCGCCTGATTGCCGTTTCGCCGCTCTTTGCAACGTAAATGCTATAGTCATTTTTCAAAATATGGTTAAGTACATCAAGGTTGGATTTGTCGTCATCAACAATCAGAATCCTATTTTTCAATTTGCTACCCCCTCGGTAACTCCTATAATTTTAGGTCCGTAATTAAGTTTTCTAATGATGTCGTAATTCGTCCGTCTGACTTATAATTAAAATCTTCAATTTTTTCAATCGGTGCTTCTTCTTCTAACGCTTTTATGCTTAGTGAAATCTTGCCCTCGTTCACTTTAAGTACTTTGACCTTGACCTCACTGCCAACTTTAAGGACATCCCCGGCTGATTTTATCCGCTCCCGTGAAATCTGGGAAATATGGACCAAGCCGCTGATTCCGTCACCAAGGTTTATGAATGCGCCAAAATCCATCAGCTTCTCAACTTTACCCTCCAAAATGCTGCCGGGGATAATCATTGAGATTTTGCGTTCGCGTTCCTCTTGAAGCTCTTCCCGCAAAACTATTTTTGCTGATAAAATCAGTTTTTCTTTGGCGCGGTCAACGGTAATGACCCGTGCTTTCACTATTTTGTTAAGCCAAGGGGTGACATCTTCGACATAGTCAAGCGAAAGCTGGGACGCAGGGATAAAGCCCCGGATTTCTTCTAAGTAACAAAGTACCCCGCCCTTGGTGACTCCGGTGATTTTGACGAAAAAATCACGGCCCTTGGCACAGTATTCTTCTAATTTGACCCATGCAAGGACTTGGTTGGCAAGAATGCGGGACAACTTTATGTTCCCCTGCCCGTCATCTGTTTTTATGACTGTTGCTTCGATAACTTCGCCGATGTTTATGTCCCGTGTGATCAAAAAATCGGGAGCTTTGCTCAAATCGGCTGCTTTGATAATGCCCTGTGCATAATAATTAAGGTCGAGAACTACTTCTTCTTCGCTAACGGCAATGACCGTGCCCTTTAGAATATCACCCTCGCCTATTTTGCGGAAAGACGCTTCCAGTTCCTTAGCGTAATCATTCATTGTTTCGGCTTTTGCTTCCGCCTTTGCTTCCGCGCTTGCTTCTGTCAATCCATTGCTTTCTGTTTCAATAATTTTTTCTGTTTCCATAGAAATTGTATCCTCGCTTGTGTTTTATCGTAGCATATGCTTTTAGCGTCATCTACGTGTGAATTTATACTGTATGTTTGCAGTATACAAAAAACTTGAGCTTAAGTCAAATTTTTTCTGATTTTTGTTTTTGGAGTTTTACTTTACATTTGTTTCCGCGTATACGAGAGCTGTCAATTCAACGTCCGACGCGCTTTCGCTCCGAGAGAATCGTTGCGTTACATAAATTCGCAAAATACGCAAATTAAGTAACGACGATTCTCAAGGGTCGGCCTTTTGAATCGCACTCTCGTATCACGAATATAGCATATTCCAAAAAACACTTGACCTAAGCTAAATTAAAAGTTAGGATATAAGAGTTGAAATCAACGGAGGTAAAATGAAAATGAAAACTGACACAATTAAGAACATGATTCTCGCCGCAATGTTTATGGCAATTGGCCTATTGCTCCCCTTCTTCACCGGACAGATCCCCCAGTTCGGGAACATGATGCTGCCAATGCATATCCCGGTTCTTTTATGCGGCCTTATTTGCGGCTGGAAATATGGGCTGATTATCGGCTTTATCCTGCCGGGATTCCGCTCTTTCCTCTTCGGAATGCCGCCTTTCCTCGCGCCAGTTCCGATTGGCCTTGCGATGACCTTTGAACTGGCAGCATACGGCTTTTTTGCTGGCTTTTTATACCAGCGTTCAAAATGGCAATGCGTTGTTGCGCTTTACCGCTCAATGATAACGGCGATGATTGCCGGACGTTTAGTCTGGGGAGCGGCAATGGCCTTGCTCGTTCCGCTTGGGTTAAACCCCGGCTTTAGCCTTTCCGCTTTTATGTCCGGCGCGTTCACTTTGGCGATTCCCGGAATCATTGTCCAGCTTACTTTGATCCCAGTGGTCATGGTCACGCTAAACCGGACCGGCCTGGTGAAATTCCGCAAAGCCCAAAAAGCAGAAGCCGAAAGCCCCAAATAAAAAATAAATGCTACAATCCGCTTTTTAAAAAGGTTTTTCTTTTAAAGGGGTTCTTTCATTTAAAAAGGCTCTCTCTTTTAAAAGAGTTCTTTCCTTTAAAAAGATTCCCTCTTTTAAAAGAGTTCTTTCCTTTTTGCTGAGCTGCTGTAACGAAAGCTCCCGCATTTCATTAAGCAAGCAAGTGACAGGCTCGCCATAAACAATGGCGTCCAGCCCTTTTGCCATCAGCGCATCAAAAGCTTCTGTTATTGCGTTAATGCTCCGGGGGAATTTTGTAAGCCATTCATTGAGGCTGTCCATATCAAGGAATAAACCTTTTATCAATGCCATATAAGCAAAAGTCTGGGTTGCCGGCATACTGTCGGCAACGCGGATTTCAATATATTGGCGCAACCGGACATCCGGAAAAACCAAGGACAAATATAAAAGATATTCTTCGCTCCACTTAGGCTTTGTGCTTAGAACCGCGGAAACCTTACGTTCACTTTTTTTTGATATATCAGCCTCTGCTTCAAAAATAGCGTCCTGACTGATTATGTATTCGGCATATTTCCGAAAGGAAAAATCAGGGTCAAAGGCCGCCGGGGGAATGCCGCAACGCGCTGGGTCAACACCGCGCCAGATGGCGGTGCGGATTAGGGGATTGTCATTTGGTTTTGCTTCAAAAATAGGGGCATTACTGCTTATGATGGCAAATAAGGGGGCAAGAAGGCAAGCGCATTGATATTTATTAATGAAATCCTTTTCATCAGTATAATCCAAAACAACCTGGCAGGAAGCAGTCCCGCGCATCATGTTGATTCCGTAGTTTCCGGTCTTATTAAAATGCTGGTCCATAAAAGTATATCTTTTCTTAGGCAGCAGCGGGATATCGCGGACAAGCGTCTTTGGCTGATAACCTTCGCTTAATAATTCCTGATTCCTTTTGGCGAGAATCGTGCTGATTATCTGGTGGTACTTGTTGTAAATAAAAGCAAGCTCTGTAATATCAGCGGAAGCAGCCACGCTGATTTCTAGCTGGCTTCCTGGCTCAAGGGAAAGCTCTGCTTCATTGTTAATCAGGCCAAAAAGATGCCCGTCAGCCCAGTATTCACTGGTAAAATGGGGTTTTAGCTCATTCAAAAGCTGTAAAACGCCGTTTTCGCCGAAATAAGGAATTGATTGCCTGCTATCGCGATCGACAATAAAATGCTCTGCTTCAAGGCCATACTTTAGGTCTGTCGGACGCTTAGATCCGGCGGCAAAAAAGTCCGTATAGTTTTTTATGATTGTTTCTGTGGTTGGCATAATGCCCTTTCTAGGTAAAATTAATAATATTCAAAGCCAAATCATGTAAGTTGACCAGAAGTGATTATAACATATTAAGGGAGTAAGGGGAAGAGGGGAGTTTATTTCCGCTTTAATTTATTTTCCACCAGCTTATCATGATAAAAATAATTCTTGTAAGAGATTTTATTTTCCGCGCAGTATTTTTCGATATCTGCTTCCAAAAGCGGCCAGTAATTATTATTGCTATTCATGGTTGTTTTCAAATATAATGAGCAATAAAGCGGATATAATTCCGGATAATTCGTTTCTATATACGATAAAATATCTTTCTTATAACTGCCCCTTAGATTTAGGTTTTCGAACCAATATTCCGCAACATAGGGCTTAGTTTTTTTTATGATTTCCCGGTAATCCGTGATTTCCGGGAAAATAGGCGAGATAAATAGAACGGTAAAAATGCCTGCTTCATGAAGTTCTCTTAGGGCTTCTATCCGCTCTGATACGCTGCTTGCTTTTTCCATATCACTAACAAAACCTTCATCGGTGCAATTAATTGATATTGAAACCTTTAAGTCTTTGAATTTTTTAAGCAAATCGATATCGCGGCAAATTAGTTTTGATTTGGTGGAAATATTTAAGGTAAAATCAATATCAACAAGCTGCTCAAGTATTTTCCGCGTCAGCTGATGTTCCTCTTCCAAATAATTATAGCAATCGGTCACCGAAGACATGAAAACTGTTTTGCCAATTATTTTTTTTGTATTTAAGGGAGTGCCGCAAATTTTTATATCAACAAACTCACCCCATTTTTCTTGGTGTCCCGAAAATCTTTTCATAAAACAGGCATAACAATATTTGCATGAATGCGGGCAGCCCACATATGGGTTAATAACGAAATCGCTGGCGGGCAAATTTGACTTTGTCAGATATGATTTTGTATTAATTTTGTTGATGACCATGGTTTTCCTTTGCTTTTCACGACCCTGCTGGTATATATCGGTTTAATCCTGCTTTCCATATCAGCCTTTGGGCAAAAAACAGGATTAATGCGACCGGAACAGTCATGAGGCTCATAAAGTTAATTGTATCTTTGACAAAAAAAGTTGATGGGTAAAACCCAACAAAGCCTAGCGGCAAGACAAATGTAATGATAAACTTTGTCGCATTATTAAAGATTGTAATGGGATATTTGCCAAAATCTTTGCTCCGGTTAACTAGTGATATTACCTCAAAAGGATCTGTTATCCAAAAGCCTAATGCGGCGGCTATCGTCATTAAGGAAGTGTAAATGCTCGTTGCGCAAAGCAGCAAAACTACTAAGAAAATAATATTGATGAAAGACCAATTCAAATTAAGGTTTGCCCCGGAGTAAGCCATCAAGGCTATTCCCAGAATCAGCTGTGAAAATCCTTTCGGATCAATGCTTTCAGTTAAGTAATAAAACATGGAATCAATCGGCCGTAAGCAATATTTAATGAAACTTCCTTCTATAAAATGTATCCATATGCTCCAAATATTGTCAAAAAATATTTGATGCAGGCTAGTAGAAATAGTAAAAAATGAAAAAATGAAAATCGTATCGTAATAGCTTACCCCGCCTAGCATTGGTATATGCTGGAAGATAAAATATAGTGTAAACAATGAAGTTAAGTTTGTCAATATGAGGCCGATTGAGCTAATCCAAAAATCAGCGGCAAACTCTAACTTGCTTTTGATGTTAACATTTAACAATTTCAAATAAATACTGGCGTATCTTTTTATTGCCATTTCAACCTCCATTTATGGTAATCTTTTTGACACTATGAGCAAAGATAATCTTTGCTAATGCAGTTAAAATGAGGCCGCAGATGATTTGCATTAGCAGCATCATCATCTTTTCATTAATATTTGCCTCGCTTGTCAAAAGCTTAATTGGCACTTGGTAAATATATTCAAATGGCGTATATTTTAAAAAGTTCTGAAAACCAAGCGGCAAAAACTCAAGCGGAATGACTGCTCCGGCAAGAAAAGCTATTATCGCTGTTTTTATTGTGCTGATTCCCCAAATTGCTTCTGTATGAAATGAAGTCAAGCCAATTATTAAATCGATATTATAAATTATTATCAATGAAATCAAAATCGAAAACAAAAAAAGCGGGAAGGATAAATTCAATTCAATTTTAAACTTAATAAAAATAAAGATAAATAAAGGGATTGTATTTGAAAACAGATTGCAGATGGACGTGCCAATAGTTTCAAAAAATTTTACATTGTAAAACTTCTCAGGGATCAGAAGATACTTTTGAATATTTCCACTTAGTATATCCCTTGAAATAAACCATTCAATATTTGTATTTAAAAATGAAGCCAATCCCATCGCCAAAAAAAGTTTGAGGATTACCGCTTCAAAATTAAGCACCGAGCTTATACCTGAATCACCTGCATAAATGCCATGCCAAAGCTGGTATGTCAAAAAGAAAAATATTATATTGCCAAATAAGGAAAAAATAAAACTTTCTTTCCTGGATAATTTAATCATCATATTAAGCCTGATGAATTTTACCGCATTTCCCACGTTATGCTCCTTTTAATCCTCATTCCCCAGCTCTCCGGCATATACTTTTCTGATCACATATTCAACATCGGGTTCAGAAATTGTAAAATCTTTTATATTTTCATTGCGCAGAATATGTCCCATTAACTGGCTGACCGTTATTTTATTGCTAATCCGGATATTTAGATAATCTTCACGGACATCAATATCAAGCACTTCATCAGGAGCAAATTCACTTTGCACCGCTGAAATTAGCAGCTGATTATTTTCTATATTTTCAAGGTAAATTCCCACTTCCTGATTTTGCCCAACCAAATCGGAAATCTCAGACAGATTTCCATCATATATGATTGAGCCTTTGTCAATGACAATGATTCGCTCGCATAATGCTTTAATGTCCGATATATCGTGAGTTGTTAAAATTATTGTCGTCTTGAATTTTTTATTCATTGCCAAAATTAGTTCCCTAATCTTTGACTTAATATTTAAATCAAGCCCAATTGTCGGCTCATCAAGAAAAGCAATCCGGGGGTTGTGCAGGAATGCCCCGGCAATATCGCATAGCATTCTTTGGCCAAGAGATAAATTACGGACTGGCTTATGAATTATTTGATTGATACCGAGCATTTCATCAAATAATTTTAATCTTTCATTATATTCAGCCATTTCTACGTCGTATATTTTTCTAATGATATCGAAAGATTCAATAACAGGAAGCTCCCACCACAATTGAGTCCTTTGCCCAAAGACAACGCCAATGTCTTTTGTGTACTTCATTCTCTCCCGGAACGGATCACGCCCATTTATGTTTATCCTGCCATGGTCACAGCGCAAAATCCCTGTCATCATCTTTATGGTTGTTGATTTGCCTGCTCCATTAGGGCCAAGCAACCCTACTATTTCACCATCGGCAATTGTAAAGTCAATTTTTTTAACCGCTTCAACAGTTTCTTTATTGCGGACAAACAATGACTTAACGCTGCCGCCTAGGCCAGGTGCTTTTTTGACGATAAAAAAACTCTTACTTACATTTTCAAGCTGAATCATATCTAAACCCTTTCATTTTGCAGACGCTTTAATAGTTCTTGATTTAGCTCGTCATAACGCTTTTCATACCAGACTTTTGTTGACGCCAGATTATATTTAAGGTGCATATAATCTCTTTTTCTTTCAAAATCCCTTTCCGCAAATTCAGGATCTAATATATAGGCATTTAATTTTTGGTTAGGATATTCAACACAGGCGCAATTTCGCGATAATTTAAATTTTATCCCGTTAGTAAACATCGCTAAACCTAAGTCAACATCTTCTCCGCCCCATGAATTATACCATTCGTCAAAACCGCCTATTTTAATTAAAGTTGAACGCTTAACCGACAAATTAAGCGACCAGCTAATCACCCACGGAGCAGGCCAAGCGCTTAGGTCGTCACCTAGCTCCTGATAAAGAGGCTCACGCATATCAACTACATTTTCCTCCTTTAGACGGATAATTGTTGAATCAATATCATCAATTGTTATTGTCCTAAGCAAAATATCGTCAAACTTTGAGTAATCATCAAAGCCATAGGTATATCCTATTACGGCAACGCTGGCCTCATCACTGGAATGCTCAATAATATGCTGCTTAACCGTTTGGCTTGCAAGCAAAACTCCGGTATCAATAAAAATACATATCTCGCCTTTTGCATTAAAAATCCCCATATTTCTTGCTGCACCCGCTCGAAAGCCTTTATCTTCTTGGAAAAAATAGCGGATATTGATTTTCTCCTTAAAGCTTTCATATATTTTTTTTGTATTGTCATTTGAGCCGTCGTCACATATCAAAACCTCAAAATCACTTTTTTTTGCGGTTTGGTTCACGATGGTAATCAGCGTCTTCTCTAAAGAATCTGCATTATTGTATGTTGGAATAATTATACTTGCTTTCATATAAGCCGTCCTCCTTCTGAGCTGGCTTTTTGCTTTTGGCTGGTTTCTTGCCATGGCTGGTTTTTTTGCCATGGCTGGTTTTTTTGCCATTTAATGCCACAATCATTAATGCCATTGCAAGTGTCGCCCCGGTTGCTCCGACCAGCAGAGTTGAAAGTAAATCCGCGGTAATCCAGTATGCGATTAACCCTAATAAAACACCAAGGACATGGCCGACATTTTCAACAAACGATTCTGCGTTTTTGCTGCCTTTGTTTGCACGTGCAAGCTTTGCAATACAAAATTCCGTTGTCCCAACAAGCCCGGTCAGAATCCAGAGCAATGCTTTTATTGGCCATGATGGCACAAAGTACATTCCCAATAATAACATCACCAGAATGGCATGAGCAACGAAAAATGATGCGGCCAGGCTGCGTCCGCGATATAAACGGGCACCCCAAATATATGTAATCCAGCCCGCGAGGAATAATATGATTGCCCCCGGAACGCCAACATGGATGATTGAGAGAATAATAACGGCATAACAGTAAGGGAAATAATGAATTTGATGCAATATCATCACAAAATTTATTGTATTTAGTTTTGGGATGGTGACATTACTTTTAATGACTGAAAATCTGGCAAGGCAAATTGACAGATATGATATAACGCTTAAGAGAATCAGAATAAGGGGGTAAGCTCCCAAAAATCCGCAAGCAAATCCGGTGATTCTCAACACTCTCTTTGTTTCTTTATTAACATCTGATTTCGATTCGCTTCTGACTGTTTGAATTGCCGCAGATAAAAAAGTCGTTGCTATGCACAAGATCGGTAAATACTCTAAAATTGTGAATAAGGCCAAACCTAATATCCCAAACAATGATACGATTTTTAACATTGGCCGCGATAACTTGATTGGGCAGGGGACCAAATTTCCAAATTGGTAAAACAACACTACCGCAAAAGCAGGTAATATGCCAAACATATTTAGTGCCAGAATGAAAGGGGAAACTTCAAAAAATCCTGACATAAAGCTAAGTACTAAAAATATTATTTCCTGCCGATCCTTTTTATGAATACTAAGCATTTTTCTCTCCTTTCCGAAGCTTCTAATATAATGTAGGTATTGCCTTACTCGAACTGGCAATCGCCCAATCGGCAATATTATTATTGTTTATTAGTTTCATTGATTTCTTCAAAACGCGGCGTTGGAAAGACCGCAATATAAACAAGCGTATATTATCAATAAATGAGGACTCAAAAGCGTGTTTTCCCCGTAAATTTTTACTGACTGAGTATTTCCAAGAAAATTCTTTCTCAAACAGACTGCTATAACCGGGGAACACCTTATATGAGTAATAAACACCTGTAAAAATCCTAATTTGCTGCCTTAACCACTCTGATGGAACACTAGCAATTTTAAAATAAACAATCGAATTTTTTGGCTTAACTAAATTTATTTTTGCTGCCGTATTTTTTATCAGAAAATAATTTCCAATGTAGCCGTCATCAGCAATTCCGGTTTCGTCATCTGGATAATAGCCAAAATCTTTTCTAAAGAAGCAGACACTTTGGCCCGAACAAAATTTTGGCTGTCTGCTTTCGCCTTCAAAAGGCAATGAAAACAGCTTATACCAAAAAATTCTTTTTAGGGAAGTAAAAATTCCATAACCCAAATTGCGAAAGTATTTATAGCCGCAATCATAAGCGTAAAAATTGGAGCCGACCAAAACAGGACATCTATACTCGCGCTTACTGTCAATTAAAGCTTTTATGTTTGTCTTTACCGTCCCTTCCTTTAGAATGACATCATCGTCCAGAAAGTGGATTATGTCGCTGTTTTCCGCATATTTAAGGATTTTATTTAAGGCATTGTTTTTACCCTGCTTGACGCACTCAATAAAATGAATGCTTAAATCTTTATTATTTTCCTTGAAATTAATTATTTTGGTTTTTGTTTCATAAAACTTTCTTCCGCCATTTAATGCTATGATAATTTCTATATCATACTCGCTTGCTATTGGCCGGATATGGGCTGCAACCGCTTCTAATGTTGCTTCTATATAATCGAAAGAGCTGGTTGTCGGAATCCCTATTGCTACTTTATGTTTCATGTTTTATCTCCTTGTATTTTTTTATTACTTCTTAAATAACTTTTTCTAAATCGCTGTATTTGAAAAACGGACAAATTGTGTTGCCCATCCATTTTTTGCTGTTAGCATTTTTTAAGATTGAGTAAAGATTCTCTTCGGAAAGATTTCCTAACACAAACTCCTTGTTTTGGGGATTCATATTTTCATCCAAACACCAAAAACAGCCAATTACTAAACCGTCTGGCAATATGCCAAAAGATTTCTTAACCGCCCGGCAATCCAAGGTATAGCCGGGATGATTAGGCAGCAAATATTGAAAATGAACTTCCATTTTGGTATGCTTCGACATCTCCTTAATAAAATCAACAGCAGCACAATAATGCTCAAAGCTCGGCATTAGCTGGGGAAACTTCTTTCCGCGGCCCACCGGGAAGAAACGTAAGAGGCTCCAGCCATCTATTTCAAGCGACTCTGCCCATTGGAATAATGAAGATAATGATTTCCGGTCAATGTTTTCATTTGTCAGCACCGTCTGAATGCCAACTTTTATCCCATTTTCCTTTAATTTTATGATTGCATTTTGCGCATACTCATGATAACCAACCGGCCTGCTTCCACAATGCCGGAAAGGAATGCAATCAACTGTTATTTCAAAATCATTTATTTTATTTTTTAGGACTTTAACTAAATCATCAGTGACAAAAGCACCCGAAGCACTTACGCCAATATTATCAGAGCCTAGTTTTTCTGACGCGCATAAAATCAAATCGGTGTTTAAAGGGTCAATGAATAGTTCGCCGCCGGAAAAATCAATTTTAAAATCACCTTTCTGCATTTGGCCAATAATTTCAATTTTTTCTCTAAAACTCAACTCATTTTTGTACCTGTACTCTTCGCATTTTTGCTGATTATTCTTTTCAAAGTGTGGAATATAAGTAGCGGCTGTACAGCAGAATTTGCAATTCCACGGACACGCCCTAGTTACGTTCCAAATTATTGATTTTTGCTTCATAGTACTTTAAACGCTCCTCTTCTCGTTTTTTTCATTTGTAATTAATCCCGCCAATAACAGGATTGCCGTTGAAATTAATACTGCTGCCGCACTCCTAACGAAACTTAAATTTTCATAATGTTCCGCAACAAATAGGGTAAAATAAATAGTTACTGAAATCATCACCGCCCGCAGCTTGAAAACCTTTTTTTCCCTAAGTGAGATCTTACGATTGGCGTTTGCAACCGGCGCGAAGCCAATGATTGCTGCCACACATAAAAGCCCGGTTATTGCACATATTGGGAAGCTCATAAAAGGGGCCTTAATCAATGCTAATGAAAACAAAAGGACTGCGAAAGAAATAAAAGCACAGTTATATTCTTTTTTCGCATGATAACCGCCAGTATATACACGCAAAATGGAGAATGCGAATATGTAATAAAGTCCTGCGATGAATATTCCCATCAGATAACTTACGAGCAGGGCTATGGAGAATCCCAACAGAGATTTCTCAAACTGCCGAAGACTATATTCAATAATTTCCCGTTCATCTTTGTCAAGCTTCTCCAAGCCCAAACAGCCCATAAGTTTTTTGTTCAGGTAGTTCATTTATACTTCCTGAGGTTGTCAATGCTTTTTGGCAGCTTTTCTTGATAGTTAACCCATGGGCAAGCTTCATTTGCCTTTCTTGTTGCATATTTTGTTGCGATTTTTACCAATAAATCTTTGCTCTTTTTTTTCGTGTTCATTTTATGAACCTCCTTTTTTTATTTGCTAATACCATAATATAATTTATGCCGTCACGGACATAAGTTGGTAAAATTTGATGTAGTTTTTGGTAAAAATAAAATAATACTGCAAACACACCTGGGTGTGTGGGCAGTCTCTTTTACAGTAGCGGCAGTCCCTATTCTGTTACGTAGTGCTTGAAATCTTGGGGATATTTAGAAATTATCTATGTAGAGCAATATATCAACCGAGAATTTATTATTGTCAGTATTTATTGTCATGCTTCCATTTGAATCTTCAATTATTTTTTTGACATTCTTAAGGCCAATGCCATGGGCATCCTTATTTTTCTTAGTCGTAATAAATTCGCCGTTTTTCTTTATTAATTCACCGCTATAGCTATTTATTATCTTAATAAATAAAACGCCTTTGTCGTAGCCGATTCTTAGCTTCATATTCTTTTCTGTTGACACTTTTGCGGCAAAAATAGCGTTTTTAACCAAGTTTCCAATCACCGTATTTAATTTAAAGGTGTTTATTTTCAAATCTTCCGGAATGGTAATTTTAACATCAACTAAAGACAGATTATCATGTGCTTCCTGCAACAGATAATTTAGCAGGCTGTCTATTTCATAATTCCCGGAAGAAATATAGTCTCTCGCTGAATCAATTGCTTTCCCCATCAAATCTAAATAGGTATTTGCTTTGCCAATATCTTTATTCTTAAGCAATCCTTTCATTTCGATAATATGGTGATGGATATCATGCTGCATTGACCTTACCTGCTCCTGGGTATGTGTCATTATCTCTATTTCACTAGAGTATGATTTTAGCCTTTCTTCAAGCTCAAACCTTTGAATCGCATTTAGATAATTGTCTTCAACTATCTGATATAAATGGAAAACAATTAAATTTATCAACAGTAAACCAAAAGCGACAATAATCAATTGTAATTCACTATTTACCTCACTCCACGTAATATATGTAATGCCCAAGCTGATAATAGGAATAATAAATAATATCAAGCCATAATTGGGAATAATTTCCAAATATGCTTTATTACGATAAAATTTCCTCATGAGCGTTTCACAAACTACGAGCAATAACACTGTATAGATAAATGAATAATCAAACCCGCTTTGCGTTAATTTTGGCGCAAACAAAGAGTAAGCAATTATATCACTTACGGCACTAATTAAAGTCAAGATAAAAGATATTATTAACCTTTTCTTGATAGTGCCGCGAAAAGCCAGGGATATGGCATATATGCCGCCAAAATTTGCAAGAAAATTAATGATTGCAATCGATATATTGCTGGCTAAGATTGTCGCCGCATAAAATATAAGCGAGCCAATTATCATCTTTGATTTGCTGACATTATCTTTTGAAAAAAAATCATATAAAAATTGAATAATAATAAGAAGCAGAAAAAAATTACAGATCAAGTAAAATAATAAATTAATTGGTATCATTCATCCTATCTCCTTGCATCTTAATCCTTAGATTGTTCCGATGCGGTATGCTCACAGGCAAATCTTCACCATTAACCATCTTAATTTTGTCATAGCTATAAAGCTTAATATAGTCTCGATTAACAAGATACGATTTGTGGATAAGGGAAAAATTGTCCGGAAGCCTTTCTGGCACATTGGAAAGTTTCCCATAAAAAATATCGCTTTGCCCATTATTTAATACTATTTCAATTTTGTTTTTCGTGCTAGATAAGTAAATTATGTCACTACAGTCAGCAAAATGAAACTCATGTCCCTTTTTATATCTGAATGTGCCTTTCTTAACATCAATGCGCCTTAAGCTTATTTTCATCGTTTCTTTGACTTCTTTAATCTTAAGCGGCTTGACTAAAAAACCTGACGGCTGATTTTTGAATAATCTCATTGCATAATTTTTCTTGGAAGAGATATATATTATTTGCATTTTATGATTATTGTTTTGGTCGCGGATATATTTCCCGATATTTATCCCATCTATATCAGGAAGTTCGATATCAAGAAACAGGATATCAAAGTCGTTGCCTAAGTTAAGATATTTAATAAGCGTCCGGCCGGAATAATAAGGCTCAATTGATGCCTTGATACTTAATTCGCAGCAAATAACTCCGATTATCTGCTCTAAGTCAGCACAAGTATAAATTTCATCATCGCATATTCCAATTCTGTACATTTACAATTTCCTTTTATTATAGCGAACCCTAAATGCAACTTTATTATAACACAATATTTCAATTTGGACAAATTTCTTTTTATTACTGCGAACCTTTCCCATAAAATAAAAAAGAAGCGCCGAAGCGCCTCTTTTTATTACGTAATTGCCTGTTAATCGTTGTTGCTTGAACTGTTTGAGCTTGAGCTATTTCTCTGGCTGCTGTTTTTTGATTTGCTGTCTTGAGAATTTCTGCTCTTTTCGTTTTGATGATTGTTGTTTTCGTTTCTAGACATTTCACTTCCTCCTACATAGGGTTAGTTTAGTTTTGCCAACCTTTCATGATGACCCAGGTTGAACATCAACTAGGTTACGATTTTATTATTTCTCATTTATTTCAAATTATTCATTTATTGGAAAAATTTATTTAATATTCGTTATTGCAACTTTACCGTTGATTCTTTATAATTTAAATAGAATCTTAGCCATATTTTTGCTTAAAGGAGATGCCTATGCAATTCGGATATTTTGATGACGCAAATCGCGAATACGTTATCACCACCCCCAAAACACCGCTTCCTTGGATAAATTATCTTGGATGTAATGATTTTTTCAGCCTTATTTCTAATACAGGCGGCGGTTATTCCTTTTATAAGGATGCCAAGCTTCTGCGCTTAACCCGCTATCGCTACAATAATGTCCCAACCGACAATAACGGCAAGTACATATATATAAAGGATAATGATACGGTCTGGAATCCCGGCTGGCAGCCTGTGAAAACAGAGCTTGACAGTTACGAGTGCCGCCATGGGATTGGTTATAGCCGCTTTAACAGCAAGAAAAATGGAATCCGCGCCGAAATCCTTAATTTTATCCCGATGAATGATACCTGCGAGCTTAATCAGCTAAAGATTACCAATGAATCAAATGAGGTAAAATCTATCTCGCTGTTTTCATATGTGGAATGGTGCTTGTGGAATGCCGATGATGATATGAAAAACTTCCAGCGTAACTTAAACATTGGTGAAGTTGAAGTAGAAGGTTCAGCCATTTTCCACAAAACCGAATATCGCGAACGCCGCAACCATTATGCCGTTTATGCGGTTAACGCCCCGATTGACGGTTTTGAAACTATCCGCGATGAATTTCTTGGCGCATACCGCGGGCCAGATAGTCCCTATGCGGTAGAAAAAGGCCAGCTATCCGGCAATTTGGCCAGCGGCTGGTCCCCAATTGCTTCCCACCAGATAAACCTTTCCCTAAGTCCAGGTGAAACCCGCTCATTTATTTTTGTCCTTGGTTACTTGGAAAATGCTCCCGCCGAGAAATGGGAAGCTGATGGAATCATTAATAAAACTAAAGCTTATTTAATGCTTAAGAAATACCAAACTGACGAAGGTGTCATAAAAGCATTCGGCGAATTAAATGATTATTGGCAGGAATTATTGTCAAAGTACACGTTAAAATCCGCTGATGAAAAAGTTGACCGGATGGTTAATATCTGGAACCAATACCAATGTATGGTTACTTTTAATATGTCCCGCTCCGCTTCTTATTATGAGTCCGGGATTGGGCGGGGGATGGGTTTCCGCGACTCAAATCAAGATTTGCTCGGTTTTGTCCATCTGATCCCCGGCCGCGCCAGAGAAAGGATTATTGATATTGCTTCAACCCAATTTCCCGATGGAAGCGCATATCATCAATACCAGCCCTTGACGAAGCGGGGCAATACTGACGCCGGAAGCGGTTTTAATGACGATCCCTTATGGCTTATTGCCGGGGCCAGCGCTTATGTGCGTGAAACCGGAGATGTGGCCATTCTTGGGGAAATGGTCCCATTCGATAATGATGAAACAAACAAAGCTCCGCTGATGGAGCATTTAAAGCGTTCTTTGGATTATACCATCAATAATAAAGGGCCGCATAATTTGCCGTTAATCGGGCGGGCTGACTGGAATGACTGCCTTAACCTTAATTGCTTCTCCGAACACCCCGGCGAATCTTTCCAGACATTCGGCCCTAGTGAGGGCCCGGTCGCCGAATCCATCTTCATCGCTTCCATGTTTGTCAAATATGGTGAAGAATATGCCCAGCTTGCCGAGTTATTAGGTGACGAAAACGAAGCAAAAAGAGCGCGTAATGAAGTTGAAATAATGAAAGAAGCGATTTTAAAAGATGGCTGGGATGGCGATTGGTTTGTCCGGGCTTATGATGCCGATGGGCAAAAAGTCGGTTCAGCAGAATGTGAAGAAGGAAAGATTTATATCGAGCCGCAAGGTTTCTGCGTCATGGCTGGCGTTGGGATTGATGAGGGCCTTGCAAAGAAAGCACTTGATTCCGTCAAAGAAAAACTAGATACCAAATATGGAATCGTGCTTCTTAAACCAGCTTATACAAAATATCATCTTGAGCTAGGTGAAGTGACATCATATCCACCCGGCTACAAAGAAAACGCTGGTATTTTCTGCCACAACAATCCTTGGGTTTCAATCGCCGAAACGGTGATTGGCCGCGGCAGCCGCGCTTTTGAAATTTACATGAAAACCTGCCCGGCTTATCTTGAGGAAATTAGCGAAATTCACCGCACCGAACCTTATGTTTATTCCCAAATGATTGCCGGAAGTGACGCAAAATATCACGGCGAAGCCAAAAATAGCTGGCTGACCGGAACGGCAGCATGGACTTTTGTCAATATTTCCCAATATATTCTGGGGATTTATCCGACTCATTCCGGCCTGTTAATAAACCCCTGCCTGCCAAAGGATTTTGGCGATTTTAGGATTACTAGAAAATACCGCGGGGGAACTTACCATATCCATGTCTCTAACCCGGATAATGTGGAAAAAGGCATAAAGGAAATTAAGGTCGATGGGGCGGTTATTGACGGCTGTGTCATTCCTTATGTAAAAGGAAAGGAAAACTATGATGTCGAGGTAGTGATGGGGTAACAATTTTTGTCAGCATATTTTAAGCCCTTTTTTGAGATTATAAGAGTACGACATTAGTCGATTTATGAATTGAGAAATAATTTCATTTATAGGGAGGAAAAAATGACGAAAAATATTTTACTTTCATTAGCTGCGTCTTTTGCTTTAATTATTGCTTTTGCACTTCCTGTTGATGCTGCCCAGACTGTCCATCACAACCAAACCGCAGCAACTCATCACGAACAGGCAAAACACGCAGAATATGCACAATACGGCCATACGATAAAATCTGAACTTGAAGCAAGA
>WRLH01000008.1 GCA_009777715.1 Lachnospiraceae bacterium
GCTATTGGTGGCTCAATGCCAATCCGAAAATTTGGAGCTTTGCAGACATTGCTGTTGGTGAAATGCAATCATATACGTTGTATAACGAAAACGGAAATAAGCGCCGCGTGTTTCAAAACTTCTTAGACGCAAAATCCGGAGATATGATTATATGCTATGAGTCCAATCCGGTAAAACAAGTAGTCGCTTTCGGGCAAATAAGCGCAGAGCATGAAGATGAAAGGATATTTCTTGAAAAAACAGAAGGACTTGCTTCGCCTATCGACTATTCCATTTTAAGGGAATGCCCGGAGTTGGAGAAAATGGAGTTTTTTGTAAATCCAAACGGCACTCTCTTTAAGCTGACTCGCGGAGAATATGACTTCATCGTTGATATGATTAGGGAAGAAAACCCAATCGCGTCCGAACAACCCACTACAAAGTATGGCAAGGCTGAGTTTCTCGATGAAGTCTACATGAGCGAAAGTAACTACGATGTTCTTTGCTCCCTTTTAGAGAATAAGTCGAATGTGATTCTTCAGGGGGCGCCGGGTGTTGGAAAGACATTTGCGGCAAAACGGCTCGCATATTCAATTATGGGAGAGGTTGACGAAAACCGTATAGAGCTAATCCAGTTTCATCAAAACTATTCATATGAAGACTTTATAATGGGGTATAAGCCTGTAGACGAAGGATTTGATTTGAAATACGGAATTTTCCATAGGTTCTGCTTAAAAGCTGCCAATTATCCCGACAAAGACTTCTTCTTCATCATTGATGAAATCAACAGGGGTAATCTGAGCAAGATTTTTGGTGAACTCCTTATGTTGATTGAGCGTGATTATCGAGGGCATAAAGCTACTCTCGCTTATAACGGTTTGCCATTTACTGTTCCAAAAAACCTTTTCATAATAGGAATGATGAATACAGCCGACCGGAGCCTCGCAATGATAGACTATGCGCTTCGCCGCAGATTCAGTTTCTTTGAAATGGAGCCTGCCTTTGATTCCGAAGGCTTTACTAAGTATCAAAATAGTTTGAGCAGCGAAACCCACGAAGATATGGTCGTTTATAAAGCACTCTACGGCGAACGCGGAACTTGGGTACGCCCACTCTCCATGTGGGATAATCCGATTGAGGTTGACGGCAAGACCGTGAAGCGGTTTGAGTATGTCGGCGAAAATGGCGATACCGACAGGCAACACGAACTACACGAAGCTCTGCGCTCGATAAGCTCAACCATCGGAAAATGCGAAAAAGCAATATTGAAACTCAACGAGGGAACATCACAGCACACGCTGACAAAACGGCGGATTGAAGCGTTTTATATCGCCGTATCGCTTATAGAAAGGGAACTTAGGGAGGAAAGCTGACAATGCGCCTATGCAAGCGAGGCAAAAATGGACTTGCGGTGTTATATTGTAGAAAGTTTTTATTACTAATCAAAAACAACCTGCCACTTATCATTATTAAATGCTTCAAAACACATCTTAACCTGCGAAGTGGTAGTCTTATCTTCATCTAAAATGGGCAATTCACCAAAAGAGAAAAATTTACTTTCTGTTGTTTCTTTATTGGCCTGGAAGCTTCCGCCCTCAATGGAGCAAAGCATGAAGACCTTGCAAATACCGTATGCTTTTAGGGGCAAATTATGCTTATTTCTATCTTGTATTGCAATAACTCGCAAGGGAATAATGTCTAAACCGACTTCTTCTTTTACCTCATTGATTGTACTTGAAGCAATCGTTTCATTATAATCAACCCAGCCTCCTGGCAAAGACCATTTCCCTTGTTCTTTTACAAGCAGTATTTTATTATCTTTAAACATTGCTGCCCGGGTTTCTATTTTGGGCGTTTGGTAACCTGTTTCATTGCAAAATAAATTTGCTACCTTTTCAACGGGGAGATCAGTTTTCATGCCCATCACTTGAGCAGAAATTTCTCTTACCCTCTCAAAGCGTTCTTTGTCGTATTGGTCTTTTGTATATGCAAATTCTTAAGCCCATTGATTCTATACGCAAATAGCGGTATAATACTCATATAAGCATTCCTATAGAGAATGAAATTTGAACTTTGACAAAATAAATAAAATCTCCCAGTATGATGTATGTGAGTCTAGTGGGACTTAATACATCAGAAAACAAGGAGATTTTATAGCAATGAAAAAGGCAGACCAATCAAAACGTAAACTTGAAGCCGTCACATTAAGGACATTAGTCGTGGGAATCGACATTGCAAAACAAACCCAATGGGCGAGATTCACCGATTGCCGCGGTATGGAACATGACAAGGCATTTAAATTTGAAAACAATAAAAACGGGTTCAATGCCATTTTATCAAAAGTTTACCAGATATGCAATGAAGGAAATTTTAATGGCATCATCGTCGGGATGGAACCGACTGGCCACTATTGGAAGCCATTGGCCAACTTTCTTATAAGGCAGGCGAAAATAACGGTGGTTTTAGTAAACCCCTACCATGTTAAAAAATCAAAGGAACTTGATGACAACAGCCAGACAAAGTCAGATAAGAAAGATGCCTTGACGATAGCCCGCCTGGTAAAGGACGGCCGATATTTTGACACTTATCTCCCCCATGATATTTATGCTGAACTTAGGGTTCTTACAACGGCCCGAATCAGCATGGGCAAGCGGAGGAAGGCAATCAAGAACACAATTACTGCCGTGCTAGATGAATATTTCCCGGAGTTTATAACAGTTTTTAAACATCCTTATGCCGGCAAGGCCTCCATGCAGATATTAAAGTCGTGTCCGGTTCCCAGATTCATTCTTGAGCTTGGGGTGGACGGAGTGCTTGCCGAGATAAAGAAAGCGGTAAAAAAGACCGTGGGGCGCAAGAAAGCGCAGCAGTTAGTAGAGGCAGCTAACGAATCAATAGGTGTAGATTATGGTGAAAATGCAGCCGCCTTTAAAATCAGGCAGTTAGTTGAGGAACTGGAGCTTCTTGAGAGACAGTTTACGTCCATTGAAAATGAAATGGCAGAAGCGCTTACTAAAACAGGCTTGTCCGGACACCTCTTAAGCATAAAAGGCATAGGCATTGCATCATTGGCGATGTGTTTAGGCGAACTGGGTGATCCGCTCCGCTTCGACGATGCTAGGCAGATGAGCCGCATGGCGGGATATAACTTGATTGAAGACAGCTCCGGCAAGAATAAGAGCGGAACCTGCATATCAAAACGTGGGCGTAAGAATCTGCGTTGTGTTCTTTATAAGATGGCAATAACGATGGTGGCAACAAACGAAGAAATGAAAGCTCTTTATAGCTACCTTAAGACACGGGATAAAAATCCCCTAAAGAAGGTGCAGGCCCTTGTGGTGATAAGCAAAAAAATCCTTACGCTGATATATATCTTGGCAAAGAAGAAAGAGGATTATAATCCGGAATTAGTTTTCAGTGACATACGAAAAAGCCAATTGAAAGCGGCGTAACCTTTTATATGCCGGTACAGGCACAGGGGCAAGGAGGATCTCTCCATCAGCCCATTGAGGCAGCACTTAAGCAAAATGACTCCCCTGTGCCTTATCCATAAAACAGAATGAAGGAATGTAAGGGCATAGACCCAGCGAGAACTGTTAGGGTAAGTGTATGGATAAATAACTGGTGTTATTAAATCAATGTTAATGCCTTTTTAGGTATTGATATAAATAATGAAAAATATATCGGGAGATATATTGACAAATTTCAAATATTGAGTTAGGAGTATAAAACCATGCGTGACGCAGAAAAAACCATCGGTAACATTATTGACAAACAAAAAATTTGCCATCTTAGCTCTGTTGATGGCGACGGCTTCCCGAATACAAAAGCCATGTTAAGGCCAAGAAAGCGGGACGGCATAAAGCATATTTACCTTTCCACTAACACATCATCAATGCGGGTATCGCAATTTCGGGAAAATCCAAAGGCTTGCCTTTATTTTACCGATAGCCGCTTTTTCAGAGGGGTAATGCTGCTCGGAACGGTAGAAGTCATGGAAGATGCCGAACACAAGGAAATGATTTGGGAAAACGGCGACACAATATATTATCCGCAAGGCGTGACCGACCCGGATTATTGCGTGTTGAAGTTTACTTCGAAAAAGGGACGGTATTACAGCAATTTTAAGAGCGAGGATTTTGAGGCATGAAAGAATCCATTTTGGAGGGAAGATGAAAAGCCTTAGAGAAAGAGTCTTGTCGGACGGCAAAGTATTAAATGATAATGTTTTGCAGGTTGGAAGCTTTTTAAATCATATGGTTGATATCAATTTACTGCATGAGATTGGCAAAGAATTTGCTAAGGTATTCAAAGATTTAAAACCGACAAAGATAATTACCATCGAAGCCTCTGGGATTCCGATGGCGGCCTTATGTGCATTGGAGCTTGGGATTCCGTTTATAGTAGCCAAAAAGCAAAGCTCATCAATTTTAAAAGAAAATATTTTTAAAGCAGAGGTGTTTTCCTATACGAAACAGAAAGCGTTCAGCATTTACGTTTCCAGAGACGTAATTAAGGGCGATGACAGACTGTTGATAATTGATGATTTTCTTGCTTCTGGCGAAGCGGTAAGCGGGTTAATAAAGATTATTAATGAAGCAAATGCAACTCTTGCCGGAGTAGGGATTTGTATTGAGAAGACCTATCAAAATGGCGCAAAGGACTTATATTCTAAGAATATAAACTTACATAGTTTGGTCCGAATCAAATCATTAGCTGGCGGAGTAATCAGCTTGTACGATGATGAAAGCAAAAAGTATTGAGCTCATTGATTTAAAACGCGAAAAGTGATATAATACTTACTAAGCAATAGAATTGCTACAAGCAAAAATGGGAGATTATCCATGAACCATATGACAGCCAAAACGGCACAACAAGATTTTCCCACACTAGTTGACTGCGTTGTCAAGCAAGGAGATACCATATCAATTGCAACGGACGATGGTGCAGCGGTCTTAGTTAGCCAAGATGAATGGTACGGTCTACTAGAAACTCTTTATTTACAATCAATTCCCGGCATGAAAGAATCCATTTTGGAGGGCAAGGCAACACCAATTAGTGAATGCCTTGACAGCGTTGGTTGGGATATAAGTTAAAGTACGCACGGCGGGCGGAAAAGGATTCTCGTTTGCTGGAGCAAGCCGGGCTTCACAAGGTTGCCATCAAGTTATTGGCAATCATCAAAGAAAATCCGTATCAAAACCCACCGCCATATGAAAAATTGCAAGGTGATCTAAAGGGTTCATATTCACGCCGGATAAATAAACAGCATCGCTTGCTTTATGATGTTCTTTCAAACGATGAAAACTTGATAGACGAAAATGGGAAACCTTATAATGGGATTGTGAAAGTGATACGAATGTGGACACATTATGAGTAGGCAATCCAAATCAATAAAATTTTTGTCCCAAATACCAATAAAACCATGACGAAACCATCGCTACGCGATGCCTAACATATTTACCCCTATCTATAGCTGTGTTAATATTTTGAATATTGATTCAAATGTCCTGTTACAGGAAATTCACGGCCAAAAAATTATGTAAAATGGTACTATACTAAGCATAAGATAGGGGGTAAGTTAAATGCCTGAAGTAACGAGCGATTTTTCATTAGAAGAGTACATATCAAGTACGATGATTGGTTTGGGTGTCCCGGCACACCTAAAAGGGTACCGCTACCTGCGCAGTGCAATTTTGATTGCGACAAAAGATATGCAGGTGGTAGGCAGCGTGACAAAGCTTTTGTATCCAGAAGTTGCAAAGCTTTATCAAACAACCAACAGCAAGGTTGAACGCGCAATCAGGAATGCCATTGAGATTTCTTGGGAACGCGGAAATGCAAACCTATTTGAGGAGCTTTATGGGTACTCCAACAAAGACGGCCATGAGCGGCCGACTAATAGTGAATACATTGCCAATATTGCTGACCAGATTCAGCTGCGCTTACGCGAGAATGCAAGTGAATTGATAAACGAAAGCTAGGGAAAACTTTGAAAGACCGAATTTACGTTTGCCACACTTTTTATCATGTGTACATAACCTGCGCCAAAGAACTATTGCGAAGCCAAAGCCATTCTAAGCCTTCACAGGCCGCGATAGTCTTAAGCCAGATGTCCACTGATTTTTGCGACCTCAAAAATCGGCTAGAAGCAGCGGAATTATTCGCGGCGGTTTTTGAATACGATGAAAAAACAAGGGACTTTTTTCCGGAACTAAAAAAATACCACGCCAACAGCGGCAACCTGCTTACGAACATGATAAACCGGATTATTTACACGAAAAAGCTGGGTAAAGCCCAAATTCCCTTTCTTCCGGTTGATTTTCGTGAATACCGCGATGTTTATGTTTACTGTGATTCAGACCCAATCGGGTATTATTTGAATTATGCCAAAATTCCCTACCATGCCATTGAAGACGGCCTAAACTGCCTTTTGCTTTTTGACGCTGCCCATTATGATAATCGCGGTTTTTTCCGCTTTAAGGCTTGGATGTCGGCAAGGAATTTTATCTTTATCCAGAATGGTTATGGAAAATACTGCCTTGACATGGAAGTAAATGATATTTCTGTCCTCAAAAATCCCGGCCCGAATTATATCGGGCAATCACGTGAAAAAATGCTTAACAGCTTGAATGAAAATTCGATCAACCAGCTGTTAGAAATATTTATTGCAGATAAAAACTCATTAATCCAAAAGCTTAATGATGAAAGCAAGCCAAAAACCCTTATCCTCACAGAGCCGTTATGTGATAAAGATACGAGGATAAAAGTCTTTGCCAAAATCATTGACCAGTACGGTCAATCGAACGGAAAAGAAATCCAGCTAATCATCAAACCGCACCCGATGGATTCAGTTGATTATCAAAAGCATTTTGCCGGAAGCATAGTCCTTGACGGCAAGTTTCCGATGGAAATCCTCAATTTGATTCCCAATCTTTATTTTGACCGCGTCATTTCCATTTTTACCGCCCCGGCGGGGATAAAATTTGCCGGGGAAATAATTAGCCTTGGCCGTGATTTTAAGAAGGACAATCAAGACTCGCGTCCATTCCACGAAAAGCTTAGCAGCTATATTGAGGAAACACTAGCTTTGCCCGGCAAAATATGATAAAATCAATTCATGTCAAAAATTATCAAAAAACTCAATAAATTACTCAATCCCCGGCAGAAGAAAAGGATGATAATTCTGACGCTGATGATGCTTGTTGGCGGTTTTTTGGAAACGGTAAGCATTGCCGCGCTGATTCCGGCGGTGACGGTTGTTGTTGACCCGATGAAAATCGAAACTAACCGCTATTTAAGCTTAATTTATCAAACGCTTGGTTTTAAGAGCTTCATTGCCTTTACTGTTTTTATGATGGTCTTATTTATTTTCCTCTTTGTCCTCAAAAATATCTTCTTGTTCCTCCAGACCAAAATGCAGATGAAATTCGTCTTTACCAGCCAATTTGCAACTTCGCGCCGGATGATGATAAATTTCATGAAGCGTCCCTACGAATTTTACTTAGGCGCAGATACGGCGGTCATCCAACGAAACATTACTTCGGACGTAAATAATATGTATGGGCTGGTGCTGGCATTTTTACAGCTTTTAAGCGAGGCGGTGATATTTCTTAGCCTTGCGCTTCTTTGTATTGTTAGCGAGCCTTTGATTTCCCTTATTTTTTCCGTTTTGGTTGTCGCCGCAATCATAATTATCAAATTCATTTTGCAGCCGATTATGAATAGAACCGGAAAGGAAAACCAGGATTTTTACAGCGGCCTGTTCAAATGGATAAACCAATCCGTCACCGGGATAAAAGAAATCAAAATCGCGGCAAAGGAGCATTATTTTATCAATGAATACGCGAAATGCGGCAAAGGCTTTGTTAACGCAGTCCAGCGTTTTAACCTATTAAGTGCGACTCCGCGCCTTATGATTGAAACCATTGCCATTACGGCGATGATTATTTATCTGTTGATAAAAGCCCTTTCCGGCATGGTAGTTGATGATTATCTTCCGGTCCTTGGGGCGATTGCCCTTGCGGCGATGCGGATGATTCCCAGCGCCAACCGGATTAACAACCACCTCACGCAGATTGCTTATTTTGAGCCCTTTTTTATGGGGGTCAGCGACAGCCTCCAAAATGAAATCAATGATGAAAAAATCGTTTACGATGAAACGGCTTATGAAAAAGAATATCAGCGGCGGCAAGCATTGCCAAAACTAGAGATAAAAAAAGAAATCGTTTTAGCGGACATCACCTACAAATATCCGGGGACTGATATCTTGATTTTTGACCATGCGGAAATGATTATCCCGGTAGGAAAGGCGGTTGGCATTGTTGGGACTTCCGGTTCGGGGAAAACAACAATCGTTGACATTTTGCTTGGGCTTTTGAAGCTAAATTCAGGACAAGTCCTTGCTGATGGCATAGATGTAAGCAAGCACTATGATTCATGGCTCAAAAACATCGGCTATATTCCCCAGACCTTATTTATGATAAATGACAATATCCGCCGTAATGTGGCTTTTGGCCTTACTGATGAGCAGATTGACGATGAAAAGGTTTGGTATGCGCTTAGGGAAGCCCAGCTTGAGGACTTCGTCAGGGGGCTTCCTGATGGGCTTGAGACCGGAATCGGCGAGCGGGGGATTCGCATTTCCGGCGGCCAGCGTCAGCGGATTGGCATCGCCAGGGCCCTTTATGACGACCCGGACATTCTGGTTTTAGATGAAGCGACCGCAGCCCTTGATAATGAAACGGAAAGCGCGATTATGGAATCAATAAACTGCCTCCATGGGAAAAAAACTTTAATTATTATTGCCCATCGACTGCAAACTATTGAAAAGTGTGATATAATATATCGTGTTGAAGATGGAAAGGCAGTAGTACAGTAACTAGATTGCGGATCAAGTCCGCAATGACTTAGTAAGTTAGGCAAGTAGTGCCGCATTGGCTTAGTAAGTTAGGTAAGTAGTGTCGCAATGGCTTAGTAAGTTAAGCAAAGCCAGTCCGCAATGACTTAGTAAGTTAGGCAAAGCAGTTCCGCAATAAGAAAGGGAAAAAGTTTATGAAAGAGACTTTAAGGATAATCGTCCCCTGTTTTAATGAAGAAGCAAATATCGTCGATTTTTATCATGAAGCGATGAAAAACGAAGGCTATTTTGCAGACAATGATGTTGACATTGATATTTGCTTTGTTGACGACGGTTCAACGGATAATACTTTGGCTGAAATAAAGAAATTAATTAAAAAAGATAAGCGGGTCTGCTTTGTCTCCCTTTCGCGGAATTTCGGCAAAGAAGCCGCGATGTATGCCGGGCTGGAACTAAAAGACGGTGAGTATACAGTATTCATGGATGCGGATTTGCAAGACCCGCCCTCTTTGCTCCCGGAAATGTTTGAATATATCAAGCAAGGTTATGATACGGTTGCAACCAGGCGCGTCGGCCGTAAAGGCGAGCCGATGATCCGTTCTTTTTTTGCCCGCTGTTTTTATAAGCTGATGAAAAAAATATCCAAAACTGAAATTGTGGACGGCGCCCGCGATTTCCGCATGATGACCTTGCAGGTATCTGACATGATTATGGAAATGCCGGAGTATAACCGTTTTTCCAAAGGCCTTTATGGCTGGCTCGGGTACAAAACGAAATGGCTGGAATTTGAAAACGTTGAACGGAGAAAAGGCGAAACAAAATGGTCATTCTGGAAATTATTTTCTTATTCACTTGATGGAATCACCGCTTTTTCAACTGCCCCGCTTAGGATGGCATCAATCCTCGGCTTGCTGTTTTGCGTGATTGCGTTTATTTTTATTCTCATTATTATTGTTAGGGCCTTGGTCTTTGGCGACCCAACCGCCGGCTGGCCGTCATTAGTATGTATTATTCTGTTAGTCAGCGGAGTCCAGTTGTTTTGCATTGGGATTATTGGAGAATATTTGGCAAAGACTTATATGGAAGTCAAGAAACGGCCCATTTATGTGGCTAAGGAAATAGGATATGATCACTATAGTAGTTCCGATTTTTAATGCCGAAAAATACATTGTCGAAACAATGGAGCGGGTTTTTAACCAGACTTATCCTGACTGGGAGCTTCTTTTAATTGATGATGGCTCAACTGACGGGAGCATTAATAAGATTAAGGAATTTTTGGCGGGGTTTCCTGCGGCAAAGCAGGATAAAGTAAAGCTGATCCTAAAAGAAAAAAACGAAGGGGCAGCAAAAGCCCGCAATACTGGCCTTGATAATGCGAAAGGCCAATATATTGCTTTTCTTGATTCCGATGACTTATGGCATTATGGCAAACTGGAAAAACAGCTTGCGTTTATCAAAGAAAAAGAAGCAGCTTTTACCTTTACCGCTTATGAGTTCGGTGATGAAAAAGCAAGGGGGACAGGCAAATTTGTTTTTGTCCCGCCATCTTTAACCTACCGGAAAGCCCTGTCCCGTACCACTATTTTTACCTCAACGACTTTGTTTGATTTGGCAAAAATTGATAAAGAACTCCTAAAAATGCCGGAGGTAAAAAGCGAAGACACCGCAACCTGGTGGCGGATTCTGCGCCATGGTTACACCGCTTATGGCTTAAACGAAGTAACCACCATCTACCGCCGCCCCAAAGGCTCACTTTCAGCAAACAAATTAGAAGCGGTGAAACGGATCTGGTTTTTATACCGCAAGGCAGAAAAACTTAAGCTGCTTGACAGCCTATGTAATTTTACCCTTTGGGCAGCAAGGGCGACGATAAGGCGACTGTAGGGAAACTATGAAAAGAACGGAATCACTAAAAAGAATCACGATTTTTGCAATCAACATCATGAGCCTGTTTATCTACACAGTCCTTTATGCTTATTCTTGGTTTGCCTACTATTATCCAGTCATCAACAATCACAACCAAGGCATCAAATTATATGTAAACGGCCATATTATCATTATTTTGCTGTACATTTCTATCCTCATGGTTTTTTCCCATACCTATGGCAGCTTAAAAATCGGCTACTTAAAACCCGGTGATATCTTTTTTTCCCAAGCCTTTTCCCTGCTGGCCGTTAATGTTATTTCATATTTCCAAATATCCTTAATGAATAATTGGGTGGTAAAGACAAGGCCGCTGCTCCTGGTTTTCATTGCCCAACTGGTTATCGCGGCAATATGGGCCTTGATGTGTGACATCATCTACCGGAAGCTGTTCCCCCCCCGCAATATTCTGCTTATTTACGGCGAACGCCCGATTGAAGATATCATCGGAAAATTTTCCGGCCGGAAAGACCGCTTCCGTATCACTCAAGCAATTAATATTTCACAAGGGATTGAAACGGTCAAAAAAGAAGCCGCCGCTTTTAAAGGCGCAGTCGTCCTATGGGATATACCGCTTGATATTCGCAATCTTTTGCTAAAATACCTATATGGCAAATCAAAGCGGGTCTATATGATGCCGAAGATTTCCGATGTCCTGATTAAAGGTGCGGCTGAACTTCATCTTTTTGACACTCCTATTTTCCTAACGCGGGATTATGCCCTAACCGTTGAACAAAGGTTGATAAAACGGATTATGGATATCGTTCTTTCGCTTATTTTAATAATCATCACTTCGCCGATTATGCTTTTAACAGCTTTGATTATCCGTGTTTACGATAAAGGCCCGGCACTTTTTTGCCAAATCCGGCTGACGGCCGGGGGCAAAGAGTTTCAGATTATCAAGTTCCGCAGTATGCGGATTGACGCGGAAAGTGACGGAGTTGCCCGCCTTGCCGGCAAAAAAGATGACCGGATTACCCCGGTCGGACGCTTTATCCGGGCGGTCCGGATTGATGAGCTGCCCCAGCTTTTTAATATTTTCATTGGCCAGATGTCGTTTATCGGGCCGCGTCCTGAACGTCCGGAAATCATCGAAAAATATCTTGAAGAAATGCCGGAATTTGCTTTCCGCTTGAAAATGAAAGCCGGGCTGGCAGGTTACGCCCAGGTTTTTGGCAAATACAATACCACCCCTTATGACAAGCTAAAGCTTGACCTTACTTATATTGAGAATTATTCACTATGGCTTGATGTCAAAATTATGCTTTTGACTTTAAAGACATTATTCAATCCCGACAGCACCGAGGGGGTGTAAACCCCCAGACTTTTAAAAAACATTTTTTTAAAGGAGCAGCTTAATTGAACAACCAGAATTTCATGAATGAAAGCATGGACTTAAAAAAACTGTTTATCTGCTTAAGGCAAAAACTGATGCTGGTTATCATTATTACTTTAATCGGTGCTTTGCTTTCCGGCGCGATTTATCTTTTCGTCCGCGAAATAAAAATGCCGACACAGTATCAGTCATTTTCAAAATTTTATCTGCAATTTATTTACGACCCAAGCGGCGAGGTTGAGCAGTTTTATAATGGGTACACCTGGAATGACTTGCTCCATGGTGACCCAATCCTAAACCATGTCGTATGGGCAGCAGAGGAATTAAAAGATACCATGCCAGCGGGGCTTTTATTTGACGGAGAAGCTTTAAAAGAACAGCTCCGCGATAATGTTTTTAAAGGTGAAGTGCTTTCAGACCGCCGTTTGCTGACGGTGACTTTTACTACTGACAATCCAGAAAAAACAGCAATAATTCAAAAAATCATGGAAATTGGGCTAATCAATTATGCGGCCGGGCAACATGAAATCATCTCAATGGAATTGATCCGGAGCAGTAAGCCTGCGCTTATGGTTTGGGACAATAATTTATGCCGGGCGATTATCGGCGGGGCGGTGCTATTTTTGCTGCTTGCCCTCTTTGCATTGTGGTTTTATTATCTGCTTGATAATTCACTTTATACGATTTCCGATGCCGAACAACGCTATCCTTATCCGGTGGCAGGTATACTGCTAAAGGGGGAGAAAGCCACATCAGAAACCTTATATTTTGCCGAAACAAAAGAAAATTTAGCTTATTTCTTAAAAGACAAACCCAATCCGGCTTATCTTTCCGTTAATGAATTGCCCTACCCAAAAGGCGAAGAGCTGCGAGGTACTGACGGTGTCATCCTTTCCGTACCCTTTGGCAAACGGAACGGAAAAGAAACTGACAGATGTGTCAGTTTTCTGAAAAACCAAAATGTGGAGATAATTGCATTATTAATTATTGAGGCGGATAAGAAGTTTTTGGCGAAGTATTACGAAATGAATTGACAGTAAAGCTGTATGTCCATTGCTTCCCCGATTTCTGGGCATAAAGTTGTTCGTTTGCGACCATGTTCTGTAGCAGCTTGTATGCGCCGTTTAAAGACAGACCAAGGGCATCGGCAGCGTCATTTTTTGTGAAAACAGTATCTTCATACAGAACAGCCAAACGATCGGAATTTGTCCGCGTTGCCGTGCTAGTTGTGATTGCGGAAAAATTGTAATTTAAGTTGGGAATACGGATTAGAAAGCCGCCGTCAATTACAGGTATTTCCGGTTTTGCACTTTCATTCACATAAGCGTCAAAGATCCGGGGAATACCAGTGCCGTAAGCTTCTATGATGTTCAAACGATAAAATGTTTTGGCAAGTTTTTCATTGCGGGTGACCGACACACCGGCTAACATCAAGTCATGAGTAACGCCGGGCATTGCACCGCCGAGCGACAAAAATTCCACGCGGTCATCGAATATATTAACTAGTAAACTGCCCTCTATGGAATAATCACGGTGTATGATTGAATTGATGAACGCCTCACGCAACGCAATTTCGGGATAATCGGGGTGATCGATGCGATATAGTCCCTCAAAAGTGCTATGAATACGGTTATATACGGTGAGATACTCGTGAACATCGTCCATTTGCTTAAACAGCGACCCTGTAAATTCCTTACGGTCTTTGAACTTCGCTTTACTCAATCCTTCGAAGATTGCCGCTTTTGTGGAATAAGGGCATTGATCGGAGAGGATAAGAGCAAGATTAGTATAAAGCCCATCAGTGCGGAGCAGGCCGAGCGACAATTTTTGCTCTTTGCCAAATTTGATTTCCTCTTTGGCAAAAAGTTTATTGGCATATTCAAAGGTTAAGTGTTGCTCGAAAGAAAGCCCATCTAAGAACTGCTCTGTGCTATTGTCTTTAATGAGTCTGCGGATATGCTCACGAGTCGCCATGACTGTATTGCCCCCAACCCGGACATATACACCTTGCGGTACAAGACCGCCTGAAAGATAGCAATAAGGAATGGAAACACCACGCTCCACCGTCACGATGATTATATATTTCCCCTCGCGCATCTCATGTTCAACCTTGAAAAAGCCTGTAGCATCGGGCGTGACTGAATCGCGGAAACTTGTGGCGACACGCCGCATTTCCAAGTCGATATCATTGCCTATGCCATAAACCGAGCCGTCATTTTCAATTCCGATATAAAGTGTCCCACCATCCGTATTGAGGAACGCAAGCATAGTGTTTTTTGCTTTGTCGTTCCATTCGCGCTTATATTCTATGGTTTGAGTTTCGAGTATCATAAATCTCTCCTTGCTTTCATATAAACATTATATCGCCCAACTCTCCCTTTGGCAAGTGTGAAAAGGAGAGAAAGGAGAAAAGGGAGAAAAGGGAGAGAAAGGAGAGATTTTAATGCCTACAAACGTCTTTCACTATTTACAAGCAAAATAATAAATGATATATTAACATATGAGCTTACAAGTCCTCGTTGCTGCCATGGGACAGAATGTCCACAGCTTGGCGGAGCAGATGAACCTAAAAAGCAATGCCATCATCATAAACCAAGATGATTATTTTGGCTATGAAGAATTTACGCATGGCGAAGCCAAAATCAAGGCTTATACCTTTGCCGAACGCGGAGTTGGCCTAAGCAGGAATAATGCCTTGCTTCGCGCTGATTCTGATATCGTTCTTTTTTCCGATGAAGACATAGTCCTTAATTCAAGCTATCCGGAAATGATTGCTAAAGAGTTTAAGCTTTTCCCCCATGCCGACATTATCTTATTTAACGTGTTTGTTGATGAACGGCGTTCAACCTACCGCAATTTGGAGCATAAACGGGTGAGATGGTTCAATTATGGCAGATACCCGGCTTATAGCATTGCGGCCCGCGTTAAAAGCCTTCATGAGGCGAATATTACTTTCTCATTATTATTTGGCGGCGGGGCGAAATATAGCAATGGCGAGGACAGCTTATTTTTGCGGGACTGCTTGAAAAAAGGCTTGAAAATATATGGCTCGCCTGTCAACATTGGCAGGGAAATTTACCGTGAGTCAACATGGTTTCAAGGCTACAATGAAAAATTCTTTTATGACCGCGGCGTCCTTTACCATTTTTTGTATGGGCGAATGGCAAAACTTTTAGCGCTTCGGTTTCTTTTGGCAAAAAAAGGGGAAATATGCCAAGAGATAAAGCTAAAACAAGCTTACCGCCTGATGAAGTCAGGGATAGAGCAAAAGCTTGAGTTTGAGGAAGGCCGGATATGATTCTTTATGTCATTGTTGCGTTAGCCACAATATTGGCGGCAGGTTTGATTAGGCAGCCATTAAGCCAGACGGATATGCCTTATCAAAAGACCAGATGGCAAATGCTTAATATTGCGGGGCTTATTTTTATCTTTGCTGTGCTCTTTATTACTTCGGCAATAAGGCTTAATGTCGGCAATGATTATTTCCGGTATGTTGAGTTCATGCACCTGATTGTCCATAATGCTTATGTCCCGACCGAGCTAGGTTTTAATGGAATCGTCAGGATTATTTACGGTCTAAGCGGCTTTGAAAATTATCTTTTGGTGTTTGCCTTTTTCTCTTTTACGACTATTTTGGTTTTTATGTGGTCAATATACCGCGATAGTGAAAACTTCTGGTTTTCCTTTTTCCTGTTTATGTCTTTTGGCCTATACTTTCAGTCATTTAGTACCGTCCGCTATTATCTTGCGCTGGCAATTGCCTTATTTTCAATACCCTTTGTCCTAAGCAAGAAATGGATTCATTTTATCCTCTTAATCCTGCTTGGAGCGGCTTTCCATAAATCGATTTTAGTCGTTTTGCCCCTTTATTTCCTTGCTTCGCTGAAATGGAAAAAATGGGCTTTGGCTGTGGCCGGATTATTTTTAACGACCCTTTTCTTTTGGCAAGATTTTTACCTAAAAATGCTGGTTTTTGTTTATCCGACTTACCGCGACACGGACTATCTTGAGGGCGGGACAAGTATCATAAACATTATCCGCTGTGGCGGGATTCTGATATTATCGCTGCTTTACTACCGGGAAGCAGTAAAAGATAATGACCGTAACCGCTTTTATTTTTCCCTGAATATCGCCGCCCTTTTGCTTTATACTTGCGGCTCATTTATCCCGGTCATTTCCCGGATTGGTTTTTACCTTACGGCAACGCATATCTTTTTTCTGCCGGAGCTTTTAAATAAGATAGAAGACAAAAAAAAGCGGCATATTTTGACGGCTTTGGTTATTGCCGCCGGGATTTTATATCTGGCCATCTTTTTGCTAAGGGCAAAAGAAGACGGAATCCGCTTGCTGCCGTACCAAACATTTTTATTTCATGAAATGAGTTTTCCATGGGCATATTAAAACCTTTCTTTTCAATTATTGTTGTTAGCCTAAACCCGGGTGAAAAGCTTAAGAAAACCCTGGCTAGCATTATCACGCAGACTTTTAAAGATTATGAAGTGATTATAAAAGACGGGCTTTCGTCCGATGGGTCAGTTACGAGGTGGGCCTTAGAAAACGATGATGAGCGGGTAAAGATTTTTAAAGAAACTGACACCGGGATTTATGAAGCAATGAACCAAGCGGTTAATAAAGCTTCGGGGCAGTTCATATATTTCCTTAATTGCGGTGATTTATTTGCTGATGAGCAGGTCCTTTTAAAAGCGCATGGTGAAATTGAAAAAGAGGATAAACCCGGCATTTTTTATGGTAATATTTTTGAGAAAACAACCGGGCAGGAGATTTTTTCAAATCCAAAGCTTAATCGTTTTGCTTGTTTCCGGAATTTGCCCTGCCACCAAGCTTGCTTTTACAAAAAAGAACTCTTGACGGAACGTCCTTTTATAGTAAAATACAAAGTACGGGCGGATTATGAGCATTTTTTATGGTGTTATCTTGATAAAAAAACGAAAACTCATTACATTCCGCTCTTAATTGCCAGTTACGAGGGAACGGGATTTTCGGAAACAAAAGCCAATCAGAAGCTTTCAAAGCTTGAACACAAAGAGATAGTGAGTCTTTATATGAGCAAAGCTGAGATTTTTAAGTACCGTTTGATTCTTGCCTTGACTTTTTTACCTTTAAGGAGAGGGCTTGCGCGTAATAAAATAACGGCCGGGATTTACAATCAGCTTAAAAAATTAATTTATGTTACCAAAAGAGGGACGAAATGAAAATATTATGGTTATGCAACATCATGTTACCGGCCATCGCCAAAGAGCTAAACTTGCCTTACTCTAACCGTGAGGGCTGGTTATCGGGGCTATATGATCAATTTATTGCGGAAAATAATGAAAATGCCGAGCTTTCGATTTGCTTTCCTTATGATAACCGGGCGGCAATCAATGCAATTAATCAAAAATTCCCGCAAGATAATTCAAATGGCGTTTTGAAATTCAAGAATGGCAGGGTGATTTGTTATGGCTTCCGTGAAAATCTGTTAACTCCAGATAAGTACGACATCGAACTGGAAGAACAGTTAGCGGAAATTTTGGCCGATGCTTCGCCAGACCTAATCCATATTTTTGGCAGCGAATTTCCTCATGCCTTGGCCATGACAAACGTTTGCAAGGATAAAAGCCGCATTTTGCTTTCGATTCAAGGTTTGCTTGGGAAATACGCCAAGGTTTATACCGAAGGAGTACCGCTTGATGTAGTTAAGGGTGAGACTTTCCGCGATATTGTCAAACATGATTCAATTGCCCAGCAGCAAAAGAAATTCATGAAGCGGGCGAAACACGAGCAATTATTATTTGCTTTGGTAAAGCACGTTTCGGGTCGGACGCAGTTTGACCGTGAAGCCGCACTTGAGCTAAATCCCAATGTGAAATATCACCATCATAATGAAAGTATGCGCGAAAGTTTTTACCAAGGACGCTGGGATAATGCAAATTGTGAGCCTTACAGCATTTTCATAAGCCAAGGCGATTACCCAATCAAGGGATTGCATTATATGTTAGAAGCGATGCCGATTATTTTCCTAAGATATCCGGAAGCGCATTTATACGTTGCTGGCAACGATATTATTGGCGATACAAGCCATCTGGACATGATGAATGTTTTAAAGAAAAGAGTCAGCATTTCATCATATGGAAAATATTTGAAATCGCTCATTTTGTCCCACCAGCTTGAGGACAACATTACCATGCTTGGCCCGCTTAATGAAAGTGAAATGAAAGAGCAGTTTTTAAGGAGCAGCGTTTTTGTCTGCCCCTCGGTTATTGAAAATTCGCCCAATTCGGTATGTGAAGCAATGCTTCTGGGGATGCCGGTGGTTGCGGCCGCGGTTGGCGGAATCCCCAGCCTCATTAGTGACGGCAAGGATGGGTTGCTTTATGAGCCGGGTAATGTCCGTGACCTTGTCGGGGCGGTCGAAATTGCCTGGGATTTGGAAAATACCAAAATTATCGGGGCGGCCGCGGCCGAGCGGGCAAAAAAAACCCACAACCGCATTTTAAATTACATGAGATTGTGGGAAATATATGAGGAAATAGTGTGAAAATTAAAATTTCCACTTTTTATTTAAGCAGTTTCACAAGCTCCGCTTGTGAAATGCAAGGGGTTTAATGTAATTAAAAAATGCAGGGGTTTAATGTGACAATCACTTTTATCTCAAACTACATAAACCACCACCAGCTTCCTTTTTGTGACGCTTTGTCATGCTTGCTTGGTGACGGTTTTTGTTTTGTCCAGACCGAAGCGATGGAAGAAGAACGGCTTAAGATGGGCTGGAGCAATACAGGGGAGAAACGAACATATGTTCGACAATTTGCCCAGGAAGAAGAACAGATCTTAGCTTTAATTAATGATAGCGATATTGTTTTGGCGGGCTGGTTTGAGGAAATAAAGATCGAAAACGCAGTCCAGGCAAGAATAAAGAACAATAAAATCGTCTTCCGCAGCAGTGAACGGATATACCGGAGCGGAAGATGGAAGTTTATTTCACCGCGGGGCTTAATCCGCAAATTTAAAGAACATACCCGCCATCGTAATAAGAATTATTATTTGCTATGCGCCGGGGCATATGTTGCCGATGATTTCCGGCTGGTTCTTGCTTATCCCGGCAAAAAATACCGCTGGGGTTATTTTCCCAAGACAGTTTCTTACGGCGAGGAATTATGGCGGCAAAAAAATAATGCCAAGGCAGTTAAAATTTGCTGGGCGGGGCGGTTTATCCCCTTAAAGCACCCGGAGTATATGATCCGCTTGGCTAGTGATTTGAAAAAACGCAGTCATTCGTTTATGATCAATATGATTGGCGCGGGCGATAGCGAAAATGATATCAAGAAACAGGCTTTTAAGAGCGGTGTCCTAGAATCAATGACCTTTCACGGGGCTTGTCCGCCGGAAAAAGTCCGTGCAATGATGGAAAGCTCCCATATCCATGTTTTTACCAGTGATTACCGTGAGGGCTGGGGGGCAGTTCTTAATGAAGCAATGAATAGCGGCTGTGCTGTTGTGGCAAGTGAAGAAGCCGGGGCGACCCGGTATCTGGTTACAGACGGTGTCAACGGCTTTTCTTATCCAAACAATAAATACGAAAAAATGCGGGACCTGGTCTTGGAGCTAATCGAAAACCCCGGACGGCGGGAAAAGATGGGCCGCAATGCTTATAAGACCATTACGGAAACTTGGAATGCCGAAAAAGCAGCCGGGGAGCTGGTGCGTGTCTGCAATGATGTCTTAAGGGGGGGCGATATAGTCCCGGCTAAAGAAGGGCCATTAAGTATTCATAGCAATCGCCATTCGTAATATGCAGTCCCTATCTGATCTGGGCAAAGCTGTTCTGATAATAAATAAAGTCAGCAAAATAAGCATAGATATCACTATCAGCTGGAAGCTCATTAAGCCGCTCTTTCATGCCGGGGATAAAGATATATATTTCTTGGTATTCGCTGTACTCGGCCCAAAAACTAGCCAAATCATCAGCTTCCACATTAACGACATGAAGATTGTCCCGCATAAAAAGCGGGTGGATAGTGTCACCCCACAAAACCAAAGCCCCATCGGGAATGCCAGCATAGGTGCTAAGGGTAAGCTCTTTTGTCTGCTGATAACCGGAAGTGCCTTGAAGCCTTGGCGAAATAACTAGCGCAACTAAAATAAAGCCGGATAAGCAAACGGCAGGAATGATTTTTCCGCTATATTTGCTTGCGAAAGTGGTTATTTTGGGATTGCGGGCAAGCAATCCGATAAAGCCAACAAATACTAACGCGCTGCCGGGGAACAAGAGGCGGTAACCGAACTCGTCAAAATCGGAAGCAAAGCGCATTACGATGATTGAAAGCCAGTAAATAAGTCCAATGCTTAAAAAGCTAAGTGAGGTGATGATGTTTTTTTCACGGGCAAAAATCGCCTGTTTGCTTTTGGGAATCGCATAAGCAAAAAACCCGATTAAGGCAAACCATAATAGTAAAGAAAGCCTGACCGTGCCAACCGAAAAGAAAGTATCAAAAACATAATCCATTTCGATTAAGATGGCCCGGTACAAATCCAAAAATATTTCCCTTGCCGGGCCGGGCGGTACGCGGGGAATCCCAGTCATATGCCCCGATTGCCTAAGGTTTAGAAAGAGGTAGGCAATGATAAAAAGGCTTGCTAAAATGCCGGAAAAGGAAAGATAGATAAGCCGTTTCGCGGCGGTTTTACATTTTCTTTTAATAATCTGGTAAAGATTAAAGAGCCATAATAAAGCAACAACAATCAGGGCAAACGCACCAATATAGCGGGTGAGGAAAAGAAGCAAAACGATAAATGTAAGTTTGACATAATGGGAAAGAGGGGCATTATCCGCCGTAATGATGTCACAAGCTGTAAAAGCAAGCAAAATCAGCGCAAGGATAAAAACCGTTTCACTCCAAGTATAAAAGAAAATATAGCGGAAGCCGACATTCAGCATTAATAGCGCATAAAGCCAAGCGGTTTTCCCAAAGCGTTTGTAAAATAAAATCCCAATAATCCAGACAATGATGATGGAGAGAATTTTTGAGGCAAAATAAATTTCTGCCCGCGTAATGAACGCAACAACGGCAATCAAAGCCGGATATCCGATGGGCCAAGCGGCAAACCATTCCGGATAGACATAAAAGCCATTGCCCTTAAGGATTTCCCGCGCTGCCCTAAGGTAATGGGCGCTGTCGGGGCTGATATAGGAAAGGTCAAAATAAGCGCGGCTTAAAATGCTAATCGTTACGCACGCCATAATGACGACCAGAATCAGGTTTTCGGAAGTGAACTTAAAAAGCTGGCTAAAAGCAGTTGATATTTTATTACGCATTAGGCTTTTCCTTACTCCAGATATTTTCTTTTTTCATGAACCTTACCCGGAAGCCGGTCCGGAAATAGCGGAAATTTTCCCAAAACCCATTTTGGGATTCGCCCTCGGTCCGTGATTCCCATTTCCCCGGGATTTCGTTAATTTTTACCCCCAGGCGAATTGGCTTAAGGGCTGTTTCCAAGAAAAAAGGGTGCTTTGTCTCTTCCCAATTGATTGACCGCATAAGGCTGGTGGGGAAAATGCGGTAGCCATAAGTAAGGTCGGTGCATTTTGACAAAAACAAAAGGGCGATCAGCTTTTCAAAAATATAATTGGCTACTAATTTGACGGGGGAGTAACCAGTAAAGCTGCCCCCTTTAATCCATCTTGAAACAGTAACGATTCCATCTGGGTTCTTTTTTTCTTCCGCAATCATTTGCGAGACCAAATTGGGGGCGGTTTCCAAATCACTTGACATGACAATGAAATGGCTTCCTTTGACGAGGAAAAAGGCTTCGCGGAAAGCCATCCCAACAAAGGGTTCTTTCTGGAAATAGATTTCGACCGGGATGCCTAAGTTCATAACTTTAATGCTTTCGGCAGTTTTAATGCTTTCGGGTGTGGTTTTATTGCATAAAACAATAAAAAATTCACAAAGATCTGCTTTATCGCAGGTCTCTAAAATCGTGTTTACAGTTTCTGTCATTGAGTATGTTTCATTGATTGCTGGTAATATAATCGATACCGACTCAAATTTGTTTGCCATATAAAAATCATTTTCCTTATATTTTTCTGGGTTATTTTCCCAGCATTTTCTTGGCTAGCTCAATCCCGCGGGTAACAGCAAGATCCGAGTTCATATGCTCCCATTCTCCCCAACGCCCAAGCCCGATGATATTAAGTCTTTTCGCTTCCGCGAGGATTTCAGCAATCGCCTTTGGTTTATTAAGGGTGTTAAGGGGATAGGAATACTTGTTTTCCCAATGAGCCTTACTAGGGTTTTTCCGCCTTTTACTGTTAGTTTCGGTCCAATATCCTGTTGCACCGCTGACGATATTGTCCCGGTTGACAATGCGGTGGTATGGCAAATCAAGATCGGCATAATATGTCCAATGGGTTTCCCGGTCAGCACTTGGCAAGGGCTGATAATCAATATCAACCGATGTATACTTTAACTCTTTGATTCTGTTTTTCAGCGAATCAGTAAGCTCGTTTGGAAATTCGTGCCACGGTGCGGTATTGATGATATAGTCGGCCTGATACTCATTATTTACTTTAAGGCTATCGGCTTCAAGATAATTGACAAGATAATTATAGCGGATATGCTCTTTTATCGTTGCGGCGATACGCAGGAAAACCTCGCCATAACCAGTTTTTTTCGGATAATAAAAGCGGGCGTGGGGTAAAGTGCCGCTTGGGGCGCGGTTTAAACAGCTTAATAAAGTTTCCCGGAATGAAACATCGGGCAGCTTGTAAAGCCAGTATGTCCCAAGCTCATTAAGATCATCCAGTGACCAAAGTTTTTCGTTGTAAGGGAGCATATATGTTTTGGCAATGATATCACCAAATTTCCAGTAAATCCAGTCTTTGAACTTTTCCGGGATTGGCTGGTCTTTCCGGTGCTGGACTTGTGAGATGGACTCAAGATAATCAAGCTGGAGTTCTAAGGGGAACTGCCAGATATTTGCTTCAAGCGGGTAACTGACGCTATGCTCGCCGACAACAGTTTTGGTAATCCGCTCATAAACGTTCCATTCTTCCTCCGGCATATATGAAAATAAAAAATCAAGGGCGGGTTTGTTGCGGACATCTAAAATATGGCCGCCGCCAATGTCAATTGGGGCCCCGTCATAAATGGTGCTGCGGCACAATCCGCCGCTTTCTTTTTCTTTTTCGAGAATAACAAAGGAATCCTCGCCATTTGCTTTTAAGGTTGCGGCAAAGCTTAACCCGGCTGCCCCTGCCCCAATGATAATGTATTTTAGCTTCATGTTAATATCCTCGCTATAATTCTACATTATAAAAAAAATAAATGCAAGGAATGTTGGCAATGAAATGAACTGTTTACAACCGGAATGAGAGATGATATAATTACATTGTTCTTAAAGCATAAACTACGGAGAAAAAATGTTAACCAACAAAACTATCCTTATTACAGGTGGGACAGGCTCATTTGGCAAAAGCTTTACCAGATATGCCCTAAAGCATTACAACCCCCAAAAAATCATTATTTACTCCCGCGACGAGTATAAGCATTTCGTGATGGCAAACGAGCTTTCGGAATATTCCGACCGCTTGCGCTTTTTTATCGGTGACGTCCGCGACAAAGAAAGATTAAAACGCGCTTTTGAGGGAGTTGACTATGTTATCCATGCTGCCGCGCTGAAACAAGTCCCGGCCTGTGAGTACAATCCCAATGAAGCAATCAAGACCAATATCCACGGGGCCGAGAATGTCATTGATTCCGCCCTTGATACCGGAGTCAAAAGAGTAGTGGCCTTGTCAACCGACAAAGCGGTGAACCCGGTTAACTTATACGGCGGGACGAAATTGGTCTCGGACAAACTTTTTATTGCGGCCAATGCTTACGCTGGCAATAAAGATATCAATTTTTCTATCGTCCGTTATGGCAATGTGGCCGGAAGCCGCGGTTCTGTTATCCCCTATTTTGACAGCTTGATAAAAGAAGGGAAAAAAGAACTTCCGATTACCGACAAAAGGATGACAAGATTCTGGATTAGCCTTACCGAAGGGGTGCAGCTTGTGGTTAAGGCTTTGGAAGAGGCGACTGGCGGGGAAACTTTTATCAGCAAGATTCCCTCGTTTAAAGTGACTGATTTGGCGGAAGCAATGCTTCCTGGCTGCCAGATGTCCGAGATTGGCATCCGCCCCGGCGAAAAGCTCCATGAAATCATGGTCACGGTTGAAGATTCCATGACTACTTATGAATTTGATAAGCATTTTATTGTTTATCCCCAAGTCATTTGGAATGATAAGCAAAGAATAAACCCAGCGGGAAAGAAAGTCCCTGACGGTTTCGCATATAGCTCAGACAATAATAATGAATGGCTTAATGTTGAAATGCTTAAAGAAATGGTTAAAACCGTCGAATTTGAAAAGTAGTAATATAAAAAATATAAAATACGAAAGATAAAACCAACTTGCCGACTTGCAAACTCGCAAGCTCGCAAACTTGCGCGTAGGGGAGTGAGGGGGATGTTAAGAGTAGCAATATGTGATGATGATAAGTCATTCTCCAATTTGCTTTACCAAAAACTATCAAAATGGATTGGGTATCATAGCCTGAATATAGATATCTTCGCATTCGAAAATGGCGATGACTTGTTATATAGCATTGAGGAAAATGGCCATTTCCAGATTGTTTTTATTGAAATGGAATTAAAAAATGCGGACGGCTTGACGATTGCAAAAAAGATTTCCTGCCAATGCTCCTCAACGCTGATAATGTTCATTTCTGCGGTAAATTATTGCCATAAGCGTGTTTACAAGGTCCACCCTTTTTATTTTTTCACGAAACCAATCGAAAATAAAGAATTATCCCACATCATGAAAAAAGCCCTTATCCGGCTTGACATTGAAGAGCAAGCTTTCCGCTTTTCCCATAACACCTGTTATTATTCAATCCCGATCAAAGACATCATCTATTTTTCGAGCGAGGGGCGAAAAATTTGTGTTGTCAGCTTGGATAAGAAATATTATTTTTATGGCAAGCTTGATTTAATAAACAATGAAATGCAAAAGAAAGCAATCATATTTTTGCGAATCCACAAATCGTATCTGGTTAATAAACGGTATATCACTATTTATCAGCAAGATTTCATTGAAGTTGCCGGAAAAGAATGCTTGCCAATCAGCCGCTCAAAAAAGAAAGCAATCAGAAATATTTTGCATAAGGAGTGGAAAGAATGTCGATACTGACGTATCGACTTATAAAAATGCTTCGCATTTTCCCGTGGGAGGATTTACTTGGCTCGTGCGTGTGACTGTGGTATAATGTCGATACTGACGTATCGACTTATAAAAATGCTTCGCATTTTCCCGTGGGAGGATTTACTTGGCTCGTGCGTGTGGATGAAAAACTATAAAAACTAAAAGAAAGGACCAGCAATGGACAAGCCAGCAATAAACGGGGGCACCCCAGTCCGGACAAACAGGATAAATTACGGCCGCCAATATATTGATGAAGCGGACATCGAAGCGGTCGTAGCGGTGCTAAAGAGTGATTTTTTGACTTGCGGCCCGATGATTCCTGCCCTCGAAGAAAAACTATGCCGGATCACCGGAGCAAAATATGCCGTTGCCTGTGCCAATGGAACGGCAGCTTTGCATATTGCCTGTCTGGCGGCCGGAATTAAAGAGGGGGACGAGGTCATCACTACCCCGCTTACCTTTGCTGCTTCGGGGAACTGCGCCTTATATTGCGGGGCAAAGCCAATTTTTGCTGATGTCCGGTCTGATACCTATAATATCGACCCCAAAGCCGTAGAAGCCTGTGTAACCAAGAAAACTAAAGCCTTGGTTGCCGTTGACTATACTGGTCAATCATGTGAGCTAGATGAATTAATTAAAATCTGCCAGAAAAACCAAATGGTGCTGATTGAAGACGGGGCCCATGTCATTGGCACGGAATATAAAGGAAAACCCAATGGCTCAATTGCCGATATGACGACGTTTAGTTTTCACCCGGTTAAGACGGTGACCTGCGGCGAGGGGGGGGCGGTCCTTACAAACAATGAGGATTATTACCGCAAGCTGATTCTTTTCCGGGAGCATGGGATTACAAGGCGGGCAGATTTGCAAGAAAAGCCGTCCCACGGCGCATGGTACTATGAGCAAATTGCACTTGGCTATAATTATCGCTTAACGGATATCCAAGCCGCTTTGCTTTTAAGCCAACTTAATAAATTGCCGCTTTTTAGCAAACGCCGCAAGGAAATTGTCGCAAGGTATGAAGAAGCTTTCCGCGATTTAAAAGGAATCGGCTTACAAAGAGAAATAGCGGAATCAAACACAACAAGGCATCTTTATGTTATCCGGGTTCGCGAAGAAGAGCTTACGATTGGGCGGAAGGGATTTTTTGATGCCTTAGCCTTAGAAAATATCTATTGTAATGTCCACTATATCCCGGTTTATTACCACCCTTATTATGAAAAAATGGGGTATGAAAAGGGGTTATGCCCGGTCGCGGAAGAGATTTATGATGGGCTTATTTCATTGCCGCTATTTTATGGAATGACGGAGAATGATGTTAGTGATGTGATTAAGGCAGTAACGAAAATTGCTTTGTATTATCAAAGGGAATCTAAATGAAGCTTAGTATAATCGTGCCAGTTTATAATATGGCAGCTAACGGCAAACTTGAATACTGCCTTAACTCGCTAATCAGCCAAACGATTAACGATTTTGAAATAATCGCCGTCGATGATTGCTCAACTGATACTTCGCCGGAAATCCTGAAAGAATATGAAAACCTTTACCCAGGCCGCTTTAAAGCCCTTTACTTGCCGATTAATAAAAAGCAAGGCGGAGCAAAGAACCTTGGTTTAACAGTAGCTAAGGGCGAATGGATCGGGTTTATTGACTCTGACGATTGGGTGACGCCCGATTTTTATGAACGCTTGCTAAAAAAAGCAGAGGAAACGGGAGCAGATCTTGTTGGCTGTGACTATAATATGACTGCCAAGCATGGCTTTGAGGTTGGCAAACACGTGGCAATGAACAAGCTAGAGCAAACAGGGCCGCTTGATAAAGAAAAATACCGCTCCTTAATTCTTGATGGCGGAAGCTTAGTTGTAAAAATTTACCAGCGGCGCATTATTTTTGATTATCCTAACCGTTTTCCCGAAAATATCTTCTATGAGGATAACGCAATTGTCAATTCGTGGCTGCTTCGGGCAAAACATTTTGAATATATTCCTGAACCGCTTTATTATTATTACCAGCATGGTGATTCAACTGTCCATACAATCACGGCCGAACGCTGCTATCACCGCATGGAAGCTGCCCGGATTATGATTAACGAAGCAAAAGAATTTGGCTTTTACGATGATTATTTGCCGGAATTGGAATACAAATTCACTATTTTATTTTATCTGAATACCTTATTTTCTTACTTGCGCGGAGTAAAAAAAAGCAAATACCTTTTTGTGAAAGAAATTGGCACGGAAATGGCGGAAAAATTTCCGCATTTCATGGAAAATCAATATTTTATCGAGCGGCAGGACAAAGAAATAAAGAAAATGGCTAGGTTGCACAGGAAGTCAGCCTTGATATTTATGGTTTATTTCAAATTACTATGGTTTTACCGGGATAATTTTCGGCCGGAAAGGAAGAAACATAATGGATAGAGCGATTGCGATTATTACTGCCCGCGGCGGAAGCAAGCGGATTCCGCGAAAGAACGTTAAGGAATTTTGCGGCAAGCCGATTATATATTATTCCATTAAGGCCGCCCTTGATGTGGGTGTTTTTGATAAGGTAATGGTTTCAACTGATGATGATGAAATCGCCCAGCTTGCCATAAAATATGGCGCAGAAGTGCCTTTTAAACGCTCACAGGAAACAGCTGGCGATTTTGCGACAACAGCCGAGGTTTTAATGGAAGTAATTAAAGCATATCACTTAAGGGGTGAGGACTTTGACCGCTTTTGCTGTATTTATCCGACCTGCCCGCTCCTTAAAAAAGAACGGCTTAAGGAAGCAATGTTAATGCTTTCCGATTGTGATGGAGTAATGCCTGTCGTTAAGTTTTCTTTTCCGCCGCAGCGGAGCGTATTTATAAAGGATGGATATTTAAAAAGCAGTTATCCCGAATTTGCAAACTCACGTTCGCAGGATCTGGAAGCAATCTATCATGATAGCGGCCAATTTTATGCTTTGCGGACCGAGGCATTTTTGGCTGCCGGGGCGTTAAATATTGCTAATTTGAAGCCAATTATTTTGACCGAAATGGAAGTGCAGGATATTGATACCATCGATGATTGGAAGCTGGCGGAACTTAAGTATAATTATTTGGCGAGAAATTCATGATATTTATGCAGGAAAATCGCAATCAAATCATTATAGTCGATTAAATGCTTAAAGTGGTCTGAATCCTTGACATAATGAAAAGTCCCAGGCCCAAGCTGCGGTTTTGGTTCGAGTAAGCCATTTTTTATTTGTTTCCAATTATCGCGGAATAATTGACTGATTAAGGCGTGTGATTTTTGATATGAACCTTTTAAAGTTTCGGTTTCATAATCGAAGAAAATTTCTTGCTGGAGCAGAATATTTCCGGTATCAAGCCCGGAATCAATTTCATGGATTGTGACACCGCTGGGGGTTTTTTCGATGAAGCTCCAGATATTGGGGCTCGCGCCTTTATTCCATGGCAGCAGGGAAGTATGAAGATTAATTATCCGGCGCGGGAATAATGAGATTACTTCATCTTTTATCAAGTGAATATAATTGTAACTGATGATAAATTCAATGTCATGAAAAATGCCGTCCGGCAAAAACAGCCCGGCATTAAGCTTGCTATCATAAAAAACAACATTATCAGAGTTTTCTATTGCCTTAAGCCAATTAAACAAGGGCATTGAGATATCATTATTGGATAAAAATAAAATTTTCATGTGGTAATGATACACTATTGGGTGGGTAAAGGCAAGGGGGGCGGCGATGATGAAAGAAAGTAAACACAATCTCAAGATTATGGTGTAATTTTGCAGAGAAGCTCCGCAAAATTACACCATAATCTTGTTGCTAATTTAAATTCCATGGTGTATAATATGAATAATCATCATAGGAGGGTATTTATGGAAAGAACGCTCATGGCTGATTTAATCAAATGGAAAGATAATCCGCTCAAAAAGCCGCTTATTTTACAAGGTGTCAGACAATGCGGAAAAACTTATTTAGTAAAAGAGTTTGGCGGACAGTTTTATAATGATGTTCTTTACTTAAAATTTGATTATGATAAAGGGGTAGCGGATTTTTTTGAAGCTGATTTAAACCCACGCAGAATCATAAAAGATTTGTCACTGGCACGAAGCAAAGACATAAAACCACATCAGACGTTGATTATTTTCGATGAAATTCAATCATGCGAAAAAGCACTCACTTCCCTTAAGTACTTTTGTGAGGAGGCACCGGAATATCATATTATTGCAGCTGGTTCACTTCTTGGGGTTGCCATCCCAAAGGGAACATCGTTTCCGGTTGGTAAAGTTGAGTTTCTTACTCTTTACCCCATGAATTTCTTTGAGTTTTTGCTGGCAAACAACTCTATGCTAGCAAAGGAATTGAAAGAAGCCTCACTAAATGATGGGATATGGGAGAGATTTAGGTCGATATTGGGTACGGCGTACCGTGATTTTCAAATAATTGGCGGAATGCCCGAAGTGGTCCAAAGATGGCTTGATACTAATAGCATCGAAGAAGTTGAAAAAATCCAAGCGCAAATAATTTCAAGTTATGAAAACGATTTTGCTAAATATGCGCAAATTTCATATTTTCCCAAATTGTCAGCGATATGGAACGCGATTCCAAGCCAGCTAGCAAAAGAAAACCGCAAATTTATTTTCAGCCAGGTCAAAAAAAGCTGGCGGGCAAAAGATTTAGAAGATGCTTTAGAATGGTTGATTCGCGCTGGTTTAGTTTACAAAATTGAAAATATCGAAAAGCCTTCGTTTCCTATTAAAGCATATGCGAATCACTCATGCTTTAAGCTTTACCTTTCTGATATCGGCTTACTTAGGAAAATGGCAAATTTGCCACCAATAATACTTTTTGACAAATCCGACAATTATAAAGAGTTTAAAGGGGCAATGGCAGAAAACTTTATTTGCTGTGAACTAAAAAAAATATACGACGATGAGATTTATTATTGGACTGCCGAAGGCTCTGGCCGTTCTGAAATTGATTTTATTATTCAAGATGGCAAATACATCATTCCTATAGAGGTTAAGGCTGGTTCAGCGCGTCGCGCCCGGTCACTTGCTAGGTATATTGAAAAATACAAGCCAGAAAAAGCAGTGCTAACATCTCTTGACGAAATGAGCAAGAAAAATCTCCCTTTATATGCTTTTTGGGCTTTCAAAAAATGGATTTGCGAGGAGAATGTCAATGAATAAAACAATAAAAATAGCGGATCGCATAATTAACGCGGATTCACCTGCTTTCATTGTCGCCGAAATATCCGGAAACCATAACGGCGATTATGGCAGGGCGGTGGAAATCATTCACGCAGCCAAAGAAGCCGGAGCAGACGCGGTAAAATTGCAGACCTATACCCCAGACACAATTACCTTGGATTGTGACAACGAACATTTCAAGCTTAACCGGGGCACGATTTGGGATGGCGTCACACTCCATGCCCTTTATCAGACGGCTTTCACCCCTTGGGACTGGCAGCCAAAACTGAAAGAAGAAGCAGAAAAAATCGGCTTAATATGCTTTTCCTCACCCTTTGATTTTACGGCGGTTGATTTTATGGCAAAGCTAGATATGCCTGCTTACAAAATTGCCTCTTATGAAATCAACGATATTCCCTTAATCCGTAAAGCCGCCGCGCAGAAAAAGCCTGTTGTCATTGCGATTGGGATTGCTTATCCTGAGGACATCAGCTTGGCTCTTAAAACTTGCCGGGACGAGGGCAATGAAGACGTTATCATCTTAAAATGCGTTTCCGCCTATCCGACAAATTATGAAGATGTTAATCTAAAATCAATCCCCACCTTAAAAGCAGAATATGGCTGTCTTATTGGCTTATCCGACCATACCCCCGGCGGCGTAACTGCTCTTGGCGCGGTCTCGCTTGGTGCGGTCATGGTGGAAAAACACTTAACCCTAAGGCGGGCTGACGGCGGCCCGGATGCCGCTTTTTCGATGGAGCCGGCAGAGTTTGCCGCGATGGCCAGCCAAATCCGTGACTTGGAAAAAGCCCTCGGCCATTCAGGATATGCCCTTACCCCCAAGCAAATTAAAGAACGTGAGGGGGGGCGTTCGCTTTTTGTTGTTAATGACATAACCTCCGGTGAAATTCTGACTCCCGGAAATATCCGCTCAATCCGCCCGGCTGCCGGGCTTTTACCAAAATATTACGATGAAGTCCTTGGAAAAACCGCAGTTCGCGATATTCCCCGCGGCACGCCGCTTAGCGAGGATATGTATGAATAAGAATGCTGCTCCAATGATTTTAATCCGCACCGACGCCAATTCACGTATTGCCACCGGGCATATGATGCGGACCCTTTCGATTGCCAGCGAATGTAAACGCCGTAATATTAAGGTCTGCTTTGTCTTGGCTGATAATGAGTCGGAATGCGTTTTCCAAAAACTATGCCTAGACTTAGAAAGCTTTCAGACTGAAATCCTTAAGACCAAATTCGATGAACCAGATTCAGAAATCGCCGCCTTTACAGATATTATTGCAAAAAAAAATCCGTTTGCGGTCTTAATTGACTCTTATTTTGTCACGCCTTTTTATTTAACTGAAATAAGCCAGATTGTCCGCACATTCTATCTTGACGACCTAAACGCTTTTGATTATCCGGTTGACGTTGTAATCAATTATTGTATCAATGCCAAACCGCCAAGCAGGACAGGCACTTTCCCGCATGGCAAAAAATATTTGCTTGGGCCAGCCTATGCCCCCTTGCGTGAGCAATTCCGGGATTTATCCTATCATGTTAAAAAAGAGATTAAGGATATTCTTATTACGACTGGCGGGACTGATGAAGAGGGGCTGACCAGCAAAATTATCACAGCTGTAAAAGAAACATTAGGCGAATCAGTGACTTGCCATGTCGTGATCGGAGTCATCAATCGCCACCGCGAGAACTTGCATAGTTTAGCGTTAAAAGACAACAGCCTTAAAATTTACGAGGCCTATGCCGAAATGGCCGCTTTAATGCAAAAATGTGACCTTGCAATTTCCGCGGCCGGTTCAACCCTTTATGAGTTGTGTGCAGTTGGATTGCCGACAATTTGCTTTACGACTGCGGATAACCAGCGTTCTAACGCCATTGGCCTTTCAGCCACTAAAGCGTTGATTTATGCCGAAGACAAGGATTTTGCCCGCCATATAAGCGAGCTTGCTTATGACTATTCTTCTCGCAAGAAGCTTTCCATTTCAATGCAGAATCTTGTTGATGGTTATGGGGCTTCGCGGATTGTGGATGAGTTGGTGCGGACGTTATTATACGACTGGACAGCAATGAAAGAGAGAGCGAAATGAAAAAGAGATTAGCCGTAATAAACGATGTACCCGTATTGGTTGAACTCCGCAAGAAACAACTAATTGATGAAGGACTGCCATCTGTTTCTTATATTGATACGGATATTGATGTGCAACTTACTGATTATTTTACTTCTACGATTGGTGACGGTTCATTCATTTCATGGGTTATGGAAAATGACGGCGAAATAATCGCTACAAGTGGGCTTTGTTTTTATTCGTTACCGCCAAATTTTTCAAACCCGGCGGGTAGAACAGCTTATGTCACGAATATATACACAAAACCAGAATATCGGCGCAAAGGAATAGCTGCGGAATTGCTGAACATGGTCATTGACGAAGCAAACTCACGCGGATATAAGGTTATCCGTCTCCACACATCAGAGTATGGTAAATCCATATACGAAAGAGCCGGATTTGCCGACACGGATGGATATATGGCCTTAAGATTATAGAAGTATTCATTCGTATACCTCCCAATGCCCTGAACGTGCCTGGCCAACACGTTTTAGCTTTCCTTTCGCTTTCAACGTTTCTACTTCACGGGCTACGGTACGACGAGACAGTCCCGTTAATCTTGCTATGCCGTCAAAAGTAATGCCGGGATTTTCACGCAAGGTATCAATTATTTTATTAGCATTAGGATTAGTGCCAAGATTAGTGCCAAGATTAGTGCCAAGATTAGTGCCAAGATTAGTGCCAAGATTAGCGCCATGATTAACGACATTCGTGTCGTTAATAGCTGCATCGAAACCTTCTGCAAAGGGAAGTGTCACTATCAGAAAATCTCCTGCGAACTTAAAGATATTTTTACCGTAAGCGTTCAGAATCCTGCCCATTCCCGAACCAAGCTGTTCCACCAGACTTACATCACGGAACACGCGCATAAGTTCACGGTTTCGCGGCATTGAGCAGCACTCGAAAAAGCTCTCGCGTGACAGCCCCTCCGGTAAACCACCGTATGATGTAATCGTAATTCGGTCAGCGAAAATCTCGACTGTTGGAACAGCGTTGCGGCTGTAATCGTTGTGAACAATGGCGTTAATCACCGCTTCCCGAAGCGCGGTGCGGTTAACCATTTGTTTTTCAATGCGTTCTTTGGGTGTTATTTTTGTGAATGTGCGATTTTCAACGTCGAGGCGGTCAAGCACCTGATTTGTCGCTTTTATAAGACAGCAATACCCATACTCATAATTCTCGATTAGATCAACTTTGTCCTTTCCCGCATATTTCGCGACCTTGATTGAAACGCCATTTTCATCCGCGAGCATATAAGCGACAAAATTATCGATTCCGTCCGGCGTAAGCAACTCAAGCGAGTTCTTGAACTGTTCATTAAGCTTTAATTTTTTCGCCTGATAATAAATTTCTAACTGTTCAAAAGTAAGGCTTTTTCGCGGAGCGGGGATATTTCCAAGTGATACCGGGCGGTGACGCGCGTATAAGTCATCAATCATTTCAGTCGTCATGGGCTGGACGGAACTGCCTATGCGAATAAAGCAACCACGTTCTGAGCGCCCCTGATTTCGTATATAGTACGGTTTTTCCATGCCGCTTGAAACAATTAACTTTATGACCGGAGTGCCGTCAACTTTTTCAACAGCAATATCAAATAATCCAAGAACGGATGGTGAAATATTGTTCTTGATTCGATCAACAATCTGTAGCTGAACCAAGTCAATGTCGGAAACGCCATAAGGTTTACCATCGTCATCAATGCCAACATAAATTAAGCCGCCTTCGCTCGTATTAAGGAACGCGACAATAGAGCGTTCGAGTTTTTCGTTCAATTCACGCTTGTATTCTATACGGTTAGATTCACCATTTGGCATTAAATTTCCCCTCCGTTATAATCGATGTGTTCGCCCTTTTCAATTTTCATTTTATACCCCATGCATTTCACAAGCGGAGCTTGAAAGTGAAAATTTTAATTTTCACACTATCCTCAATACCTCTATTATATAGTATAACACACCTATCGTTATAAGTCTAATTCGGGACTCACTGAGTCCCGAATTGGAAGCAACATATATTACGGCCAATTTCTTCTCACCCCACATCATAATGCCCAAGAAAATTCTTAACTAATATTTTCAGCAAATTACTGTTTCCGCGCAGAAAGCTTATTTTTGTTGGCGTTTTGCCTTTTTTGGGATATGCCCTTGTGACGGGAACTTCGCAGGCCGGAAGCTTTAGCTGGCTTGCTTTCGTTGACAGGTAAGCCAGTAATTCATAGGTTTTGAAAATGTCGCGGAGCGGTTTTACAAAAGGATTGGTAAGGTAATTCCGCGAATATGCCCGGTAGGCATTTGTTGTATCTGTAAAACGTTCGCCAGCGGTCAGGCTGGTAACAGGGGCATGGATTAACCGGACCGACAAATATCTTATCAGCGGAGTGTTAATCGCTTTTCCGCCTTTAATGAACCGTGAACCCTGCACGAAATCAAAGCCCTCATCAAGCTTTTTGATAAATCGCGGCACATCTTCAATGCTATCTTTGTTATTGCCGTCAATCGTGATTACGCCGTCATAACCGCGTTTGAGGGCAAACCAGATCCCCATCCGAAGCTGAGCCCCTTGTTTTCCGTCCCCGGTTTTAACAAGCAGGGCATTTACCCCAAGCTTTCTAAGCCTTGCGGCTTCGGTACAGCCATCAGTAGATTTGCCATCACAAATAATAATGTCGCAAAGCTTGTCAATTCCATGCTTTTTTGCCCGCTTAAGCTCCTTTATTATCCTTTCCCCTTCATTGATAATCGGGATCAGGAGGCAGTATTTAGTTGCTTTTTCCGCGTATTCATCAGCAATAAAGCTGGGTACGCCGGAAATGTTTTCATAGTTCATGAAAAACCGTCCTTATATATTCTGCTGTTCTTTTGACTGTCTCAAGGCAGCCAAAGTTTTTCATTTCAATTGAAACATATTTCTCATAGCTTCCTTTTTTCAAGATGGCAAATAGTTCATTATGCAAGCTGCGCTTTTTGATTTCTTCCAGATAAGGCTCGCTAATATGAACATGGTTGACCATGGCTATATTATCTGCAATTACTTGCAGATTCTCATCATTTTCGATGATAGTCCCAATATCTACGTTTAACGCTAAACCCCGGACTTGTTTGGCGAAAGCAAAAGCTTCACTGGTAGAGTTTAAAAAGTTCGTAAAGTAAATGGCGGGGTTTGGTTCAAGCGCAATTACTGTGCCATGTCTTACCGCATAATCCGCTATTTCGCCAAAGAAGCGGAAAGCAGAATCAACGCTTGCCCCCTCTGGCTTATTGCGGTTTCTTGGATTGCCAAAAACCAGATTCCGGCATTCTGCTGCCTTGGCAAAGTCAACGGCTTTTTTCGTATAATCAATTAAAAGCCGCTGCTCTTCACTTGTCCCAAAAATGCTTTCGCTTTTCCCAAACCAGATTGATTGCATTGATGAAATTGACAAACCATATTTGCTTTTTAGCATGGCCGAAAAATCCTTGGCTTCCTTAAGATGTTGATAAGGCTTATCAGGAAAAATCCTTGTTGGCGCAATTTCAAGCCCGCAAAAACCCTGCTCCTTTAAAAAAGCGTACATTTCTTCATCATGCCCGGCATCCCAAGCGATATTCGAAATTGATAATTTCATTATTATATCACACTCCATTCAAAGCCTGAAATTCTTTCAGCCTTTGCCTCATATTTTTTCAAAACCCGCTAAATTGCAATACAAAATCCTTAAGCTCTAAAAGCACCTGCTCACGCGAAAAAAGATAACCATTTTCCCCGCCGAATAAACCATCATACTTTGTCCGGAAATCATAAGCAAAGGGAAGTTTTGCCAATTCATTTTTAAAAGTCTTGCCGTAAATATGCTCATAAATTAAGGCGGCGGAAATCGGTTCAGTTGCTGCGTTAAGAAGTGGAATATTATGCTTTACCATCTTTTTTAGATGCCCAAATAAATAAGCAAGATTGTAGTACTGAAAAACTGAACGGCTGTCAGTAAAATTAAGCGATGAAAAATTTAAGTTAAGAAAAGCGGCCTTTAATTTTGGCCTGTCAGCGTAAGAAGCGGTTAATTTATAAAAACCATTGTCCATAATTTCATAATTATCCGCTATAATTGGCTCAAGAGCGGATAGTTCACCATACTTAGCTTGGTTTAACATCGCCGGGAAAAAGCTTACCAGGTCATAAATAAAGTTCTTTTTGATTCCCTCGCCAAAAAGAGCAGGCAAGCGGATAATATGGCTGTCAGCAACAATCCCGCGGACTGATTTTTCTAGTTCCAGCCGATTAAGCCCATAAGCGGTTAGCCCCTCCGGATCAATTAAAGTGTCTTCGTAAGCTTTAATCGGCTTATCCAAAACGGCAATCGTTGAAATCAGGACCAGCCGCTTCGGGTTGATTTTCCGAATATTCTCGGCCGCTGTTTCGGTAATTAATCTATCGGCCGCAGGGTTATTATTAGCAAGGAACATTTCCGCAGGAACGCCGGAATAAACCAGCAAATCCGGCTTAGTGCCAAAAGCCTCGGCAATATTCTTTGAATTAAAAAGCAAGTCAAAATCATGGGATTTAATCAAATTTTGCCCGACAAAACCAGTATACCCGACCAAAATATCCATTGCCTACAACCTCTCTATGCCCCCAATCACATACTTTGTCTTCTTAAAAATAAGGCTGACAATAACCGAAAGATACTTGATGATAATCGATAAAATGCCAAAAATGCCAAAAAAACCAACCGAAAGCATAATCATTGTTGTTGTCCAGCCAGCAACCGGATTGCCGCTTAAGAAAATTGCCAAAGTATAAATTCCGGAAAAAACGGAAAAACCAATCATCAAAATAGTCAGGGCCAATGAGATCTTGTAAGCAAGGTTGGTGAAAATAATCAAGCTGTCAAACGCAAGCCCCTGCCTGTACTTTGGGTTAATGCCGCTTGACAGCCCGGAACTTAAAACAGTTTCATAAGTGATGTTTTCATATTTTAGCCCGCAGTTGGCGTAAATAGCCTTGCGGTATGGAATCGTCAGGCTCATCTGGTTAATCCGGTTGATGGCCCGGCGGCTAAGAATCCGGAAGCTTTCCGTTTTTATTTTGTATTGGGTATGGGAATGTTTATTAAAGAGAAAATAAAAAAGCTGGCTGGTTTTCCTTAGTTTTGTATCTGCTGAAGCCCCAACGATATCACAGCCGTTAATGCAATGATTATATGCGTCCATTATGACACTCGTGTCATAATCTAGCAAAAGGCTGTCAAATTCAAAGACAAAATCACCCGAAGCATAGTCAACCCCGGCTAGCATTGTGCTTTCAATCCCTTGGTAAAAGCCAGTATTGATAAGGACAAGAGCCCCGCCGTCCATTGTCCCGGCAAATTCCCTGATGACATTGGCGCTATTATCCAAAGAACAGTCATTCACGCAGACAATTTCATATTTTTTGAAATTCTCCCGCAAAACGGAGTTAATTTTTCCGAGAAAAGCAAGGAGATTATTTTCGTTATTGTGAATATACAAAACCGCTGAAACAAAATTATTTTCAATCATAAGATTTCCTCCAAATCAAAGACTGTATTTATCTTGCCGGACAGAACCGTATAAAAATCCGGCTTGGCGTTCATTTTCCTGATTACGGTCGGCCTGCCGTCATCAATTTCTGACGTTTTGAGAATCGCCTTTAAGGCAAATAACGATTCCAAATATTCAAATTTGAACTCCTCGCGCAGATATTTCCTTGCCAATTGTGACATATAAGGAAAAGCCGTTTTTGGCTTCCCCGGACAGCTATTACAGTTAGCCAAGGAGTAAGCCGAGCAATTAACCTTATCCGTTTGCTGGCATTCGAAAATAGGATATTCATCATAACTGGTCTGGTGGGGTGTAAATGACACTGATGTCAGTGAGTGATAACCAGTTTTCCCAAACGGCATAATTGAGAAAAAAGTCCCATCCATAACCGTAATCCCCAAGTTTTTGAGATGATCCGAAATCCGGCATAAAATTATTTCACACAATTCATATTTTATGTTAAAGGCGTTAAATCCGGCAAGCTTATGGATTTGGTTTATTGAAGCATAGGACGCATTAAGGACAAAGCTGCTTTTGTATTTATCACCATTGGCAGTGATGAAATAGTTTTCACCATCATTTTCAATCGCGCTGGCCGGGGCATTAAATAAAAGCCGGACATGGGGAAGCTTCTTAATCTCCGTGATTAGCCACTCACTTAATATAAGCGGGTCAAAAGCATATTCCTTTGTCAAAAAGGCAGCTTCACATAAGCCTTGGTTAAAATATTGCCCTTCATGGAGCTTTTGATAATAAATGCCAGAGTCTTCGCAAAATTTCATGAACTGCCCGGCATTAGTCCAGCTGAAATTTGCCGAAATAGCATAGATTTTTTCAAATTCGCTATTCACGCAAAAACCAAATTCATCATTAAAACGGTCAAAATAGCCTTTTGACTTAACCGCAGTTGAAAGTGAACGCGGATAATGGTAACCCATATGCACCCGCGCTTGGTTAATATAGGAAGCCCGTTTAAATGGCCCGGCTTCTTTTTCTAAAAGCAAGACTGACTCGCCCCGCCGTCCGCAAAAATAAGCTGAATACAAGCCATAAAAACCGCCGCCGATAATTATTTTGTCATAGGTTCCTTTTTTCATTCTACCTCACTAGGTAATAAAATAACTGCTAATGGCAGGAATAGCCCGGTTAAAAATATCGGCAATCCATAACGGTAATCAACCCAGGCATTAGTTAAATAAAGTGTCACAAGATAAACCGCCGCCGGAAGAAAAGGCAGAATCCAGATAAATCTTTTTTGCAAAAGCAAAGCCGTAACGCAGATTAGCATAAGGGCTGACCAGATTCCATATCGCCAGATAAAAATTGAGGGGAGCGGCAATGATGTCCCCATCGTATAATTGTACATGACCTTGGTTAAAGCATTTGGTTTCCGCTCGATGCCCAGTTCGGGAAGCTCAGAAAATTCCCCGCGCCTTACCATGCCGTCAACCGAATAATTGACCGTATTAATATAACCCTTAGCGTCGATTACCCAATATGGCCGCGTCCGGTAAAGCATTGACGAAATCATTTTCGCCGGGTTGCGAAGCAGCGTTTCAGCATACATTGACATAAATTCGCCGCTGGTTAATTCGCTAACTTTTTCTAAATCATACTCAAGATAACGCACCCAGTCGGCCTGAAAATTCGCCTTTGCTTCCGGTTCATCAAGGCCGGGAATGAGGATTCTTAATTTTCCTAACGTCTGATCCGGCAAACTGCCGCCCTGATAATAAACTGAATTAAGGTCATGCAAACCAGCCAAATATTTGTGGTAGTCGCTTTGCTCGTGCCGATAGACTGAAAGCGCATTATATGCGGGAAAGCGGATTAATAAGACCAAGATTAATGAAAAGCCGATTGCAATAAGAAACCGCCATTCTTTTTTCTTTAAAAATAATCCGGCTAAAACAAGTGCCATAACTAGATAAACCGGAAACGCATTTGCCCGGAGGAAGAAGATTAAAACCAGCGAAAGGCAAAGCTGGACACAAAACGATAGCTGCTGTTTTTTTGAGCTTGCCTTATTAATGATGGCTTCATCTATTATCCTCACCATAACATAAGCAAGCCACAGCATTGCCATCCCATTCGGAAGATCAACCCAAATAACAATTGTATGCAGGGCAACCGAAGGAGTTAATGCCACCAAAACTGCGCAAGGAACAATATATTTGAAGCGAATCCATCTTTGGTGGAAGTACATTAAGATAGTGGCAAGCAAAGCGGAAAAGCAAAGCATTTGGGCAAAGACAACCCCCAGCACCTTTGGCGTAATTGGAAAAATATGGCAAACAAGCGCAACTAAAAAAGAATATACCGGGGAAGCCCCAGTATTATATATGCCATGCCGCCAACCGCTAAGATACCCGAACGAATCATCGGTAATAATGGCAGGGCTAAAAGCCAGCAGCCAAATCAGCAAAACAGAAAAAATGACGACCAGCAAAACAAGCCATTTTTTCCAATAAGCATGAGGGGACGGAGTAAAAAGCTTGCTTCTTAGGCTGGTAAGCAAAGTTAAAACATCCAAAAAAGATTTAAGAACATAACTTGTCCAGATAAAACCAAGCCCAAAATATAAAAGGCCAAAATAAGGGGCGGCCAGGCTAGTGAATGCTTGGAAATCAGAAGCAGGGATATCGCTTTGATAATATGAAAGGTCAACAAGGAGCAAAGGCCTTGGCTCAAGGAATAAGTCAAAGCCAAAAAAAGCAAAGGTCAGGTAAGCGTTGGTTAATCCCCAAATCAGGATTTCAAACCATGGTTTCTTGGCAAACAGTTTCTGCTCTGGAGAATTTTTCAAAGATCCGGCAAGGTGAAAGATAACACCAAGGCAAATAGCAACCGCCAGAAATTTATTGATAAAAGCAACTGGAGTCAAAATAAGCAATTGAAAAGATAAAAGGATAAAGATAAATAAATGGAGTTTCATCATGGCATTATTTTATCATGCTTCACGGCAAAATACAATGACCCTTTCATTCCAGCAAAAATTATGTTACAATATGATACTGACGTATCGACATTTTTACTTGGCTCGTGCGTGTGCTACAAACTATAGAAAGGCATGGATATTGATATGCCCTTATTGTCAATTATCATACCGTCATACAACGAAGAAAAGAATATCGCATACGTAGTTACTGCCCTCAAAAAAGAGCTGGGAGCAGCAGAGATTGATTATGAAATCATTTTTGTTGACGATGGCTCATCGGACTTTACTTTTGCGAAAATCAAAGAGCAAAGCTTTATGGCCGATAATATTCGCGGTTACCGCTTAAGCCGCAACTTTGGCAAAGAATCGGCGATGTGGGCAGGGCTTGGGAAAGTGAAAGGTGATTGCTGTATCGTGATGGATTGCGATTTACAGCACCCGGCGGAAATTCTGCCCAAGATGTACCGTTTGTGGCAAGAGGGTTTTGAAATCGTTGAGGGGATTAAGGTAAGGGGCGAGGAATCTATCTTTTACAAAATGTTTTCCGGTCTCTTTTACCGCCTCATCTCTTCATTATCAGGCTTTGACATGAAATCATCATCGGATTTTAAGCTTCTTGATAAAAGAGTAGTAAACGAGCTATTAAACTTAAATGAACGCAACGCCTTTTTCCGCGGCTTATCGTTCTGGGTGGGATTTAATTCGGCAAAAGTCGAATACCAAGTTGGCAAGCGGCTGTATAGCAACTCGAAATGGAACGTTTTTGGCTTATTCAAATACGGACTTAATAATATTATTGGCTTTTCGGCTGCCCCTTTGCAAATTGTCACGATAATTGGCATTTTGCTTACCTTGGCTTCATTTGGCTTAGCCATCCAGACCTTGGCCAGGTTTTTGATGGGTTATTCATTAGAAGGTTTTACGACCGTTATTCTGTTGCTGCTCCTGATTGGGGGCGGGATGATGATCAGCTTGGGCATAATCGGCCTGTATATTGCCAAAATATATGATGAGGTCAAAAAACGTCCGCGATTTATCATTAGTGAAACTGCCGGGGAGGAATAAGTCCATGCAAAAAATAATTAATAAAAGTACAGCGATTAAAGCGGTGGTCATGATTATTTGCGCTGGCCTCATTTTATCCATCTTTCCTTTCCGGATATGGACGCAAACAGAGACTTCTTTTTTACCGCGTACTTCCAATGAATCAGTCGGGGAAATCAGCGGGGAAAAAGCCGTCACCCAATCATTTGTTGCTGAACAGAGCCATCTTGACAATATCCATCTATATATAACCGAAGCTCGCGGGGCTTTTAATTTTAGCATGGTCCGGATTTATGAAAATGAAGAGCGGCCGATGTTTGAGGATATATTTTATCTTAATCCGGCTGATGTGCCGGGATTTTATGAGGTTTTGGTTGACCAGATCCTAGAAATCGGTGAAACGTACAAATTTATTATCAAAGCAGAAACCGAAGAGACAGCATTATTCCTTGGTGTTGAGTGGTTTTTCCGTGAAGATTATCCCAGCCTGGGGCGGCTTTATTACGAGGAAAAACCTTGGAGCGGGCAGGGCTTGGCGGCAGTTTACAATTATACCGTCCCCCTTTCGCTTGCTTATTCGCTTTCATTAGTTGCCGGAGTTTTATTGTTGATGGCCTTGTTAATTTTCTTTATCCACCGCTATTACCAGAAAAACCCCGGAAAAGACTCATTAATTGTTGCCGAGCAAGCAGTAAAAGTGGTGTTGAATCCTCTTGTCATCGTTTTGGTGATAACTGGCCTGACTTTAGTATTTTTACAGACTTTTGGGGCGTATCTTTTCGACAATATCTTTTTTGCGGCCGCTGTGCTTATCGGGGGCGGGATCTCATGGTATGGGATAAACCACAATCGCGATGGACAACCCCCCATTATGACAAAGGAAATTTTCAAAGAAAATTGGCCCGATTATCTCCAGTCAATTCTTTTTGCCGGGGCAATTTATGCTTGCTGTGAATATATGTGTGCCGAGCTAAATATCCATCACAATATCGCCCAAAGCAAGCAAATAATTTATTTTGGCCTTTTAATGCTTGTCATGATGGGCTGGCGGCAAATTTTTAATCTCGTTAACTTGATTTTTTTAACGGTCATTGCCGGATATAGTTATTACTATTATACCGAAGCGGTCCAGGCCGGGATGGACGAGCTGACAATCCTTGAATTAGAGGAAATCAAACTGGCAGCATGGGTAATTATCGTTGGCGGAATGGCAATTGTGACGGTTTTTATCAATGTCATAACCCGGATTGCCAAAAAAGAAATGAAGCCGATATCTATTTCATTTGGCTGTTTAATGCTTTTATTTCTTTCATTAATGGTGGTATTTCGCAATACAAGGGAATGGCCAATTTTGATGGCGGTAAGCTTTACCCTCTTTTACCTGCAATACGGCACAACAAGGAAGATGAATATTGTGCTGAATATTTGCCGAGGTTTGATTTTATCATTTATCTATATGGTTGGTTATTCGCTTTTATACCGCCCCTTTGCAACTTTCCAATCGGTCCGTTATCCGCTGATATTCCATACTGTCACCGTAACAGCCACTTATTTGGCTTTAGTTGCGGCGGCCGCCTTGGTTATCTTGCTGATGAAAATGCGAAAAACCACAAAGCTTAAGGATTTATGGAAAGAGTGTCTCTTGTTAGGGACAGTCCTTACTTATTTGGTTTTCACAATCTCAAATACGGGGATATATGCCTTTTTAGTGACGGCGGTTTTTTCGTTGCTGATGTTCACAAGCGGGAAAGGAAAAAAGAAGCTTGATAATATTGTGGCGGCGGCCGGACTATTGATAATGTCATTAATTATTTGCTTCCCGGTCATTTTCTTCCTGCAACGGAACATTCCGGCATTTGTTGGCAAACCGGACGTATATGGCCTTGAGCATTACCATCAGGACATAACGAGGGGGCATAATCCAGATTCCTTTGAATATATGCGGGTCGGGCGCTTTATTGAGGTTTTTGCTGATGAATTTTTAAAGATTCCGCGGCAGTTTGATTTTTATGGTTTTAATAAAGAAAATGAAGAAAGCTATATTATTTCCGGTGGAATAACCTTTACCTTAGAAGAAGCACAAGAGCTTGGAATCAGCGATGAGCCGACAATTGCAGAAAAAAAGCAGCAAGTGGAAAGTAATTGGCATAATTATAGCGATGAAGATAAAGAATATTGGGAATCTGTGCTAGGGGGGATTAGCCAAAGCGAGGCTTCCGACTTCACTAACGGCAGGTTAGACCATTTCAAAGCCTATTTTGCGGAGCTAAATGCTTTCGGGCACGATAGCATGAGTGTTACTTTTCCCAATGGGGCAAAATCAATGCACGCCCACAATATTTATCTGCAATTTGCCTATGACCATGGCATATATATGGGTATTTTATTTATTATTTTTGGCGGCTTTTCATTTATCCGGGCTATTTTTTACTACCGCGAAGAAAAGAATGCGATTGCCGCAGCTTTGCCGCTGGCGGTAATCGTTGTGGTTGCAACCGCTGGCTTGGCGGAATGGATTTTCCACTTTAGCAATCCTTCCGGTTTTGTGCTGATGCTTTTGATTGCGCCATTATTATTTACTTATCAAGGTGGATATGAAAGAAAAAATAAACTTTAATTACAAAATTTTATATCGCCGCACTGCTTTGATTACTTATGATGTAATCAGTATTATTTGCGCCAGCTATCTTGCATTGTTAATGCGTTTTGACCTAAACCTTGGTGAAATCCCCAGCTACTTTATCCAGCCGATCACAAATTTCTTGGGGCTAAATATTATTTTGACTATTTTTATCCTTTATATTTTCCGTATGTATCATAGCTTGTGGGCTTTTGCTGGTGAAATGGAGCTTCGCAATGTCGTTTTAGCAAGCATTGCTTCGGCATTGGCAAATGGGGTTGGCTTGCAGTTTTTCCGGATTAACGGCCAGCAAGCCGTGCCAAATAGTTATTATTTCTTTTATGGCTTCATCTTAATTGCTTTTGTTTTTACCAGCCGCTTTTCCTACCGTTTTTTCCGTGGCCTCAAATATAAAAGGATTAACCGGGGCAACAGCATTTCCGTCATGGTGATCGGGGCAGGGGAAGCAGCGAATTTGATTATCAAGGAAATTGTCAATTCAAATTTTTCAACAATGGTGATCCGCTGTATCATTGATGATGACCGGGGCAAATGGGGGCGGTTTATCCAAGGGATAAAAGTAGTTGGCGGCCGTGGCAAGATAATCGAAAGCGCGGAGCTTTATGATGTTGATGAAATCATTGTCGCAATGCCGTCAATTTCGCGGGCAGAAATGAAAGATATCCTTGATATCTGCAAAGAAACGAATTGCAAATTGCGGGCCCTTCCCGGCGTATACCAGCTTGTTAATGGGGAAGTCAGCATTAGTGAGCTTCGTGATGTTGGAGTTGAAGACTTGCTTGGCAGAGAACCGATTGAGGTTGATCTTTATTCAATCTTAAGTTATGTAAAAGATAAAAAAGTGCTGGTTACTGGCGGCGGCGGCACGATTGGCAGTGAACTTTGCCGTCAGATTGCCTCGCACAAACCCTCGCATTTAATAACTCTTGATATTTATGAAAACAGCATTTATGAAATTCAGCAGGAGCTTAATAATGCTTATCCGGATTTGCGGCTGACCGTCTTAATTGCGTCAGTCCGCAACACGAACCGGATGAACCAGATTTTTGCTGAATATCAGCCGGAAATAGTCTATCATGCCGCCGCCCACAAGCACGTGCCATTAATGGAAGACAGCCCCAATGAGGCGGTCAAAAATAATATTTTTGGCACTTTTAAAACGGCAATGGCAGCAGCAACCTTTGGCACAAAGCGGTTTGTCATGATATCAACGGACAAGGCCGTTAATCCCGCCAATATCATGGGGGCAAGCAAGCGCGTTTGTGAAATGGTTATCCAGACCCTTAATAAGCATTATGAAACTGAATTTGTTGCCGTCCGCTTTGGCAATGTTTTGGGAAGCAATGGAAGCGTTATCCCGATTTTTAAGAAGCAGATCGCCGAGGGCGGGCCGGTGACGGTTACCCACCCGGAGATTATCCGTTATTTTATGACGATTCCGGAGGCAGTTTCGCTTGTTCTTCAAGCAGGAGCTTATGCCAAAGGGGGCGAGATTTTTGTGCTTGATATGGGTAAGCCAGTCAAAATACTTGATCTTGCGATGAACTTAATTCGTTTGTCCGGCTTAACACCCGGTGAGGATATCAAAATTGAGTATACTGGGCTTAGGCCGGGGGAAAAATTATTCGAAGAGCTTTTATTAGCCGAGGAAGGCATGAAAGAAACAGCAAATCGGCTGATTTACATCGGCAAGCCGATTGAGCTTGATGAAGATAAATTTTTCACCCAGCTTAAAATGCTGAAGGAAGCTTCAAAAAATGAAAGCAATGATATCCGCAAGCTGATTAAGGAGATTGTGCCAACTTATGAAATCTAAACGCATTTACCTGTCTTCGCCGACTATCCATGGCGAAGAACAAAAATTCGTCAATGAAGCATTTGCAACGAACTGGGTTGCGCCGTTAGGCCCAAACGTTGATAATTTTGAAAAAGAAATGGCAGAATACCTCGGCATTGCTCATGCTGCGGCTTTGTCATCGGGAACTGGGGCAATCCATTTAGCCTTACGTTTGCTTGAAATAAAACAAGGCGATGTCGTGTTTGTGTCGTCACTGACTTTTAGCGCGACCTGCAATCCAATTATGTATGAAAAAGCGGTTCCCGTTTTTATTGATTCCGAGCCTGATACTTGGAATATGTCGCCGGAAGCCCTAAGGCGGGCGTTTTTACAATATCCGAATGCCAAAGCCGTTATTGTTGTCCACCTTTATGGCACTCCGGCGAAAATGGCTGAACTGATGGCAATTTGTGATGAGTTTGACGTTCCTTTGATTGAAGATGCTGCCGAATCGCTTGGAGCAGCTTACCAAGGCAGGGACACCGGAACTTTTGGGCGAATGGGCATTCTTTCTTTTAACGGGAATAAAATAATTACTACTTCCGGCGGCGGAATGCTTGTGGCAAATGAAAAGGAATTAATCGATAAAGCTCGCTTTTTGGCAACCCAGGCCCGCGATCCGGCAAGGCATTACCAGCATTCACAGGTCGGATTCAATTACCGCATGAGCAATGTTGTTGCCGGGATTGGACGCGGCCAGCTTGTCCACTTGGAAAAGCATATAGAACTAAAGCGAAAAATATACTGGCAGTATAAAGAAGCTTTTGCCGATCTTCCGGTCAAAATGAACCCGCTTAACGAAGACGGCGAAGCAAATTATTGGCTTTCTTGCATGACTATTGAATCAGGCGCGGCTAGCCCGGAGCAGATTATGGACGCTTTGGAAGCAGAAAATATTGAATGCCGTCCGATTTGGAAGCCAATGCACCTACAGCCAGTATTTGCGGAATATGATTATTTTACCCATGGAGAGGATCTTGACGTTTCCGCCGATATTTTTGCCCGCGGTCTATGCTTGCCAAGTGATATCAAAAATACTGATGAGGATATGGATAAGATTATTAAGATTGTCAGGAGTTTTTTTAGAAAGTGAGCCGTAGATTGTACAAAAACTGCCTTAAACGATGTTTGGATTTTTTCTTATCGCTGGCGGCCCTAATAATTCTTTCGCCGCTTCTTTTGGTACTTTTTTTAGTAGTCACGATAAAAATGGGCCACCCGGCAATTTTTACCCAGCTCCGCCCAGGGCATAAGGAAAAAATCTTCAAAATTTACAAGTTCCGCACAATGACAGAAGAAAAAGACGAAAATGGCGAGTTGCTTCCCGATGAAAAACGCTTAACATCTTTTGGCGTATTTTTACGCCGGACATCACTTGACGAACTACCGCAGTTAATCAATATAATTAAAGGCGATTTGGCGATTATCGGGCCGCGTCCGCTTCTTGTTAAGTATCTGCCCTTATATAATGAAACGCAGCGTAAACGCCATAATGTCCGCCCCGGCTTTACCGGATATGCCCAAGTCAGCGGCCGCAATGCGCTTACATGGGCAGAAAAGTTTGAGTTAGATGTCTGGTATAGCGAAAACATTACCTTTTTACTTGACTTAAAAATATTTTTTAAGACCATCAAAACTGTTATTAAGCGCGATGGAATAAGCAGCGGGACAGCGGCGACAATGGAGTATTTTATGGGGAATGATATGGGGGGCAAAAAATGATTATTTACCATGGAAGCACTGTATCTGTGGAAGTGCCAAAAATAATAAAAAGTGAACGGATGCTGGATTTTGGTGAAGGTTTTTACACCACCTCAAACTATGAGCAAGCGATTCGCTGGTCGGAAATTGTTGCCATAAAGCGTAAATCTTCTGACCGCATTATTACCGAATATGAATTTGACCTTAAAGCGGCAAAGGAAGAGTTAGCGGTAATTTCCTTTAATAAACCTGATGAAGATTGGCTTTTATTTGTCTGCTCAAATAGAAGCGGACGGCTTCCATTAGAAAGATATGATATTGCAATGGGGCCTGTCGCAAACGACCAAGTATATGCAGTAGTAGTTTTATATGAACAGGGGGTTATTTCAAAGGAAGCTGCGATTATGGAATTAAAAGTGCGTAAACTGTATGACCAAATATTATTCCATAACGAAAAGTCATTAAAATATTGCCGTTACACTAGGCAAATCAAAATTGAGAGGGTTTAATATGGAAAAAAATAAATTTGAAGCCATTTTACCAATTGTAATTGGCGGACTTTTGAATAAAATTATTGAAGAAACTAATATTAGTGCTGATGAGGCGTTCGAAAAACTTTATAACTCTGAATTATATGAAGCATTGGAAAATGAGAAAATGAAGCTCTGGACATATAGCGTTCCAAAGCTTTATACGATATATAATGATGAAATCACTAAAGGGAAGCTTGAGCTTCTTGGTTAAGGAGAGACCATATGCCAGAAATAACAAGATTCAAAGCATTTTGTCTTGAAAAGTATAAATGCACACATAACTTAAAAGGAAACGAAGCACTAAGCCTTTTTAATCAATATGGCGTTATGAGCTATCTTGACTCATTCTATGATGTGCTTCACACTTATGGGGATAATTATCTTGTTGCTGATATAGATGAATTTATTGCAGAAAGGCGCATATCAATGCCAGGAGAAAAGGCTTGAAAGGAGTTGTGGATATATTAATGGATAATCAAAAAGACATTGTGGTAGTCGGGGCTGGAGGCCAAGGCCGGGAAGTCATGTGGCAGCTAAATGAATTAAATAAAGAGACAGGCAATTACAATATTTTGGGATTTATTGATGCTGACCCTGCACTTAAAGAAAAAGTTATCAACGGCTTTCCGGTCATTGGCAATGAAGAATGGCTGCTTAGCCGTAAAAATGACACCTGTGTCATTATTTGCATTGCCAACCCCAAAACCAGAAAAAAGATTTATCAAAAATTAAAGATAAATCCTTCTCTTAGTTTCCCTAATTTTTTTGCAAAAAATGTTACGTGTTCAGAATTTGTAACCTTTGGCCAAGGCGGAGTCTTTTGCCCGGCTGATATTTTGACCGTCAATATTAAAGTCGGGGATTTTGTGATTATTAATTCTGCCTGTACGATTGGGCATGATACGGTAATTGAAGATTTCGTAACAATATACCCCGGCGCGGTGATATCGGGCAATGTCCGGATTGGGGCGGAATGCGAAATCGGCACTGGGGCAAAAATCATCCAGGGAAAAACCATTGGCGCGAACACGGTTATTGGCGCAGGGGCGGTGGTTACTAAGGATCTTCCGCCTGATTGCACCGCCGTTGGTGTTCCGGCGAAAGTGAAGTTGTAGCTATTTTAGCATAGCTCAATAAAGTTGTCAGGCAACGGCTCATTATCTTCGTTAGAACCAACAAACGCAAGAATGTCATTGATTATTGCAATTTGCTTTTCGGCTGACCATTCGTCTACGGCTTTCACTGGTTTTATTAAAATGCCCTCATCGGTTTTGAATAAATCAATCTTAGCTTTCAAGGGAAAATCCGTAACAGATTTTGGTATGATGACTGCCCTCGAATTTCCGAAACGTGAAACAGTTGTTCTGCAAACCAAGTCCATTTTACACCTCTCTTAGGTAATACTTGTTAATATTCTCATATTACAAGTATTATATCACACTTTCTGTTAATCATGCAACTAAAAACGCCCGGCCTCAGCTCCTCAAAGGAATAACAATTTTCTCATAAACCTTAACCGAAAAATAATATAGCAGCGGGCAAAAAAGAAAAAGCTTAATCCGTGCCTTATCGCCGAATTGTACCCATGGATTATGGTATATGCCTTTGATTTCTGTTCGCTTTTCGCTTATCATCGTGGCGACGTTTCGGGCTTGCTTTCTTTGCTTTTCGTTCTTAAAGGCAATATAATAAAAAAGCAATCGCCGATAAAAATAATAAGCCGCTTTATCTGAAAGCTCGTAAAGCCCCCGGTTTTCCAAATAATCAATTCGTTTTGTCAAGGGTTCGAGTTCGGCATTCAATCGTTTTTCCGTGGTTTTTTGGTTGGTAATGCTATCATTCCGCCCGATATCATAATTATATAAATAAGCGTCCAAATAAACGATGCGGCCAGCCTGGCAAATCGCAGCCGTTGTATACATGATGTCTTGGGAAGTTTTGCCGACTGTAAAGCTAAATCCATAAACGACCTCACGCGAAAATAATTTACTCCAGACAGACGGCATTATCACAAACTGCTGATCTTCTTTAATGAATAATTCCAAAGCTTCACCGCGTGAGAAAACATAGCTTTTATTTGCAGCGCAGTCCTTTGTAACGATATCAGCCCCCGCATTCTTTTCATTAAACCGCCGGAAACGGCAGACCGCAATTTGCGCTTCGTGTTCGAGCAAGGCATTTAACATCTTTTCGTACATATCAAGCTCAATGAAATCATCTCCGTCTACATAACCGATATAGTCGCCAGTAGCCAAGTTAAGGCCATAGTTCCAAGCATCGGAAAGCCCGCCGTTTTCTTTATGGATGACCTTAACCCTCAGATCTTTTCCGGCATATTCATCACATATCGAGCCGGAATTATCCGTTGAGCCATCATCAACCAAAATGATTTCGATATTTTGATAAGTTTGGCCGGACACCGAATCAAGGCAACGCCGAAGATATGATTCAATATTATAAACGGCAATAATAATTGAGATCTTGTTTTTCATACCATTTTGCCCTCTGCCGAGATTTTGAGCATATTAGCGGTGAAAATATCCGTATTAACGGCATTTCCAAGCCATTTTTCCGGCGCAATGATAATTTTCTCCGGATTTTCATTTAAGTAAGCACCCCACCAGCTAAAGCTGGAGTTGGCGATAATATGATGCTTGCATTTGCTCATCAGCATCATGTCAAGATACCCGGTATGCTCTGTAGTTTCTTCAATCAAGCAAAAAATTTCATCAAATTCTTCTTTGTCAGTTTTGGCATATCGGGTTTCAAGCCAATTCCGCGCCCATTTTATTTCATTGCTGAAAATGTAAAACACCGCTCCCGGAAACCTTGCCCGCAGATAAGCAATTGCCGTTTCATAATAAGCGTCGGTGCAGATTCCGCCATGGGTTTCGTAGGCAAGCAAATAATCACCGCGCCGGATATGGACGCCAACCGCATTCGTATTTTCAATCATATATTGGTATGTCCCAATCTTTTTTTCAAGGTCGCTTGGCAGCTGCATACTTAAGCGGTCAGGGAATGTAAAAGCCTTGCGGACATCTGCTTCAATATCTTTAAAGTATTTCTCTGTTTGAAAATAACCTGTCAGATAAGCCGGGTCATGCGCTAAAAGATTGGGGTCAAAATTTACATCCCGCTCCTTAATTTCAAGCGATTTCCGCCCGAACAGCTTCCGGCGGAAGCGATGGCTAATTTTTAAAGAGCCATCGGTTAAGACGATTATTTCGTCCCAAGTTGCCCTTGGGTATTCAATGCCAAAAACTGACAGCATGATCGGGCGGGCAAAATCACTGCGGTATTCGTTAATATCGTCAAATTTTACCTCTTTGCCTTGCGAAACCAATTTCATATATAAAGCATATTGAAACATCTGGTTGCCAAGGCCGCCGCTCATTCGTATTATTACCATGAGATTCTCCTTATTCTGAAAGCATAAAGCTTTGGAACATTAGTATATACCATAATTGCGGTTTAAACTGATCCCTTAAGATAAAACTATCCCAGATTTGATGGACGGTATCGGGATTTAATAACCCTTGTCTTAATAAGGTATCACGGCTTAATAATTGCTCTGCCCAATCACGTAAAAGCGGGCCCTTTAGCCATTTTTCAATCGGGACGCTAAAACCTTGCTTTGGCCGCTCCATTAGTTCGCGAGGGACATAACGGTAAAGAATGTCACGCAAAATGAGTTTGCCCTCTTTTTTGTTGCGTTTATAATTAATCGGCAAGCTAAAGGCAAATTCAATAACATCTTTGTCGAGCATTGGCGCCCTTACATCTAATGCAGCAAAAGAAGCAGCCCGGTCCACTTTTACCAGAATGTCATCAGGAGTATACATCAGCATATCCATCAACATCAACTGATGATTTATTTCCGGCAAAAAATAGGGTTCAATTTCACTATACTTGTACGGCACATCAACATCAGTCAAGCTAATCTGGTGGATAAATGGGTCGTAATCAAAGAGATTCATAACCAGCTGGGTCGGATTAACATCTAACAGCTTTGCCCGGATACTCATCTTGGGGCTTAGGGGAATTGGCCCATTTAATAAAAGGTGTTTTAACGGACGGCGGACAAAAGGCGGTATCAAGTTAAGTTTCCGGTAGAACCTGTCAATTGAACGGTACAAATTGTAGCCGCAAAAAAGCTCATCTCCGGCATCGCCGCCAAGGGAAATGGGAACTTGCTCCTTGGCAATTTTGCTGACAAGGTAAGTAGGTATCTGCGAAGAATCGGCAAACGGCTCGCCAAACATTTTGCCAAGCAGCGGGATAATGGCAATGGCTTCTTGTTCGCTAATAAAATGTTCGATATGTTCTAAGCCAAGATGGGCGGCGATTTTTTTCGCATAGACCGATTCATCTTTTCCTCCGGCGGGCATTCCGATCGTAAAGCTTTTGATTTTTTCAGCCGAAATTGATTGCATTAAGGCGGCGGTGGTGCTTGAGTCTATTCCGGCTGAAAGAAAAACGCCAGCCGGGGCATTAGCTGGGGCATTAGCCGCCATCTGTTCACCGATGGCTTTTTTTAGCAGCCGTTCTAACTCATCAACTGCTTCGGGATAACCGCCTTTAAATAGGTTGCTCTGCCCATATGAAGCAACATCTTTGATTGACCAATAAGGATAAATAATGCTTTCTTTGAAAGGTTCTTTTATTTCAAGGATATTTCCGGCATCAAGCTTATGGATATCCCGGTAAATCGAATAAGGGGCCGGAATATAACCGTAGGTAAAATAAAGGGTCAAAATATCAGTATTAATGGGATTATTAAAGCCCTTGATTGCTTTGATTTGATTTAATTCGGGGCAAAAGACAAAAGTCCCGTTAACAAAGCCATAGTATAGCGATTTTTCGCCAACCCGGTCACGGGCAAGGTAAACTGTCCGCTCTTTTGTGTCATAAACAGCCAGGCTAAATTTGCCCTTGGTACTGTTTAACGCTTCTTTCAGGCCATTATTTTCAATGATGTCCAGAAATTTTTCGCAGTCGTGGTTATAAAACTTGCCGCTTAAATTTAATAAATAACGCCCGCTTTTTGATTTAAGCTGCGGCTCATTAATTAAGTTCAGGAAATTTGCATCTTTCATGTTACACCTCATACATTTCACAAGCGGAGCTTGTTTAAATAGAAAGTGGAAATTTTAATTTCCACACGAATCACTCCTTAATATCTCTTCCCAAGCCCCATAAACTATGTCGGGGTCAAAATCTTTTTGAAGCTTGGCCGCGTTTCTGCCCATTTCTGCTGCCATTTGAAAGTTTGATAACATATATTGCAAGTTTTCCGTCAATTTATCAAGGTCTTTTGGCGGGGTCAGCAAGCCATTATAGCCATGCTTAATTAATTCTTTTGGCCCGCCAGAGGGGCAGTCAGTGCTAATCACAGCAAGGCCTAAGAGCATTGCCTCAATTAATGAGTTGGGCGAACCTTCAGTATCAGAGCTTAAAACAAAAATACCCGCCTTGTAAATATCCTCTTCGACTGTGCTTGATTTGCCGGGGAACTTGATTCTTTCTGCAAGTCCCAAAATATCCGCTTCCTGCTTTAAGGTTTCTTTAAGGTTACCCTCACCATAAATAATAAGCTGATAATCGGGATAAGTTCCGGCAAGCTTAGAAAAAGCTTGAAGCAACAGCCGCTGGTTTTTGTTTTCGTCGATCCGCCCGACTGACACAATGGTTTTTTCCCGCTCACCCTCAAAGCGGGGGCGGAAAAATTTTTGGTTAACCGGGTTACGTAAAATAACCGATTTTTTGTTGACTTTTGCGGGAAAAAAATCCCGGCTTCCCCCGGTTTGCAGGACAACAAGATCAGCAAAGCAAAATAAAAAGCGGGCCAAAAATTTTAACAGCCTAGTCGGATACGTAAAATCCGGGTCACCCCTTTCAGAGACAACAACCTTTGGACGCTTTCCCCCATAAGGCATGAACTTGGTCGTTAAAATCGCCATCAAGTTGTTCGTGCCGATAAAAGATAAAACAGCGTCCGGCTTTTCTCTTCTAATACTTCGGTACAGCTTCATAAAACGGCGGTAGAAATTGACAATCCGGCTTTTGGTGACTTCTTCTTTCGCAATGTCAGTAAGACACCGCTTGACATTTTTATTTAATGCAAACTCATCATCAAAAGAGTACTGGGTCAGCAGAGTGACGCAGTGGCCCCGTTCTGCCATAAAATCAGCAATATTTGCGATAACCCGCTCCGAACCGCCTTTTTTTAATGAACCAATAAAAAGAACTAATCTCATAATAATAACACCTGTTATTTATTCTCAACGTCATTGCAGCCTTGGCGGCGCAATAAACGTCATTGCGGGCTTGACCCGCAATCCCATATATCCCTTGGCAGCGCAATAATATTCTCAACCTCATATAAATTTTGATAATACTGGTTAATCCAGTACAGGGGATCATCAGTCATATCATTGCGGTGAATACTGCTATAACGGTTGCGGAAGGCTTCGCGATATTTAGGAACAATCGCAGTATTCCCACCGCTATTTTTCACTTCCTCAATAATTAAAATCCGCTCATTTTCTTCCCGGTTGATCCGGGCAAGATTAACCAGATTTGCTTGATAATCAAAGAAAAGCCACAAGGCAAGAACGGCAAAAATAATATATTGCCAAGCTTTATTTTTGGTATCGCTTTGGTCAAACAACAGCATAAAACTTTGTAAGCAAGCGATAATCAAGAAAACGCCCGCCCCAAAATAAGCACGTGCCATCGGCTGCGGTATTAAGATTAAGACAAAGGCGGTCATAGCTCCGGCGAAAAAGAAAGGAAACACGTGAAGCCAAACTTGGGGTAATTTCTTTTTTACGACAATGGCCAAAATGGTAAAGATGATAAAGATAATCAGCAGTTCAAAAAATAACTCATTAACCGTATTAAAACAATGGTACAGGCGTTGAAATAAACCAGTCATGCCAGTATACTCTTCTTCAAAATACTCTAACCGCTTGTAAGCACCGGGGGAAGAAAGCAAGGCGATAAAACCTAAACCCGCGCCAGCCAAAGCGATAATCATTTCCGGGCGGATCATTTTTTGACGGTCTTTTTTTAGCTCCCGCATTTTAATGGCAGTAAAGATGAGAACAAGTAAAATCGTGCCGCCGGAGGTATTTTCATTACACCAGCCGGAAAAAACGGCAAGAATAAATAAAGCCGGATAAACAATGGATTTGTAATAAGGTTTTGCCGTTGCTAAAAGACAGCGGTAAAAAGTGATAAAAGCCAGCATCATCGCCATCGGCCATAAATAACTGGCTGCTCCGGAAAGCCAAAGCATGGTATCGCCAAACTCTACGGCATAACGCCAGAAAAAGAAAAGGGTAAATAAGAATAGAAAGGCATTATGACGTTTTTCCTTGCCAAAATTCACATTAAGATAAATTAAATAAACCAACAGGGCAAAAATAATGCTATTAATAATCGTAAATAATATTTTATCCATGCTGGCGGCCAAGAAAGTGCTAAATTGCCCGATAATCCGGGGATTATATTCAAGATAAACATTAAAAGCCAATTTAAGCAAACCAATAATTGACTTATCAGCCTCCACCTCTATCAGTTTTTGAAGGTCATCAGAAAAATGGGGGGTGAAAAAATTATACAAAAAAATCATCATAAAACTTAAGCTGATTGAGACGATGAATAGAATTTTTTGCTTCACACTACACCTTTACTTTCACAAATCTCTTCTATATAATTACACCATTCTTTTGCAATCGCGTCAAGATGGCATTTTTCATTTATCTTGCTGGCGGCCTGGCCAAGCGTTTCGGCAAAATCCGGGTTTTCAAGCAGACGGCGGATTGCATTTTCAAGAGCATTTTCATCTCCTACCGGAATTAAAAGACCGTTAAAGCCATCTTCGATAAGGGTTTTCGGGCCTCCGCCGGAGCAAGCGGTGGAAATAACCGGCAAACCAAGTGCCATCGCTTCCATCAAAGCATTTGGCAGGCCCTCCCAATCAGAGTTAAATATGTATATCGAAGCGGTATTTAACTCTTTTTCCAATGAATCACTTCGTCCCATTAGCTTAACATAGGACTCTGCGTTATTTACGGCAATCAGTTTTTCTAATGCCGTCCGCGTCCCATCAGGAGAATCCCCGCCATATAGCTTTAAAACATAGTCCGGATAATCATGATGGATATTGATAAAGGCGTTAATAATCCCGGCTTGGTTTTTCCGCTGTTCAAGGCGGCTGGAATGCACGATTTCTTTGGTTCTTTTAAGCGGCGGATTTTGGTTAATATATTTGGGATTTAAAGGATTAAGGATAATCCGCGACTTTTTTTGGATTCGCTTAGAAAAAAAATTGCGTTGCTCGCTTGTTTGGAAAACACAGCCAGCCGCTCTTTTATATAATATTGCCGCGAGTATTTTTTGCGTCACCGAGGCAAATTCGACCGCAGTAGCATTTCTGATTGATATAATAACAGGTGTTATTAAACCGGCCGCCGCCATCACCGCCCTGTAATTTGTATTACGGCCAAAAGCAATGACAATATCCGGGTTTTCTTTCTTGATTAAGTCGCGCAAATATTTGACCCGGAGAAAAGCTTTTAAAGCCCGGCTCTTTTTTTCATCGGCTTCTCTTAGCCCGACATGGAAGCGGCTAACCAAAGGCAAAAGGCAAAATTCCGCTTCGCCATACCATTCGGTTGCTACAATCACATCATGCCCATTCCCGGCAAGGTGATTGGCCAGATTGGTCACGACACGTTCAATTCCGCCTTGCTCTAATGTATTTAAGTGGAAGATAATTTTTCTCATTCCCAATGCCAATCCTCATCACTTATCTTAACTAGTTTTTTACGATAAAATACTTGGTATGCCCAATTGACAAAATTCGACTCATCATCTACGATTGTCCAATGAAGCAGCGGCCCTTGCTCATTATTAATTGGTTTTAAATATGCTTCTTCTATATCATCATCAAGCAAAATGACCATGTACTCGGCAATCCGCCACTTATACTCGGCCGCAGCCCCGCTTTTAACGTAGACATATGATTGATAGGCAAAGCTGTCTTTGACGTTGCTGCGGAAAAAGACACACAAGGCAAAACACAAAATAAAAGCTGGGAATAAAATATATTTTCGGTATAAGCCCTCATCGGTTAGAATGATTTTCTTTTTATTTAAAAGCTTGGTGATGAGATAGCCCTCGCAATAAAGAATGACACTAAGCCAGCTTAGCCAAAAAACTAAATAACCCACTACCAGCGTCCCGCTTGAAGCGTCCTCGATTCCATTTATCTCAACAGCGTAAATGCGTTGCAGATTCATTGCGCTATTGGCAAGAAAAACTAAAATAATAAATAGCAATGGATAACGGAAGCTAATCAAGGTCTTTTTTTCTTTTAAGGCGGTAAGCAGCCCGATCCAGCAGAACACAATCAGCAATAAGACAATGACAATTGAAAGCGGGGCCCGGCTAAAATAGTTAAAAGGATTCCTTATCGCTTCGGCTAAAGACAAAAAAATCGCCTTGATCACATTGCTAAAGTCAAAGCCAAACTCTTCCCCGATATTGGCAAAACGATGAACATTACCCGGTGACTTTAACTGAATGAACAAGCCAATCAGGCAGATTAGAAAGGGAAGAATCAGATAAAGTATTTTTCGGTTCTTTTTTGCCAGGATAATAATCATCAGCGTAAAAATAATGATAATTAACATTCCATGGCTATAGTTGCTTCCGCCAATCGCAAAAGTTAACAGTAAAAGATAATAAAGATACTTTTTTTCACTAGTGATGATATATTTGCTAAGGGAAATCAGCGCAAATAGGAAAAGCATATGCGGTAAAATATAATGTACTCCGGCGGCAAACCAATAAACTCCGGTATTATTGCTTGGCAAATATTGCAGGGAAATAATGAGGATTAATGACCATATTAGCGCAAAATATTCCCATCTCATGCCCAGTATTTTCCTAAGGAAATAGTTTAGGAAGAAAAACGTCCCGGCAATATGGCAAAGCATGATTAGATATGGCCCGGCCCAAAACCCGTAAGGGGCAAAAACTTCCGGCATTAATGAATAAAAGAAAGCTGCAAACCACTCACCGCCAATGCTGTTATAAAATAACTTAACATGGAAAAAGGCCGCCTTTATCACTTCCCAAAGTGACCCGGTATCAAGCCAAGCGGCATGGGTATGGCGTGCAAAACCGAAATCATCACCAGCCGGCCTGACATAATGGGAAAGATAAAAAAAGGGAAACAGGCTGGCCGCCATAAAGATAAGCGCAAAAATCGCCAGCTTTTTGTCATTTAACCAATTAATAAGCTTGTCCATCTTTTATTGCTCCTATAAGCTTTTTAAGATAACTCTCATTTGTAAAGACATCGGCTCTTTTCCTTGCTAATGCTTGGTATTTTGCTAATAATTCCGGTTCGGCTAAAAGTTTTATCACTTCTGTTGCCATCCTTCTTTCGTCTTTATTAATATCATCGGAAGCAAGGTTTTTTTGGCCTTTCATCACCGGGACTAAAATACCATAATCGCCCAAGATAGCGTTTTGCTGCTTAAAAATGTCATTCCGCTTGGCTTCACTTGGCATTTCTTCAAGCAATATCTCCGCCGGGCCGGTCGGGCAGTCACAAGCAACCGGGACCATTCCCATCGCCATTGCTTCAATCAAAGCATTGGGGAAACCTTCCATTAGAGAATTAAGCAGATATATTGTCCCTTTTTTAAGGTATTGATAAGGATTTTTTTGCATTCCGGCAAAATAAACTTTATCTGAAATCCCTAAATCGGCGGCCAGTTTCCGGTACGCTGAAAATTGGCCGTCACCGAGAATAGTCAGCCGGGCAAGCGGAAATACCTCTTGGACCAAATAAAATATTTTGATGGTATGCCAGTAACCTTTAATATCATCATCACGCCCCATTGACATGATATGAATAATGTTTTCATCATGCCAAGGAAATTCCGGTTCAGAGCTTTGGGCTAATCTTTTCATTTTGGCGACATCGTAAGGATTGTAGATGACAACCGCGTCATTAAATGAGTAGCGTTTTTTTAGCTCATCGGCAATGCCTTGGGAACAGCAAATAATTTGGTCAGCAGTCCGGATAAATAAGCGTATTTTTGACTTTTCGCCAATATCCATATAACTTCTTAAGCTTAAAAAAGATTTTGTCCCTTTTGTTTTTGATAAGGCATTAGCAATATTTGCGGTCGCGCCAAAACTATATGCGACATCGGGCTTGTGCTTTTGTTTCACTTTCCTTAACTTCACCGCCCGGACAAGGATATTGACAAGTTTTGCAAACGTTCCTTTTCGGACTCCGCTTTTTAGGTCAATAATCTTGATGTCCCCGATATCAAAGTCAATCTTGGCCGCATCAAATAAAACAATGCTGACATCATAATGGGGTTTTAAAATTAAAGCTGTATTCACACATACCCGCTCAAATCCGCCCTGGCATAAATTTGGTGAAATTAGCATGATTTTCATAAACAGCTTTTATCTCCTGTCAGGTAAAAGGACTGCATTTTTTCTGCTTGGATAGTTGCGTCAAATCCGGCCTTAGCTAGCTTAAAAGATCCGCTCTTTCGCTCATAATCTTTGTTTGCCAAGACATAATCAGCCCATTTTTTGGCTTCTTCATTAATATTCATAGCACTTACTAAAGCGGTTATTTTTACTTCATCAGCAATTGTGTCTGATATCAAGCATTTAAGCCCGCTAGCTTGCGCTTCTAAAACAGCTCCGGGCAATCCCTCAAAATGTGACGGAAAAACGAAATAATCCATTGCTTGATAATATTCATGGGGATTGTCAACTCTTCCGGTGCAAATAATTTTTGGGCTTAGGCCTAATTGGGCTGCTTTTTGCAAAAACTCGGCTTTTCCTTGTCCATCACCGACTAAGAGCAGATACGCCTCATGGTCATTTTTAGCTATTTCGTAAAATATCTTTAGCAAAAAATCATGGTTCTTCTGAAAATCAAAACGCCCAACATGGCCGATGGTAAATTTCCCATCTAGCCCCAAGCTTTCCCGCAATTTAACCCGTATTTCATTATTATAACCAAATTTTCTAACGTCAATTGCATTAGGGATAAAAACCACACGCCCTTTTTCCCATGCTGCCTTTCCAAAGACGGCGATCCCGGCAAGCCGAGAGCAAGCAAAAAGATAATCCGCTTTCCGCGAGACCCCAAGCTCCATTATTTTCGTCAAAAAACCTTTAAGCCCCGGGTCAACCCCGGCATTGCGCGAATGGGCAATCGTCATCGGGACGTTGGCTTTTTTGGCGAGGGGAAGATAAATGGCGGCCGAGCTGGTCATATGCCCTTGGACAACAGAAAATTCCTGATGTTCGCGGAAGAAATTCCGGACCGCTTTCCGATAAGAAAAATAATTAAAAATCTGGAAGCGGGGAATCCGGAAAACCCTGCCGCCCATTTTAATTATTTCTTCCTCGTAATGGCCGATTTCTTTATTGTTCACCAAAAAATCAAACTGCACTTTTTCCCGGTCGAGATTGCGGTACAAATCCATCGTCCGGCTTTCAGCCCCGCCGCGGTTAACAGAAGCGAAGACGTGCAAAATGCGAATTGGTCTTTTGGTAAGCTTTGCCATATCTTAAGTATAGCAAGTTAATAATTTAATTGCAAGCTACCGGAAATTCTGATATCATGTTTTTATTATGTTACCGAAGCAAAAAACCATCTTAATACTGGCCAATTTTTCCGCCGGGCTATATGATTTCCGGGGCGAATTAATAAAGCGGCTAAATAATGAATACCATGTTATCTGCGCTGTGCCGGACGAAACCAAGGCAAAAGAGCTTAGGGAGTTGGGCTGTGAACTTGTCATTACCCCCATTAACCGCCGGGGCATGAATCCGCTTGAGGATCTAAAGCTGGTGCGTGAATACCGCCGGACACTCAAGAAAACCAAGCCGGATTTGGTGCTGACCTTTACGATTAAGCCCAATGTTTATGGCGGATATGCCTGCCGTAAGCTTAGGATTCCTTATCTTTCAGTAGTTACCGGGCTGGGCAGTACATTCAGGGGGAAAAAACTAGTTAAATGGCTGATTATCAAGCTGCAACGCTGCGGGCTTAAAAAGTCAGCGTGCCTGTTTTTTGAAAATGCCGAAGATATGAAAATATTTGACAAATACCGGATCAAAGGGAAGAAGAGCCGTCTCGTCAGCGGGGCTGGCGTTAACCTTAGCAATTTCCGCATGGAACCATATCCGCAGACGGAAGAATTTGTTTTTTTATATGTCGGGCGGATAATGAAAGAAAAGGGGATTGAAGAGTTTTTAAAGGCGGCAGAGGTTTTGCATAATGAAAAGACCCATTTTAAAGTGCTTGGGTTTTGCGAAGAAGATTACCAATCCGCGTTGGACAAGCTGGAAGTCCGCGGAGTGATTGAACAGCTAGGGTTTTCGCCAAACGTCAAGGAATATTACAAACAGGCAAGCGCAATTATTTTGCCGTCATACCATGAGGGAATGTCAAATGTTTTGCTGGAAGCTTCGGCGACCGGACGGCCAATCATCGCTTCGGATATCCCTGGCTGCCGGGAAGCGTTCGATGAGGGGCAAACCGGGTTTGGCTTTGAAAAAGGCGATAGTGACGGACTTATCAAAGCAATCAGAAAATTCATTGCGATTCCGCTGTCAGAGCGGGCATTGATGGGCAGGAAAGCCAGAGAAAAAATGGGCAAAGAGTTTGACCGCGAAAAAGTAGTTTTAGCGTTCTTAGAGGAAGTAAAAACGAATCTATGATTCGTTTGCAAATTTGTGCCTAGCGGCCCAAAGTTTGGAAAGGCATGGTTATATGAATTTATACGAAAAAATAATGTCCGGCGCGGAAAAAATATCATTAATCGGCTTGGGATATGTCGGAATGCCGATTGCAGTTGCTTTTGCGGCTAAGGCAAAGGTCATTGGCTTTGACCTAAATAAAGAAAAAATCGAGCTTTATCAATCCGGCTTTGACCCGACTAAGGAAGTCGGCAATGAGGTTATTAAAAAGACAACAGTTGAATTTACCTCTGACCCAGCCAGCCTTAAAGAAGCAAAATTCCATATCGTGGCTGTGCCGACTCCGGTTACCGATGACAATATTCCCGATTTGTCCCCGCTAAAAGGCGCAAGCTTGATTTTGGGGCAAAACCTAGTCAAAGGCTCGATTGTCGTTTTTGAATCAACCGTATATCCCGGCGTGACAGAAGATATCTGCGTCCCGATTCTCGAAGCAGAGTCAGGCCTTAAATGCGGAATTGATTTTAAGGTGGGTTATTCGCCGGAGCGGATTAATCCGGGTGACAAGGTCCACCGCTTAGAAACAATTATCAAGGTAGTGGCCGGAATGGACGAGGAATCACTTGACATTATCGCAAAGGTATATGAATTAGTTGTAGAAGCCGGGGTTTACCGCGCCGAATCCATCCGTGTCGCCGAAGCGGCCAAGGTCATCGAAAACAGCCAGCGCGACATCAACATCGCATTCATGAACGAGCTTTCGATTATCTTTAACAAAATGGGGATTGATACAAAAGCAGTTCTAAAAGCCGCCGGGACGAAATGGAATTTCCTTAATTTTTCCCCCGGCCTTGTTGGTGGCCATTGCATAGGCGTTGACCCTTACTACCTGACCTACAAAGCGGAAGAGATGGGTTACCATTCCCAGATTATCCTGGCCGGACGCCGAATCAATGATGATATGGCAAGATATGTCGCGGAAAGCTTGGTTAAAAACCTGATTAAAGCTGATGTCCCAGTAAAAAATGCCAAAATAGCCATCCTTGGTTTTACTTTCAAAGAAAATTGCCCCGATACCCGCAACACGAAAATTATCGATATCTATAAAGAATTGGAAGAATATGGAATTAAACCAATCGTTGTTGACCCCGAAGCTGACATTGAAGAAGCAAAAAAATTCTACCGCATTGATTTTACCGACCTAAAAAACGTAAAAAATATGGATGCGGTTATTATTGCCGTCGCCCATCAGCAATTTACTTTATTTGATAAAGCCAAAATCGACTCTTTCTTTAAACAGGATAATGACAAAAAGATTCTCATGGATTTGAAAGGCTTATTTACGCGCAAGGATTATGAAGATGATTATATTTATTGGCGGTTGTAGCAAGCTCATTTTTTGAAAATGACAAATTTATTAAATATATAATTGGATAACACAACAATGACGGAAATTAATATTTTGGCGACCGCTCCCTCAATGCCGAAAATAGTTTGATTTAACCCTATAAAAACTAACAGCGGCAACCCGGCAATTTCGAAAATGCCGGAGAAAATTCTTGCCCCAATAAACAAAATAATTTCCTTTGCGGTTTTTTGGAAAGAAAAATCAACGCTTTCAAACACAAATAATTTATTGACTATAAAAGCAAATATTATTGCAACCAGCCAAGCAATACTATTACTGATAACGAGAGAAAAAACCTTAAGCGAAACAGTATATGTTACCCAGTTAACAATTGTCGTGGCAACACCAAAAAAGAGATACAAAATCTGCTCTTTATATTTATTGAATAATTTCATAATCATAATGATGGTTTTCACCCTCCCGGCTAAAGCCGTTTCCGGATTTTTAGTAAATCAAACGTTGCTTTAAAGCCGACCTTAATAATCTGGGGGGCAAAAATAGAATTAGTCCCGCCTTGCCTTTCTCTGATTGTGACCGGAATGGATTTTACTTTAAGCTTATTTTTGGCAAAGTAAACCGAGATAAGCACGTTGGCCAGAAAGAAATCCTTGGGAATAATTTTAAGTGCCTTTTCTAATGGGCAGGCTTTCATCAAGCGATAAGCCAAATTGGCATCCCTGATAAATTCACCAAAGAAGAGAAAAAGAACTGTCCTAAGCGTCCGGGTAATAACGAGACGGAAAAAGCCGTCATTGCGTACTTCCCGTAACCCGATGACCATTTCATAATCAGCCCGCGCTTCCCAGAAATCAGGAAAATATTCCGTTAATGTCTGCCCATCAGAATCAGTCTGGAAAACATAATCTGCTCCATTTTTAAGCGCATAATCATAAGCATAAAGGCAAGTTGGGCCATGGCCCGAATTTGGTTTCGTTAAAGCGATAAGCTGTGGATATTCTTTGCTTAGTTCGCACAATAGCTCATAAGTATTATCCTTGCTTCCGTCATCAACAACAACTAAGCGGCTATCCGGCCCAGCCATAACTGCCATCTCGTGCCAGTCAGGCACGACAGAGCGGATATTTTCGGCTTCATTATAAGCGGGCATGACGATATACAGTTTTTCCATGTTTACCTCTTCTTACGTGAATAATTTGGCTAATGCTAAAGCATCAAGAACGGTATCTTGCATATTTGTATATTTGTAATTGCCTAACCGTCCGCCAAAAATTATTTGGTTATTTTTATTAGCTAATTGAAAGTACTTATTGTATAAATCTATATTGCGGGCATCATTGATTGGATAGAAAGCTTCTTCGCCTTGCTTCCAATCCTGGGGATATTCATATGAAACAGCGGTAACTTCGCTTTGGGCAAATTCAAAATGCTTATGCTCGATAGTCCTAGTATAGGGAATATCCTTATCGGTATAATTAACCACCGCAACACCTTGGAAGTTATCAGTTTCCATAATCTTGGTATCAAAGAATAACCCCCTGTATTCTAAAGTTCCATGACAATACTCAAAATATTCATCTATCATTCCGGTATAAAGAATTTTTACGGCTTGATTATGCCATTTATTGCGGTTATCAAGAAAATCTTCGTTTAACGCGACATCGCATTGGCTAAGCATTTTCTCAATTATTTTGGTATATCCGCCGATGGGTATGCCTTGATAAAGGGTATTATAATAATTGTTATCATAAGTGAAGCGTAAGGGAATACGGCTTATTACTGAGGGGGGCAATGCGGTACATGGCCGCCCCCATTGCTTTTCTGAGTAACCTTTAACTAGTTTTTCGTATAAGTCATCACCAACCATTGAAAGAACGTGTTCTTCGAGATTTTCCGGATTATCTTTCTGGTGTTTTATAGTTTGTCCGGCGATAATTTTTTGGGCCTCGGCTGGGGTTTTTACGCCCCACATCTGATGGAACGTGTGCATATTAAAGGGCATATTAAACTGCTCGCCATAATATCTGGCAATGACATTGTTGGTGAAGCGGTTAAAGCTAGTGAATTGATTCAAATAATCCCAGACAATGGAACTGTTAGTATACAAAATATGGGCGCCGTATTTGTGGATATTAATGCCCGATTCATTATAAGTATAGACATTTCCGCCAAGGTGATTACGTTTTTCGATGACTAAGCATTTTTTATTTTTCTTTCCCATTTCGTGGGCGAAAACTGATCCAAACAAACCTGAACCAACAATTAAGTAGTCATATTTCAACCCTTAGCACCTCCAAATTTTGTAATCCCTTTTGACATTATACACCAATGGCATTGCAAATAAAAGATAATTATTTCATTACCATTCACCTCGTACTCTATAAGCTCCATAATAGGCGGCTATCCACCGATTGAACCAATCTTCTTCGTCCTCGTAAAAAGAAGCATAGTTCAAAACGGAATAATTAGAATTATTTGGAACGGTAATTTTTACAGTAATAATTTCATTAAGCTCTTTTTCAGCTATGATGACATTGATTTGCTCTTGATGAAAAGAATGCTGGTCTTTTAGCAAAAACAACTCAATCAAAAAGCTATTGATGAATGCAAAGCATATCAAAATAGTAGCTGCTTTGTGCCATATTATTTGCTTGTGATTTCGAAGTTGCAAAACGGTAGTACCAATGGCGATTATTAATAATAGGCTTGGCCCAAACAATGTCCGATAGGGAGTACTGTCAATTAGTATCATAGAAAGTATTCCTGACAGGAAGCCACTAATCAGAATAAGTATTTTAGTTTTCAGATTTTTATTTAGAAGATTATGATAGCTGGCGTAAGTTAATGTACCTGTAAAAACTACTATGCCTTGCCACAAAGTTTCAAAAGTTCTGGTATAAGTACGATAAAAACCGGAAATTAAAGCAGTCATTGATAGGTCAATCGCACTTCTTTCTTGTCCGAAAGACCCAGGGCCTCTCACAATCAATAGCCACCCGATAAGACCTGTTAAAATTATTAGCAATTTCCAAGCTTGGACATGGTTATTTTGTAAATAATATTTGAGAGTTAATAATCCCATGACAAGAATCATCATCGCTCCGCTATTTTCGTTCGTAGCCCCGGCAAAAAAAGCAAAAATGCAAATACATATAGTTTTGAATATATTTAGTTTGCGGTCTTCAAGATGGAGATATAGATAGAATAAACCCATATATATTATTGCCGGCCACAAATAATGACAACTCCCGCTTAAAAAGAGAGTGGTGAGTGCAAACTGTGGCAAGATGAACCACATACCAACATATAGGCTTAACAACTCTACTGGATTCCACTCTTTATTGTCAGTCAATTTTAACATTGTTGCATATAGAATGCCACCTAAAGCACAAAAAGCAATGGAATTAAATATATTAAATATTATTTTGGGGAATTGCATAAATAAATGTGAGAAAAAGAACGCGACAAATCGACTATTGTAATGTTGCCAATGATTAAACTGTGAAGCGAAAAAATCTCCGATACTGCTTATTGTTTTATAGGGGGGGGGTGACGGCAGGTATGATTCCCAGTAAAAATGATACATATAATCATCCCAGATATAATCCGTATAGTTATTGAAAAGAAAAATGCCTGCAAAAGTCCCCAATATGGTTAAATAAATAAGTATCTTTGTATTTCGCTTTATGTAGTCATTAATTGATATTAATCTCATGGTAATCCCTTTCGTTTTGATTCTATTATATAAGGTCTTTTACAGTATGTCAATTTATTGAAGTTTTTGTAGCCTACGAACTCTGTCATTGACCTCTGCGGCTTCTGTCATTGCGGCCTCCTGGCCGCAATCCCCACTTCAATGCCATCATAAGCATCGAGGTAGGCGCTGACTGCTGGCGCTAATTCATCCCATGGGACTATCTCGCCGTTGTCCCGGACATAAGTAAATGTGTGGCGAAACCAATCCTCCAGAGGGATATATTGATAGCCGTCAAGCCGCTCGTCCAAAAGCCGTTCGGCTTCTTCCCACTCCTCTTCTTCGCCAGTCGCCTCGTCATAAAAACGATAGCTGCTGCCAGTAGTGAAGATATAGCTTAGTTTTTCCCATTCCCCGTCAACATACTGAAAAAATTGGGTCTCCGACCAAGTAAAACCGCTGGCCCATGTCGCTGACAGCTTATCCCGGACACCGCTGTCTAGATGCCTATAAATCTCAAACCATTGGGAAGTAATGATTTCCTTTAGCCCGCCGTCTTCGATACTGTATAAAGTTTCTTGCGTAAGGACGAAATCATGTGACATATCCGTAATCGATACATATGGGGCTTCAAAACCCATATCATAAAGCGAAAGTTCGTAGTCATAATCGGCGTATTCCCAAATGTCGCCGAAATACTCCCTTTTTCCGGGTAAAAGCTCCAGCATTTCCGCATGGAAGTCCCGCGTCCTTTCAAAGACAGCTTCTTTCCATTTTAGTGAATTATCAAACGCCAAATCGGAAGACAATGCCGGGGCCAGGTCAGGCGTAGGGTCAAGGGATAAAGGCGTGGCAGGGTCTTGTTCCGGTTCTGCGGCCGTCTGGACAATTCCTTCTGATGGGGTTTCTGTCAAGTTTTCCATCATGCTGGCGCAACCTGCCGCCATAAGGAGTAAGCAGGTCGCGAAAAGGAAGATTATGTATTTTTTCTTATTCTTTATTTTGTCCATCTGTATATCCTCATAAAATGATAAGCCCTGTCATTGCGGCCACCGAGCCGTAATCTCATAAGCTTGCGGGATTGCGGTTCAAGTCCGCAATGACGATGGGTCAAGCACAATGACAAATTGTGTCGCGGCTCGCTACACAATTTTGACATAGAAAATTTTCGCACCTCTACTGTCCCATTTATTATATAGTTTTCGGGACAGTTTTTGTCAAGTGTTATTAATACTCCTTAATTTTAAAGCATTTTTGCTGCTCTTTTCTGCATTTTTTATATTGCCGCTATACTTATACTGCTCAAATAAAAAATCATCAATGTCATCATGAACAGTATAACAGTTTTTATGATTCCACGCAAATTGAAAATCTCAGAAATTATACGTTTGAAACTAATTTAGTGTTGACAATATATATATATATATAATTGACTAGTGATCATGAAAATAAATATAACGCTAAGGCGTTTGACGATTAAATTTGCTATTATTATTTGGATATATAATAACTTGACTACGAGGAGAAGAAAGCAAAATGAAAATGTCAGAAATGGTTTTGCTCGGATTAAAGCACGCAAAAAATACATTTGCAGAAGATATTTATTTAAGATATAGATATGATATGACAAAGCCGATAACATTTTATGCACTTATAAATGAGAGATGCAATGCAAAATGCTTAATGTGTAATTTTTATCGGCGTGATAAATATCTTGATGAAATGACTTTGGAAGAGTGGCAAAGAGCATTACTGAGCCTAAAAAAATTTGTCGGAAAATTCTCAATCAGCTTCAGCGGTGGCGAACCTTTTCTTAGAAAAGATTTTATCGATTTACTTGAATGGTGCAATAGAAATGGAATAATGGCAGGCGCAACCACAAACGGCTCTTTGTTGAATGAGGACAATGTCAAGAAAATTGTTTCTGCTAAGCCATTCAATATTAATATTTCGGTGGATGCTCCCAATGCAGATGTTCACGATTATTTACGTGGAGTGCCTGGGTTATTTGATAGTTTGAATAAAGGAATTACCCATCTAGTTAAAGAACGTGAACGTCAAGGGATATACTTTCCAATAACTATAAAACCAACAATAAATGCTTTGAATTACCAATATCTTCCTGAACTTGTCGAATGGACAAAAAGAATAGGCGCAACCAACTTAAGTCCCCAAACAATGAACCGCAGGACACCGGAATGTGATGAATTGTGGATTGATGAAAGTGCATTGCCTAAATTTGAAAATGTCATTAACCAATTAATCATTATGAAACGCAAAGGTGAACCAATTCAAACATCCGAAAGTGTGTTGGCATTAATGCCAGAACATTTTAAGGGTGTGAGGGCTTCCAGAAAACTTTCGCCATGCTTAATAGGTCTTCGTAATTTTGAAATTGGCACAAATGGTGATGTATATTCATGTGGGAATTTTGCAAGCATTGGTAATATCAAAGAGCAATCAGCAAGGAATATATGGAATAGTCCAAAAGCGCGTAGAATTAGAAATGATACCGTATCGTGTGAAAAATTATGTTTAGTCACCTGTATGTCACACAAAAAACTAAAAGATAAGATAAAAATGGGATTACAGCTTATGAGAAAAAATTAAATCGGATTGGAAAAAATGCTAAGACAAATGCCTAAGCGATGCAACTACAGAAATTATTGATATTTGACATAGCAATTTCATTGTGATACTATTATATCATCTATGTAAGGCAAATAATGACCATAATGGTCAATAAAATCAGAATTATTTACGGAAGTAATTAATTGACTAAAGATTGGAAATATTCTATTATGCAACAAGTGAAGTTTAAGCTGGACAAAACTAGCCCAGAGTTAATGAAATATACATACGGCATATCAGAGCGAATTGATAACATTGATGAAATGTACCAAAAAACGCAGGGATTTTATACTGCTGTTAGTTCTGAAATCTCAGCTGTATTTGAAGGTTGGCTGGTTCGCGAAGGTTGCGATGAGACGCAAGAGCCATGGCCGAAATATGATATTATTAACGTGAAGCCCGGACAAAAAGTCGGAAATGGTACTAACTGCACTAACATAAAGCCTACGCTTGATGAATTTATAAGTAGACATGGCGAAAAATTGGATTATGTACTTTGCATATGGCATAATCATCAGGCGCAAAATTCTTTCAGCAAGCCTGATATACTGCTTTTAATAGAGTATGGCGAATATGTGATTGAGGCTTTTTTAGATACAGGGAATATTATAGTTCTTTCAATATCACCGGAAGGCAGAAAATATATTAAAGAATCGAATTTAAGAGCAAAGCAGAAGATCAAGTTAATGCTGGATAAATTTTATGATAAAATTTCAGAAAAATATAGTTATACTGATATTTTAGAAAACGCGAACTATAGTAAGGCAGATAAAGCACGTCTGATTGATGAGAGAAGAGAAAAAATAAACAGCGAATTTCTTGATGACTTAATCAAAAGTGGAATGTTTAAAATAAATACTACACATTTTGAAAAAGTTGTTATATGATAGATAAGGGAGATAAATGATGGATATGGATAAATTATTAGAAGAAAATAGCGATATGAGAGCAATAGAGTTTTATGATTTATTGCCCGAAGGATACCTTTTTGGTTTCCCAATTGATGATACCGCTCTGGCGATGTATCCTATTACTGTCGGCGACATGAAAGAATATATGAACCCAACCGGAGAACACTGGAGCAGTATTTTAGAAGAAATATTACTAAAAAAAGGATTGATTAATTGATCTTCGAAATCTGCTCGTAAAAATCAGCAATCCTTGTAAAGCTCCTGCCCATCACTTTCCACCAACACCCACCCAGGCCATAAGGGGCCTAGGATTTCCGGCGGGGCTGCCCATGTATTCTTGTGCCGCGCCGGGCGAATCATGATTTTACCCGGATTAGCGTTTAATCTTGCCCCCCAAAAACTAAAGGTCGAGTTGGCACAGATGATATGCTTGCACTGGCTCATAAGATACATATCATATAAGCTTTGATCGCCTTTATTCCAGTCAACATAAGAATAATTGTCAGCCTGATAATTATCCTTTACATAATGGGTGTCATCAGAGAAAAAATAAAAGTGGGCCCCGACGGTTCGTTGACTGATGTGGTCAATGGCCGCCTTGTAATAACCCTCTGTGCAGATATTGCCGAAAAGCTTTTGGTTTTCCGGTTTCAGATAATCACTGCGCCGGATATGGACAGCAACCGACTCACAATTTTTTATTTCATGCGCGGCCTGTTGATTCCTTTTGTCCTTGCTTGGCATAAAGCGTATTTTTTCGCGCAGGAGCGGGAGGATATCGGCATAGTATTTTTCACAGGCAAAATAACCGCTAAGATACATTGAAGTAAACTCTAAAATTTCCGGGTGGAACATCTCTGTTTCCTGAAAAAACCTTACTTTATCCGGGAAAAGCTTGCGCTTAAGGCGGCCGCAGATATTGTCTTGGCCTAAGAGCTTTTGCTTTTCCGCTTTTGTGCAAACTTCATATTCCAAGCCGTCAAAAAAATCAAGCTCAAGCTTGCGCGGGGTCAGGTTGGCATTTTTCGCTTGCTTGTCAAACCATGAAAGGTCAAGCTTAGCTTCAACGCCAAGGCTTAAGAATTTCTGGGATAAGGCATATTGCTGGAGCTGGTTTCCTAAACCCCCGGCGACTTCGATAATTATCATTATTATATCCATGCTCCTTTCAAAGTCTGGAGACTTTGAGCGTAGCTCAAATCTCAGGTTGAAAGAATGAAATTCTTTCAACCTTCCATTTCCTTTAGATTAATCGCAAATAATGAAAGTGCCGGGCCAAGTGACCAAGGAAATGCGTCATATTTCTGCGGATAAATGCCAAATCCGCCGCATTCAGCCAAGCAGTTAATGACATTCCCATCTGTGACTGCTTTTGCTAACGCATCGCGGCCTTTTAAAAGGCGGGAACGGTGGATTCCGATTAAGATATCATTTTCTAGCCCGCGGGCAATTGCATACAAAATCATTGCCGTTGCCGAAGTATCAAACGGCCCTTCCCTTGCCGGGAGCTGCCACGGATAATAGCCGTCCTCCCGCTGGTATGCCTCAACTTTATCGACCAGGCGGCGGAAATTTTGCTTTATTTCATCATAGTTAGGATTAGCTTTGTCCAGATAAACAAGGCTGTCCACCATTCCCATCATCAGCCAGCCTAAGGCCCTGCCCCAGCCGATAATCCCATGCTTTGTCTGGCTTTTAAAGTCAAAGCCATGGTAAGGCAAGCCCGTCCTGCCATCCATTCCATTCCGGCAGAAATTTTGAATCTGCTTAACCGCCAAGTTAATCGCTGCTTCATCACCGTATGTATATCCGTACTTACATAAAAATGGGCAAATCATCCCAATGCCATCGGCGTAAATATGAAGATTGTGCTGGTTTTGGCGATAAGGTAGGCTTCCGTTTGAATCTACGGAATGCCGCTTGAGATATACTGCCAGCTCATCAAGCATTTCCTTAAACCGCTCATCTTTTGTCGTTTGATGGAGGTCAATCAGGCAAAGGCCGGAAAGGGCGTTATCAAGATAAAGGAATTTCTGGCGGCTCTTAATATAACGCTGATAGTACTTTATCAAAGCGTGTTTGATGACCAATGATATTTCCAGATTGAGATTGTTTTTGTAGTATGCCATTAAAGCGTTCGCTAATAAGGCTGTCGGCCAGTTAATCCTGTCCTTTGGCGGCAGTTTGCGTCCCGCCATTCTTTTGAGGAAACGAAGTAAATTATCCTTAAAGCGGTAGCGCGAATATTTATTTAGCTGAAAGATCGCTTCTTCAACCATTGTGATCGATTTTTCTTTTATTTCATTGTTCATATTGTTGCCCAGCCTTTTATTTGTTTCTTAATTTATCCTTAAATAATGCCAGCAAATATTTCAGTTCTTCACTTTTCCAAAATAGCAGCATAAAAAGACCATTAAAGATTATTATAACCGCTATTGCCGAAATAATAAAGGATAATATGCTAAGTTCTTTAAGCAGTAACCCGTTAAGCCAATAACAAATCAGGAAAATGCCCCCGGTCACCAAGATATATTTGACCCAATCAAGATAAAATTTTGTAGCTTTCATCTTGAAGCAAATGCGGTAAATAATCACCGGGCGGACGAAATTTGCCAGCAGGCCGGAAATTACTGTGCCGATAAAAACGCCGACCAGGCCCATGCTGTTTACCAAGCTAAGCGATATGGCCAGATTGACAATTCCTTGAATCAAGGGCAGATACCGGTCCGGCTCAAACACTCCGGCGGCGGTCTTAAAATTAAATAAGACCACCCGGTCGCCCTTAAAATAAAAATCAGCAATAATCAGCGTAACTACGGCCGTGCTAAGGACCCTTTCTTGGCCAAGCCATAAATTAACAAACGGCGTTAATAAAAGCAAGAACCCGATGGCAAAAAAACCATATACCCAGCTGGCAAAAAAGCGGTAAATGCGGAACATGAGGTATTGCTTTTTTTCTGGTTCGGTTGCAATCAAATTGCCAAAGCTGCTGATGACACTATTAAAGAGGATATCAACAAAACTTAGGACAAAATTGATCACGATATTGTAATTGCCGACAAAGCCCCATAGTTTTACGTTATTAAAGGCGGATATAATTATCCCGCTCGCCTGTAAGCGCATGACATCGCCGACTTTCATCAGCACCAACGCTTTTGTTTTCGTGATTAGGGTCTGGGTTTCTTCTTTGGTCAGTTTTTCACAATCCTTGTCTTTTAGGTAAGGGTACATTCTATTAAGATAATAATTCGCAAAAATCTTTTGGGCTAGTTCAATGAAAGCGGCTGAAAGTAAGTAAACAAGGAAGTTTTTCGTGAACAGAATGACAATGATTTGGACAAAAATAGTAATAATCCGGGTAATCGTAATAATATTGGAATGGATATAATTACGCTGCTCGGCATTGACCAGGCTATATTTGTAGGCGATAAAATAGGTGCTGACGGTGTTAAATAAAAAGATGAAATAATAAACGGTCAAGTCCCTTATTGAAATGCTTGCGCCGCCGTCCGGCATTTTGACCAGATAAGATAAGAATGGAGCTACGCAAATGCCGATCAAAAAAACGACACAGCCAATAGCAAGATAGGCTCTTTTGTATAGGCGCATATAGGCCTTTACTTTTTCGATCCGCCCGTGGGCAACCGGGGCATAAAGGCTATAGCTAAGGGCTGTTCCAATGCCAAGTTCAGCCATCGTAAGGACTGACAGGATATTTGTATACAAATCATTAACGCCGTTTAGGGTATCGCCAAGATGGCGGATAAAGACCGTGCGGAGCAAAAGGCCAAATGGCCCTGTAATGATGATACCAAGATATCCAAACATGATGTTTTTGGATGCTTTACTTACTCTGCTCATAATCATTTTCCGTTAGCAAATTTTGTGTCCGGGCATTTTCTATTATGCCCCCAATTTCCTTAGCCCTCTCGCGATATCCGGGGATTATTTCATGGAGTTTTGCCTTGACTTCGCTCTCGTGTTCCCAAAGCCATGAAAAAGCTTTAACAAGGTCATCAGCTTCCCCAAGCGTTTGGACTGGTATCACATAGTTTTCGTCCGTCCCGAATAAATCAACCGCAATGCCCCTTGCCTTTACCGAATAACCAACCACCACGGTCGGGACAAAGCTTGAATAAGCCGCTATTGTTGCATGGGTCCTCGCGCCGATAAAAAAGCGCAGGCTGGCAATATAGCCTTTAAGTTCGCTGCAATCAGCGTCGTGAATCATGATAATCCGCCCGGTATTTTGAAAGGCCTCATATAATTCCCGTAAGGGAAGACGGTCATCGTTCCTCTTCCAGACTACGTGCGGGATTAAGGCTATTTGCATATCAGTCTTTTCAATTATAAACTGGATTAAGGCCTTATAACTAGCCATCGTAATCCCGGCTTCCTGCTCATTATCCGTCGCTAAGGGGCTTAGGTTTAAGCCAATTGTATTGGCCGGGGCAAAACCTTCTGGCAGGGCCATCTCTTTTTTCGCCAAGGAAAAAGCCGGGTCGGGGAGCAAAAATAAGCGCGGGTGGCCGATTTTACCCAGTGCTTCATAAGTGATGGATTCACGGGCAATAATTGTATCGTAGCGGTGCATATCGGCGATGATGGCGGGATTTTTGAGTAGGTCCGGCTCAACTGAGCAGCCTAGCAATATCGTTTTTATGCCCGCCGAATTAAAGGTTTTATTCATCAAAACAAGGTCGTCAACCATATTATCATAGCAATAGTTGTCGCCGCCAATGGAAATAGCCAAGGCAGGTTTTTCCTTTTCAAAAGCCTTGTGGTAACGGTAGCGGATAAAGCTTTCGCGGTCGCCTGTTATTTTGCGGTAGAGGTAATATAGGATATGGACTGGGCGATAGCGCTTAAAATGGCGTTCCTGCCATATTTCTAAGCTGCCCTCATCGCAAAGTGCTTTTAAGGAGTAGCCAAGGTCTTCCTCGGCATTTACGCTAAGAACCGAAACCGGGCTAGAAAGCATCCTAACAATACTGTTGACAATCGCTTCACAGCCATGGTTACCGCTTCCGGCGTGCATATATAAGACTATTTCTTTCATTTTACCTGCCTCTGTCATTGCGCCCTTTGTCATTGCGGCCTCTTGCCCCTGTCATTGCGGCCTCCGAGCCGCAATCTATTAAAACTGCTTCCGCGTACCGAGAGCTGTCGATTCAACGTCCGACACGCTTTCGCTCCGAGAGAAATGTTTTGACATTACCTCAAGGGTCGGTCTTTTGAATCGCACTCTCGTCTCGCGACTTTCGGTCATTGCGACACTTTGTCATTGCGGCCTCCGAGCCGCAATCCCCTTTTTCAGAATCCCATACAGCCCCATGTACCCCCTTGGCGAAACCCGATAAGCCCTTACCTTAATGCGATATCCCCACGGAAGCAATTTAAATGCCTCCGGCATTTGCCTCGTTTCAGCAAGGCATTGACTGCATCGGTCAACCTCTGCTTGGTAGCGCAGTCTTTCTTTCTTCGGTAAAACCGCCATTTTCCCCACTATTAAGATGACTGCCGTTATAATCCTGGCCACTAAACGGGGTTCAAGCTCTGGCCTTAGCTTTATTATTTCTTTTAAGGCCAGCTGCCAGCAAGTGATCTGATCCATGTACTTGGACGTAAAAGGCCTAAGGGTCGCCCCGTCCGGGTTCTGGAAGTAAGCATATCCTTGCCAGTCAGTAACGGTTATCGTTCCTGCTTTGCTGACTGCCCCGACCAAAAAAAGCATATCTTCACCAATGGAAAGATTTTCATCGAACTTTAAATCCTTAATAATTTCTGACCGATAGAGCTTGCTCCAGCAGCGGGTATCATTTGTCAAAATCCCTTTGTCAAGATACTCATGGCTATCATAAGTCCTTGCCCAGCTGGCGATATCATCAATTACAAAAGGGCGAGTGCTAAGTTCCCGGTATTCCTCTTCACTATGCCACATCGCAAAACCACAGCCAACAATGTTACTTTTTGACTGGCTTGCGATTCGGTATAAGACTGAAAGGCAGCCCGGAAGCAAACGGTCGTCCGCGTCAAGAAAAGCAATGTAATTACCAGTTGCCAAGGAAATCCCACTATTGCGTGAAGCGGAAACACCCAAATCCTCCGTTGTCAAAATACTTACTGAACAGCCAGCCTTGTCATGGTATTCTCGTTTTAAGGCTTCGCAAATCGTTGCTGTTTTATCGGTTGAGCCATCATCAATAATAATAATCTCAAGGTCAAATAAGCGAGCTTCATTTCTTTCTAAAACGCTTTCAATGCAAGTACATACACAGGCGCGTATATATTTTTGCCCATTATGCACCGGGATAATAATGCTTATCTTTTCTTTCATAAATTCTCAACCTATAAAGCGATAAAAAAGCTTTGAAACTAAACGCAAAAAAACAATCATCGGCACATTCGGGTATTTTAGGACCAAAAATAATAATTTATTTGCTTTACGCTGGGCCTTAACCGGGTACTTTCGGCATAAAGCTTTTGTTTGCTCTGCTTCACAGATGGCTTTAATCCGTTTTCGGAATAACTTAGCGTTAGGGTTTCCCCTTGCTTCATATTTTAGTAACAGCATTAACGAGAATAAATTCTCACGCAAGCATTGGGCCTTGATTTCTTCGGCAGAGATGTTAAGCCCATGCAAGCTTGTTTTATCTGACATAATCCGGTGGAAATGATTCCCTTTCCGGCTGATATCTTTATATAAATTGTCCCGGTAACCATGGACAAGCGAATCTTTGTTAAGATAATAATGATAAAAATACGCTTCCGCCATAATAACAATCCGCTGGCTGTCAAGCAAAGCCATCAACATCATCACGGCATCCTCGCCCATTAAAAGGCTATCATCGCAATCGTCCAAGTTATCAGTTATTAACTCGCGGGAAATAAGCTTCATGCACCGCGATAACGAAATCTGGCGATTTTCATTGCCGAGGATATTTTTAAATACTTCCCGCAGCCTGTCCCCCTCATACACTCCCGGTCTAAGACCCATCGGCTCTCGAAACGTCCCTGTTGCCCGCTCGACAATAATATTACAGCAGATTATTTCACGAAGCCGATTGCTAAGGTGGGCTGCCATCGCTTCAATCATTTCCGGCATGACCGCATCGTCACTATCAACAAAACAAAGATATTTGCCCCTGCTTTTCGTAATTCCAGCCCGGCAAGCCGCCATTGGGCCTTTATTTTCCTGATGGATTACCAAAATGCGCTTGTCTTTTTGGGCATAATCATCACAGACTGCTCCGCTTTCGTCGCTTGAACCGTCATTAACAAGAATTATTTCGATCTGCGGATAAGTCTGGCTTAATAAGCTGGTGATACAGCGTTCTAAATAAGGCGCGGTATTAAAAACCGGAACTATAATGCTAATAAATTCTTTCATTTTAAGTTCTTGCTCCTTCCAAAAATCGAAAGAATGATTCTTTCAATTCATAACCCCCTCATATATTTTATATAAGGCCTCAATATTGTCAGCCAGCTTATATCTTGATTCCGCTTGCTTCCTGGCCGCCTTGCCGTAGCTCTTGCGTAAGGCTTCATTTTCGAGCAGGCTGCTTAAGGCATGGAATAAAGCTTCTTCGTTCTTTGGCGCAATCATGCTGCCGTTAATGCCATCGGTGATTACTTCGGGAAGGCCGCCGACATTGGTCGTCACAATCGCCATCCCGGCGGCCATTGCTTCTAAGACTGCGTTTGGCTGGCCGTCAAAATGAGTTGGCAAGACAAAAAGACTGCACATAGCGCGGTATTTTTCCTTGCCCGCTTCATCAAGCCAGCCCAAAAACTTAACCCGCCCGCCCAGTTCTTTCGCTTTTTCCTCAAGCTCCTTTGAAGCCCAGTTTCCGCCCAGAAACAAACGCGCAAGGGGGAATTTTTCGAAAATCCGCGGCATTATCCCAAGCAGTTCGCCAATCCCCTTATCCTCATTAAGACGGCTAAGGACGAGAATATTTTGGTTGGCAAAATCTTGTTTGCCCTCTGGGGGCAGGGCAATGGCATTTCTAAGAATTACGATCTTATTTAAAGGAAGCAAGGTCGCAAAAAAATCTACCCACGGCTTTGCAACGACAATAAAAGCATCGGCTTTGTTAAGTGTGGCTTTGATTTTTGCTTGGGTTTTTAGATTAGAATCCTGATAAAACATCTGAAACCTGCCGCAACGCATACTGATAATTACTTTCTTTTTAAAAAATGCCGCCGTTTCTAAGAAAATCCTTTTGCGCCAAAAGCTTGCGTCAGAGGAAGTATTGGCGTGCAGGATATCCATGCGGGGCAAGATAAGCAGAAAATGAAGATAGGCGCAGATTGCCCGGATTAGCTTCCTAAGCTTGCTTCCGTCAAGGGCCGTCCCGATGTAGGTAAGATTGACTTTTTCCGCCAGCCCGCCCTCATACAGCCTGCCCACCATTGCGGACGGGCCGCCCTTAAAGCTTCTGATGACACCGATCATTGTGACATTATATTTTCCCTTGCAAGTGTCCTTCCCTTTCATTTTGACCCCCTTTGCGAAAAAACAACGCCAAAGGTCTTAAACAAAATCTTTACATCAAGGCTTAATGACCAATTATCAATATAATCCAAGTCGTATTTTACGACATCATCAAATTCTTCCACTTCACTGCGCCCGCTTATCTGCCACAGCCCAGTCAGGCCCGGAGTCATGCTAATGCGGCGGCGGTAATAATAATTGTATTTCTCAAATTCATCTTCGGTTGGCGGCCTTGTCCCCACCAAGCTCATGTCACCCTTGACAATATTAAAAAACTGCGGCAATTCATCAATCGAGGTTTTGCGGATAAACTTGCCCACCTTGGTAATGCGGGGGTCATCTTCTATTTTAAACATCAGTCCTTTCATTTCATTTTGGGCCTCAAGTTCTTTTTTCCGCGCTTCGGCATCGCGGTACATGGAACGGAATTTGTAAATCTTAAAGCGGCGGCCATTTCTTCCGATCCGGGTCTGGGAAAAAAAGATTGGCCCTGATGACTCAAACTTAATAAACAGGGCAACAAATGGGAAAAAGAAAATGGTAATGATTATCCCGGCCAAGCCGCCGATTATGTCAATCAATCGCTTAACCATCAGGCGTTTTGGGCTTTTAACGACTTGCGTACAAGTTACAACCGTAAATTGGCCAAATTCCTCAATCTTATTAAAGTCCGCCCCTTTATTGGCAAATGCCAAATTATAATGGCAGTTAACGCCCATTAAAGCAAAACCTTGGATTAAGTCCTTGATTTGGGTCTGGGTCACGTCAGCAGCGTTAATAAATACTTCATCTACAACGGCCTGGGTCGTCAAATCAAGCAGGTTGTCCGGCCCGGCGATAACCGGGATGCCGTCGATAAATTGACCGGACTGGTCAATATCAAGACAGGCTAAGGCTGTGATCTGATAGTTGGCATCCAATGAAGCCTTAAGCTGTTTAACTGTCATCTCAAGGTCACTTTGCCTTGCAATGGCGATTATCTTTGTCACGGTTTTGTCAGAGGAATAGTAAAGCCGTAAAATCCGCTTAATGGCCATGTGGAGCAAAAATGTGGCCGTGAAATTTAGGATCGCAAAATAAGTTAAGATCAGCCGCGAAAAAGTATCAGCCCATTTCATAAAAGTCATGATACTAATAATAATCAGCAGCATAAAGGCCATATACTTAAAAATCGCCACGGCCTCGCGTTTCCAATTCCGCTTGATAAAATCATGGTTCCAGTCAAGGATAAAATTGTAGACCGTGCAAAAAACCAGGAATAACAAGCCGACCTGAAAATGAATCGACTGGTAGCCCATATCGCTAAAATTGGGGTGGCGCAAAGATGTGGCCAGCAAAAACATTAACCAGATACATAATAGGTCAATTACCCACAAGCCATATACTTCGATGATTTTATTCCGTCTGCTCATATAGTTGGTTCCACTCTTCCCTATCAATCGCAATCACGCTGTCTTTCCCATAAAAACTTGCTGTTATTTGATTTGTCGGATGGTCTTTATCTATTCCAACGACACTATTTGCCAAAGGCCGGTAATCTTCAAATATTCCCGGCAAAACCGCATTACTAATACCATCGTCAAGCAAAATCCGCGTTTGGATATCCTTTAATCTCTTGTATTCGGCGGCCCGCCCGGTTTTTATCAAGCTATAGCTTTGGTACATGACTGAATCAAAAACATTGCGGTAATTAAAAACCGTTATCACTAAGCACAAACCCATTACAAATATGATGGCTTTCTTATTAGCTAATTGGGGAGAGCCTGTTTTTCCGTGCTTTTCCGCCAAATAGCGTTTAAGATAACCCATAAAATAAAGCCAATTAGCAATAATAAATAATAATAGGCATTGATAGTAAATATTGCCTACGCCTTGGGAAACCCACGACCCGGAATAGATTTCCGGGGCATACACCGAAGCATAAAGCAAAAAACTTAACAGCAAAAAAATACCGGGATAAGGATATTTTTGGCATGGCTTTTCTTTGTTTAGCTGGACGCACGTAATTATCAATAAAATAAATAACAAGCCAGCGATTACTAATGGCCTTTCGCCAAGAAGCCTAAACCCTTGGCTTATTGCCATAAGAATTGACTCTCCGACTGCCATGGCCGCTCTTTTAAAGCTTAGGCCAAAGTCCTCACCGCCACGCACCTTGTTCCCTGGGGCTAGCATACTGATCGTAAGGCCCGCCAGAAACAAAAAAAGCGGGACCAGCAAAAAGAAAGAATCCTTCCATCTCCTTGCCAAAAGCAGGTAAGCAATCGCTAATACGGCAAGCAAAAAAGCAAGCAAAGCGGGCTGGTAACTTGAACCGCCCAAAAAAGCCAATATCAAAGCAATACCCAAAAAATAATTAAGCTTCGGTTTTTGGACATAGCTCATTAATAAGTATAACAGAAAAATCATCATCAAGAAAGGTAATTGATAATGAATTATCCCATTAAACCAAAAAAGGGCCGATTGAACGCCGGGAATAAACTGCATATTTAATAATAAGAAACTGAAATTAACGAAAAGAAAACTATCTTTATCAAACTCTGCCATTTTTACCAAAAAGAAGTGCATGACAAAAGTCACCGCCACAACCCATAAGATGATGATGAGGGGCGTGACGAGGACATAAGCTTTTTCATGGAATACTTCCGGCTGGAGGGTAAATAAAAAAATCGAAGACCACGTTCCCTGCCAGCCTTCATAAACTTCGCTAATTTTTTGGAATGAGGCTTTAAAGACCTCGGCTAATGAACCAGTCTTAATGAATGCTTGCCTTGTTAATGTCCCGAAAGAAAAATCATCACCACTGGCGCGATTAAAAACTGAAAGCAAAAGCAGCGGCACTAGGCTTGCGCAAAAAAAAGCGGCCGCGATGATTCCCATTATTTTAAGGTATTTATTTTCTTTTTCCTTAATTATATCCAATCTGCCACCAATAAACCTCTTTGCCATCATCTTTAATCAGCATTTTCCCCCAATATGCGCCGAAGATAAAGAGCAGAAAATTCCGCCCTAAATATAATGAAATAAACTGCGGTTCAACAATTGTATAAATCGCTATGACCACAATCAGCAAAAGGGCCATCACATCTTTTTGCCTCCGGCATTCATTTAATAATAGCAGAAAAAGCCCAATAAATAAAGTGCCGGGGACTATCCCGAACCAGTAAAAGAAGCGGACCCAGCCCATGTCAAAAGAGCGGACGTATTCGGCATTAGACGCAAATAAGGTAAAATCCTTTAATGCCGCGCTGATACTTGGCCGATCCCAATAAAGGGCTATTATTCTTGATGACAAAGCTTGGTCCAGTCTTTCAAGTAGTGAGCCAGGAGTCCAAAGCATAAGGCTGTCAGCATAATAGGCCGCCAAGACTGAAAGCCCGATACATAACAAGAAAACACCCATCGCAGCATAATAAACCCAATCTGTCTTGGCCAGCTTGGGAGCAAGGGTAAAAACCATTGCCAGCAATATCGCCACGGTTGTGACGAAAAAGCCTGTCCGGGAATCCGTAAAAATAAATAAAACAATATTTGCGCCCAAAATCACGCTTAAAATCGACATTTTCAGTTTTTCTTGATAGCAGTAGAAAAATAAAAGCAGCACCGCCAACACCATGCAATAAAATGTATTCGGATGCCCGATTCCGAAATGATACCGTGTTTCAATTACATCACGGTAGACAGTTGTTAATTTTAGGTCACGCCCAATCCCAATAACTGATAAAGCAATGATTGATAAAAACCCGGAAAGAGTCAGCCAGAACGTGTATTTCATCGCCACGCGGATCTTGATATCACGCATTGCGGCAACAAAAACCACCGCCCGCAAAGCGACATTTTGCCCCGTGATACGGTACATAATAAACGTAAAAAGTAAAAAGCTAAATAGCACCAGCCATTCTTTTTTTGCATATTTGGTAAAGCAGACTTTTATGGCAAATAAAAGAAAGGTCACGCGGAAAATCTGCCCTTCATTAAGAGGGGGCAGGGCCGAGCGGTCGATTATTACGACCAAGAGCTCAATTGTTAAGCCAAGATAAAATAAATAAAGCGGTATTTTATCGGCGTTTTTTTTAAGCCATGCGATCATGTTTCCCCATTCCTATCCCTGTCCGGCGGCAAATACTGCTGTAAATGCGAAACAGCCAAAACTGCCCATGAATTAAATGAGCCTTTATTTTTTTTGCCATTAATGAAACCCCGCTTGGGTATTGATTGATTTTCTGGTATAGAGGGCTGGTTTTCTTGTATTCTGCCAACTCCCTCCGGCATTCAGCGGCGGTAAAAATCCGCCCTTTTCTATCCATATAATGAAAATCGCGGTAAATATTTTGCTCACCGCACCAATATCCATCAGAAACGTTATGCCGCCCCCAATATTTTGGCGCAAGGATATACTTGACTTTTTCATTTAAAAATGCCGGAATGCAAGCAAATGAGGAATTGGACAGCAATAAGTAATGGGCATTTTTGATGATGGCAAAGTCCTTGGCAATATCAAAATGATAAGCTTTAATCTCCGGCAGAATTTTCGCTGCGGCGGCTACGTCATCAGTAATAACCATAAATTCCATGTCCGGCCGGATAAGGCGCATCTGCTTCATGCCTTTTAGCCAGTACCTGCGCCTTAAGGTAAATTCGGCATGGCCAAAATACTCACCGCCGCGCATATTGATAATACATAAGTTTTCGCGGCTGTATTCATAAGTTTCAAATTCGGCTTTCACTTTCAGCCATGATTTCATCTCTTGGTAATATTTTCCAAAATAGCTTTCGTCCTGCATATTGCCATAAATCAAAGTATTGTCAGCAATGACGGACAGGCGTTCATCAACACCGCTAATATAACAGCCGTGCTTTAGGTCATGGAATGAGCCTAGATATAAGCGGCTGTCTTTTTCATCAAGGCGGGTAAAGCCCTTTTTTTCTTCATGGCTAATATCATGCCCCAAATCAATATCCATAAAATACATACCCCGGTCATTGTGGATATTAACCGCAAATCTTTCTTGCCCGGCCGTACCAAATAAAACCCCTTTATCAGCTGCAATCGCCCTTGCGCTTAGATAGCAAAATAGCTGGTTTCCCAGCCCTTGGCCTTTTAGAAACTCTGTCCCAATCATTAAATTTCTGTTTCCTCTAATTTCCCGTTGATGACCTTATAAACTGTATCGCATTTCGCAATTGTATTAAGGCGGTGGGCAATAATAATCATTGTTTTCCGGCCATAAAAATTATTAATTGCGTCCATGACTGCCTGTTCCGTTTCATTATCAAGGGCTGACGTTGCTTCATCAAAAACAAGGATTTCCGGGTTGTGGTATAAAGCCCTTGCGATCCCAATCCGCTGCCTTTGCCCGCCGGAAAGCCGGACACCGCGCTCGCCGATATAAGTATTAATGCCGTCCGGCAATTCTCTGACATGACTGTCTAACTGCGCTTCCCTTAATACTTCCCATATCCGCTCATCATCAATTTGCTTTTCGTCAATCCCAAAGGCAATATTGGCACGGATTGACTCATCGACCAAATAAATTTCCTGCGGGATATAACCAATTTGAGCCAGCCACGATTCATAATTTTCATAAATATCCCGGCCGTCACAAGTGATTTTCCCCGACTGGGCATGAAGCAGGCCAAGCAGGATATCAACAATCGTTGATTTCCCTGCCCCTGACGTCCCGATTATCCCGACTGATTTTCCTTTCGCAACGCACATGGAAGCGTCATCAAAGATTTTTTTGTCCGTGCCGGGGTAAGCATAGGTGATTCCATTAAGCTTTATTTCATTAGCAAGGCTAAGCTTTTTCGTTAAGGCTTTTTGCTTCTGCTCTTTTAAATCGGCATCGGTTTTCATGCCCTCTTGCATATTTTCATGAACATATTCAAACGCGGGCTGGTTAAAGGCAATCTCGGAAAAATAGGTATTCATGCGGGTAAAGCTAGGCAGCATCCGAAGCGCAACCACGCCGAAAGCAACCAGCGTCGCCGTCATGTCATCAAGGGAACTGCCGCCCAGCATAAAGAGTAAAATAAAGCTGAAAACCCCGGCAATAAAAACCGTTTCGACCAGCAAGCGCGGAGTATTGTTAAAAAAGGTGTATGACCGGGTGGTCTGGGCGGCGATATATCCGGTGTCCCGGTATTTGCCGACAAAAAAGGCTTCGCGGTTAAGGACTTTGATATCCTTTAAGCCATAAACCGTATAATGCCGCCACCGTGATGTCTGGGCTTCGATTTCATGATTGCGCTTGCCGATCCGGTTTATGACCGGGCGAAGCACTTTCAAGAAAAAAAGCGTCACCCCGCCAAACAACATCATGATAAACAAGGTAAACTGCCAATTGGACGCAAGCATAAAAATAAAAAGCAGGACGGCAACACAAGCTTCTGTTGCCAGCTGCAAGACAGCTAAAATCAAGGCAAAACATTTCGGCACGTCAACCCCGACTAAGCGGAATACTGTTGGTATATCCGTGCCGAGATAGTTTTCATAGGGGCGGTTCAGAAATTCGCGTAAAATGCGGCTTGTCAGCTTAATTTTGCTAAAATTGATAAAAGAAGATTGGTAATAAGCCAAAAGCAAAGCAAAAAGGTTTTTGACAATATATATCGTAATAATGCTAACCAGCAGGATAACTACTAATTGATTAAAGCTTTTGATGCCAAGAAAATTGTAAAGGCCAAACAAGAGGGCATTATTTTCGATGATTGCCATAATGCTGTCGGGATTCATGATAATCGTAATCACTGGAATCAAAGCCCCTACGCCTAAGGTTTCCAAAAGACCGCCGATGAAAATCATGATTCCCAGCACAGCGAATTGTTTTTTTTGCTTTTTATCCAAAATGAAGTTTATATTTTTGATCAGGCTTAGCATAGTTCCTCATACTTTATCGCGGCGTATTTTTCCTGTCTTGATGAAGCGTTTAATTCTCATATATAACTTGCGGAAAAAACGAAAGATTAGCATTGTTATTTTCGTAAAACAGGTCCGGGCTTGAGTTATTTCTGGCATGATAAGATGTTCATATTCATCTCTATTATCCCGTAAATATTGGGGAAAACTATCATCAATCGGAACACGGGCAAATTCGGCTTCACTGCCTAAAAAATCTTTCCCAAGAACTGTTTTTGCCGCAACTTCTTTTAGCGTATGGCTTTCATTATATTCTTGATGGGCAGCGGCTTTTATTTTGTCAACGACACGCTTCGAGATATCCTTTTCGCCGTTTCCGCCCATATATGAAAAGTGCCAGCCCCCATCATCAATCCGGACGCTTTGCGGTGAAGATACATCAGCTTCACGGATATAAACAATTCCATTCTCCGGAATATTTTTCGTTGAAAAAACTTTGGTTCCTAACCATTTACGGCTAGAAACGCCCGCAAATTCACCTGTGATCGATAATAGTTTTTCGGTAATTTCTTCCCTATTTAGATATCCATGAAACATTCGCTGGGCTAGGTGATAAACCTTATCCACATCAAAATCAGCAATGATTTTCTGTAAAACAAGCGGGTTAGGAATTTCGTCAACATCACTAAAAATAATTATGTCTTCTTCCTTGGCCTCACTTAGGCCCTTGATTAAATGGTTCTTTTGGTAACGGTCACGCTCATGAGGGTTAAGAAAAGGCGGTGAATCATCCACGATGACATATTCTATTTTATCCAAAAATTCCGCAAACATTTTGCGGTTTTTATAAAAGTTTAGTTCTTTTTCTTGGCCCGAAAATGTATGTGTTGATTCTGCAATAACAAAACGATCGACCAGCGGATTCATAATATTCAGCCGGAGCTTTAAGATATCTAATTCATTAAAAAATGCAAAAACATCATAAACCATTGGTTTTCCTCGTTTATTTATACATCTATCTTACCCCATAAATCTGCTTGCGTCAAATAAAATAAGAATCATGCCGGACGCTTGTCAACCCTAAACTAGTTTCAAACGTATAATTTCTGAGATTTTCAATTTGCCTGAAATAATAAAAACTGTTATACTGTTCATGATGAATAAGGAAGGAGCGACTTGCCAAAGCTTTTTCGGTGAGGAGTGTTATGATAAAAGATTTGCTCAAGCACAATAAAATATATTGGATTTTGCTAATCCTCACAACAATTGTTTGCTACGGTTTCAAATTAACCCAGTATTCAATGCACTTTGAGGATTTGTTATTCGAGAATTATCAGTATAGCAGCAATATCATCATGGGCCGCTGGGGCATGACTCCTTTTTATGACATCATTTATATGCCAATCTGGCGGACAATAATCGCATTGATTGTTTTGGTAATGGCGGTTACTTTGCTAGCCGGATTGCTTAGAAAATACTCATATAACTGCTTTGATGATAAATCGTTGACCATATTTGCCTGCATAACGATTTCTTTTCCGGCATTCAGCACTTATTTCATCATGGTATGCACGACCTTTGATATTGGCATGATGTTTTTGCTTTCGGCAGCCAGCCTTTATTTTGCCGCGAAATGGGTTATTGATAAAGGGCATTTCATTAACGCGATATTTGCGGTCCTTACCTTGTGTTATGCGACTGGTTTTTTTGAGTACGCAGTCTTTCTTTATTTAATATTCGGCTTCCTCTTGCTTTTTGTCCACGAAATATTTTCACCCAGCACGAAGTTTAATTGGCGAACGCACTTAATGATGATTGCAAAGAAAATTTCGATTGTAATTTTGGCATTTTCCGCTTGGCGGCTAGTTGGTTTGATTTTGCAAAAAATTTATGGGCTTTCAGCGAATATTTATATTGACGGAAGTGTCGGGCATGAAACAAACAATATTTTTGCCTTATTTATCTCGCTGCTAAAATATGCCCTTGCATTCCCCAAGGAATACCTAAAATCTTTTGCAATCCCCAAGGATAATATTAGCACAATGAATAATCTGCTTATTTTCGTTAGTGCGATATTATTCGTTTTAATCGCCGCAGTTTTATCCCTCCAGAAAAAAAGGTTCATGATTTTTGTTTATTGCTTATTTACGCTTGTCTTTGTTTATAGCATTTATATTATTGGCGGAGGAGTCGATTTCATGTTCCGCCGCCTGGTCCACTTATCGGTGTTTGTTGCTTTTATGGCGGCCCTTTTATATGTCATTGCCGGGCGGAAGATGCGTTTCCTTGTTTGCGCCGCCGTAGTATATCTGGTTATTTTACAGACAAAGGAGCAGACGCTTATTTTTGACATGGATTATAAGCGTTACCAAAAAGATATTCATATCATGGAAACGATCGTTTATGATTTGGGCAAATTTGACCAGAATAAACCGCTTGCTTTCACCGGGGAAATTCCGCGCCTTAATATTAAAGGGGTTGATTCCCATATCCAGACTTTTAGCTTGGGTTCCGAAATAACAAAGCTATTTTTTGATTTCCACGGTTATCCCATTATGATTAGCAATCTTGACGAAAGGATAATAAGCGAGCAAGCGCAGGGCATGAGTGCGTGGCCAGCAGATGGTTATATCAAAGATTTTGATGATTACATTATCATAAAATTGGGCAATTTGCCGAGGAAGCAGTTAGATTTTGGCGAGATTTTGGAGACAACGGAAATGCTCCAGATTTTTACGCTTCCTGACTATGTGGCGGGCAATTTGGCAATTGAAGCGATTTCCTTATATATGACGACCTTTGGTTATGGGAGCAACGCCAACTTATTTGTCGAGTTTGGTGCTGATGAAGTTATCAGCCAAAGCACTATTAATGCTGTTGACATCAAAAATAACCGGATGCTAAGAATTGATTTTGCCGAGCCTTATATGCCAACAGGGTCAGCCTATTACCTAAAGCTTCATTCCGACGCAAAACCCGGCAATGCGGTCACAGTCTGGGCATTAGCAGGAAAAAGTGAAGATGAAAGCCGCGTATTATTTATCAATGGCGATGAAGTTTTGGCAGAGATAATCTTTGAGATTCATCTTTCGGACGGTTCATCAATTATTGATGCCCAAGTGCTTAACTGGCGGGCAACCGGCTGGGATATGCACGGACGGCGTTTTGGGAAATGATGAGATTGCGGGTCAAGCCCGCAATGACAACGGATAAGTTCACAGAAATCGGGAATGATGAGATTGTGGGTCAAGCCCGCAAGTGGAGAAATTCACCGAAATCGCGAATGTATTCTTGCTCATCATAAAGTTCATCAGATAAGACTAACAGTATAGAATCAGGCGAAAAGTCATACATCTCTTTCCAAATCATCGGCGGAAGAAAAACACCGATATGAGGGCGGTCCAAGGTAATGATTTTCTCTTGCCCCTTAGTGTCAATTGCCTTTACTTTGCTAGTTCCGCAAACATTAATCAAGCAAAACGATGAATTGCGGTTGGCGTGTCTTCCGCGGACGGCCAAAGGGTCAGAACCGTAGATGTAAAAAATCCGCTTCATGGCAAAAGGAATGTCCTTATTGTTTTCAACGATAATAAGGTGGCCTAAGTGGTCACCGATTTGGGGGAACTCAAGTAATTTGACATCATTAATGGTCTTCATAAAAATTTATCCTTGATGAGATTGCGGGTCAAGCCCGCAATGACAATGTTTATGCCACAATACCTTTGTGCGTCATTGCGGGCTTGACCCGCAATCCCCACATACTAGCACAGATTTACATGAATGTAAAGGAAAAACTTGCTTTAAAAGCAATCCTGGTGTAAAATGCGTTAGAGGAAATGGAATTGGAAAAAACGGCTTTACGAATAGAATCATATCAGCCTAGTTTTGAAGCGGAATGGGACGCCTTTATTGATGAATCTTTAAACGGCACATTTTTGCAAAGCAGACGTTTTTTGAATTACCACAAAAACAGGTTTATTGATGATTCGCTTTTGTTTTTCCGGGGCGGAAAGCTGGTTTGCGTTTGCCCGGCGTGTGCGGTTGATGAATCGGGGGGCAAAACCTTTTGGTCGCATAAGGGCAGCACCTTTGGCGGCTTGGTATTGGCCGAAGATGAATGCCGGGCGGAGAAAATCCTCGAAATAATTAATCTGCTGAAGCAATATCTTAATGACAATGGCTATAATAAAGCAGTCCTTAAAATAACATCAGATTTGTTTTCTTTGAAATCAGCAGATTTATTGGAATATTGCTTGTGGAAAGAGGGCTTTAACGATTTTTGCGAAATCAGCACATATGTGGATTTGGCTGAATGCCCCACTGATTACGGGACGATTTTTAACGCAACCAGGCGAAATGAACGGAACAGATGGAAAAAAGAAGGGGCGTATTTTACTGAACTTTTTACCGAAAAAGAAATTAGCGTTTTTTATGACTTGCTGGCTAATAACCTTAAGAAACATGAAGCAAGCCCGGTTCATACGCTGGTGGAGCTGATTGACCTAAAATTTGAGCGGCTTCCCCATGAGATGAGTTTTTATGGCACATTTTTAGATAATGAAATGGTTGCCGGGTGTCTGCTGTTTAAGTTTTTGAAAGCAAAAACTATCCACCTCCAATATATGGCAACCCATCAAGGGGCTGCTTTGCTCCCTAGCCCGGCAGCGTTTACCTACGGCTCAATTTTGGAAAAAGCAAGTGAACAGGGTTTTTTGAAAGCCTCGTGGGGGACATCAACCTTTGAGCAAGGCCGAGTCCTTAATAACAGCCTGATTAAGTTTAAAGAAAGCTTGAGCAACCATTATTCACAAAATAAAATATACCAGTGGAAAAGACTTTGAAAGGGAAGATAAATATGGCAGAACTTAATAATTTTGCCGCCCAGCAGCGGAAAATATACTCTGATTTGGCAGCAAAGCATGGCCATGACCCTCTGGCCCTTGGCCTTACTAAGGGAAAGCAAGCGGAGCGGATGCTTCATTTGACAAGTGACTGGGATTTGTCAGGGAGCAGTTTTCTTGATGTTGGCTGCGGCTTTGGCGATTTTCTCCGCTTTGCGGAATTGCGGGGGGTAAGAAATCTAAATTATACCGGAATTGATATTACAATGGAGTCGATTGAAACCGCCAAGAGGTTAGCTGCTGCCGCTCCTTCCGATTACCAGATTAATTTTATCTTAGGTGACATACTATCATTGGACGCAAAAGACATAAAAAGTGATTATGTCATGTGTTCAGGTGTCCTTGGCTTTAAAACAGATGATAATATTTACGCCTGTTTTCAAAGCTTGTTAGGGAAAATGTGGGAATGTGCAAATATTGCCGTCTCACTTAATATGCCAAGTGATAAAGTAGATTTCCGCAATGATTACAGCCCTTACTACAATCCGGCGGCAATCATCGAAATTGCTTACAGCTATTCCCGGCGGCTGATTTGGAAAAATGATTTATTCCCTTTCCAGCCAGCCCTGATTATTTATAAAGACGAGACTTTTAATCCTGACACCTCGATGTTTTATGCAACGGAAAATATTTTAGATTAGAAGAGGATAAATGTGGAGAGCAAAATTTCAATTGTAATTCCAGTCTATTTTGGCGAAAACCTGCTCTGGGATTGCTACAATGAAATAAAAGAAAAAGTGCTTGATGAGCTTAATGATTATGAAGTGGTGATGGTGGACGATGGTTCAGCTGATGCTTCGTGGGAAGTCATGCAAGCAATCGCGGCCAAGGATAATCGCGTCAAATTAGTAAAATTATCACGTAATTTTGGGGCGGACGTTGCGACATATGTTGGTTTTTGCCATGCAACTGGTGATTGCGCGGCCCTGCTCCCCCAAGACTTGCAGACCCCGCCAGAAGTGGTGCTTTCCATGTACGAAAGCTGGAAGCGCGGCAATAAAGTAGTTATGCTTACCCGCTCCGGAAGGAAAGATCCGAAGCTTTCATCAAGTTTGTTTTACTGGTTTGCCAAACGGTATGTGAACCCCAATATCCCCCAAAGCGGAATCGACATCGGCCTTTTGGATAAGCGGGCCATTGAGACGTTAAAGCTGATGGACGAAAATGACTCGGCCGTTACCTTGCAGATTTTATGGATGGGGTTTAAGTCAGAGATGTTAAAATGCCCGCGTGAAGAGCGGATTAGCGGAAAATCGGGCTATAATTTTTCCAAACGGCTGAAGCTGGGAATCGATAGCGTGATTGGTTTTTCGTATTTCCCGATTAAATTTATTTCTACTGTCAGTATAATATTTTTCACGGCCGGGATTTTATGGGCAATCTGGCTGGTTTTAGACCGCTGGCTTAATGGTTCGCCCATTGTTGCCGGGTGGACGACCTTAATGATTGTCATTTTATTTTCGTCAGGCCTTATCATGCTCTCATTAAGTGTCTTAGGTGAATATATTTGGCGGACATTAGACGCGGCCCGCCGCCGTCCGACCTATATTCTTGATGAAGTAATCGAAGCGGGAGAACTCGCAAGCCATGATAAAGAAGCTACGTAAACATTTTTTGAATTTCGACTTTATGAAATTCGTCATTATCGGCGGGATTAATACGTTAGGCAGTACATTTCTAGCGTTTCTGATGATGTTGTTCATGCAAGCGAATCTCGCATATGTCCTTAGCTATATCCTGTCCTTAGCTTTTGCGTATTTATTAAATGCGTGGTTTGTTTTTAAGCAAAAGCCAGAAATAAGCAAGCTATTCCGCTTTTGCCTTGCCTATATCCCGAATTTCCTAATCAATAACGGAACTTTCATCATAGTGTACAATATCATGGGCTTCCATGAATATATCGCCTTAGTTATTTCGGTATGTATCGGAATGCCGGTAACATATCTTTGCGTGAAGTTTTTTGCTTTTAAGCCCCATACTCATTAATTGCCTTAACGACATACTCTATTTCATCTAATCCCATTCCATTATATAATGGCAAAGATAAAACGGTATCAGCATATTCCTCAGTTATGGGGAAAGAGCCTTTTTCATGCCCCAGAAACGCATAAGCCTCTGATAAATGCGGCGGAATCGGATAATGAATAATCGAGCCGATACCATTATGCTCAAGGTATTTGATTAGCTTTGCCCGTTCTTTTACTCTTATGACGAATTGATGCCAGACCGCCCCGGCATTAGCGGCAATTTTGGGCAGCTCAATTAATGGATTGACCAGATGAGTCAAATAATAATCGCAAAGCTTTTTCCGTTCATCATTAAGTTCATCTAAATGCTTAAGGCGAATCCGAAGTAAAGCTGCTTGCAGTTCATCTAGCCGGGAGTTTGTGCCGACGACCTTATTGTAATACCTTTTTTCACTGCCATAATTGCGAAACACCCTAAACTGCTCCGCTAAATCTTCATCATTCGTAATAATCGCCCCGGCATCCCCAAACGCCCCCAGATTTTTTGACGGATAAAATGAAAAGCAGCCAATGTCACCAAAGTTTCCGCACATAGTCTTGCCAAAATATGCGCCATGCGCTTGCGCGCAATCTTCAACGACATATAAATTATGCTTTTTCGCGATAATCATGATTTCGGGCATATTGCTTGCTTGCCCATATAAGTGGACGACAAGGATAGCTTTGGTTTTCGGGGTAATCGCCGCTTCGATTTTGGCTATGTCGAGATTAAAATATTCGTCTGGCTCAACAAAAACAGGGGTTGCCCCATTCATTGTGATCCCCATGACACAAGCAATATAAGCATTGGCTTGGACGATTACTTCATCGCCAGCACCGATATTTAGCAAGCGGAAAGAAATCCACAGGGCATCAAGCCCGCTCGCAAGGCCAACACAGTATTTTGCTTTCGTGTAGCTGGCGAACTCGGCCTCGAAAGATTTTACTTCTTTGCCATTAATGTACCAGCCGGAGCGAAGCACCCTTAAGGCGGCTTCTTCCAGTTCGGCTTGGTACATATAAAAACCTTTATCAAGGCGGTTGGCTAAAATATTCAATCCCATGACATAGTATAGCAAATTGCGGTTGTTTTATCAACTAAGTTCCATTTAATGAGATAGACAAAAAAAGCGATTGAATGTATAATTAAACAATGAACACCAGAACCGCACTTTCATTATCAGAAATATTTTACCTAAGCTTACTAATTCTTTTGTTTTTTGCAAAAGGCATTGGCCTTTATGACGGCCAGCCACAGTTTAAGGCAGTCCTTGTTTTTGCCCTCTTTTGCTATGGCGCAAAAATGCTGATGACAAAATACAATTGGCGGGAGCTATTGCTTATCGGGCTGATTCTTGTCATTGGCACGGTTTCTTATCTGATATCCGGCGAAAAAGGAATGCTTCTTTATCTTATGATGGTGACTGGTATGAAAAATGTGCCGCTTGAGCGGATATTCAAAGTGTCATTTGTCACATGGTCAATTTCATTCGGCGGAATGGCTTTATTGACTGCTACGCATATTATTGATTCCCCTTTCAAAATCCATGACAGATTCGGGTTTGGTTTCCTAATCCGCTGGGGCTTGGGCCATTCGCACCCTAACGTCCTGCATATTTCGTACCTAACTTTTGCGATGCTGGCAATATATCTTTTGGGGAAGAAAATAAACCTTAAATGGCTGTCCTTATTAATGCTTGGCAATTTATATATTTTCTTATACTCGCTTAGCTCGACCGGGTTTATTGCTGTCTGTTTATTATTGCTCCTAAATTTATATTGGCTTTACCGCGGCAAATTTGCCTTTTTTGAGAAAATCTTGATTTATTCTATTCTTCCGGCGTGTCTTTTGCTGACATTTGCAGCCCCGCTGATCCTGACTGGACGCGCTTTTGAGATAATCAACAAAATTCTCAACACACGCCTTAATTTGACAAGGCATTTCCTGACAACTGCGCCGATGACTTTATTCGGCACAAGGACTGCTGAAATAACCAGCCATTGGCTGACAATGGATAACTCTTATTTATTTGCTTATGCGACTTACGGGATTATTTTATCTGCTTTAATTATTACGGCTTATTTTTTGATTATCCGCCGTTTTATAAAAGCTGGCAAAGGAATGGAGTTAAGCATAATAATCACGTGCCTATTTACCGGAGTTATTGAGCAATTCTTATTTAACGGCTCTTTCAAAAATATTTCACTTTTATTTTTTGGCGAACTAATATTTGAAAAAAACCCTGGGCGGCAGCATAAAATAATAAAGTTTTTGCCCTCAAAAATCAGCAATTACACATTGAGTTTTCCGGATTGCTCATCAGTAATTAAGCAAAAACTAGCTCAAATTAATCTTTTTTATCATAATACTAAGCGCCATCTTTATCTTGCATTTGGTATTTTTGCAATGATTGGTATCATCATTGCCAACTCATTAATGGTTTTGCCGGACGCTTATATTTCGCCGCGGAAGCATTGCGATGAAAAAGAGGGCGAGATATGGATATATCTTGACTCACAAGCAGTAGCGGAAGCAGAAGCGCAAAATAAAAAAGTTTTGCAATATATTGATGAAAAGACAGTAATGCTTGAATTTTCAGGGAATATAGTCACCCTTGAATGGCTAAGGGGCGTGGTTACCGCCGGGATATTGTCAGGGCTAACAGGCATAGCAGTTGTATTTATTGTGCTTCGATGGAGGTATTTATGGGTCAAAGAGTAGTGAGATATGATGAAATTATTTTGCATTATTTACGTGAGCATATTACAAAGGCAGATAAGCTAGCGTTTATCTCCTCGCTTTTATGTAGTCTTTTTGGCTATATGTATTTTGGGGCAAATATAATGCCCAATCATGATGGGATCTCACAGCTTTATTTTGACGCGGACGGCTCGCAATCATTTGGCCATGGAAGATGGGCGCAGGTTATAGTTAAATCTGTTATATCATCTAGATTACATACTCCTTGGTTATCGCTGGCCATATTTATGCTGGTGATGGCTTTAAGCACAGTTATTGTCGTTAGGATATTTCAGATTGAGCATAGCTTGGCAGTAGTTGGGATTGCCGCAAGTTTAACGCTAAACCCATCGACAATTAATATGATAACATATTTTTACATGATTGACATATTTATTTTTGCCTTGTTTTTTGGAATATTGTCAATCTATTTAACGGAGCGTTACAAATATGGGGTAATTTTCGCGGTTGGTTTTCTCGCAATTTCAATAGCATTACATCAACTATTCATCTGCGTTGCGATTGCGCTTTTCTCAAGCCGTTTATTGCAAAAATTGCTTAAAAATAAGAATGAAGATAAGGAAATTGCCGCATTTATTTTTAAGCATTTTATTCTCTTTATCGGCGCAGCAGGATTATATTCATTAATTAATAAAGCGGTTTTATCATTACTGAATATACCTTTAACCGATTACGTAACCTTAAATAGAAGCCAATTAAGCATTAATTATTTTATTGAAGGCATAAGGAAAGGTTATGGAAGTATTTTTACCCATTTTTCCATTACATATGAAGTATTAGGAACTATTGCCCTTATTGCTACTGTTAGCATATTTATTTTGGTGATAGTATTCAGCTTGGTTTTGCTGATGGCGAAAAAACACATAACTAAGCTGCAAGTTTTATTAAGTATAGCAGTAATTTTAGTACTACCGATTTTGTTAAATCCCATTTTTATTTTTTCTTCAGCCCATGCGTATTATCGGACGCAGTTTCTCTTTGTTTATGGTTTGTTTGCGGTCTATTCCTAATTGAGGGGATTAAGGTGAGGGGGGGGGGCAAAATGTTAAACAAATACTGATTTCTTCAAGTGCATTGATAATGATTTTATGTACCTTATTTGTTGGTTATAAGTGGGGAGTTTTTGCTAATGAGCTAGGAACTGCGCTTAATATTAAGAACATGAATGCCAAGGCATTATGTATCAGGATTGTTGACCGTATTGAGCAGTACCCGGATTTTGATATAAACAGTACTCCGGTTTTAATAGTTCATGAATATATGTATCCTGACAATTCAAATTACCCGGAATCAAAAGCTTTTTTAAACCAGCATAAAAGGGTATCGATGATATATGAAAGTGATTATTTATTTTTGACGGTTTGGGATGGAGCAGTCTATAATTATATTAAGGACTTCATTGGAGTTAAATTCATTAATTCCGGATATGACCCAGAGTTAATCAAAGAAAGCAGCATTTTTAAGGATATGCCAGCTTTCCCGGATAAAGACTCCCTGGCTATGATTGACGGGGTTTTGGTGGTTAGATTGACGTATTGATATTGCTTTGGCTGAAGTGCTAATGCCTATTAATATAGGGCCGTTAATGATATTATGCCTTGCACTAAATAAGCGTTATTTCCAAGAAGTTTGGAGTTGCTTCTTGTGCGTAGCGCAATCAGAAAGATATAAATTGATTAGCGTTTGATAAGGGATTCCTAAAGCCATAGATTGCCCTTTAAAGTAATCAATAGTATCTCCGTCAAGGTTTATTGTTATTTGCTTTTTAAGCTTTTTGGCATATGGGTTTTTTCTTGCGTTTGAAAAATCATATTCTTCTCTCATTCAATTATATTATAATTATTATATAATTACTCGTCAAGCACAATAATAATTGCACCTTATTGCCCTTAACCTTTTCAATAACTTAAAAAACTGTTATACTATCTTAAACACTAAGGGCGGCTGCCCTTTTAAAAGGAGAACCCAATGAACTTAAGCATCTTTGGACTTGGTTATGTTGGCTGTGTTGGAGCTGCGTGTTGCGCAAAGCTGGGCCATTACGTAATCGGCAATGATATTAACGCGAATAAGGTCAGTTTGATAAATGAGGGCCGGCCGACGATTATTGAGGCAGAAATAGACGGACTAATCAAAGAAGCTTACGGAAAAAAGCTTTTAGAAGCGACTACTGATTGCCATTATGCAGTTCATAATTCTGAAATTTCTTTTATTGCGGTTGGCACTCCAAGCAGCAAAGAGGGGCATTTGGATTTAAGCTATATTTTTGCCGTGGCAAAGCAAATCGGCGAAGCATTACGCGACAAAGATTCTTTTCACATAATCGCGATAAGAAGCACAGTTTTACCGGGAACGAATAAAAAAGTCGGCGCAATGATTGCTTCGGTATCGGGCAAAGAAAATGGAAAAGACTTTGCGATTGTATCAAACCCGGAGTTTTTGCGGGAGGGGACTGCCGTAAGCGACTATATGAATCCGCCCTTTACTTTGGTCGGGACTGATAATGAATATGCGCTTTCAAAATTCAAGGAGCTATATAAAGATATTTCGGGCGAATTTGTAGATGCTGAAATCGAGGTAGCGGAAATTATGAAATACGTAAATAATACTTTCCATGCCCTTAAGGTCGTTTTTGGCAATGAAATTGGGAATATTTGCAAAGGGCTAAATATTGACAGCCATAAGGTTATGGAGATTTTCTGTAAAGATACAAAGCTTAACCTCTCACCTTATTATTTGAAGCCGGGTTTTGCTTATGGCGGTTCTTGCTTGCCAAAGGATTCCAAAGCACTTAAAACCCTTGCCCATGACTTGTATATTGACGTCCCGGTCATTAATGCAATAAATCTAAGCAATGAGCAGCAAAAGCAAAAGGCGATTGAGATTATTGAAAGCAAAGGAAAGCGGAAAATTGGCATTTTTGGCCTAAGCTTTAAATCGGGGACTGATGATTTACGCTCAAGCCCAAGTGTTGATATCGTCGAAAATCTTCTTGGCAAGGGATATGAGCTTTATATTTATGACAAAAATGTCCGCATTTCCCAGCTTACCGGAACGAATGCTGATTTTATTGCGGCCAAGCTTCCGCATTTACATGAAATTATTACAGATGACATTGACGCAGTTGCCAAAGCTTCAGAAGTTTTAGTAATTACCAATAAAGAAAAGGAATTTGCCGATTTACCCGCCAAGCATCCGGGTAAAGTAATCGTTGACTTGGTCCGCCAATATGCTTTGCTTGATTATGATGGGGACTATGAGGGAATTAGCTGGGGGGATATAAACAGAAATTCATTGCCTTGAGTTACCTTATTTACCTAAATACCGAAGTTACCAAACCTAATCTACAAGTTACTAATTTGCCAAAACTGAATTTACTAAAGCAAAATTTACTAAAACAATATTTACTAAAACCAAATTTACTAAATTCAAATTTACTAAATTTACATTTACTAAATCTCGTCTTGACAAATCTGCCCCTTTGATTTACATTAATATCAGAGGCTTCGCAAACATTGAACCATTAGCTTTTAAAAGCAGTCGAAGCATGAGGATAACTATGTTTATCGGTCGGGAAAAAGAATTGTCAACTCTTAAAATGCACTATGACAGCGAGAGCTTTGCCTGTATACCAATATACGGGCGGCGGCGGGTTGGCAAGACCAGGCTTATCGAAGAATTTGTTAAAGATAAAAAAGTCATTTTTTTTACGGCGGTTGAGGGTACATTTTCCCAAAACATGGCTATTCTTTCAAGGGCCATTTTTTTTGATAGCACAATCGCGCCTATATATGACGATTTCCAAATGGCATTGGATGCAATATTTAGTATGGCGCAGAAAGAAAAGCTGGTTTTTGTCATTGATGAATATCCGTATTTTGCCGCAAGCCGGAGTAGTGTTTCGTCCGTACTGCAATATGCGATTGACCATATGCTCCTCAAAACTGATATGCTCCTTATCCTTTCCGGCTCATCGATGTCTTTTATGGAAAATCAAGTTTTGGGTTACCAAAGCCCTCTGTACGGAAGACGTTCGGGGCAGATAAAACTATTGCCGGAAAATTTTATGGTTTCAAGGGGATATGCTCCCAAATTCTCAAAAGAAGAGCAAGCAATTATGTATGGCGTAACTGGCGGAATACCCAAATATCTCTCATTGTTTGATGATGAAAAATCGCTTGATGAAAATCTTGAGTTCCAATTTTTTAATAAAAATAATTTTCTATTTGAAGAAACGAGCAACTTGTTAAAGCAAGAATTGAGCGAACCAGCTTTTTACAAGGCAATCATTACTGCGATTGCAACAGGGGGTTCGCAAATGAAAGACATCGCAAGCAAAACAGGAAGTGACAGCGGTGTTTGCAGCGTTTATCTGAAACCTTTAATCGAGCTGGGGATCATTCACCGGGAAATACCAATCATGGATAAACTTGAAAGCAGGAAAAGCATTTATCGGTTAAGCGATGGAATGTTCCGCTTTTGGTATCGTTTTGTTTACCAAAATGTTTCCCTAATTAACTTGGACAAAGGCGGGATAGTTTTTGAGCGGATAAAAAGTCAAATCCCTGCTTTTATGGGTGAGGTTTTCGAGAAAATTTGCATTGAGTATATGTGGTTTATCTATGATAAACTGCCTTTTGGCTTTCAAAACATCGGGCGTTGGTGGGGCAATAACCCGATCAAAAAAGAGCAGCAGGAAATTGATTTTATTGCCATTGACGCGACAAACAAAAAAGCGATTTTCGGCGAATGCAAATGGCGCAATGAGGAAATCGGCGAAAGCGTTATTGACGGACTGATCCAAAAAGCCGAGATGTTTACTTTCGAAGAAAAATTTTATTATTTTTTCTCAAAGAGCGGTTTCACAAAGGCGGCAATGGAGAAAGCAAATAAAAAGATAATACTGGTTAATTTTGCTGAAATGTTTTAGCAAATATAGCAATATAGCGAAATCGCAAATAGCAAATATAGCAGATATAGCAGATATAACCAGTATAGCAACTATAACAACTATAGCAACCATCAACTTGACAGGAGGGCCCTATGCCAAAGGCGAAATGGCTGATTAACCGATTAACGGCGATGAGCGCGGAAGAGGTAATCTGGCGTTTATCGCAGCTTAAGCTTCAAAGAAAAGAAAAGCGCGCTTTTAAGAAAAAGCCTATTTTAGTTACGGCAAAAATATTTAATAAGTCACTTCAAAATCTTGTTCCTGATGAAGAGTTTTTTTACTTAAACCTAAGCAATCCCCATTTTTCATTGTCAACCTCGCTGCCTTTGCTGGGCGGATATCATTACAAGCTGCACAAAAAAGATTGGCATTACGGTTTTCAAACATCTAATCATTGGCCGAAGACATTTTCCTACGAGCTTGATTATAAGCAATGCGATGATATCGGTGACGCAAGGACCAATTGGGAATTAAACCGCCATCTTCAATTTGCCCTATTGGCGAAAAATTATTTTGCATCCTTGGACAAAAAATATCTTGATGAATTTGAAAGCTTATTCAAAGACTGGAATAATGAAAACCCATTTCTCCACGGCATTTCATGGACCAGCGTCATGGAATTTGCGATCCGCGCAAGCAACTGGTGTTATGCTTATTGTTTTCTAAAAGCCAGAGGTGAGGCTAGTAAAACCCTTTTAGAAGAACTGAAAATCGGCATTATCAATATGACGGATTATGTTGTTTCGCATTATTCCCGCTATTCATCAGCGAACAATCATTTAGTCGTTGAAGCCTTTAGTATCGCGCAAAGCGGGATCTTGTTCCGGCATAAGCCATGGGTAGACTTGGGAATTTCACTTTTGACCAGGGAATTGCCTTTGCAAAATTATGCCGATGGGGTAAATAAAGAATTATCACTTCATTACCAGAGCTTTTATATGGAAGCAATGGGCTTAATCTTGCGCCTGCTTCAAAAAAACCAATACCCGGTTCCTGATTCATGGGAACCAATCCTAGAAAAAATGTGCGAGTATATTTCTGACTGCCGGGGAAGATATGGGGAGATAATAGCATTTGGTGATAATGACGATGGCAAAATCCTTGATTTAAACGGTGCTGCCTTTGACCATTATGAATATGTCCTTGGGCTTTTCAGCTTATTGCTTCCTAATAGTTATATAGAAGTCAGAAAAAGTGCGGAAAACCTAACGTGGCTTTTTACCGCAAATGATTTCAAAAAATCCCGGAGCAAACCAATATATGAGCCGGAAATATGTGCGTGTTACCGCGAGGGCGGGGTTTCGATCCTTAGGAGCAAGGACAAGCAGGTCTTAATCGGAATAGACCATGGCGAGTTAGGATTTTCAAGCATTGCCGCCCACGGCCATGCTGATGCCCTTAGTTTTCGAATGTATGTTAAAGGGAAACCGCTCTTCATTGACCCAGGGACATATATTTATCATACCGATTTAACGAGCAGAAATGCGTACCGGAAGACAAAAAACCATAATACAGTTTGCGTAGACGGCCGCGACCAATCGGAAATGCTGGGGGCGTTCCTCTGGGGTAAAAGGGCAAAATGCCGCCTGCTTATTTTTCGCGAAACAGAAGAAGATATTTATTTATCGGCCGAGCATGATGGATATCATCCCGAAATACATAAGCGGACTTTTGTCTACAACAAAACGGACGAGCTTGTTATTAAGGACGAGTTTCAGACCGAGGTGATAAAGGAACTTAACTTTATCCTCGCTCGGCAAGCAAAAGTTGAATGCGATAATAAACTAAAAACGGTTAAAATAAATTTAAATAAGCTGGAAGTAAAAATAAATTTTGATAGTGACGCGGCAATTGAATTAAGCACCGGAACAACAATGGCATCAAATAAATATGGAAAACAACATGAAACCCCAACCTTTACAGCCAGAACAAACGGTAAATCGGTTAAAACGAGGGTAAAAATAGCCAAGCGTTAGCTGCTCCTAAAAGCAGCCGAAGCATGAGGTTAATATGAAAAGCACGATACTAAAAAAACTTAATACCGCCCTGCCCAGCCCGGTGAAAAAACTATTTGGGCCGCTCATAAGGCGGAAACTTTTTTTGAATCAAGTTTTTACTGCCCAGCTAGATGAATTAAACCAATTGGACTTGGAAGAAGAGGAAGTAATAAAAAGCAAGCAATTTAACAAACTCAAACAGACCTTAATCCATGCCTATGAACACACAAGCTATTACAAAAAACTCTTTGTTGAATGCGGATTTAATGCTTATGATTTTTGTGACATTGCCGATATGCAAAAAATTCCGCTTCTAAAAAGGGCAGACATAACCGCGAATTTTGCCGCTTTGCAAGCTGATGATGTCAGCGATTATTATGAATCAGCGACGGGGGGAAGTTCGGGGGCTTCCCTAAAAATCCTGCTGGACAAAGATTCAATTTACCGGGAACGTGCTTTTATTTATCATTTCTGGGCAAAAAGCGGCTATGATTATCAAACCTCGAAAATAGCCTCTTTCCGGGGCGGAATCGATTTTAAAGGTAAAATATATAGATATAACCCTCTATACAATGAAGTGCAGCTAAATCCTTGCTTGATAAATAGTGATACCTTTGAAAAATATCTTTTAGCTATCGATAAGTTTAAAGCCGATTTTATCCATGGCCTGCCCTCGGCCATTTTTAGCTTTTGCAAACAGGCGAAAGCAAGTAATGAAAAACTAAAAGGAAAGTACAAGGCCGTATTTTTTATTTCAGAAAATATTTATGCTTATCAGCGCGAATTTATCGAAAAAACCTTAGGATGCAAATCATACGCTTATTACGGGCATACCGAAAGGGCAGTTTTTGCGGAGCAAAATGCGAATCAAAATGCGAATCAAAATGCGGACCAAAATGCGGACCAAAATGGAACAGGTTATCGCTTTAATGATTATTATTGTTATGTTGAAGTTGACAATAGCAATATCATCACGACCGGATTTGTTAATCAAAAAATGCCCCTGATCCGTTATGAGCTTGACGATAGCGCATATTATGAAAGCGGATTTTATAGCATAACCGGCCATCGCGATGGCATTTTACATGGGAAGAATGGCGAAATTATCTCGGCTGCTTCATTATATATCCACGATTCAGCGATGGATAAAGTGGCGAACCAGCAATTTGTCCAAGACAAAGCCGGAGCTGTGACCATGCTAATTTGCCCAATAAATGAACTTAATGAAAATGACCGGAAATCGATTGAGAATTATTATCAAGCAAAATTAGGCACAGCCATTGACATAAAAGTAAAAATAACACATGATATTCATTTTACCAGCCGCGGAAAATTGCCATTGATAGTGCATAAATAAAGGAACACAAATGCCAATAAAAATTCTTATCATCGTTGAAAATTTACCAGTCCCCTTTGACACCCGCGTTTGGCAGGAAGCCACAACGCTTGTTAAGAACGGTTATATTGTATCGGTAATTTGCCCGAAAGGAAAGGGATTTACCAAAGAACGGGAAGTAATCGCCGGAGTAAATATTTTCCGCCACGATCTTCCGCTTGAAGGAAGAGCGGCGTTTGGTTATTTGCGCGAATATAGTAAAGCATTACGGGAAGAAAAAAGATTAGCGAAATTAATCTTTAAAGAAATCGGCTTTGACGTTATCCATGGCTGTAATCCGCCGGATAATATCTATCTTGTTGCGAAAAAGTTCAAAAAATATGGCGTAAAATACGTTTTTGACCATCACGACATCTGCCCGGAATTATTTGAAGCAAAATTCGGCCGGAAAGGACTAATCAAAAAGCTATTTTATTTTAGCCAAGTTTATCTTGAAAAGCAAACCCTAAAGCACGCTGCTTTTTCCTTTGCCACCAACGAATCTTACCGGGAAATCGCGATTTTGCGCGGGAAAATGACACCGGACAGAGTCATTGTTTTACGGAGCGGCCCGAAACTCGAACGCCTGAAAATCAAACCTCCGGTCGAAAGCATAAAGCGCGGGAAAAAATACATGGTCGGCTACCTTGGCGTTATTGGGGCGCAAGAGGGAATTGAATATATATTGGAAGCGGCAAAGCATATAAAGGAAGTCATAAGGCGTGATGATATTTTCTGGGGCATTGTCGGCGGCGGAAACCACTTAGAAGCAATGATTAAGATGTGTGAAGACTTGGGGCTTTCCGATTGCGTTGAATTTACCGGGCGGGTGTCTGATGAAATTATGCTTAATTATTTGAATACGGCTGATATTTGCGTCAATTCTGATACTTATAACAGCATGAACGACAAATCAACAATGAATAAGATTTTGGAATATATGGCCCTTAAAAAACCGATTGTCCAGTTTGATTTAAAGGAAGGCCGCTATTCCGCCGGGGACGCTTCATTGTATGCCGAGAATAATAACGCTATTGATTTGGCGGATAAAATTATCAGCCTGTTGGAGAACCCTGATAAACGAAAAGAAATGGGCGAATACGGTTATAATCGGATCATCAATGAGCTTAGCTGGGAGCATACAAGCAAGGCATTGTTAGAGGGTTATGAAAAGCTTTTTAGCGGTGCTTTTGATAATAAAAAACCGCCGAAAAAAATCGCAATGATTGGGCATAAACGGATTCCGAGCCGGGAGGGCGGGGTGGAAATCGTCGTTGACGAACTGGCAACTAGGCTAGTGAAGCTTGGATATAGGGTTGATGCTTACAACCGTTATGAACGCCCGGCTGCGGCGAAGAAAAAGAAGCAATCTCTGTTAAAGTCACATCATGGAATCAAGATAATTAATATAAAGACATTCAGGAATGACAAATTAAACGCGATTGTTTATGCGGCATCGGCGACAATCCGCGCCCTTTTTGGCGGTTACGATGTGATTCATTATCATGCTGAGGGCCCTTGTATCATGCTTAGAGTCCCGCGCTTTTTCGGGATTAGGGTCATCGCTACGATTCATGGCCTTGACTGGCAGCGGGCAAAATGGGGCGGTTTTGCCTCAAAAATGCTGAAATTTGGTGAAAAAACTGCGGCTAAAAAAGCAAATGAAGTGATTGTCCTGTCAAAAAATGTGAAAGAGTACTTTAAAACCACTTATGGCCGTGAGGTGAATTATATCCCCAATGGCATTGTGAAACCGGAAAAGTACCCTGCCGATATCATTACTTCAAAATATGGGCTTAAAGGCAATGATTATATTTTGTTCCTTGCCCGCTTAGTGCCTGAAAAGGGGCTTCATTACCTAATTAATGCTTTTAAGCAGCTAAATAAAGATAAGCTCACGAAAAAATTGGTCATTGCCGGAGGCCACGGCCATATCAGCGAATATGCCGCGAAAATCAAAAGCGATGTTGATGGCAATGAAGACATCATCATGACTGGATTCGTCCACGGCAAAGAGCTGGCGGAATTATGTTCGAATGCTTATATCTTTGTTTTGCCTAGTGATGTTGAGGGCATGGCGATGACTCTCTTAGAAGCAATGAGCTATGGCAATTGCTGCTTGGTTAGCGATATACCCGAAAATACGGAAGTTGTTGAAGATGCGGCCTTAAGCTTCAAAAAAGGTGATGTTGCTGATTTAAAAGAAAAGCTTGAGTATTTGCTGGAAAATCCTGATATTGTGGATAAATACCGCCAAAATAGCAGTGAAATTATCTGCGCCAAATATAATTGGGAAGAGGTTGTTGCTAAGACAGTAAAATTATATGAGTGAAAATCTTGAAAGAAAAATGAAAATCCTGATCATAAACAAATTTTTACACCCCAACGGCGGCTCGGAAACGTATATCTTCGGGCTTGGCAGAGGACTGGAAAAATTTGGCAATGAAGTGCAGTATTTTGGCATGGAGCATCCGGGGCGGATAGTCGGGAACAATGTGGGTAGTTATACAACCAATATGGATTTTAAGTCAACTGGGGTTAAACGCTTTACATATCCATTCCGGATTATATATTCACTTGAAGCCCGGAAAAAACTGCGGGCTGTGCTTAATGATTTTCGCCCGGATATTGTCCATCTTAATAATTTTAATTTTCAGCTGACCCCGTCGATTCTATATGAAATAAAAAGCTTTGCGCGGAAGAATAGGCATGAAATCAAGGTAGTGTATACAGCCCATGACAGCCAGCTTGTCTGCCCCAATCATTTAATGCAGCAGTATATATCGGGGGAACGATGCACTAGCTGCATAAGCGGAAGTGCTTTTAATTGCTTAAGATATAAATGTATTCACGGTTCGGTGATTAAGAGCCTGCTTGCCAGCTGTGAAGCGATTTTATACCGCTTTCTCAAAACCTACCAGCTTATCGACATAATTATTTGTCCGAGCCATTTTATGAAAAAGAAGCTGGACACCAACAAAATATTACGCAAAAAAACAGTCGTGCTTCATAATTTTGTTGAAGTAAATAATGAGATTAAGGTGGAAGAACTGTTTACGGATGTTGATGAAAGTTCTTATGTTCTTTATTTTGGGCGTTATGCGCCGGAAAAAGGAATCGATACCCTTTTGAATGTGATAAATATGCTGCCGGAAATTCCTTTTGTTTTTGCCGGGACAGGGCCAATGGAGCATGAAGTGAATGAGCTTCTAAATGTCAGCAATAAAGGATTCCTTAAAGATAAGGAGCTGGCGGACATCATAAGAGGAGCAGAATTTGCTATTTTTCCCTCGGAGTGTTACGAAAACTGTCCCTTTGCGATGATGGAAGCCCTAAGCCTTGGAACTCCGGTTATCGCGGCCGATATCGGGGGAATGCCGGAGCTGATCCGGGAGGGGGTAAATGGGGAATTATTCACAAGCGGTGACGCAAGAGAGCTGCGGGAAAAAATTTATCTGTTGTGGAATGACCCCGAACGCCGCAACGCATACCAATCAGCCTGTAATAAATCATTGTTTTTAAGCATTGATGAGTATTGCCGGAAAGTGGTAAGGGATGTATATCAGTGATTATTGACCGAGGTGGTCAATTGTTGTGGCAAGTTTTTGAATGCTAAAAGGATTCGATTATTTTGGGAGTGGGTTAAGTTGGTTTGAATGTGGCTATAACGTGAAGTCAACCAATTAACCGGATGAAGGAAAGTGAGGGAAAATATGCAAACCAACCAACAAGAAGCAATTAATCAGCATTATGTTCCTCAATTCTGTTTTGAATTGTTTTTTCCAGAAAATAAATTTTGCTATTTGTCAGTCCCACGGACAACTGACGAACGAATTATCTTTTCACATAAAGCAAATAAAAAAAGCCAATCGTCGGAAGACTACTTTTATGGCAAAAACCAAATGCTTGAAAACGAATATGCGAAATTAGAAAATGATACGTCAAATCTTATACGTAATTTTTTAACGAATGAAGAACTATTAAACGAAGAGCAATTCAATCTTTTATGTGCATTTGTTTTTTCGCAAGCGATAAGAACAAAGGGGTTTTTGAATAGATTTATAGAAATCAAACAAGAATTTGCAAAGCAAATCGGCGCAAGACTTGTTTACAACAAAGAGAAGATTTTGTTTGGTTTTTATGACGTTGCGACCGCTTACTCGCCGATATTAAGTCTTGGATTGAACTGTTCTTTTATCGAGAACCATACAAATTGTGAACTATTGTTCTCGGACAACCCCGTTCAATTAGTCAATGCATTTTTCCCACCTGCTTGCGGTTTGGGTATGGCGGGGCTTGTTATTGTGTTTCCAATTTGCTCCAAAGGCTTCGTACTCATTTATGACGAAAAAATGTTTAATTTAAACAATCTTCAAATGACAGAGAACGACATAAATGAATACAACAAACTATTGATAGCGAACTGTCACGAAAAAATATACTTTCAAAATTCGTGCAGTCAGCAATATTTTAAAGAGCTAATAACAGGAACATTGGATTGTAGAAGTCGTGCGCATTATCATACTTTAGGAAATGAAAGCAAAGTAGTAATTTTAAATTTTCCGCAAATCAATACAAGACCAGAGTTTTCATTTTTATCTCTTAAAAAACCTTATAGTGATTTAGCATTTAAAGAAAAGACACAGTTTCCTCGATTTAGGAGCGATGAATGGAAAAGTCGCTTTAATATCAATTCTAAAATTCTTGCAGCAACTGGTCTTTCAAAATACGACTGGAGTAAAATGAATGAAATTGTTGATTTGTATTGGGGACAGCAGGGAGAGATTTTGTCAATTATTATTAATAAATTTAAAAGTGATATAGATACACAAGAAGCGATAGAATTTTTGTTTTTTGGAACTGAGATAATGCAAATCACAAAAAAGAAGTGACAATAAATACTTAAAGTGTTTAGAATCATTGTGAATCGTGTATTATCCGTAAGGGGTATCAAGGTTTTGTCTTTGTTTTTTATAGACGAAGTGGCTAAATTTTGTCTATAAACACTTGACACATAAAATTCTCTTGAAAAATCGAACAAAGTAGATTATAATGATTATAAAGGGATTAAAAGTCCAAGACCAAGATTTTCGATATGGAGCAATTGAGTGAATGGAAAATGCAAAAAACAGACAAGATAAAAGTTTTTTGGAAATAGATTTTTCCAAGTTAATGGATTTGAGAGTTGACTACGTTTTTAAGCTGATTTTTGGAGCGGGCGATACGCGGTTTTTAATTTCCTTGCTTAACGCAATCTTCGCAAACAAGAAAATTCCGCGCATAATAGAATCACTCGCAATTTTAAACCCTTATTTGGAAAAGCACACAAAAGAGGATAAGCTGTCTATACTGGACATAAGGTCACAACTGGACGATGGTACAACCATATTGATAGAAATGCACTTATATGACCTCGACGACCTAAAATACAAAACAGTCCGTTCATGGGCGAGGGCATACGGTGAAGAACTAAAAGAGAGCGAAGGATATTCAATACAGCCGCCCGTCATTTGCGTAGCTTTTGCAAACGGTTCTTTGGATAGCGGCGATAATCAAAAAATCCATAAATGCTGTAAAATAACGGATATTGACGACCACACGATTTTTTCAGATGCTTTGGAATTACACTACATCGACATGAAAGCATTTGTAAAAACCATCAACCAAACAGGCGGCATCGGCAAAGGTGAAACGCAAGAAACCATGCTAGCGAAATGGCTTGCGGTGATTACTGAAAAAGATATTAAGGATAAAGCGATAATTAAAAATATTTGTGAGGACGAGGAGGAGATTGGCATGGCTGTTTCTGAACTGGTAAGAATGAGCGAAGATAAAGTAACTCGGCAAGCATATCAAAGACGGCAAGATGAAATAATGCTGTACAACAACAGGGTAAATAATTTGACTCGCAAAGCGGAACAAGAAAGCCGTAGGGCAGATGAAGCCGAAGCCACCGTTGCAGACCAAGCAAAAATAATAGCCGAACTTCGCTCCCAACTGGCTGAAAAGTAAATCCCAAATTTGAAATTATTGCCCTACCCGATAAAGTCTAAAACTTTATCGGGCTTTCTTACGCCATTTTCCAAAGAGTGAAGGTTCTATTTGACCATCTAACCAAAATGCTGTATGCTTAAGTTGCGATTACAAGCATTGCCTATGCTAAAAGCACTCATCAGAAAGTACAGAAAAATTATGTGGATAATCTATGCCCTAGCCTCCGCCTTTTTCGCTGGAGTGATGTCAATCCTGGCGAAAATAGGCATAAAGAATGTTGATTCAAACCTTGCGACTGCGCTGCGGACAGTAGTGGTCATTATTTTTGCGTGGCTGATGGTTTTTATCGTTGGTTCTCATCGAGAAATTCCGGATATTGATAGCCATAGCCTTATTTTCCTCATCTTATCCGGGTTTGCGACAGGTGCGTCTTGGTTATGCTATTTCCGTGCCTTAAAGCTTGGCGATATCAATAAAGTTGTCCCAATTGACAAATCAAGCACAGTTTTAACGATAATACTGTCATTTATTTTTCTTGGCGAAAGCTTGAATCCGCTTAAATTGCTGGCAATCGCCTTGATTGGAACAGGAACTTACTTAATGATTGAGCGTAAGGAAGCAGGTAATGCACAAACGAAAAATGATGCAAGGTGGTTGTTTTACGCCATTTTGGCAGCCGTGTTTGCCAGCCTGACAGCGATTTTGGGAAAAATCGGCATTAGCAATATCGAATCAAATTTGGGGACGGCGGTAAGGACGATTGTAGTCCTTCTTATGGCATGGCTGATTGTTTTCGTTAAAGGAAAACAACGCGAGATAAGGCAAATTGAAAAACGCAGCTGGATTTTCCTTGTCTTATCTGGAATCGCAACCGGGCTTTCGTGGTTATGCTTTTACCGGGCTCTTAAAGAAGGGCCGGCCAGCATAGTAGTCCCCATTGACAAATTGAGCATTGTTGTGACAATTGCCTTTGGCTACTTTTTACTGCATGAAAAGCTTAACAAGAAGCCGCTGGTTGGATTAGTGCTGATTGTGGCTGGGACGATGAGTTTGTTATTATGAAAAAATGAAGATTTACATGATTTACCATCATAATTCTTACTTCAAACTCTTTTGCATTTTCATTATATCTTGCATTAAAAATACCTCATATTTCCATTAAGCTTATCTGCTTTTGTAGATCCCCGTCATATTTTAAGCCTCGTATTATATTCTTCTAGTTCCCTAAGAAAAGCTCCTCTTCTCCTAATGCTAATGTCAGCAATAAGCCCTGTTGTGGTAACTATCCTGTCAGTTTCTATCTTATGTATATGCTCTGCATTGACCAAAACACTATTGTGGCACTTCAAGAAGCCGTTAGGAGCCAGCTTCACCTCATACTCCTTTAAACTTCCTTTATACCGATATTTTTTTTCGCTCGTATAAAAATTAATATAGTTCTTTTCGCTCTCAATTTTGATGATTGTATTAGCTTCAAGCAGAATTAAGTTGCCGTTTGATTTTATTTCAATGAGATGCTGCTGCTCTTGATATTTTTCTACGGCTCGTTTAATAACACTATTCAACTCAGTAATATCCAATGGCTTAACCAAATAATCAAATATTTCAACCTTTAAAGCTTGTGATATATATTGACAATGGTTAGCAAGAAATATGATAATTACTTGTTTGTCCTTTTTGCGAATGATATGTGCTGCTTTAATGCCAGATAGTCCCGGCATTTCGATATCCGAAATAAGAAGATCTAAATAGTTGCCATTTTTCTCATAATAATTGACTAAATCATTGCCAGAGTAAAATAATTCAATTGCCGCTGCGTTTGGCAATGCTATAGTCTTAGATGACAATGCTTCGCATAAAATATCAAGATATTCTTTATTACCATCACAAATACCAATTTTCATTTTAAAATTCCTCTTTTCATCAAAAATTCCTCTTAATCATATTCCTATTTTATTATCGGAGCAATTATAGATAAACATTAGTAAAATTGTAAATTTTTGTAAAATTTATTGTCAGTCTGTCCTTGAAAACCATTGAAGCATAATTATTGACGTTTCAAGTCAACCTTTAGAAAGTTGCAAGGGATATATCAGCAGCAATTGACCGAAGCGGTCAATTATTGCCGGCAATTTTATAATGCAAAAAGGATTCAAATTTTATTGACCATTTAACCAAAATACTGTATGCTTAGGTTGCATTAAGCAAATAAGCCCTACTAAAAGAAACTGCTGGTGGGGTTGCTGATAGCGGCTGGGACAATGAGTTTATTATTATGAAAAAAATGAAAATTTACACCTTATCCATCCATGAAAATATTGATGAAGCCATTATATCCAAATGGCTTGCTTATGTTACGCCCGGCCAGCAAGAGCGGCTTAACCGTTTTCGGTTTCGCGAGGATTTTCTCCGGTCATTATTTGGCGAAGCAATGATAAGGACAGTTGCAGGGGAAATAATTTCGGTTTCGCCGGAAAAGCTTAACATAAGCAGGCCGAAAGGAGAAAAGCCCTTTTTCCCGGATTACCCGGAGCTTCATTTTAATATTTCCCATTCCGGTGAATGGGTGATATGTGCGATTGGCGACACCCAAGTTGGCATTGATATTGAAGAAATAAATAACAAGGCAGTAAGCTCATCGCTAATCAAGAAAGTTCTTTCGGAAAAAGAGCAGGAATATATGGATCAAATTGCGGACGAACAAAGAAACGCGGTCTTTTATCGCTTCTGGACAATAAAAGAAGCTTATGTTAAATGTGTTGGGCGTGGCTTAAGGATTAGCTTAAATAAAATAGATATTGATCTTGGCCGCAAGACGATTTATTTAATTGATGAAAAAAAAGAATGGGACGGGCAGATTTACGGCATTGATTTTAGAGTTGGTTATCAGATGTCAGTTTGTACTTTAAAGGCCTGTGCAATAGATTTATCGGCATTTCAAATCCACCCAGTAGGATATTATAAGTAATTACTTTTTCTACTGAATCAGAAAAAAGCCACGTTGAATACGATAATTACTGTAATAAAGCAGCCAGCAGGGCTTGGTAAAATGTTTCTTCTTTTTTAAGCATTTCAATATTGTTAGGATCTTTTTCGGTTATGATTGGATTTGCAATCCGCTCTAATATATTTCTTACTGCAATAACAGCACTTTCGACAGAGCTTCCGATTATATCATCATTACCGAAAGTAGCAAAATCCTGCTCAACTGATAATTGTTTAAAGGCGCCGCTATAGCCATCAGGAAAAGGGTTGATTCCAGTTTTTTCCATCGTATCATAAAAGGATTTTTTGACATCTTCCGGGGCATTGCGGAAGTAATATTCAGTTAAGTGGTGAATCCATGCTTTTGTTTTTTCATCAGCAAAGGTATAGGTACGGTTATTTGCTATCTGCATTTCAAAAGCAGCCTGGGCATCAAAAGCTGACTTTTTATCGACTATTCCATTTTGGACAGTAAAAAGAGTGCCATTAATCGTAAAATCTTTTGATGTGTCAATGCCAAATTCACTTAGCTTTTTAAGTACATCGCGTGTAGCTTCTTCTATATCTCTAGGAAATAAATAAAAATGATTAATTTGGCCATTCGCATAGCGTATCATTTTATCCAGAAAATCCCGATACTGCTCTGCTTGGATTCGTCCCGCCATATTAGTTTTTGTATCTCCGATTAATTCAAAGCCTTCGCTCCCAATCTTGATTGTGAAACCGCCACTCAAAGAAAATGTAGAACCTATACCAAATGTTATGGAATTTTGGCTTTTATTTAATGGAACATGGTTTCCAAGAATTAATTTTGCATTATGGTTCTGCAACTCAGACGATATATTTTCAAGCTTCTCCCAACCAATTAAAGGTCTGAAAAAACTCAAATCACGTGTACCTCTATTGGCAGGATTGCTAGTTAATTGCATTGAATTATGGTTAATGCAAATTCCAACGTTATTATTTATGTCCATTATTATGCCTCCTTAAATTTACCAAACTACTGTAACCTATTTAAGGTTACAGTAGTTTTATTCCTATATTATTATCGGAGCAATTATAGACAAACATTAGTAAAATTGTAAATTTTTGTAAAGTTTATTGTCAGCTTGTACTTGAAAACCATTGAAGTCGATTTATTGACGTTTCAAGTCAACCTGTAGGACAAAAATCACTATTCTTAACCATTGATGAGTATTAGAGGATAGTTGTAGGATGTTATCAATAATTGACCGAAGCGGTCAATTATTGTCGGCAAATTTCTGAATGCTAAAAGGATTCAATTATTGTACTAACTAATAGATTTTCGTTAAAGCAACATCGTAGTCTTATTTTTGATTTATAATCATTATAAGTTATTACTTTTTCTGCTGAATCAGAAAAAAGCCACGTTGAATAATTATTACCAAAAACATTGATGACATCATCATAATTACTCTTGCCAATTATTAAGTCACCTAAAGGTGTTGCTAAAATAAGCGGAATGCTTAACGGGCTTTCAACGATATTATCATCATAAGCGTAAATTGCCACGACAATATTGCTATCTGTAGATAAAGCCAATCTTAAAAGACTAGTATTTTTGACTGTGTAGAATATTTTACTCCTGTATTCATACGTTTTTTCATATTGCGTTTGAATTTTTGCTTCGTCTATCGCCTCGTTAATGAAATAACCCATAACATAAATATTATCTAACTCTATTGAGTTCATGCGCTTCACAATTAATGAAGCAAAGATGAATCCGAATATAATTAATGTAATGGCTATCAATTTTCTTATTTTATTCCGCGCAAATAAGTAGCTTATTATCAAAGCAATGAATGCTATAAATAGCAAAGTAAGTGATAATCCCATAATTACCTCGAAAAATTTAATTATAGTATAAACATGATATATTAAAAAAACACAGCATATTCCTGGGATTAAATATCACAGGAATATGCTTGTAATTTGTTACGCCTCAACTTGAAGGCGAAAAGAATCCAGTATGTTTATGGTATCCTCGTGAATGCCCTACATCAAGTGAACAAGTAGCGGCTTTGGCATATGAATATGTAGAGCAATACCTTTTTGATAAATCAGGATCATAATCAGCCAAACAGTTGGTACTATTGGCTAATGCCACATCACAATCGCTTTGAATGAAATTTAGTAAAGCCGTTGGGTGGGCTTGAAATGCTTTAAATACTCCGTTGCCCAAATAGCCATTAAATCTATTACAGTGAACAGTTTGCCCATTACTAGGTTCAATATCTTCATAAGTGATAGTCCATTGAACACGTCCGTCATGTTCCGGATCTTTTCTTGGTTCATCCATTCCAGCAAGGATTTCATTAAGTAAAACAACATCTCGAAGCACAATATGCTTCGCTTTTTTTGCGTCCACTTTCATGATTAGCTCTGAATCAGTAAAAGGGCTAAGCGATTTCGTGGTAATTTCCATCTCTAAAGCCTCTCTTGTATGAAGTGCTACCACAATTTCTCCATTCGAATCAGTTTTATATGCTTCGCCAAATACTACAATTTCTTCTCCGGCATATGTGATATCCCTTGATACTTGATTATTATGCCTATCATAGCTCCAGCCTGATAGTACATAAGCATCAATTATGTACTGATCAATACCAATTGGGAAATCAATAACTTGTGTTACTATTTTTTGCACAGTTAAGTTTTCTGCCCTACCATCGAATGCGTAAACATTTAATGCAGTGGCTAAAGCCAATACTGCTCCTAGTGCTACATAGAACTTTTTTCTTCGTTTCATTTTAAGTTTCCTCCTTAAATTTTGGTGTTCCAAACCCTGTCATTATATTATGCTCTTCATTACCAGCCATATCAATTAAAATTAATTCAAGTTCAACATTATTGATGTCGCTTTTATCATGCCTTATTTGTGAAACAATCCCTGTCAGAAATGCAGCAGATAAAGATGAACCTTCATAAATTTTGTTTGAATATTGACTATTAATATTAGTTCCTGGTAATGAAAATTTCAGCTCCTTTCCATAATTAGAGTTAATCCATTTTTTTCCATTCTTATCTATAGAGCCAACTGACATCACAAAGTATAGACTTGATGGGAAATCTAAGCTGTTTTTGCCATCATTTCCTGCTGACGCAACTAAAGTGACATTTTTTAAATATAAATTATATAGCAAATTAGCAATTTCATTAGAATAATAGCTTAACGTCAAACTCATATTGACAATTTCAAAATCTCGCAGCTCAATCCATTCTAAAGCTCTTTTTAAAGCATCCTCATAAACTATTCCATCTTTATCTGCTACAACACATAACGTAATTTGAGCATTTGGAGATATTTTATTGATAATACCTACTATTTCATCTGCGTGGGTAATTAATTCGGAGTTATTAATTATTTTTTCTGGAAATTGCAAAAAAGATACAGATTCATTAAGTAGTTTTAAAGCATAATTTGAACTAGTATCTAGAATCGCAATTCTTATTCCGTCTCCTTCGTTGGTTCTTTTCTTTATCCCAATATAATCATAGGCCCATTCGTATTTATTATCCTCGTAATTAAAGTCATTATAAGTATTATAGTTTCCACTATTTATATGTAAAATTAACGTTATAAAAATGCAACTACTTATCATAGCAATGATGATTTTAATAATATTCAATTTCATATTTCATTCTCAAGTATTGGCTAACATTCATCCTTTCTTGCGAGAAATTTTTCGAAAAATACACATTCAATATTAATTCTCTGTTTTCATTAATATTAAATAACTTGTCGTTTACATCATTAATTGAATTAACTATTACAATCGAATGATAGTTTGCATTGTTATTTTGATCTGTGTTATCTATGATATGATTACTGGACATTATATGCAAATATTGACCAACCTCTAAAAAAGAGAAATCTTCTCCGTACTCATTATTTGCAGTAAAAAATTGATTGTAGTCTATTTGCAATGAAAGCTCTCTGGCAATTTCATCATATCTTCTGCCTAAACGTAATTCATTTTCTGCTTTTAATAATTGCTCATGTGTGCCACTTAAAATTACAGCATCTATAAAGTAATCGCCATTTTGCTCTTGTTCTCTTAAGAGAAAACGATGGAGAGTAGTGTCATTAATAGTATATGTTTCAGCAAGAATCTTAATTTTGAAATAATATTCAACAAATTTTTTAGTAGTTACATCGCCAAGTGTCTTATGCTGAGGATTAAATAATTGTATGAATCTTAATTGTTCTATGAATATTTCATCATCAACTTCAGGTATATTTAAAACTTCAAATTCTTGATCAAATAAACTATTATCTATTAAACTATCTATAGCAATTTTGCCATTCAAATCCATGAGGTAATCAACTAATTCTTGATAACTTATATAACTATCACCTGCTTTTGCAACGGGTTTTGACTCATTGGGTTTAATTATAAAGAAAAAAGCGAAACCTATTAAAACTAAAAGGATCAACATTAATATGAAGTTATTCTTTATTTTTTCAATTAGCATAAATTTCACGACCTCTTAATTTTAATCTTCATAA
>WRLH01000009.1 GCA_009777715.1 Lachnospiraceae bacterium
AGCAAATATGAAATTCTTATTTGTCCCGTTTTATGTTTATGAAAAATATTTTGTAAGATAAATGCAATTCGAGAGTCTTATAGGCGAGGAGGTGAAAAAGTGACCGAGTTTGAACAGATATATAAGGCATATTTTAGCGATGTCTTTTTGTTCTTGATGAAACTATCCGGCAATGAAAGCGTAGCGGAAGAAATCACAAGCGAAACATTTTTCAAAGCTATGCGCTCCGTTGACAAGTTTCGCGGCGACTGCGATATTCGCGTTTGGCTGTGCCAGATTGCTAAAAACAGCTACTACTCTTTTTTGAAAAAGCAAAGCAATCTTGCGGATTTAGACAGTCTTGACGAATTAGCTATTCACCAACAAGCGGATAATGTTGAGGAAAAACTAATTGCCAAAGACCAAGCAATGCAAGTACACGCCCATATACATGATTTGGCTGAACCTTACAAAGAAGTGTTAATGCTTCGAGTATTCGGGGAATTGAATTTTAGTCAAATCGGACAGATTTTTGGTAAAACCGAAAATTGGGCTTGCGTCACTTATCACCGGGCACGAAACAAAATTAAGGAAAAAATGGAGGGCAGACAATGAAAAACGAGTGCAAAATCATACAAGACATTTTACCCTTGTATGTTGAGGATGTGGCAAGTGATGAAACTAAAGCATTTGTCGATGAACACCTTGCGGACTGCGAGGATTGCCGGAATATGCTCTACTGCATGAAGCAACCGCCGGAAATGTCCATAGGGCTGAGTGCCGCGCCTTTGATTCATTTGAAAAAAAAGCTGCTGAAAAAACGGATAGCGACCGTTTTGTTCACGGCTGCCGTTGTCCTGACCATCGCCATTACGGTGTTTGCGTTTCTGACTTCGCCGCAGTATGTGCCTTATTCGAGCGATGTGCTGACCTTATTCGATGAAGGCGGAATTGTGCTATGCACTTTTGACGACCAAGTTACGGGGTTCTACGTCAACCATTATATAAGCGAAGATGGAGCAACGGGCGTATTTAGCATAACCGCATGGAATACGATTTGGGATTTGCATTTCGTGAAGCAGAGCAAACAGAGCGTCGCTATCGTGTTGTCTGATGGAAGGCAATCATTCAAGCAAGCGGCAATATACTATCAAAACAACGACGGGACGGAGGATGTCTTGCTATTTGGTTCAGACCCGCATGGCTCGAACGGCATTATAACATTGCCCCGCCTTGTGTTAGGGTATTATTTAGTAGCGGCGGTATTGGCCTGTTTAGCCCTGTCGGCATCACTTATGATCTTCTCAAAAAAGCAAAGAGTAAAAATATGGATAGAAAGAATCTTGCTCTATCCAATTTCGTACATTCTTAGCCATTTCCTCGTAATGTGTGTTCAAGGGCTTTTCACGGTAACGTATTCCACAGAGCGGAATTTCTTGTTGATTTTGCTTGTTTCAACTATAGTTTATCTTGCCTGCCTATCTGGAACGCATCTATATCGGGCAAGAAAAGAAGGTAAAAGTGAATGATAAGGGGAATGTTTATGAGGTTGTCATGAAGATATATGGTTCGAAATGGGAAAATCTACTAGAGAAAAAGTGACAGAATTTCGAAAAAAGACATAAGCCGATGTAAGATATATAGAAGTATACATAAAACGATATACTTCTATATATCCTTTGTCGTTTAAAGTAACTGTAAATTCCTATATATTAATACATGGGTTAAATATTACTTTAATTTGCATTAACAATTACTTAAGTAATGCTCACTACAGCACACTCAACTCATCATGGAAAGTGCGGGAAATTACGTCTGCTTGCTGCTCAGGAGTCAGTTTAATAAAATTGACGGCGTAACCGGAAATGCGGATTGTGAGCTGGGGGTATTTTTCCGGATGCTCCTTGGCATCAATAAGGGTATCGCGGTTTAAAACATTAACGTTTAGGTGATGGCCGCCTTTATCGGCATAGGCATCCAATAATGAGACCAGATTATCCACTTGGGCATTACTTACGTTTGACATAGTTTTCTCCTTTTTGGTTTAGATTTCCAGCATCGTTGGGATGCTGCACGCCAGGGGCGTGCTTGAGCAATCTGCACACCCCTTTGTTTTAACATTCTTAAATTCATCAAGTTCTTCATTTATTTCGATGTTGACATGGCCGACTCCGCCGGAAAAGCCCTTGTCAAGCATTCTGACGATATCGTCAACCATTGCCGTATCTATTTCATTATTCATGTTTTAAGTCCATTTCTAAATCACCAGCAAAAATGACATCATCTTTGCCCAACGCTCCGGGAATGACGGTAAAGGTATTTGAGATACCGTCCATTGAATCTTTGTACGGAAGCTTTGAAACAGAGGTAAGTGACGCAATCGCCCCTTTCGTATCACGGCCGTGCATTGGGTTTGCACCCGGTGCAAACGGCTGGCCAGCTTTACGGCCGTCCGGGGTATTTCCGGTTGCTTTGCCGTAAACTACGTTTGAAGTAATCGTCAGAACTGACATCGTCGGGAAACCGTTACGGTAAGTGTGATGTCTTCTGATCATCGTCATGAATTGCTTAACCAAATCATGGGCGATACTGTCAACGCGGTCATCATCATTACCAAATTTTGGAAAATCACCAGTCGTTTCAAAGTCGATAATTAAACCGTCTTCATCGCGAATCGGCACGACCTTTGCGTATTTAATCGCTGATAATGAATCGGCTACGACCGACAGCCCTGCTATGCCTGTTGCAAAATAACGCAGGACATCACGGTCATGTAATGCCATCTGGGCTCTTTCATAGCAGTATTTGTCGTGCATATAGTGAATGATGTTTAGGGTATTGACATACACATCAGCCAGCCATTCCATCATATCGGTAAAAAGCACCATGACTTGGTCATAATCAAGAACATCGCCTTCATATTTGCGATAGCGCGGGCCGACCTGCTTACGGCTCTTTTCATCGATTCCGCCGTTTAAGGCATATAATAAGCATTTACCCAAGTTCGCCCTTGCCCCAAAGAACTGCATTTCTTTGCCGACACGCATGGCCGAAACACAACAGGCGATTGCATAATCGTCACCGTGGGTAACGCGCATTAGGTCGTCATTTTCATACTGGATCGAAGAAGTAAGGATTGACATCTTGGCACAGTATTTTTTGAAATTGTCAGGCAGCCTTGTTGACCAGAGGACGGTCATGTTGGGTTCGGGGGCAGCACCAAGGTTTGTCAAGGTGTGGAGGAAGCGGAAAGTTGACCGCGTCACCATGTGGCGGCCGTCAATGCCAACTCCGGCAAGCGATTCTGTTACCCAGACTGGATCGCCAGAAAAAAGGCTGTTGTATTCCGGGGTGCGGGCAAATTTGATAAGGCGGAGCTTCATAATGAAGTGATCGAAAAATTCTTGGATCTGCTCTTCGGTATAAGTTCCGTTCTTTAAGTCGCGTTCCGCATAAATATCAAGGAAAGTCGAAATCCGGCCGAGGCTCATTGCCGCGCCGTTTTGCTCTTTTACTGCTGACAGATATCCAAAATAAGTAAACTGGATTGCTTCTTTTATATTGGCAGCTGGCTGTGAAATGTCAATTCCGTAAGAAGCGGCCATTTGCTTCATATGGTTAAGCGCGACAATTTGCTCGCTTATTTCCTCACGCAAGCGGATTACGTCATCAGTCATAATGCGGCCAGTCGAGTTCTTCTGCTCTTGTTTGTCTTCAATCAGGCGGTCGATTCCATAAAGGGCAATGCGGCGGTAGTCGCCGATAATCCGGCCGCGTCCATAAGCGTCAGGAAGCCCGGTAATAACGTGCGAAGAACGGCAAGCGCGGATATCGTCATTGTAAGCGTCAAAGCAACCGGCATTATGGGTTTTGCGATGGGTTGAGAAAAATTCACTGATGGCGTGGTCAACCTCGTAACCATTATCCGAACAAGCTTTTTCTGCCATCCTGATTCCGCCGTAGGGCTGCATGGAACGCTTAAAAGGTTTATCCGTTTGGAAGCCAACAATGGTTTCCTTGGCTTTGTCAAGGTAACCCGGCCCATGTGAGACAATTGTTGAAGGTATTTGCGTATCCATATCAAGGACTCCGCCAGCTTCGCGTTCCTGCTTGCTTAGCGAAAGAACCTGCTCCCATAAGTCAAGCGTATCCTTGGTTGGACCGGCCATGAATGTATCATCGCCATCGTAGGGTTTGTAATTCTTCTGGATAAAGTCGCGGACGTTTATTTCACCGACCCATTTTCCGCCTAGAAAATCCTGCCATTGTGGTTTCATAGTATGCCTCCTTAGAATTTTATATGAAAATTAATAGATTCTGTGTGTTCTCTTTTATTATAAGTTAAATGGGGCATTAGGGTCAAGTAAACTAATGTACTTTTTCGAGTACAAAGTGAGGGCGGGAAAATGTGTGGTGGGGCTTTGGGCAAAACTTAAAAATAAAGGCGCAGGGTGAGGCTGCGCCTTTGCTTAAATAACTCATATACTAAGAGTTCTTCTTTTTCTTCTGTCCTCTGCCAATTGAACCAATGTTTTTTCTCCAGGAAATTCCTCAATAAATTTTTTATTATACACCTGTAACATCTTTTGGATTGTATTTACCATACGTTCTGCTTCCGCGCGATCAATCCCACAAATATCATTTCTTTCTAAATGAATGAGGAAATTGTCGAGATAGAGATACTGGCTGGCTAAAATGCGATGAATATGGCTTTTGCCATCTTCTTTCTTATTATACCGCCATCTATCTTTTATATTGTCAAGATCCTTTTCAGTTAGTTTAATTTGCTCTATGCAACTTTTAGAAGACTTATATATTTTACTCAATAACTTATTCAGATTATTATTATTTCTAACAGATAAAAGAGGGTATGATTCTCTATCTTCTTCGATTTCTGATTCTTTCACATATCGAGCCGAAAAATATTCGAAATCAGGCATACACATTGCGAAAGTGCGACCGGCCGGATTAAGCTTTACTTTTACTTTTTCAGCTTTTTCAAACTTTTCTGGGGTCATTTTCTTTTTATTTTCAAAATCCTTGCAGATATAGTCACGAATATTTTCATGCTTTTCAAATATATTTCCTCCTGGCACTTCAATATGCAGAGTACCAGTCCATAAAGTATCTTTGCCCAAAAAAAGATTTAAGTGCCACAGAATTTCTGAAAAAACTTCTGACTCCGAAATGGGAATGGATAAATCTTCCATTAACTTGATTGCGCTTATATATTCGAAATCATCTATGTCTTTTCTTTTATTTTTTTTAGATTTGTGTATATTGATTATTTTATTTTCTTCACTAATATTTGAGAGATATGTTAAGATTCTTCTTGTATATGAGCAAGAAGCTTTATCATTATGCATTGCATTAATATCCTCAAATCCGAATGTTTTGCTTTGCTCATCTATGTATCTGAATAATAACCCAATAATAAATCTTCTTAAAAGATAAGTATTTATGCCCCCTTTGTCACCAATGAGGGCGGAGTTCTTATTACACATCATATTAAAGAATCCAATTGGGTTATACCAATTATCGCCATACTCTATATCCTTTAGATCAGGATCTTCATAGAATCCTAAAAATCCTTTGACAAATCGCAATGCGATATGCCTTATTGAATTGTTATAGAAATTGTGAGCAAAATTGCAAAGACACCAAGGTTCTTTGGTTTTGTCCTTTAGTATATGTTGAAAGGCATATACCCCATCGCTTATTGCATATGTACCAGGAGTATCTTGTTCGATTATTTTTATTTTTTCAATTAGCTCTAACAAAGAAAAATAGTTCTTAGGGTCACCTGGATCCAGGAGCTTAGTGAAATAACAAATTTTTTTGTTTAATATCTCTTCACTATCAAACCATTCTGATATTTCGACATATTCCATATAATTTTTGTCATCATCTTGTAAATCGCTAGAGATAATTCCCAAAGTACATTCACGCATTGATAACATTATGGCGGCTGGAATATTCAAGGTTTTTTCTTCAAAATTATCGCTTTTAACTATGTTTTGCAGATGAAGCTGAAACGCCTTGGCACTCTCATTCATTAATTCTAGAATAATTTTAATAATAGATTCATCCACGCCAAACATAAGTTCTTCATGCTCGACATTTTTATACATTACTCTTTCAATATTATCTATTAACAGAACAAATTTTCTTTGTCGTTTTTGACTTTCAGTAATAGAAAGACAGAAAAATAACCTAAATAATAAGTCAGTCAAATACCTTAAAGACCTTTTTCTTTCACTGACATAAATTTCCCCATTTTTATCTGTTCCTATCTTATTCTTAATATACTCAGCTAATCTTAGCGATATTTCTGCAACTGTTCTGCACTCTAAATGACAGTTGCTAAGTTCCTCAAAAAATTTTTCGTTATCTGAATCGTCGCCACCATAATATTTCTTATAAGTTACAACAATACTTTCAATCTTCTTAACTAGTTTATCAAAAGATGGTTTCTTATATTCCCACCCATTGCTCAAATCATAAGTATGCTCGCATAAGCAATTACTTATATTTTCAACTAATATCAGCTCTAGTGCATCCAGCGCACAGAATGGATGTCTATCGATTATGTAATCATCATTTTTCAAGAATTTAATATTATTATGAGGCATTTCTTCAAAATCAGAATGAAAACAATGAAGATATGGAATATCATCTATGCCTTCACGCGTGTCTATTTCAGCTTTATTAATAAGCTTATGCACATAATTAGTTTTTCCGCTCCCTAAAGATCCAGTAATAATATACAAAGTTCTTGATAATGCACTATTCTTTTTATCACCCACAAAGCTTTTTTCAAATTCTTTGAGATTCCTTTTGCATCTTCGTATATAATTAACACTATATTTTAATGTCTCTTTTTCATCACTTGCACTTTCTCTAATTCTGTTAATAAAGTTTGGCACCATGAAAAAGGGTTCTGAATATACCTCTTTTAGATATGTCATTTTCCACTCATTGTGACTTTGCCCAGCAAATTCAAATAGTTCTTGTAATGACTCATAAGCATTTTGTCCCTCCATATTAAATGGCGAGGCCGTCATTAAATCAGATATAGTTTTTGAATTGATTTCTCTTGTCATTAGTTTCTCCTTTTTCAATTATCTTTTGTAAAAGCAGTTGCCTTATTAGCTTATCACACCCCTAACACCTTGTGTGAAAAATGTCCTAAAATGCAGAAATTTGACTTGAATGGGTGATTTTCATTCGTAACCCTTCAAGAATTATACATTTCGTCTCTTTATTATGCTGTCAGTCTATGAATTATGAGCCTACCAGAATTTAATAACGATATGATTTAGGTCCTGCAAACTAATTCTTTTTCATTTCTTCTAAAAACCCAAAATCAAGATGACAAAGCAGGTGAAGAATGCCTTTGGTAATGTGCAGACGTGTTTGAATGTGCTTTAAATTACCCGTTATCAGATAAGCGTTGACAGCTTTCGCAGTATTTTAAAAATAAGTAAACGTTTCTATTCTTCCGAATCATCTTTCGTCTCGTAAAAATACTCAATATCCCGCTTAACTTCGCCACTTGGCAACATCTTACGCCGCTCCAAACGCTCCTGTGCTTCCTCAAAGATTTCTTTTATTTTCTTCTCAAAGACAACTTTTGGCGGCATTGCAGTCCAGTATTCGGCAACAGCAATACCCTCTTTGTCAAGCTCCATAAGTTCAATTTGGTCACGACACGCTTCGGTGCAAAGAATTAAACCGATAGGCGGGTTTTCACCCTCCTGACGCTCAAAGCGGTTAAGCCATTTCAAATAGAACCTCATCTGCCCCGAATAAGACGGCTTAAACTCTCCTATTTTTAGTTCAACTGCAACAAGTCGTTTGAGTATTCGGTGATAAAACAGCAAATCAAGTGTAAAATCCGCCCCATCCATAGTCATTCGTTTTTGGCGTTTGACAAATGTAAACCCATGACCGAATTCAAGAATAAATGCTTCTAAATCCACAAGAATAGCTTTCTCTAAGTCGGCTTCAAGATAATTTTCTTTTAAACCGAGAACGTCAAGCAAATATGGGTCTTTGAACATATTTAAAGGAACAGCTGACGTTTTAGAGAGCTGAGTATCAGCAATTTCCTTGCGTTCAAAGGCTTTACGTGATATTTGGTTTCGCAACTCACGAACGCTCAGTAATCTTGAAGAAGCATCTTTGGCGTAATACATAAACGCTTCATCAGTTTTAAGTGGCAATAAAGCAATAAAATGCGACCAACTTAATTGTGAAGCCAATTCAGTTATCGTTTCAATATCGGGAAAACGATTAGCGAATTTGACCATTCTCGTAATGTTTGAATACTCGAAGCAGCTTCCGTGCTCTGCTTGTAATTCTTGTGACAATGTCACAAGAATTTGCTTTCCATACTCCGAGCGTTGCCCCTCAAGCAAAACAGATCCGATATATTTTCCGATTTCCCAAAACATCAAGATGATTTCTTGATTAGCTTTAGATTGAGCGCGGAACTTTCTGTTTTGAATAATCGAAGAAACACGCCTAAATACAGCCGATTCATCGATCTGGCTTTTTTTGCTTTACAAACTCCGGCTTATTCGGCGTACAATCTAAGTTATAGCAATGAAAGTTTCATTTCAGTAATATGTGCGGATGGTTTTGATTCAGTAAATCCAAGTTTTCTATATAGTGGCTTTCCACATTCAGTCGCAGAAAGATCAATATAAGATAAATCTTGTTGCCAAGTGGCATTCAGAGAATTGGAAGCGATAACGGCAAATAATACACTTGAAAATGTGATTATTTTGTCTTATAATTTATTATAATAATTAAAGAAAGGAGCGATTATGCAGGCACAAGCATATGAAGGATATTTGGAGAACGGCTTTTTTTATACAGCAGGGAAGAGAATTAGGCTTCCGGAAAGAAAAAATATGTTTATCACTATTCCCGAAGAATCTGGAAAAATATTTGAAGAATCTAGTAATGAACTTGGCCTTCGTTTGGATTGGCTGAGAAAATTGGAATCGGCAATTGAATTATCTTCTCAAGAGGATTTTCCGTTAATTACTCGCTCTTTAGAAATGCGGGATTGGGCAGCTTAAATCTCCTGCCACAATAAAGAGGGTAAACTTGAAAAACAATAAAAACATCTCCTATCGCAATGTAAAAATAACTGACCGCTTTTTTAGCGCATACCAAAGGCTGGCTGTTGAGGTGGTGATTCCGTATCAGGAAGCAATCCTAAATGATGAGGTCGAGGGGGCGGAAAAAAGCCATGTTTTTGCGAATTTCCAAATTGCGGCCCAAGAAAAAGAGGGGGCGTTTTATGGTTTTGTTTTTCAGGATAGCGACTTATATAAATGGCTTGAAGCCGTTAGCTATTCGCTTTACCTAAAACCTGATGACGCGCTTCTTGGACGCGCTGATAACGCTATCGCCTTGATTGGGCGGGCCCAGCAAGCTGACGGCTATATCAATACATATTTTACCATCAATGACCAATATGAGAAATTCGCCAACCTTAGGGAAGCCCATGAATTATACTGCGCTGGCCATATGATTGAAGCAGCTGTTTCCTATTATGAAGCAACCGGCAACCAAAATCTCCTTGCCATCGCACGGAAAAAGGCTGATTTAATCTACGACATATTCATTAACCAAAGCAAACCGGGCTACCCCGGCCATCAAGAGATCGAACTTGCTTTAATGCGGCTTTACCGGGTTTTTAATGAAGAAAAATATCTTCATCTTGCAAAGCATTTTATTGATGAGCGCGGTAAAAGCCCCTCGTATTTTGATGAGGAAAATGCCCGCCTTGACTGGTTCGTCTGGGGCAAATCAAATGGTGATAACCGCTATAACCAGTCCCATCTTCCGGTCAGGGAGCAGCGTGAAGCCGTTGGCCATGCCGTCAGGGCTGTTTATATGTATACCGCAATGGCAGATATTGCCAATGAAACAGGCGATGAGGAATTATATAAAGCCTGTGAAATTCTTTGGGCCAGTATTACGGATAGAAAAATGTATCTGACCGGGGCAATCGGCTCAACTTCGTTTAGCGAAGCTTTTACCTCTGATTATGATTTGCCCAATGATACAATTTACGGCGAAACCTGCGCTTCGATTGGATTAGCTTTTTTTGCTCAAAAAATGCTTAATATTAATCCGGATAGCAATTATGCTGATGTCATCGAGCGGGTTTTATATAACTCAATCCTTAGCGGAATGAGCCTTAGCGGCACAAATTTCTTTTATTGCAATCCGCTTGAGGCTGAACCTGGCGTATCAGGGGTAACTCACAGCTATTCGCACGTAAAACCCAGCCGCCCTAAGTGGTATGCCTGTGCCTGTTGCCCGCCGAATATTGCGCGATTCCTTACCTCGCTTGGTGATTATATTTGGGCGGAAAACGACAGCCAAATTTTTTCCCATCTCTTTATCGGGAGCATGATGGAATCACCTGCCAAAAATATCAAAATAGAGCTTGAAACTGATTATCCTTATCAAAGCAGCTTAAACTATCACTTTAGCGGCAGCGGTTTATTTGATTTTTGCATAAGAATGCCTGACTGGGCAAAGGATTTTAGTTTAACGCTAAACGGTGAGAGAATTGATATCTTAGCTTTCCAAAATGGCTATTTGAAGATTAGGCGCAAATGGGATGACGGTGATGTCATTATTGTTGATTTTCCGCTAAAAGTCCGCAAAATCTATGCTAATGACAAAGTCCGTGCCAATGCCGGAAAAGTCGCTTTCATGCGCGGACCGCTTGTTTACTGTGCCGAAGAGTGCGATAACGGCAAATTGCAAAATATTTTTATCCCCCGAAATTCTGAACCTGAGATTTTAGCTTTTGACCCCAATCTGCTAAACGGAGTTGTGCCATTATCAGCGCAAGCAATCAGGGCAAAGAGCGATGAAAAACTATACTCTGAAAACCCGCCCGCCGAATCCCTTATTACGGTCAAGCTAATCCCCTATTATGCTTGGGCAAACCGGAAAGAGGGACAGATGAGGGTCTGGTTTAACGAAAGGAACTGACAATATGAACCCAAAAAGACTAAACATTGCTTATATCGGTGGCGGCTCGCGCCAATGGGCATGGACATTTATGACCGATCTTGCGCTTGAGGCCGATCTAGGCGGAACTATCCGCCTGTATGACATCGACACAGCGGCAGCAAAGAATAACGACCTTATCGGCAACCGGATGTCAAATCTTCCCAGCACAAAAGGCAAATGGTTTTATGACACTTATCTTTCCCTTGAAGAAGCAGTTACTGGCGCGGACTTCGTTATTATCTCGATTATGCCGGGAACTTTTGAGCATATGTATTCAGACGTCCATACCCCGGAGCGGCTTGGCATTTATCAATCAGTCGGTGATACAACCGGGCCAGGGGGGATTATCCGTTCGCTAAGGACGATCCCCGCATTCGTAAAATTCGCCGCAGCTATCCGCGATTTTGCCCCGGAGGCTTGGGTCATCAATTATACGAACCCAATGAGTATCTGTCTTCGGACCCTATATCATGTTTTCCCCGAAATAAAAGCTTTTGGCTGCTGCCATGAGGTATTTGGGATGCAAAATCTGCTAGCCTTAATGGCCACCCGGAATTTAGGAATAGAAGTCTTACGCAAGGAAATCAAGATTAATGTCCTTGGCCTAAATCATTTTACTTGGTTTGACAGCGCGGCATTCGGTCTTGTGGATTTGATGGAGATGTACCGTGATTTTGTTGATGAATTTTATGAAACAGGCTTTGAAACTGACATAAGCAAGCTGCCTCATCGTTGTTTTTCCAGCAATAACCGGGTAAAATTTGACCTTTTCCGCCGTTATGGCCTAATCGCAGCTGCGGGCGACCGCCATCTTGCCGAGTTCATGCCGAAAGACAATTACCTAAAAGACCCGCAATCAATCGAAAAATGGGGCTTTTATCTTACTAGCGTAAACTGGCGGATTGAGGATTTGGCAAGAAGAAAAGCCAAAAGTGAACGTTTGGTTTCTCGTGAAGAAGCACTTGATATCACGCCATCAGGCGAAGAAGGTGTTTTGCTGATTAAAGCCTTATGCGGGCTTGGTGATGTGAAAAGCAATGTAAACCTGCCTAATACAGCGAATCAGATTGACAATTTTCCGGCGGAAACAGTCGTTGAAACAAATGCCATTTTTTCTAGAAATAATATCAGGCCACTTAATTCCGGAAAATTACCTGAAACGGTTTTTGCCCTGACTGAACCGCATATAATCAATCAAACAGAAGTCCTAAATGCCGGACTTAACTTTGACCGGGAAGCTGTTTACCGGGCCTTTAGGCGCGACCCACTCACTTGTCATTTAGCGGAAGCGGATCTTAAAGGGCTTGCTGATGAAATGATTAGAAAAGGGAGCATGGATTAATCATGGAAAATCTATCCCGGGAATTATTCCCCATTACGAAACGGCCCGAAAAGGTCTTGCAGTTTGGCGAAGGTGCTTTTCTTCGTGCCTTTGCCGACTATATTTTTGATGTCTTGATTGAAAAGGAATTATTTGACGGAAGCATAACGGTTGTCCAGCCGCTTCCAGAGGGGACTTTGCCTTTCCTTGCTTTACAAGATGGGCTTTACACCTTATTGGTCAAAGGCCTTAACAATGGCGGTGAGATAAACGAAAAACGGATTATTTCCTGTATCCAAAACTATATCAATCCTTATGAAGATTATGAAAGCTACCTGAATTGTGCAAGAAACCCTGTTCTTCGTTACATCATTTCCAATACCACCGAAGCCGGAATCAGATATGAAGAGGGAAACTTCCTTTCGCAAAAACCGCCGCAGTCTTTCCCCGGCAAAATTACCGCTTTCCTGTATGAACGATACAAACATTTTAATGGCGATATTGCGAAGGGCCTCGTTTTTTTGCCCTGTGAGCTTATCGAAAATAACGGCATGAATTTGCGTAAAATTATCCTTCTTTATGCCGATGAATGGGGGCTTGACAAGGCTTTTGGCGATTGGGTCGTTAAGGCAAATACTTTTTGTGATACCTTGGTTGACCGGATTACGACTGGTTTTCCCGCTAATGAAGCGCAAGAGATATATACGGAATTAGGTTATCATGATAAATTGCTGGACATCAGCGAACCTTTTTATTTTTGGGCAATTGAAGGCCCGGCTTGGCTTAAAGATGAGCTAAGATTTCACGAAGCAGGCCTTAATGTAATTATTACCGACGATATCTCACAATACAAAACCCGCAAGGTCAGGCTGCTAAATGGGGCCCACACCGCTTCCGTTCCGGCGGCTTTGCTGTGCGGCCTTAGTACTGTTGGTGAAATGATGGCTGATGAGGATCTTAATAAATATTTGCATAAAGCCCTTTTTGAAGAGCTGATTCCGTCATTTCCTATTCCCACCGATGAGCTTAAGGATTTTGCTTCCGCCGTCTTAGATCGCTTTGCCAACCCCTACGTCCGCCACGAGCTTAAAAGCATTATGCTTAATTCAGTTTCCAAATTTGAAGTGCGGGTTCTTCCGGCTATTTATGATTATTATTTTAAGTTTTCAAGTTTGCCAAAGCTGCTTACCTTTTCGCTGGCTGCTTTAATTACTTATTACCAAACCGAAGACGACAACGAAGCTTTAAAAGCACTCGATGAACTAATTAATAAAATGACCGAAACGGCCGGAGATTTTAAGGCCGAGGTCAAAAATTATCTTGACGAGATTTCACAAGCGGGAATCAGGGAAACTTTAAGGGAATATATATGAAAATTCATTCTGATGACAATGTCGCTATCGCGCTTTGTAAAATCGAAAAAGGCCAGCCGTTTTTTGGCGTAACTGCCGTTGATGAGATTATCACCGGACATAAAATGGCGCTTAAAAATTTTTCCCCGGGTGATGATGTCATAAAATATGGGCAGCCGATTGGAAAAGCCGTCAAAAATATCAAGGCTGGCGAGCATATTCATGTCCACAACCTAAAATCAAGTCTTAAAGTTAATGAAAAATACGAATACCACCCTGCCCAAATGCCCGCCCGCCAAAGGTTAGCCGGGACTTTCCCCGGATTTAGGCGAAGTGACGGAAAAGTTGGCATCCGCAATGAGATTTGGATAATTAATACTGTCGGCTGTGTTAATAGCATTTCTGAACGGTTGGTTTTAAAGGCCAAAGAACGTTTTGGCAAGGCAGTAGATGACATTATCGCAATCCGCCACCCATATGGCTGTTCCCAGTTAGGGAAAGACCATGAAAATACGCGGAAAATTTTGGCTGGATTAGCCAAACACCCCAATGCCGCCGGGGTTTTGGTCCTTGCCCTTGGCTGTGAAAACAATGCCCCCGGTGATTTTATGAAGCTGCTTGGCGATTATGATAAAGAGCGATACCGCTTAATCATTGCCCAAGAACACGAAGACGAAGAAGAAGCTGCCTTAGCAATGATAAGGGAACTTGTTAGCTATGCCGGGAAAACTAAGCGCGAAAAGGTGAGCCTTGAAAAGCTTGTTATTGGCATGAAATGCGGCGGTTCGGATGGCTTTTCCGGCATTACCGCCAATCCGCTCGCTGGCCAGATAAGTGACCTTTTGGCAGCGCATGGCGGAACGGCGATTTTGACCGAAACTCCGGAAATGTTCGGCGCGGAATCTATTTTGATGAACCGTTGTGAAACGCCGGAACTTTTTACAAAATTAGCCGCAATGGTTAATGGCTATAAAGAATATTTTACCCGCCACGGCCAGGCCGTTTATGAAAATCCTGCCCCCGGCAATAAAGACGGCGGCATTTCAACCCTTGAAGACAAATCGCTGGGCTGCATCCAGAAAGGCGGAAGCGGCCCGGTCAGGGATATCCTCGAATATGGCGAGGAAGCAAGGAAAAGCGGGATTAGCTTGCTTGATGGGCCGGGCAATGATTTAATTGCCATCACCGCCTTAGCTGCTGCCGGGGCGCAGATAATTCTTTTTTACGACCGGAAGGGGGACTCCGGCCGGGGCAGCCGTCCCGACCATCAAAATATCCTCCAATACTGGCTTGGCACAAAAAAAAGCCAACTGGATTGATTTTGATGCCGGAGCTTTGCTTCATGGCCAAACGATGGAACAATTAACCACGGATTTATGGCAGATGATTCTTTTGGTTACTGCGGGACAACTAAAAACCAAAAATGAAGAACACGGCTATCGCGAAACAGCAATTTTTAAAGATGGGGTAATAATGTAGGCAAATGATACGCATGATAAACCGAGAAGAATTAATTAAAAAACATAATCCGATTTTGACAGCAATCGAAACTAACTCGCCCCTCACCATTGGCAATGGCGAGTTTGCTTTTACTTGTGACATTACCGGATTGCAAACGCTTTATCATGAATACCAGCTTTTTCCCCTTTGCACTATGAGTGAGTGGGGCTGGGCAACAAAACCTAATGCGCTGGGTAAGGCCTATGCCTTTGATGACGTGGAAAAAACTTGCTATCACAAAAACGGCAGGACATACGAATATGCTGTTAATTGCTTTGAGGGAAATGAGGAAGCCTATCATTGGCTGCGCCATAATCCCCATCGGCGTAATCTTGCGCGAGTTGGCCTATTATGGGACGGACGTAAGATAAGCGGGGCAGAAATCACGAATATCCGGCAAGAGCTTGACTTATATACCGGGATTCTTTTTAGCCATTTTACTTTAAATGGCTTTTTAATCAAGATTAAGACTTGCTGCGCCAAAACTGCCGATGTGCTTGGTGTTTCGGTTTCGTCAAATGCTCCGGCCGGACGCTTATCGGTCATGGTCAGCTTGCCGGAAAGCTCCCACCGCAAAAATGCTTCTGATTGGACAAAAGCAAAACATTATCTGACCAGAGAAATAAGCAAGATAAATAACGGGTGTTATTCTATTAATTTATCCGGGAGTGAATTTGAATTTGCCTTGGCATTTTCGCCGGATAATGATAATACTAAAAATCGCGGCGAAGATAGCTTTGCCAAGGTCCGCTTTGACAGCATAAATGGCTGGGCGGCTTTTTGGCAAAAAGGCGGAATGGCTGACTTTTCAAAATGCAAAGACCCGCGGGCTAACGAGCTGGAGCGGCAGATGATATTGTCGCAATACCTAATTGCCGTGCAATGTACCGGAAACCAGCCGCCGCAAGAAACCGGGTTGTCAATTAATAGCTGGTACGGCAAATTTCATTTGGAAATGCACATTATCCACTCCGGGTGGCTGGCTTTATTTGGACACGCTGACTTGCTGGAAAAAAGCTTCGCGTGGTATTTTTCGATTCTGGCGAATGCCCGCCTAAATGCCAGGCAAAACGGCTACAAGGGGGCGCGTTGGCCAAAGATGGTTGGGCCGGAGGGGATTGACAGCCCCTCATATATTTCAACATTGCTCATCTGGCAGCAGCCTCATTTACTTTATCTGCTCGAATTGACCAAGTCAGTCAATAACGATGTTCCCGCCTTTATGCGCAAATACTGGCTGTTAGTCCGGGAAACTGCTGATTTTATGGTTGATTTTCTTCACTTTAATAAAGAAACCGGGCATTATGAACTTTCTGGGCCTCTTATTCCTGCCCAAGAGGAACACGCGCCAGAAAATGTGCTTAACCCGGTTTTTGAATTATGTTACTGGCATTTTGGCTTACGAATCGCGATCCGCTGGGCGGAAGAATTAGGCGAGGATTGCGCGTTGTGGCAGGAAGTACGCGGGAAATTAGCTAATCCGCCCATCATCGACGATCTATATCCTGCCCACGCCAATTGCCCTGATACTTTTACAAGCTTTAACCGTGACCACCCCTCAATGCTTTACGGATTTGGTTTTATCCCTTGCGATTTGATTGACAAAGATATCATGCTCCGGACAGCGGACTTAGCCTTAGAGGTCTGGGATCAAAAAAGCCTTTGGGGCTGGGATTTTGCCTTTATTGCGATGACTTATGCGCGTCTTGGCTGCCCGGATAAAGCAATTGAGATCCTGCTCACCGAAACCGACAAAAACTCATATGCAATCAGCGGCAATAATCTCCAGCGCGGCCGTGATGACCTTCCGCTTTATCTTCCCGGTAATGGCGCAAAACTGTTTGCCCTTTCCATGATGCTTAAAGGGTATGGGGAAACCAAGGGTTGCTGTGGATTCCCCGATAATGGGTTATGGGACGGCATTTTGGTTGAGGGGATTACTGGGCTTTTGGAGTGAAAATTGGTGAATTATGTCAAAAGCTGACAGTACTTAATCAAAGATACCGAAACAGTTCCTTGGCATCATCTTTCCTGACTGTTTCCTGGATATTTAAAACTTCAACCTTTACTTCTTTATTGCCGAAACGGATTGTAATCTGGTCGCCCATTTTGACCGTTGCTGACGCTTTGGCTGCTTTATCATTGATCATGACCCGCCCGGCATCGCAAGCTTCATTTGCGACCGTCCGGCGTTTAATCAAACGTGATACCTTAAGATATTTGTCTAAGCGCATTTACTTCTCTCTTCTTAAATAAAATTGAAAAAAAAGAGCCTGTCCATTAGGCAGGCTCTTTGCTTGCTTTAGATATTAGTTAACCATATCCTTTAAAGCTTTGCCGGCTTTGAACTTCGGTGCTTTTGAAGCGGGGATTTTCATTGTTGCGCCAGTTTGGGGATTGCGGCCTTCTCTTGCTGCTCTTTGGGTTACTTCAAAAGTACCAAAGCCAACGAGTTGAACCTTTCCGCCGTTTTTCAATTCTTCTGCCACAGCATCAAGAAAAGCTTTTAGTGCTTTTTCTGCTTCTTTTTTGGTCAAGTCAGCCTCTTCAGCAATTACTGCTAATAATTCAGTTTTGTTCATTTAGAACTTCCTCCTCTAAACATTGATTTTTAGGCTTTGTCCCTCTTTAGGAACATCTAAATATATATATATCCTCTTTTACAAGATTTGTCAAGGATATTTTGGTATTTTTTACGATTTTATCCGCTTTTTTCCAATAAATTTAAGAATTTAGTTATCTTCGCTCATATGTTCGGCTGTTTTAGGTGTATTTTGCCCTAAATAAGTCACGATCTCACCTTACTCACATAATCAACGAAAAGAAATTCCAATACCATAAAGCACCGGAAAACATTGTAAATAATACTACAGTCGTCAAATAATTCAGCTTGCTTTTTTTATCAATATCTTCAATACGTAAAGCGAAGATAGACCTAGCAATTGTAGCGACAGCCCAAACTAAAATGAAATAGTTTACCAAAATATTTACGATTGCTATTGGGGTAAAGAGCAGTAAAATAATGATGAGAATAATATTGTTTAGTGCAAATAGCAATCCACAAAGCAACAACATCCTTTTCATGCGATAAAAAGCTGTTGCAGGTTCATATTGTTTCACTACAAATTCTCTTTTTCTTATGCGAGCAATGAGCTTACGCAACCATAAAATAATTTTGCGGAAAATAGGTAGTGCCAAAAAATATATGGCACAAATTAATAAAAGCACAAGACTGGTTATTATAATCGGCATACTGCGTTCTAGTGGTGTTAAATCCCAGCCATTGCCACTCGATAACAATACCGGACTTCCATCTTCCATTATAAAATGAAGTTCGGGATGCCTCATAAGCATAGCGTAATTATTAGTTGAAATAATTTTAAATACATAAGGCTCAACTTGTGCATAAGTGGCCTCAAACCCTAACAATCCAATTTTTAGTGCTATGGTATTATCATCTATGGCTTTTACTGTGGTCAAAACCCCGGCAAGCAGATTTAAAGTTTCTAAAGGGGTGTTGTCTATATCTAAGCGGCCTTGGGCCAGGAACCTGCCTTCTATATCGGTTGCGCTTGGTAAATGCCCAATTGTCGGGTAATCGTTATCCATGCTATTGCCTAAGAGCAAATTCGCTGCGCCGTAAACCAAACTAAATTCATCCCCGGCATTAGCCAGTACAGCAAAGCCAAACCTTTCATCAGGTACAACGGCAAAATATAATGTGAAACCACCTGTATTGCCGGGGTGTCCGAATGCGTTAATATTGTCTGTTCCCCATTTCATAAACCCGTGGTTTGTTCCGCGTATTATGGACGATTCCAAGTAGCTTGGTGTAAACAAATTAGCCATGACCTCTGATGTTTCAAAAAGAGGCCCTGATTCTCCTTGTGGAGGCGTGAGGGCGATAATCCACCTGCCCAAATCTTCCGCTGTTCCAATAAGCCCCCCTGCGGGATAATCCGGAATCACGTTCCAGCCCCACTCAGTAAAATCACTTGAATGTCCCCTTGCCCGCTGTTGCAGAAGCTCATCATTGATAAACCAGTCAGGATAATAATCCGGCCAGTTGAAGGTATTTTTCATTCCGGCAGGGATTAATATGTTTTCTCTTTCATATTCTGAAAAACTCTGTCCCATAATATGCTCAACAGCAAAACCGGCTAACGCTGTGCCAAAATTAGAGTAAGCGGAAGCTGTTCCGGGCTTATATATTTGACTTGGCTGAATTTCCAGCAGCACATCTTTTAGTGACGCGCCATAATTTGATACTCCTTTAAGCGGCTGACCAAACCCAGCAGAATGATTCAACAAATCTCTCATTGTAAATGGCAATTCAAAAATAAAATCACTCGGCAAATAGGCATTAATATTAACATCTAAATCAATGATGCCTTGTTCTGCCAACTGCATTACCGCTACCCATGTTGATGTTTTACTAATTGAAGCAAATTCAAAAATAGTTGTAGCAGGGTTTATAGGCATACTATTGCTTACGTTTGCATAACCATATCCCCTTGAAAAAATAATTTCGCCGTCGTGTACAACCACTATTGCGGCTCCGGGAGTAGTTTCGCCAAGGTATCTGTTTACGAGTGCATCAATTTCGCTTTCAAGCTCCAAAATACTAATACCTGAGGGGGTATAAGCCGCATATGCAGTCATTGCGGGCATAAAAAAACACGTCATAATCAATGTAGTTAAGAGTATCATGTGTTTATGAAGTTTCAATTTCAATTCCTCCAAAACAGCTTTCACATCAATCCTCCAAGCTTTCTCTGTCCCACTTCTTATAAATCATATACCCAAAGAAAACACTTATTGCAAGTGCAATTATTCCCAGCGTTAATTGAACAGGCATACCCATAGCTTCATTAATTGCACTCCACGGCAAATACGCAGCAAGCAAATTATTGAGCATATGCGCAAGCACCGCTGTCCGCAGACTGTTTGTCCAAATAAATACCAAAGCAAAGAGCAAACCTAATACAGTTGTGCCGATAATCTGCCCCATACCTCCTGCACCGTGGCCAAGCCCAAACAGTATTGCAGGAAACGCAACAGCAAACCACAGCGGCAACCGCTTCAGCAAGCGCGTTGTTATCAGCCCGCGCATCAAGATTTCTTCTACCAATGGAGTAAAAATCACGATAAACATAATAGTATAGAATATATCTCCACTAACAGCAGTAGCGTATTCCTCGGCACCTTGCACCCAGCTTTGCGGGAATAAAACATCAGACAAAAGATTAAAGGCAATCAAGTTAAATATTGCAAAAACTGCGGCAAACACATATATCTGTTTTGAGACAGGATTCCACCGGATACGTGTCAGCAAGCTCATTCTCTTTATCTTGAAAATCATAAATATAATAACCAAGAACAATGCAAGCGATAACACATTCATCGTACTACTGTTGTCTTGCATAAGAGTTGACACCTGTCTAGCGAAAGCGTCATAATTCGTTGTCCTCATCTCGCTATAAGCGAAATAGCAGTAACCTTGATATGCCAACGGAACCAAAGCCTGTGATACTAATAAGACAATAAAGAAACCGAGTGAAGCCGCTATTGTCTTTAGGATATTTTCTTTCTTCATAAACAACCTCCAGTTAAATTTAATAAACGCCATAACATCGTATCGGCATTAGATTCATCGCTTTTAAGTATAGCAGGTAATTCTACTTGTGCGCGATGTTGTAATAACTGGGCTTGTTTATGTAACAATTGGCATATGCCAGATTGTGGTACTAATTGCATGGTGGTATTTAGCACCTTACAAATAAAGGAGAATCCCGACTATGAAAATATTCCCATCATAATTTATATCCATATGTCCGTCATATTTTTCTGTAGACTTGCGGATGTTTTTTAAGCCATGACCATGCCCGCCAACCTCTTTGCGCGTGGCGATAGCTTCTATTGCCCCGCTCATACCGGGTTCATAATGAACTTCGCCATCGAAAGTATTCTCCATAATTATAAAAAGGTTGCCATTAGTGGATTCAATACTAAGCTTTATTTTTTTATCTTCTGTCTTCGTCACGGCTTCCAGCGCATTATCCAAGAGATTGCCAAGTATGGTTACAACATCAGCCACCTCAATATTTAAAACAGGAGGTATGGACACATCTATATCCAGTTTAATGCCATCTCTTACTGCGTCTTTTAACTTGTAATTTATGATACTGTCAAAAGCTATGTTCCCGGTGTCGCTGTAATTTTCAACTGTCCCTATTTCGCCTAAAAGACTGCCGAGGTAATCCACGACTTCATCGAATTTGTTGTTTACAGCATAATCTCTTACCGTTGTCAGGTGGAGTTTCATGTCATGATGAATAGATTTCACCTTTTCTCCCGATTCTTTCATTAGTTGGCATTGGGCAAAATAATATTCTTTCTCTTGTGAGTGTAAAGCAGATTTTAGTTTGTCTTTGTAGGCTTTAGAAATGGTATCTTGGAAGTAGAAAGTAACGGCTATAATGACAAACGCTATGATACAGATAGCAGCCACAACAGGTTGCGGCAAATATGTTATGTATATATATTGAAATATTATTATCGTTACTGAAAATACAGGAACGAGCAGGAGTGAAATCCATGACACAGGTAAAGACATCGTGCTTTTTTTTATGTTTTTGAATTTCCGAAAGAATGACGCTATTACATAGTTAAGCAAAGCGCTGATTAAAATAAGAAGCATTATAGTATCAACATCATAAATGTCATTCCCATCCGGATAAAGACCAGCGACAACAACGAATATTCCTTGAACTATTTGTATGCACAAATAACTGCATACTGCCGCAACGAGCCGTTTTATCATGGATGACTTATAATTCATGGCAATAATAAAGTACGTTAATAATGCGAGCTGCATAAATAATGAATTAACTAAACCGCCAAGACAGAAAAAAACATAAAAAAGCAAATATGAGCCAACCGTGACTAACCGTGATGTTCTTCTCTCCTCTAAGAAAACACCCATAAATCGCTCAATAGTCAACATAATCACAAATGAATAGATTAGGTAGTACAAAAACCCAATCCCTAAAAAATCCATATTTTAAACCCTCCGCCTTTTAACTATCTCGTAATATCGTTCTCTTACCTCATTTTTCTTATGCTTGCTAATCGGCAATGCGTCCCGGCTGTTAAACAACAACACTTGATTAAACGTAAGAGCGGTTACATAATCATAATTGACCACATAAGAAGCGTGAATAAAAAGGAAATCGAACCGCTTTAGCTGTTCCTCATAAACCGCTTTGAGCGACCCATAAAATTCCTCTTTCCTGCCATTCGTAAGGTGCAGGATTACTTTTCTTTCATAGTTTTCAAGATAAATAATATCCTTTATCTGCACCTTGAAAATGTCATGCCCGATTTTGTATGTGAATACCTCCGACCAAAGCCCGGAAATTTTAAAATATTTTCTTACAACATTCTCAATTTTTTCATCTTTTAAAGGCTTTACAAGGAAATGCAAAGGCTGTATTTCAAATAACTGTAAGGCATAGCTTTTTTTCCACGAGATAAAAACGATTGAGGTAAGATGGTTTTGATGAACATCACGAATAAGCTGCCCGACTTCCACGCCGTTTATTTTGTTTTGCGCAAATTCAATATCAAGGAAAATTATATCGTAGTGCTTCCCTGTTTCTATTTCTTTGCACAGTTCTTCCCCGGTATAGAAAACATCAATTTCATGCTTGACGTTTAGATTATCAAATATATTTAACAGAGTGCGTTCCAATTCCGCGCATATTTTATTTTCATCGTCACATATGGCTATGAATACCATAATAATTGTCCCTCTTTAGCTTAAATCACCTCATCAAAATTATGGATAAAATTAAAACTCTTTTTGGTCTCATTGCTTCTCCTTTTTTAGTTATCTTCGCTCACAAATTCGCCTGTGTCCAACGTATTTTGCTCTAACGTACTGAAAGAATAAGTCACATCGTTAAGGTCATTATCGAGGTGAATCTGGTAGCTTTTGGTGACATACCCTTGGCGGCGCAAAGTAATTGTCCGGCTTCCCGGCACTTTTTCAAAATGGACCGGGGAAATTCCCATATAAACTCCGTCTTGGTAAACCTCAACATCTTGAGGTTCTTCAATATAAACCCGGTTGCTTCCTATTTCAATAGGCAAGCTGCCATTAGGGACATCGAAAATATTACTGCTGCTGTTGTTATCCGTATTTGCCCCGGCGTTATTTGCCCCAGCGGCATCCATCGTAACAGAAACACTTGCTATCTCTTGGCTGACCCTGATATGGATCATGACCGGATCATAGCCCGGTGCTTCACAAACCACTTGATAAAGCCCAAACTCTAGTTCAACAACGCCCCGGACATCAACCTCATCTCCATCAATATAAACCGTTGCATTAGCCGGGGAAACATTAAAAATCACTCTTCCTTTAAGCGGAGTTTCAACGGTAACATCACCTATATCAATTGCTGTTTCTTTATTCCGTTCAATTGTCACCCTCCTAGTGGTGTTAAAACCCCGCGCCAAGATATTGATATCAAAAGTACCCTCCGGCACAGTAAGGAGCATATTGTCGGTAATCCTTTGGATAATATGATTGTCTATCTCAATCCAGCCGCCAAGCGCGTGAAAATCATTAACCAGCTTTAGATAACCATGCCCCCTCTCAATGACAATGCTCCATATATCGCGGTCAACCCCCCGGATTGTGATGATGTCACGGGCAATGATATCCGCTGTGTCAATGCGGTTTCCGCCTGATGTAATCAAGGTGCTGTCATTAAGGCGATAGCTTTCCTCACCAATTAAAGCTATCCTTTGCCCATCGTCCAAGGTATATCTTGAGATGTTGTCAAAAGAAAAGGCTGCTTTTGATTTTTGTAAGCTGACCAGAGTTTTGCTATTCTTAAGGAAACAAACATCAACTATTTCGCCCGTTGAGATTTGGGCAATTGAAAGGGCTTGGCCAAATTTATCCAAGAAAATAGAAAGCTCATTATATAAAAGGGTATAAGAGCGGTTAAGCGCATAATTGATTAAGGTAATTGTTTTTGCTTCGGTGTCAACTTTCTCAACAATGGCTGTGTCCATTGAATCATAAGTACCGATGTAGGAAGCCGGGCTTTTAAAGTCAAAATCAAATAACTCTGGCGGCGGGGTACTGGTATTTGCGCAGCCGAATAAAAGGGCCGCGGTTAGTAGTATAATGAAGCTTTTGATGAGTTTTTTCATTGCGTTCATTATACATTACTTTATTTATTATGGCAACTTAAGCCAGCAAGTCACCGTTGTTCCAGCTCCTTTCTTGCTTTCCATTTCGATCCGGCCGCCATGGTACTCGGCAATATGCTTAACGATTGACAAACCAAGGCCAGTTCCGCCAGTCTTTTTTGAACGCGACTTGTCAACCCGGTAAAACCGCTCAAAAATCCGCCCATGGTGTTCTTCGGGTATTCCAATGCCAGTATCAGACACTATTACCTTGCACCACTTTGGCTCATTCGTGGGCTCACGCGCGGGCTCACGCGAAAGGATGACTGTCACTCTTCCGCCGCTTAAGTTATATTTGATCCCATTATCAATTAAATTATATAATAATTCTTCAATCATTCCGCTATTGGCAGTAATATTAAAGCTTTCGCCAATGATATTTATGTCAATATTGTCTATATCTTTTTGGTTTTCCTTAAAACTCTCAACTACTGTTTCCGTTAAAGCGTATAAATCAAATATTTCCGTTTCGTTTAACGCTTTACCTTCATCAAATTCTGACAGCTTAATAATGTCATTGATAATGTCAATCAGCCGTTTAACTTGCTCGGTGATTTTTGCCGCAAAAGCTTTGATGTCTTCATCTTTTGCCATGCCGTTTTCAATCATCTCACTAAGGGCGGATATGCTGGTCAGCGGTGTTTTTAATTCATGGGAAACATTTGCCGAAAACTCACGGCGTTGCTTTTCGGCTTTTTGTCTTTCCGTTGTGTCAACAAAGAGGATAATGCCCCCGCTAAGGCCTTCCTTGCTGTTTGCAGGGCTAAAATAGACATTATAGAGTTTTTGGTTCTGCTCAAATAAAATTTCCGCGTTGCCCCCAACAAGGCATTCCTTGACTCCTTGCAGAAATTCGGTATTACGGCAGATATGAAGGATATTTTTCTTTAGCATATCCTTTTCATTATATATTTCCATCGCGCTATTATTTGCAATTAAGATCATTCCGTCTTTGTCAATCAGAATCAAGCCTTCGTTCATGTTGCTGGTAATGATTTCAATTGTGTAAGCCCGCTCTTTCAAAGCTGATATCTGCTTGTTAATTTCATTTTTTTGCTGGTTAATCTTCCTTAGATAAGGAACTAGCTCATCATAAACGGCAATGTTTTCACTTTCAAAATTTATATCGTCAAGCGGGCTTAGAATTGCCCTGGTCAGACGGCGGGCGACCCAGTTGGCAATAAAGATGACAATAATTGTGATAATCGTTATTACCGGGAAAATGGCGGCAAAAATGCCGTTAATGCTGCTCATCGTCTTGGCTGCCCTTAAGACATTGCCATCTTTTAAACGAATCGCATAATAATATGTATCAGCCCGGAGCGTCCGGGAATAGCGCATTATTTCGCCCTCCCCCTCTTCCAAAGCCGTAATGAATTCTTCCCTGTCTTTGTGGTTTTCAAGCGTTTCCGCATAAGCAACCTTGTTGTCAAGCAAAACCTTTCCATCGGGGGCAATAATGGAAATGCGGGCGGTATCGGGATCATAATTGGCATAGTCAAAATAAGAATCCACGTCTCCTAAGGCATTATCAAGCAAATCCGCAACCAAAACAGCGCGGTCCTTAATTGCAGCCTTTTCCTGATTTTTGCTGATATTATGCGCAATTATACTGATTGACAAAGAAAGTAATAAAACTGATGTTAAAATCAAGCCGAGAAAGCTAAAATTTATCCTTTTTTTCATGAAAACTCCTTTTAAGTAGATCGAAAATTATGCGCCGGAGCAGCTTTTAATCGCCAAACTTGTACCCGACATTACGAACCGTTTTAATTTGCTCACCCTCCGTCCCCAGTTTTTTCCGCAGTGAGCGGATATGCATATCAAGTGTGCGGCTTTCACCCTCAAAATCAAAATCCCAGACGGCGTTCATGATTCTGTTGCGGTTAAGTGCCTTACCTCGATTAGAGACTAAGTAGCTTAACAGTTCATATTCTTTGTAAGTCAGTTCGATGACTTGATTGCCAACGGTGACTTCGCGGCGGTCGTTGTTGAGGGTCAAATTGCCTGACTTAATTTTTTCATCTTTAACTATTGTGACCCGGCGGAGCAGGGCTTTCACCCGCGAAATCAGTTCAACAACACCAAATGGTTTTGAAATATAATCATCAGCACCCATGTCAAGCCCTTTTACCTTGTCAACCTCTGCGCCTTTTGCCGAGAGCATGATGACCGGGATTTCCTTTGTTGCTTCCGTGGCGCGGAGCTTTTTTAGGATTGCTAATCCATCTTCATCGGGGAGCATGATATCAAGGATTATTAATTGGGGAAGTGAATTAGAAACCGCTTCAAAAAACGCTGCCCCGGCTTCGAACCCGGAGACAGAAAACCCGGCGGCCTGTAAGGCGTAAAGCACTATTTCGCGGATATCTTTATCATCTTCAACAATATAAATAAGCGGCATAGCTACTCCTTTGGTTAATGGGATTTGTGAATCCCGGTAATCGAATAGTCAACCCACTCCGCGATATTTTCCGCGTGGTCGCCGATTCTTTCAAAATATTTTGCAATCATTAAAAGATCAATTATCTGTTCGCCAACGGCTTCATTCGATGAAAGCAAGCGGACCGCCTGGCTTCTTGCCTGCATAAACAAATCATCAACCGTATCGTCCATTACTTTGACCCGGTGGACCAAAAGCAAATCTTTTTTGACAAAAGCGTCAATGCTCTTAGTTACCATCGAGCTGGTTTCTTCTGCCATCTTGGTAATAATCTCAAGCCCGATGGGCGGAAGCGTACAGCCATAGGTTGTGATTTCCGCAATATCAGCCGCCTGGTCGCCGACTCTTTCCATGTCGGTAACCATTTTCAGCGCGGCGGAAATTTGCCTAAGATCCCGGGCAACCGGGTGCTGCTGGAGCAAAAGCTTTAGGGCCAGCTTTTCGATTTCCATTTCTTTGTCATCGATATCATTATCGCCCTCGATAACTTCTTTTGCTAACAGGATATCGCCCGTTTTAAGTGATTGCATTGTTTTCTTAATTGCATCTTCGATTAGGGCACCCATCTCAATAAGCATATCATTTAATGCCTCTAATTGCCGATCAAATATCTCACGCATTATCCAAACCTCCCTGAAATATAATTTTCGGTTGTTTTTTCTTTCGGCAAAGAAAAAATCTGCTCTGTATCGCCAAATTCAATCATCTCACCCAAGAGGAAAAAAGCCGTCTTGTCAGAGATTCTGGTCGCCTGTTGCATATTATGAGTAACGATAATAACAGTATACTCTTTTTTTAGCTCTGACATCAAGTCCTCTATTTTTCCGGTTGAAATCGGGTCAAGGGCGCTGGTTGGTTCGTCCATTAATAAAACCTCCGGCGAAACTGCAAGCGCCCGCGCAATGCAAAGCCTTTGCTGCTGCCCGCCCGAAAGCCCTAAGGCACTTTTATTAAGACGGTCTTTTACCTCTTCCCAAATCGCTGCCCCGCGTAAGGCTCTTTCGACTGTTTCATCAAGCACGGCGCGGTGTTTTATCCCATGTGTCCGCGGCCCGAAAGCAATATTGTCATAAACGCTCATCGGAAAGGGATTAGGTTTTTGGAACACCATTCCCACTCTTTTGCGGAGCAAATTGACATCGATGTCACCATATATATCAGTTCCATCTAACTCAATTGTTCCTGTCACCTTACAGCCTTCGATTAAATCGTTCATGCGGTTAAGCGTTTTGATCAAGGTTGATTTGCCGCAGCCTGACGGGCCGATAAAGGCGGTAATCTTTTTTTCTTCGATATCCATATTCACATCGCTTAGGGCTTGAAAATCGTGATACCAGAGATTTATATTGTGGAGCTTGTATTTTAAATTAGCCATATCCATGCCTTTCTATATTATATTACCTAAATTTCATTTTAGTTTATTGATAAACCGCCGCTCTACTGCTCCCGACAAAGCATTAATGCCAAACACCACCATTAGCAAGATGACCGCTGTCGCGTAAGCTTCGTTGGGATAAAGCCCCTGGCTGGCCAACTGGTAAACATGAAGCGCCAAGGTCCGGCCTTGTGACATCAAGTTTTCCGGCAGCCTGATTACTCCGCCGATTGTAAAGATTAAAGCCGCCGTTTCGCCGACAATCCGCCCCACCGAAAGAATGACCCCGGCGAAAATACCGGGCGAAGCCGAGGGGAGGATGACGCGGAAAACTGTCCGCAATCTGCCCGCACCAAGCCCAAACGAGCCTTCGCGGTAAGCATCGGGAATTGATTTTAAGCTTTCTTCAGTCGTCCGGATAATGAGGGGCAAAATCATAATCGCCAGCGTAAAGCAGCCCGCAAGGAGTGATTTGCCAAAACCAAGCCAGTCACAAAAGAAAATATAGCCAAACAGGCCGTAAACAATCGAGGGGATTCCTGCCAATGTTTCAGTCGTCATGCGGATGACCCGGACTAATTTGCTTCCTCTTTTTGCATATTCAACCAGATAAATAGCCGTAAAAACACCAAACGGAACGGCGATAAGCAAGGTCATCCCAACCATAATCAAGGTTGTGACCAAAGCCGGAAAAAGTGATTGGTTCTCTGGCGTATAATTTAGCGCAAATAAAGACGGTTTTATATGGGGAAGCCCTTTAACAACAATAAAAGCAACCAGATAAAGCAGGACCATTATCGTCAGTATTCCCGAAGCCCAGACGAGCAAAAAGCGCAGCCAGTCCATTGGTTTTTTACGGCGGATTGTTTTGAGGATTTTTTCCATTATTTTCCACCTTTCTTGTCTTGATTGAGAATTGAAAAGAGCAGGTTGATAATAAGGATAAAGACAAACAATATTACCCCAGTTGCAATCAACGCGCCAAAATGCAAGCTGTCACGCTCAACATAACCCATTTCGACGATGATATTGGTCGTCAGCGTCCGGACTCCTTTAAAGTATTCATAAGGAAGCCTAAGCATTGTCTGGTTGCCGGCAACCATTTTAACCGCCATCGTTTCACCGATCGCCCGGCCGACCCCTAAGACAACCGCCGCCATTACGCCTGACCTTGCCGCGGGTAAAACTACTTTAAAAACCGCCCGTTCATGGCTAGCGCCTAACGCAATTGCTCCCTCATATAATTCCTGCGGGACTGCCCTTATATTTGTTTCCGCAATGCTGATGACCGTCGGAAGAATCATAATTCCCAGCAAAATCGAAGCTGCAATCATGCTGTCGCCGCTCATCATGTCAAAGCGTTTGCCGAATAAATCAAAAATGAGCGGCACTAAAACCATCATGCCAAAAAAACCGTAGATAACCGAAGGTATTCCTGCCATCAGATTTATAGCCGGCTTAAGAAAGCGGTAAATTGGCTTGGGGCAGATCCGCGCCATAAAGACAGCAACAAATATGCCGATTGGCACACCAAGCACAATTGCGCCGCCTGTAATATAAATGCTTCCAAGAATCATCGGCAAAATGCCAAAAACCGGCTCGGCAACGGTCGGCCGCCATACTTTGCCGCCAAGAAACTCTAGCGGGCCTATTTTCATAATTGCCGGAAGCCCTTGTGCGAATAAAAAAATGCAGATTAGCGCCACCGCAAGGATGGACGCTAATGCTGCGATTTGAAAGATTACTCGCATAATCTGTTCTTTTCTTTTTTGTATCATAAGTATTATCCCTCTGTCTTAAAATTCATTCCAGCGGACATATTCACCAGTAAAGATGGATTTAACGATGTCCATTGACAAATTTTCAATCGGGTTTGCGATATTGACGATAACCGCAACACCATCAAGAGCGATAACAAAATCGGTCAGTTCTTCTTTTTCAGAGTCCCTTAAGCCACGGCTTGACATACCGATGTCAATTACGCCGCTGGCAGCTTCGCTGATTCCAGTTCCTGAGCCGCCGCCGGAAATTTCAATTTCCATGCCGGGATTTAGGTCAAGATATGCACTGCGTAAAGATTGCATCAGCGGGTCAACTGAGGTAGAGCCGCCGACTTTTAGCGTTCCGGTCAAGCCGCTGGGGGCATAGTCAGAAGCGTTGTCAACTGCTTCAATCCATCTTGCGCCAGAAATTTCTTGTCCCTGTGCGGAAAGCATGAACTCAATGAAATCTTTGACTAGCTCGTCCTCTAGTTTTTCTTCATTAACACAGACAAGGAAAGGCCGTTGGATTGCGTAGCTTCCATCTTTAATAGTTTCGGCGGAGGGGGTAACTCCGTCAATATTAACCGTTTTGATCCTGTCGTTTAATGAACCTAAGGAAATATAGCTGATGGCGAACTCGTTGCCTTCGACTCCGGCAATAATTTCATTGGTTTCAGTTTTTACGGCTGCATCACCATACATATCATCGCCAACTCCGGTAATGCTGACAAAAGCGTCACGTGTTCCGCTGCCGTCCTCGCGGGTAAACAGGCTGATGATACGGGTGTCATCAAATCCAGAATCGGCATTGGTTTCATTTGCTGCAGTATTGTCGGTCGTGGCAGTGCTGTCAGTAGCGGCAGTGCTGTCGGTGCTTGTGTTACTTGGGGTTACGGTATTGCTTTCATTGTTCGTGTTGCTTGGTGTTTCGCTTCCACAGGCTGTGAGCATAGACAGCACCAGCAGGCTGCTTAAAGCTAAACATAGGGTCTTTTTGATCATTTTGGTTTTCCTCCATATTTTTGGGTTCTGATGTACTAACGCTAAGTATACATGAACAATGTAAATTCCAAAGACAGGGGAATGTAAAAGTTAGGTAAAAAAATCGCCGCTGAAAAGCGGCGCTAAAAATCATAAATGATTCTTTATTTAAGTGTTTTACGCAATCCCCCCAATACATTTGGTCATACATATCTCGGCACAATGGCCGCAGTTAGTACATTTTTCGGGATTGATGACGGCAAGGTTTTCTTCCATTGTGATTGCGGATTCCGGGCATTCACGGACACATTTGGTGCAAGCAAGGCAGCCTTTTGAGCATTTTTTCCTGACGACCCCGCCTTTTTCGTGATTCTGGCATAATACAATCGGAACGGCAAGATTTTCTTCGATGGTAATGATTTGGTTCGGGCAAACTTTTACGCAAATACCGCAGCCAATACAATTTGCGTTAACTTTGGCAAGATTATTCTCAATGCAGATCGCGTCACTAGGGCAGACGTTTTTGCAGTCCCCATATCCCAGACAGCCATATGTGCAAGCACCTTGGCCGCCGAAAATTTCTGTTGCGGCATAACAAGTCTTAATGCCGGCATAATCCATTTTGACCTGCTGGGCTTCTGAATCGCCCAAGCAACGGACAACAGCAAGCTTTTTAAGCACCGTGCCGCTTTCGACTCCCATAATCCTGCTTAATTCTCCTGCCACAGAAGCACCGCCCGGAGTGCAAAGATTTGTTTTGATCGCCGGATCTTTAACTAACGCTTCGGCATAACCTGCACAGCCGGGGTAACCGCAAGCACCGCAATTAGAGCCGGGCAGAGAGCTTTTTAACGCTGTTACTCTTTCATCTGCTTTCACATACATAACCTTTGAAGAGATACAAAGTAACACCGCACAGGCAACTCCGATTGCTGTCACGGAAAAAACCGCCATAAAAATTGTGTCCATAAAAATCTCCTATCCGAAGAGGTTTTCAATCACTCCGCTAAATCCAAAAAACGATATCGAAAGTATCGCCGCCGCGATTAAGGTAAGCGGAGCTCCCTTAAAGCTTTCCGGCGGGTCAGCATTTTCGGTATGCTTGCGAATACCGGAAAAAAGCACCATGGCAAGCAAGAATCCAACTCCAGCCCCAAGGGAATTAAATATTGATTCAACAAGGGTATAATTTTCCTTGACATTCATTAAGGCAACTGCGAAAATCGCGCAATTCGTTGTCATCAATGGTAAATAAACACCCAATGACAGATAAAGTGCCGGGATATATTTTTTCAGCACAATTTCCATAAACTGGACCAACGCCGCAATAATTAAGACAAAAACAATTGTTTGCAGATATCCTAAATCATTCGGCGTCAGCAAATAGATTTGGATTGGCCATGTGACAATCGTTGCAAGGACCATGACAAACAAAACGGCAAAGCCCATTCCCGCAGAACTTTTAATGTCTTTGGAAACCCCAAGAAACGGACAGATCCCCAAAAACTGAATTAAGACAAAATTATTGACGACTGCGGCACTGACTAATATTACGATTAATCCCTCAAAGCTCATGATAAAGTACCTCCTTTTCCGCAAGCCTTTGCTTGGGGACAGCCCTTACAGCCGAACTCATTCCTCGTTCCTGTTTTGGAAAATTTATTTACAACTGCGACTAAGAAGCCAAATACCACAAACCCGCCCGGGGCTAAAGTCAAAATAGGAATGTTATTGCTGATCAGAATCGGGATTTCAATGCCAAACCATGTTCCGCTTCCAAAAATTTCCCTTACCGAAGCAATTAAAAGCAGGGCTAAGGTAAAGCCAGCCCCCATTCCAATTGCGTCAAGCAAAGATTTAAAGGCATTGTTTTTATTTGCAAATACTTCCGCCCGCCCAAAGATGACGCAATTGGTCGCAATGAGCGGAAGAAAAATACCTAATGCTTGGTACAGGGTATAAGCATAGGCTTCAACAATCATTTGGACAAGGGTAACAAAGCCGGAAATCAAAACGATATAACAAGGAATCCGCACTTTATCCGGAATAACATTACGTAAAAGTGATATTGCAAGATTGGAGCAGACCAGCACAAAAGTTGTCGCAATCCCCATCCCAAGGGCATTTTCGGCTTGGGTTGAGACAGCAAGGGCCGGGCATAAACCAAGAAGCAGGATCAAAACCGGATTTTCTTTGACGATTCCTCTCATAAATATAGAAAAATTATTCATTGCTTCCTCCCAAACGATTTATTATTTAATAATTTCAAAAGCTAAAAAAGCGTCCGAAATGCCTTTTTTGTAAGCATTCGAAGTAATTGTCGCGCCGGATATAGCGTCAATCCCGGCAAGGCTTACATCTTTTCCGATGTATTCCGGCTGCATATTAAAGACCGGGTCAGAAATTCCTTTTGTTTCTGTATGCGACAAAGTAAGGGTATTGATAATTAATCCTTGAGGATCAATCCCGCAAATAATGGTTATTTCCCCGCCGTAACCAAAGGTAGTGACAATAAAGATAAAGCCAGTATTGTTACTGGTAGTATAAGCTTCCACAATTGATTCTGGCAGTCCTTCATTTGACAAGAGGACAAATTCGTCCGCACCGGGAATGATTTCCCGCATTGCCAGCTCTGCCCTTTCGGCGGCGGCTTCCGAGACAATTGGGTATGTAACATGGTTTATCAAAGCTAATGCACCTGACATGACTAAGCAAATAACCGCTAAGACAATGACGGGCAGAACAAAATCTTTTTTCATATCTTAATCCCTGCTCCTTTCAGCCTTTTATTTCCCGCCTAATGGCTTTGTCAACGTAAATTTATTGATATAAGGCACTAACATATTCATAAATAAAATGGCAAAAGATACGCCCTCAGGGTAGTTGCCGTATAGCCGGATAACCACCGTAAAAATGCCGCAGCCGATTCCGAAAATGACCCTGCCTTTATTCGTTTGCGGCGTGGTCGGATAATCAGTTGCCATAAAAAACGCGCCTAAAATGAGCCCGCCGCCAAAAAGGTGGTACGGCACAAGTGATAAGTCGCCAAGAATCGCCGCGAGAATAACCGTTGTTGCAATAAAGGCAAGCGGAACGTGCCAGGTAATAATACGGCGGCAAAGCAGGTATATCCCGCCAATCAAAAGGGCAACTGAGCTTGTCTCGCCAAGGCTTCCGCCCCTGGTCCCGATTACCATATTAAGGAGATGGGGCAAGGATTCAAAGTCGCCCCTTGACATCAGCATGAGCGGAGTCGCGGCGGAAACGCCATCCGGGATAATAGAGGTTGCCGAAGACACCACATCTGGGATATGTACCCAAGTGGTCATGGTCGTGGAAAAAGCAAGGAACATGACCACCCGCGCCGTTATGGCCGGGTTGGCAAAATTTTTGCCGATTCCGCCGAATAGCTGTTTTACAAGGACAATTGCAACCGCACAGCCAAAGACAGCTTGCCAAAGGGGGATTGTGACCGGAAGATTGTAAGCAAGAAGCACGCCCGTGACACAGGCGGAATAATCATTAATTGTCACTGGTTTCTTAAGCGCCTTTTGATAAAGCCACTCAAAAAAGACGCAGGAAATTACACAAACGCTAGTGACAAGGGCTGCTCTTGGCCCGAAGATAAAAACCGCAGCAATAAAAGCCGGAACAAGCGCGATTAAGACATCAATCATGATCCTGTTTGTCGTGATTTTGTCACGGATATGGGGTGAAAATGAGACTATCTTGTTATCCATTTAAATACCTTCCCAAGTTACTTTTTTTCCCACAACATTTTTTTCGATAAAGTCATTACTTGTGCCAGCGGCCGTTTCGCCGGGCATAAATATGAACAGCTGGCGCATTCCAAACACATATTTACTTTATATTCTTTAAGTAAATCTATTTTCCCCAGTTCATAGGCTTCTTCTATATAAGAGGGCATTAAATTGACCGGGCATTTCGAAATACAGCGGCCGCATTTTATGCAAGGGGAGGGCGAGGGGGGAAGCGCGTCTTTTTCGGAAAGGGCAAGAATGGCATTGGTGATTTTCTCGACCGGGATGTCAGAACTGGGAACAGCTTTACCCATCATCGGGCCGCCGTGGATAATTTTTTTCACGTCATCTTTTAGCCCGCCGCAGAAATCAAATAATAAACGGAACGGAGTGCCGATTGGGGCAATGACATTTTTGGGATTCTTGACTGCCGAGCCATCAACGGTCACACATCTTGAAACCAAAGGCAAGCCCGTTTTTATGTATTCGGCAAAAACAGCCACCGTCGTACAGTTTACGACAATGCAGCCAACATCAGTTAAGCGCGCGCCTTCCGGCACAATCCGCCCTGTAATATTGTAAACAAGGACTTTTCGTTCTCCCTGCGGATAAAGAGAGGGTAGTTCATGAACGGAAATTCCCGCCATGCCTTGGCAAAGCTCGTTTAATTTCTTGATTGCTTCTGGTTTGTTGTTTTCTATGCCGATAATGACATCTTTTGGCCCTAAATACTCTTTCAGCATTTGGGCGCCCTTAAAGACATATTCTGTTTTATCAACCATCGTTCTGGTATCAGAAGTGATATAAGGCTCACATTCTGCACCGTTAATCAGAATGTAGTCAAGATTTGTTCCTTCTCTTAGCGTCAGCTTCGGCGCGGTCGGATAACCTGCACCGCCAAGGCCAACAACGCCGCTATCCCCAACAGCCTTGATAAATTCCTCTGTATTCGTAACGCTGGGCGGGGCAACTCCCTCAAAAACCGTCTGATTGCCGTCAGAAGCGATGACAATTGAAACCGCTTTTTGGCCAGTAATAATGTCATGGGTATCAATTGCTTTTATTTTTCCTGAGACGCTTGCATGAACCGGTGAAGAAACTCTTCCCTCTGCCTCGCCAATCAACTGGCCGACTTTCACTTCATCGCCGACCTTGACCACCGGATTCGCTGGTTTTCCGCTGTGCATTTGCATTGGAAGACGCACTTCAAAAGGGGTGGGAAGCTTGTCCGGCATATACCCGGCTGTGTTTTTGAAATGCGGCACAGGCAGGCCGTTTATCTTTCTCATTAGGTGAGTACTCCTTTAACATTCTTGCTAGAACTACTTAAAACAACACGCACGAGCCAAGTAAAGCCTTGCAAAAATCGATACGTCAGCATTGATTATTATAGCATGATTTATGGCAAAAGTCAATATGTGGCTTTAATAAAAGCAGAAATCCTCGGCCGGACAGCTTTCGCAAGAAGCCCGATTATTATTCCCGATATCGTCCCTGCGATTAGCAAAAGCGGCAGATATAAAAGAATGCCCCAAGTGCCAAAGATGAACCGCGCCACCAATATCTGCCCCAGATTATGGAAAGCTGCCCCGGCAACGCTTACCCCGATAATGCTCAAATTCTTTACCTTGATAAGCAAAACCATCACCAGCAAACTGGCAAGCGAGCCAGCCAAACTATAAAATAAAGCTATCATACTGCCCGCCAATAATGCTGTTGTCAAGCACTTTAAAACAATTAGCAATAATGTATCGCGAGGGGGAAAAGTATAGAGCGAAATAACAATCGCCAGATTCGCAAGGCCAAGCCGCATTCCCGGTGCAATTCCATCTAACATTATCATTCGTTCAGCCAGGCCAATGACAATTGTAAATGCCAGCAAAATACCTAAAAGGCTTAATCTTTTTACTTTTTCGTGGTTAGTATGCAATCGCGTCAATCCCCCTTTCCGCTTGGCCATTAAGCCGTACCAAAACCCGATGGGGCAGACAGATGAGCATTTGCCCCGGATGGTAAAATTTTCCAGATTTGACACAGATTTGCGATTGACAATTTGCCTCGGTAAAATATATTCCGTCAGCTTCAATCCTTAAGATATTATAACCTTTCTCACCGCTATGGATTGTTATCTCATCAACTCCTTGCGCCAGAGGGATAATGTCGCTTAACTCCCCGGCAAGATAAATTTCTGCCGTCATGCTTTGATATTTGGTATTTGTTCCATATAAAAGAGCCGCTCCGATTAAAGCAGGTAAGAGGACGGTTAAGATGATGTAAAGGTCGGCTTTTTTCACATTTCTCCCTATCTTAATGAATAATCCGGGTGCAGAATAGTTATAACCTCCCGCAATCCATCAGTAACATATATTTCTTTTTCTGTGGTGATAAATATCGCTTCATACCCCGCTAATCCATTTATCATTTTCAAGCCTTTTTCCATGCCCATGACAAAACCAGCTGTCGAAAGAGCGTCAGCCCAAACCGGGTCAGGCGAAACCACCGTAACCGAAAGCAAGCCGCTATCCGCCGGATAACCTGTGGCCGGGTCCAAAATATGGTGGTACTTAATTCCCCCCTGTTCAAAATAACGCTCGTAACCGCCTGAGGTCATCACGCAAAGATCAGCAACTTCAACCAAACAAACAAGGCTATTATCCCCGGCCAGCGGCGTTTTAATTGCAATCCGCCAATTTGACCCATCGGGTTTTTGCCCGGCTGCATAAATGTCCCCGCCGAAATCCAAAAGCGCATTGCGGACGCCATTTCCCAAAAGGATATCCCTCACAAGGCTCAAAGCTTGTCCTTTCGCAATCGCACCTAAATCAATTTTCATGTTTTCCCCTAAATAAACCATCTTTTTATCCGGGAAAGATATCTGCTCATAACCAACATAATTAAGCTTTTGATTAATATCCGCTCGTGAGGGCAATATTGCAAAATGGCCATCTTCTTTCCATAATTCCATTACCGGGCCGATTGAGATATCAAAAGCACCAGCCGTAATTTCCGAAAAATAAACCGAGAGCTTTAGTAAGTCATAAATATCATCCGCAACCGAAAAAGCACTACCAGCATTGTCATTCAAAAGAGAAATTTCACTTTCTGCTCTGTCAATTGACATATTAACTGACATCCGTGCCTCAAGCGCAGATATTGTTTCAAAACATTGGCTGAATAAGTCATCAGAAATATCATCATATGTTGAAATAGTAATTGCCGTGCCTAGCAAGCCATCCTTAGTGACTGACTGTAATTCGCCACGGCCGCTGTCCCTATCCCCAAAAAAGAATTGCGGTGCTGCCTTTTTGCAGCCAGATAAAATTAGTGCTAAAATTAAAACAAATAATAAAATGCTTTTTTGCATAATTGGCTACGCCTTTGCTTTACTGTAAATCAACAATCTTAGCAAAGTATAGCAAAATTTGCGCAAAAAAACAAGATTTATTATAGAAAGCTCCCTTTATATCTTGCCAAAAATTTCTGCTTTTCTTTCTCCTGCTCGATTAACTTTTCTAGTTTTTCAAGATTTTTTCCTGAAATCCACGCTTTGCCGGAATTATAATAAAAATTGACGATTTTCCAGAATTTTTCCGGGTAAGCCAGGCGGTAATAAAGCTGGATATGGTCTGCGTTTGTCATTTTCCGCTCTTCTATGTATGCTTTTACCAAGCCATCACCAATTGCTTCCGACCAATTGCTTTTTTCCAAAAGTTTGCGCATAAAGAGGTATAAGTCACGGACTGGATTGTCAATTACGCATTTCTCAAAGTTAATCAAACTCATTTTTCCGCCGCTTAATAAAATATTATGGTATTGATAATCACCGTGGCACACTATTCCGGGTTCATCTTTTAATTCATTGATAAAGAACCGCAGTTCTTCCGTTATTTGCAGGGCAAAATTGAGAAAATAATCATATGCCTGCATAAGCTTTAACTCAAAGTCAGATTTTTGGCCTTTTTCCTTTAAAAACTTTCTGACCCTTTTTAGTTCTTTATTATGCTTGTCAAATTCTATATCAATCTGAAAAGGCGTTTTGCCAGCCAAGATGTCAGTCCCGCGAAGATCCGATACCTGATGCAGCGAAGCCAGTGTTTTCACTGCCATTTTGCACTCTTCCATATCACGGACATTGCACTCCCTGCCCTCAAACCAAGTTTTCAAAATATGGGGGGTCTCGTCATGGTCGTTTATTAATAACAAGCCCTCTTTCGTTTTCAAAATGCTCTCGACTTTTATTCCCGATTTTTCTTTGACATGGTTAAGCAAAGAATCTTGGAAATTGACTTTTTCGCGTGAGCCAAGATACTCTTTAAAAATCAGAGTGCCGCGGTTTGTTTCACAAAGAATAGCGCCTCGTCCTTTCCAAGTCCGAAGCACTTCTATGTCATAGTTTTCAAGTAAACTGACAGCTCTGTCATTCACAGGATTACCTCCCCACATAAGTGCAAAAACATAGATGTTCAATCCTATCCGCCACCCTAAATCTGGCGGAGGCGATTGAGATATATGCTATTTTATGTGGACAGAGGTGTTAGTATTACTTAAATTGGTTATGGAAGCTGTTAATAAGAGGAACTCACATTAGAGTGGGTTTGGGCTGTGTTATTCATATGTACAATCCTTCGCCCAAGCGGTTAATTTTGATATCCATTGTTCAAAATGCTTGCACTTAAGCGAAATTCCGTCGATTCCGATCTTCAAAGCTATTTTCGTGCCATCGGTAATTTTTGAATAACTCGGAATAATTTTCTCAATCCGTTTGGACGGAGCAGTATCATAAGAGTTGTTTATATGTTCCGGGGTTTCAAATTTTTGGATTATGGTTTTTAGAGCGTCTATTTGCTTATCATCAGCAATGCCTTCAAAAGTAGAAATACTTGAAAAGAGAAGTCCCTCATACTCATGAACTGACAAGTTAAAAAGTAAATTATTTAGTCCCAAATCTTTTTCAACAGTCTTTTCAATGTGTTGCGCTTTTTCGTATATCGTGCCGGAAGCAGTAGTGTAACCGGGAGTATCGCGCGGTAAACCATAATAATCAATCATGGTTGTTATAAGAGCCATTCGGTCACCTTTGCAAATCCTAATCAGCTCTTTTTTGATTTTGCTATATTTACTCACCCCACCTGCTCCCTTCGGAACAACAGATATATCCATGGTTAAAAAATAAGGGGCAAGAACCGTTTTTACGAAGCTTTGCTCGGTTAGGCCTTCGCAATAAACTATTAAGCGTTTCATTGTGCGAACCTCCCGCCTAAAATATTTTTGTTCCATAATTCGCCTAATGTATAGTCATCTTCCAACCATTCCGTAAGTTTGTCAAGCTCAAGCCGTCTAAACTTGGAACCATTTTCATGTTTGTCCACCACAATAATATCCTCCGCGCTAAAATTATTAAGTAGCTCGACAGATTGGGTAGACAATATTATTTGCTTATTGACCGAAGCTTTTTTTACTAATTCTGCAAATATAGCGATAGCAAAAGGGTGAAGCCCAAGCTCCGGCTCGTCAATTATGATGACAGACATCTGCAATAATGCAGGTTGCAACAATAATGTAGCAAGGCATATAAAACGTAAAGTTCCGTCTGAAAGTTGAGAAGCGTAGAAAATATCTCCGCTTTCTTTTTGTTGCCAACGTAAAAATATTAGTTCCTCATTTAATTCGTTCGGCTCAAGCACAAAATCACTGAAATATGGTGCAACAAGTTGTACCGCACTCAAAATGTCAGCATATTCTTTAGGAAAATGCCGTTTTAACCTGTACAAGAATGCCGCCAAATTACGCCCATCACTAAAAAAGGCGGCACAGTTAGAAACATTGTGTTCGCTTTTAATTCGTGAAGAAGAAGTTGTATCTTGAAATCGGTATACAATCCAACCCGGATTTAACATGATATTTAAAATTTTTGTACCACTTTCGTTTGTCCATCTTCGCAACACATTAAGTACATTCGACTGGTTGTGTCCAACATCATCTACAAGCTCTGTCCCATCTATACTAAAACGCTCGTTATGAAAAATAAAGCTGTTGTTTTCAGTCCATTCAATTGCAAAAGAATATAGATCATTCTCTTCAAAATTGAGTTCAACGACAATGGTATTTGTTTCTTTTTTGCCGTTATAAAACAATGTTTCTGTTCCCTTTTTTCCGGCGTAATAATTTAAACCACGTCCAAGTACGCTCTGTATAAGCTCAAACACGCACATAAAATTGGATTTACCCGCACCATTTGCACCGATAAGCACATTAATACTTCTTAAATCCACATCACACTCTTTAATCGACTTAAAGCCTTTTATTGCTATTTTGGTTAATTGCCCTAATTTATCCATCACAATCTCTCCTATATAAATATCGCTTGGCCGCTTCAATCAATGCTTCCTAAAGCAAGCCGTTTTTTAAGTTCACGCTTTACCCGAATCAAATCAGTATCATTTAAGAGTGGTATGAGTTCTTGAATTTCATCAATCGTCTTATCCCACCATTTGAACGACTTAAGGAGTTCAACCGGGTTATAGTGGGTTTAACATATGTGACGGAAAAACCCGGGACAGGGTCCGTTACAGTTGCGTCAGGTTTTGGCATGGTCAGAGCCCTCAATTCTTTTTCGATTTAAAAACCTATAACCTATTATACTACACGCCTTTGTGGGAAGCAATCTACTTACTTTCGCTAGCCCTTCCTTGCCACACCAAGCAAATACTCCCGGTTATTATGCTCCGGATTATCAATGACATCTTCCAGAAGGGCGTTTAAGGTCTTGCCAATTTTTTTCCCTTGGGGAATCCCGGCCAAAATAAGGTCATTGCCGCTCACCGCAAGGTCTTTTAAGGTAACACATTGCTTTTTTTCTTTTACTTTTTGGTAAACCCGGTTAAGCTCGGCAAGATACGCAAGCTTTTCAGCTTTCAGAAAATCACTTTGGGCTAAGATATCGGCTTTGTGGACCTTTAGATAAAGCGGGTAAATATCTTCGCCGATCCGCGCAATCGCACGGCGGACATATTTTTCCGCAATTTTTGGCTCAGGATATACGCAAAGGTTATCGCTAGGAAGCCCTTTATCGATATCATAATCATGGTAAAGGACAAGGCGGCAAACCTTATCGGTAGTATCATTATCGAATTTCAGGCGGCGCATGATTTTCCGCGCCATCTCCGCGCCTTTTTCTGAATGCCCTTTAAAGCTGTCATTGCCAGTTTTTTGATTGACCGATTTGGTCAATGGCTTGGCAATATCATGAAACATCATTGCCAGACGCAAAACTTTATCGGCCGGGACGGCTTTCATTGCGTTGATAATATGCTCACCGACACTATAACAATGATGAGGGTGCTTCTGCCCTGTTTGCATACAAGCGTCAAATTCGGGGAAAAATTGGGCCGTCAGCCCTGCTTCATAAGCCACGCGGAGAAATTCCGGATGCGGTGAAGTAATGAGCTTTACCAGTTCAACCCTGATTCTTTCCGCGCTGATATGGTTTAAATCAGAAGCTTTATCATTTATTGCCTGTTTTGTTTTTTCTTCAATTAGAAACCCTAGCTGGGCAGAAAAGCGGACCGCCCGCATTAGGCGTAAAGCGTCTTCGGAAAAACGTTCCCCGGCTTCACCAACACAGCGGATAATTTTGTTCTTGATATCATTTAAGCCATCATATAAATCAATTAACCCGTCACGGTCATTATATGCCATTGCATTTATCGTAAAATCACGGCGTTTTAAATCATCGGCAAGGCTATTTGTATAGGTTACTTCCGCGGGGCGGCGTTTGTCTTCGTATATTCCATCAATCCGGTAGGTTGTCACCTCAAAATTTTCCATTCCGATTAATACCGTAACCGTCCCATGCTTAAGGCCCGTATCAAAAGTCCGGCGGAATAAAGACTTCACCTCTGCCGGAGTAGCAGAGGTGGTAATATCCCAGTCTTCCGGCTCTTTAAGAAGAATCGAGTCCCTAACACAGCCGCCAACCGCATAAGCGTAAAACCCGGCGTTTTCAATCGTCTGGATAATATTTTTTACTTTTTCGGGTAGATGGATTTTCATTAAGCTAGTAGGCCTTTCCCCAGCAGACCATATCTTCCGCTTTAGAACCGCAATAAACGCAAGTATCTGCCAGCTTCACCTGCTGATAAGGAATATTACGGCCAGTAACCGCCAGTTCTTCCTTAATTGCTTCTTCACAAGCCCTATCGCCGCACCACATCGCATTAACAAAGCCCGTTTTTTCATTGAATAATCTAACGAACTCTTCTTTACTGCGTGCCTCAAAAGTATTCGCGCTTAGGTGTCCGGCGGCTTTTTTAAGCATATCTTCTTGGATAGTGTCAAGCAGGGTTGCAACTTTCTGCTCTATTTCATCAAGATTACATTCTATTTTTTCATATGGCAGCCCTGCCATATCGGTATCGCGGCGGCAAATAATACATTTCCCGGCTTCAATGTCTTTCGGCCCGATTTCTACCCTAAGCGGAATCCCGCGCATTTCTTGTTCGGAAAATTTCCAGCCGGGGCTTTTATCGGTGCTGTCAACTTTGACGCGGAAATTCTTAAGCTTTTCTTTTAATTCAAAGGCTTTATCAAGAACCCCCTCCGCCTGCTGCCGGATCGGAATAATCATTACTTGGACAGGGGCGACCTTGGGCGGGAGAACCAAACCGGAGTCATCGCCATGCACCATGATAATCGCGCCAATCATCCGGGTCGTCATTCCCCATGAGGTCTGGTGGACATATTTTAAGGTATTATCCTTGTCCGTATATTGGATATCAAAAGCCCGCGCAAACCCATCACCAAAATTGTGGGTCGTTCCGGCTTGAAGTGCCTTTCCATCGTGCATCATCGCTTCAATTGAATAAGTTGCTTTTGCCCCGGCGAATTTTTCTTTTTCGCTTTTGCGCCCTTTTACGACCGGAATCGCCAATATTTTTTCATGAAATTCCGCATATATATCAAGCATTAGCTCCGTCCGCTCGGCTGCTTCCTCGGCCGTGGCATGGGCGGTATGCCCCTCTTGCCACAAAAATTCACGGGAACGCAGGAAAGGGCGGGTTTCTTTTTCCCAGCGGACAACGCTGCACCATTGATTATAAAGGCGGGGCAAATCGCGGTATGATTGGATGTCATTGGCAAAAAAATCACAAAAAAGCGTCTCCGAAGTCGGGCGGACACACATCCGCTCCGTCAGCGGGGCAAGGCCGCCATGGGTTACCCAGGCTACTTCGGGAGCAAAACCCTCAACGTGGTCTTTTTCTTTTTGCAAAAGGCTTTCGGGGATAAACATTGGGAAATAAACATTTTCCACGCCAGTTGCCTTAAACATATCGTCAAGCTCACGCTGAATCAATTCCCAAATCGCATATCCGGCCGGCTTGATGACCATGCAGCCTTTCACGTTTGAATAGTCAATCAGCTCCGCCTTTTTTACCACATCAGTATACCACTTTGCAAAATCCACGTCCATTGAGGTAATTGCTTCAACTAATTTTTTTTCCGCCATTTTAATAACCATGCCTTTCTTGAAAGATTTTATCTTTTAATTATTTGCTCCTCTTTACTATATGCAGCATATCATCTTTAACCATCTCAGGCTGATTGCCGCTTAAAATTATGTCCGTGTATTGCCACGGCTTTTCTTCTAATAGAAAAGGGTGGAGCAAAGAATCCCACCAGTCCGTAAACTTTGTGACCGATTCAAGCGTTCCGCCATTTTCCCCCTTAGCAAGGTCACGCTCGATTAATCTTTTTCTGGCAATCTCCGGCTCTGTGTCCACCCAGACAGAATAATCAGAAAGCTTGCGGAGCGTTTTCCTGCAAGCCCCCATGCCCTCAATAATAAGCGGCTTCTTTGCGTCAACGCCAATAAATCCGGGGCGGTTTTCTCTCACCCAGCCTGTTGGCCTGTAAGCAATAATTTCCCCGTTAAGCCACGGATAAATAATCCCCTCCAGCATTTCTTGGTCCCAATCAACAGGGTCTATCCCCCAGCATATATCATCGGTTGAAACCAAATTTGCATTAAGGGCATTAACAAAGTGCTTGGCTAAGGTAGTTTTACCTGAACCGCCGTTACCGTCAATTAAGATTAATGGCTTGGGGGCGTTTTTTAATATTTGTGCGGTTAAATTTGTGATGGATTCTTTTTTCCATGCCGTAATTCCAAGTGATGGGAGCATATTTTCTCACTTCCAAACTGTTTCTTCAGCTAACTTAATCATTTTAGCATGGGTCAAATTTTTCGTCAAGCAAGTTACGTCTTACTCTTTATCATCAAGATATGAATCGTTACTGAAATGCCAATTGCCAATAAAATAAAAATAGCTGCCAGCGTGTGCAAAATTATCATTGAAGCTGTTAATCCAGCCCACAAAAAAGCAATGCTCGCGATTTTTCTTTTTTTGCTAATCCCTTGCCCGGTCCGGTAATTTTCAATGAATGGGCCAAATAAACGGCTCTCTAAAAGCCACGTTTCAAGCCCTTTATGGCAAGAAGAAAAGCAAATTGCCGCGAACAAAACTAAGGGCGTGGTAGGCAAAAGAGGTATGACAATGCCTACCGCACCCAGCGTTAAAAATATAAATCCCAAGATTGCCAAAACCAATTTTTTCATCTTTTCATGTCAAATCGGTCAGCATTCATGACCTTATTCCAAGCAGAAATAAAGTCATTTACGAACTTAACCTTTGCGTCATTGCTGGCATAGACTTCCGCAATAGCCCTAAGCTGGGCATTTGAGCCAAAAATCAAGTCAACCCGCGTTGCCGTCCATTTAAGCCGCCCGGTTTTCCTGTCAAGGCCATGGAATAGATTCTTGTGTTCAGTTGCTTTCCATTCAGTCCGCATATCAAGGAGATTAATAAAGAAGTCGTTGGTGAGGGCTTCAAAGGAATGGGTAAAGACTCCGTGCGGCGAATTGCGGTAGTTATTTCCCAAAACGCGCAAACCGCCAAGAAGCACCGTCATTTCCGGCGCGGTCAAGGTAAGCTGCTGTGCCTTATCGACCAATAATTCCTCCGGCAAAGCCGAAAATTCATGTTGCAAATAATTCCTAAAGCCATCATAAATCGGTTCAAGGACTTCCATTCCCTCAATGTCGGTTTGCTCAACGCTCGCATCCATTCGGCCAGGCATAAATGGGACATTAACGATTATGCCCGCTTTTTTTGCTGCCATCTCAATCCCAACTGCTCCGCCAAGGACAATCAAGTCGGCAAAAGAGACGTATCTTCTTGTGCGGTTGATAAAATTGCCTTGAATTTGCTCGTATCGGTTAAAAACAAACCGCAATCTTTCCGGCTGGTTTACTTGCCACGAAATCTGCGGCTCAAACCTTAGCCGCCCGCCATTAGCCCCGCCTCTTTTATCAGAACCCCTAAAGCAAGAGGCACTTGCCCATGCGGTGCTTATCATTTCGGCGATTGTCAGGCCGGAATTGACCAGTGAGCATTTTAATTCTTTGATGTCTCTTTGGTTTAGCATATATCCGTCACGTTTTGGAATCGGGTCTTGCCAAAGAAAGGTTTCCTTTGGCACTTCCGGCCCAAAATAAAGTGAGGTTGGCCCCATGTCCCGGTGGGTAAGCTTAAACCAAGCATTGGCAAAGGCTTTCTTGAATTTTTGCGGATTTTCGTAATAATATTTTGCTATTTTAAAATAAGCCGGGTCGGCTTTCAAAGCCAAATCAGCCGTTGCTTTCATGGGCCGATGCCATTTATTTGGGTCATGCGCGTCAATGACCATATCTTCTGGCGCAACATCTTTTGCCAGCCAGATATACGCCCCGGCCGGGCTTTTCGTCAGTTCATAATCGTATTTTAATAAAGTTCTTAAATAACCCATATCCCAAGTGATTGGGTTTGGCTTCCAAGCACCCTCAAGACCGCTTCCGATCGTATCATCAGCGTTGCCAGTGCCAAAGCTATTTTTCCAGCCCAAGTTTTGCTGTTCAATCGGAGCTGCTTCCGGGGCAGGGCCTATATAGGTCGCGGGCGGGGCTGCGCCGTGAGTTTTGCCGAAAGTATGCCCCCCGGCAACCAGCGCAACTGTTTCTTCATCATCCATCGCCATCCGGCTGAAAGTTTCCCTGACATCTTTTGCGGACTCAAGCGGGTCAGGATGGCCGTCAGGGCCTTCCGGATTGACATAAATTAAGCCCATTTGCGTAGCGGCAAGCGGCCCTTCAAGATGGCGGTCGTTTTCATTTCGGTATCTTTTATAGTCGCCTAGCCACGTTCTTTCTGAACCCCAGTAAACATCTTTTTGCGGTTCCCAGACATCTTCGCGGCCGCCGGCAAAACCAATTGGTTTAAATCCCATTGATTCCATCGCGCAATTGCTGGTCAGAATCATCAGGTCAGCCCATGATATTTTTTTGCCGTATTTCTTTTTGAGCGGCCACAATAGCCGCCGGGCTTTATCCAAATTTATGTTATCCGGCCAGCTGCTAGAGGGCGGAAATCTTAACGCCGCATACCTTGTTCCGCCACGGCCATCAATCGTACGGTATGTCCCGGCACTATGCCACGCCATCCGGATAAGGAAAGGGCCGTAATGGCCATAATCGGCCGGCCACCATTCCTGTGAATCGCGCATCATTGTAAAAATGTCGTCTTTTAGTGCTTGTAAATCAAGCTTTTTAAATTCTTCAACATAGTTAAACCCAGCCCCCATTGGATTGCTTAAACAAGAATTTTGGTGTAAAATATCAAGATTTAGTAGATTCGGCCACCAATCCCTTAGGGTTGGCCCTTTAGTAAAATCAGGTCCCCCGATTTCCGTTTGATTTGGTGTTTGCCTTGTTGTTTGGCTACTTGGTTCGCCATTCATGTTGCTACCGCCGTAATATCTTTTATGTAATATATGTAGGTGGGCGGGGTTTTGACAATTGACCGGAAACCAAAGGTATTATATAATAGTTAGCAAGACAAAGGCTTGGGCTATGCTCAAAGCCGCGGCTTTGAAAGGATAAGGACATACTAATGTTTAATGCGAAAAATACCAGCTTACAACTTATTTCATGGCTTGAGGATTATTTCCGGGAAAATGCCGCGCCGGAAACCAAAGCCGTCATTGGTATCAGCGGGGGGAAAGACAGCTCCATCGCTTGTGCCTTATGTGTTGCTGCCCTAGGAAAAGAGCGGGTGCTTGGTGTTTTAATGCCCCAGGGATATCAAGATGACATTGGTTTTTCTTATGACCTATGCCAAACTTTAGGGATAAAATATGTCAAAATTAATATTGCTGCCCCGGCTTTAAATATTTATGCCGAATTAGAAAGAAGCGGGCTTACGCCAAATACAGTTGCTACTTTTAACACTCCGGCACGGCTTAGGATGACGACCCTTTATGCTGTTTCCGCCATTGTATCAGGCCGCGTCATCAATACTTGCAATTTGAGCGAGGAATGGGTCGGCTATAGCACAAAATTCGGCGATTCGGCCGGGGATTTAAGTCCTTTTTCGCTCCTTACTGTAACAGAAGTAAAGGCTGTTGGCCATTATCTGGGTTTGCCAGACCGCTTTATTGAAAAGATACCTGTTGACGGCTTATGCGGAAAAACGGACGAAGAAAATCTAGGTTTTACTTATGAAGTGCTGGACAAATATATCCGCACCGGAGTTTGTGAAAATAAAGAAATAAAAGCAAGAATTGACCGCCTTAACGAAATGAATTTGCACAAGCTTAAGCCAATGCCAGTTTTCAAATACAATGGATAGGGAGCAGAAATTGCGAGTAATAATTGCGAGTAATAATTGCGAGTAATTTTTATTACGAGCAATTTTATTACGAGCAATTTTTATTGCGAGTAATAAAATTACTTGCAATCAAGATGAACTTATATTAAAATATATTCAAGAAAACTTAGGAGGATTCACATGGCTTACATAATCAATGAAAGCTGCATTAATTGCGGTGCTTGCGGCGGGTCATGCCCAGTTGACGCGATTTTTCAAGGAGATTCACAATACGAAATCAACCCTGACACCTGTATCGACTGTGGTGCTTGCGCTGACACTTGCCCGGTTGCCGCTATAGTGGCGAGCTAAAAAAGGGACTGCCCAGCGGCAGTCCCTTTTGATTCCCTCTGTGGCGAACTTTCTATACAATAAAAAGGTGACGCGAAAGTGCGTCACCTTTTTTTCCCTATTTCCGAAACAATTTTTTCTCTTTGCCCGGTGGTTTTAGTTTCCGGCTTCTTTTGCGAAGCATTTCATCAATCCGCTGGTAGTGGGCTTCATCGCGTTCTATTTTTTCTTTTATGTAATTTTCCTCGCGTTCTTCCTGAAGCCGGAATTGGTAATCAAGTTCCTTGAGCATTGTTTCTTTTATTTCATCAACAAATTCTTTCGTACTGGAGTGGACGGCATCAGATATCATTTGCTTAAGCAGCTGCTGCAAACGCAAGGTTTTTGCTTCGCCAGCCGCAGCTACTGCTGTGCCTGTGTTTTGGGTATTCATTAGTTCATTGGAATTGACCATCAAAACGTGTTTTTCTTTTTCTTCTTTTTCAAATACGCCAGGCGTACCCGCCTCGTACAAGTCCATTTTGGGAGCAACCTCACGCCCGGAAAAAGGTTTAAGCTGCCCGTCCTTTAAAATCATGCGGATTGCTTTTAGCTGCAAGCCTTGTTCTTTTAAGGATTTAACCTCCTTGAAACGGAAAATATCATCTTCGGTATAATAGCGATGTCCTAGTTCATTGCGCTTTATCGGCAGTTTCAACTCTTCCTCCCAATAGCGCAGGACGTGTGACTCAACTTGTACTTTTTTTGCTGCATCGGAAATAAGATAACGGGTTTCTTGCTTCATTTTTTTGCTCCTTTCTTTTTTCTGCAAAAGTAAAAAGAGAACGGCCCTGTGGCTTGCGCCTATATGGCTTGTCCTCTTTAGTAGTTAGTGTGAAAATTAAATTTCCGCTTTCGATAATACTTTAGTTTGCTTAGCGTGATAAATTCGCAAATCTTGTACTTTCTGGCAAGAACACCAGTTCGGTTGTCCCGATTGGCCCATTCCTTTGTTTTGCGATAATGACTTCCGCAATGCCCTTTTTTTCAGATTCTTTGTTGTAATATTCATCACGGTAGATGAACATTACAACGTCAGCGTCCTGCTCAATCGCGCCGGAATCGCGCAAGTCGGAAAGCATTGGGCGGTGGTCGGGTCGCTGCTCCACAGCCCTGCTTAGCTGTGACAAGGCAAGCACCGGGACATTTAGCTCGCGGGCAATCGCCTTAAGGGAGCGGGATATATCGGAAATCTCCTGCTGCCTTGAGTCCGAAGAACGGGACCCTGAGCCGCTCATTAACTGCAAATAATCAATAATAATCAATTTAAGGCCGTGTTCAAGCTTGTATTTTCGGCATTTTGAACGCAGCTCCGGAATGCCAATCCCCGGGGTATCATCAATAATCAAGTTTGATTTGCCGATTACCCCGGCACTTTCAATCAATTTTTCCCATTCCATGTCGGACAGGTTTCCGGTCCTAAGGTGCTGGGAATCAACCCGCGATTCCATCGAAAAAAGGCGGCTGACTAATTGCTCCTTTGACATTTCCAAGCTGAAAATTGCGACTGGCAACTTTTGCTTAAAAGCAACGTGCTGGGCAATGTTAAGCGCGAGGGCGGTTTTCCCCATTGAGGGGCGGGCAGCAAGCAAAACTAAATCCGATGGCTGCAATCCTGCTGTCCGGTAATCTAAATCGATAAATCCAGTGGCAATCCCAGTCACATTGCCCTTGTTTTTTGAGGCAATTTCGATTTTGTCAAGGACATTAAGCACTATTTCGCGAATGGGGACAAAATCGCCGCTATTGCTTTTTTGGACTAGCTCAAAAATGCGTTTTTCGGTATCTTCAAGGATATAATCAAGGCTTTCTTTTCCGCCATAGCAATTATTTAAAATCTCTTCATTTAATCTGATTAGTTTCCGTAAGGTTGATTTTTCGGCAACGATATTCGCATAATGCTTTATATTGGCAGATGTAAGGGCCGCTGTCATCAAATCGCGGACAAACTCAAGGCTTGATACTTCCGGCGGAACATCTTTTTCTTTTAAACGGTTCTGGAGCGTAATTAGGTCAACTGGCTTGCTCTCATCATTAAGCTCAACCATCGCCTCAAAGACAACCCCATATTGACGGCTATAAAAATCCGCGCTATTAACGATTTCGGCCGCAATAATAATTGCTTCCCGATCCATCATCATCGCCCCAATGACGGATTGCTCCGCTTCAATGCTATGGGGTAAAATTCGCTTAAGCAATGATTCTTCTATTGTCATTCTTAGGCCTCTTTGATTATAACGGTAAGTGTTCCTGTTACTTGAGGGTGTAACTTAATCGCGATCTTATGTGTGCCAAAGTTTTTGATTGGCTCTGCTAATTGGATTTTCTTTTTGTCTATTTCGATATTTAGCTGGTCTTTATATGCTTGTCCGATTTCTTTCGTAGAGACAGAGCCAAAAAACCGGCCGCTTTCACCAGCTTTCATGATAATGCTGATGTTTTTTTCTGATAAATCATCAGCAAGCGTTTTAGCTTTATCCAGGATTATTTTTGCATTTTTTTCTTCACCGGCTTTTTTATATTTTAGGTCGTTTAAATTCTTCGGCGTTGCTTCAATGCCTAGTTTCTTTGGGATTATGTAATTCCGCGCATAACCATCGTTTATGTCGCAGATTTCATCTTTTTTCCCCAAACTCTTTACATCTTGCAGTAATATAATTTTCATGTAATTACCTTTCTAAAACCTTTCCAAATCAAGAATACCGCTAGGTATTCTTGCTGCGGGCGGAGCGTCATGCTTGCATGACTTATTTCAAATGCGACGCCCTGCAATCTTAGTTGTAAGATAAAAGCTTGCTTTTATCTTACAACTCGCCTCCATCTATCATGCTGTCAAGCGTCCGTTTGACTGCGCCAATTCCTTCATCAATCGGAATGCCTTCCATCTGGCAGCCAGCAATATTCATATGGCCGCCCCCGCCCATTCGTTCCATGATAATCTGGACGTTTACTTCATCAATCGAGCGGGCGCTTACATAGATGCAATTCTGAAAGTCTGTTAGAATAAAACTGGCCTTGACTCCTTTTATATTTAATAATTCATTGGCAGCCTGGGCCCCGATGATGGTCGGGCTTTGGATATCTTCGCTGGTACAGGTCGAAATGGCATAAGCCCCGCGGTAAATTTCCGCCTGGCTGACCGCGTCGGCTTTGGCCTTGTATTCATGGGCATCTTCGCGGAACAGCTTCCTTACCCTTGTTACATCAGCTCCGCTCCGGCGCAGGAAAGCGGCGGCTTCAAAGGTCCGGACTCCTGTTTTTGTGACAAAATTATTCGTGTCAATCATAATGCCGGAATATAGGCAATCAGCTTCTTCATGGCGCATCCGGATATTGTCATCAATATATTGCAGGATTTCCGCAACCATTTCACAGGAAGAAGAAGCGTATACTTCTACATAATTCAGAGTGGCGTTTTCAATTATCTCTGCCCCTTGCCTGTGATGGTCAAGGACAACAATTGTTTTGCATAAGCGCAGCAAATCCGGACATTCGGTAATGCTTGGGCGGTTTACATCAACAACAACCAAAACGGTATTGCCATCGGCCATTTCGATTGCCTGTTGGCAGCCGATAATCATGTCATCTTCATATTCGGGGTTGCCCCGGAAAAGTTCAATCAATGGGTGGACGGATGTCGTCATTTCGTTAATGACGATATGGGCTTTCTTTTCAAGCATTGTTGCAATCCGGTAAATTCCGATTGCCGAGCCAAAACTGTCCACATCGGCCATCCGGTGTCCCATAATCACAACCCGCTCTTTTCCGGAAATTATCTCCCGCAAAGCATGGGCTTTAACACGGGCTTTGACACGGGTATTCCGCTCAACCTGCTGGCTTTTCCCGCCGAAATAGCAGATATTTTCTGGAGTTTTGATTACGGCCTGGTCACCGCCGCGGCCTAATGCCAAATCAATTGCATTGCGGGAAAATTCGTAGGTCTGCGCATATGAAAGGCCGTCAACGCCAATCCCGATACTAATTGTCACGCTCATTTCATTGCCGATATTAACTGTTTTGACATCTTCTAATAAATCAAACCTTTGCTCTTTCAAATCTTGCAAGGCCTTTTTGCGCAAAATGACATGGTATTTATCTTTTTCCAGTTTCTTGCAAATACCGTCTAATGACGAAATATATTTGTTCACCTTCCGGTCAATTAAGGCAATTAAAAGTGAACGGCGGACTTCTTCAATGCTTTCCAAGGCTTCATCATAATTATCAAGGTAAATCATCCCCACCGCCAAGCTCTGGTCGTCAACCTCTTTGAGGGCAATGTTTAGCGCGGTCGTATCAAATAAATAGATGGCAATTAAAAAACCGTCATAGTCAGCCGATTCAATCATATTACTGCTTTCGGCTAATTCTTTTGTCGATATTTTTTTAAGTTTTACTGAATAGATATTTCCATTAGATAAAACGCTGAACGTTTCCTCATCGTTTTCAAACGGAAGCTTGTCCATTGTAATTTCGGGAAAAATAGTTGTGATTGATTTGCGGTATTTTTTCCCTTTCTGGGCAATCTGCTCAAAAGCCTGGTTTGTCCAGATCAGCTTGCCCCGGTCATCAAGGATGGCGTATGGCAGCTCAAGCTCATAAAGCAACGTCTTTTGAATCTGCCCATACTGGGTCGCAAAGCTGACCAATTCATTAATAATAACCGGACGGTTATAGATTAAAGCCGATAAAAGCACCGCAAAATAAAAAATAATAAAACAAGTAAGAATCAGGCCGGAAGAGAGATCAACAAAATAAATGGCCAAATTCACGAATATTAGTAAAACTCCAAGATATATGGAGGTCTGCAAGTATCTCCTTAGCTTGCCTTTTAACCTAATCGCATTTCTCATAGCTTACCGTTTCTTTCTGGTATCCTAATTGACTGCCATTCAATCAGGTGAAACAACTGAAACAACGCTTAATTTCTACAGTATACCATTATATAACAATTTTTACCATATTTATTGCAATGTAAATTATCGCGTAGGGGCTACGCAAGGGTTCCGCAAAACCGTGCAGGACAAAACAGTTATCAAGCACTTTGCAAAGCAGCTTGATAAGCAGCTGCTAAGCGATTGTGATTGCTTGATAACTATTATTGCCCGCAGGTATCTTTAGGATGCTAATCCATAACATATGGCATCAATGCAACGTGACGCGCCCTTTTAATTGCGACAGTCAAGGCTCTCTGATGTTTGGCACAGTTTCCGGTAATGCGGCGCGGCAAAATCTTGCCCCGTTCAGAAACATATCTTTTAAGTTTGTTGCTATCTTTATAATCAATAACATTATCTTTTCCGCAGAAAACACAAACCTTTTTTCTTCTGCGAAGACCGCCCTTTCTTTTCGGAAAGTCGGGTTTATCACTCCTATTGTAAGCCATATTATTAGCTCCTCCTATTCTAAGCTGCTATCAATTGAACGGAAGCTCTTCATCGATTCCGTCCGGAATATTCATGAAACCATCACCAGCTGACGGCTCAGGCCTTCCGGCATTGCCGCCGGAATAACTGCCCTCGCTGCTGGCATTTTTGCTTTCACAAAATTCATGGTCTTCCACAACAATATCGGTCGTATATACCTTAACGCCCTCTTTGTTGGTGTAATTGCCTGTCTGGATGCGGCCGACGACCGCAATCTTCATGCCTTTGCGTAAGTATTTTTCAGCAAACTCACCAGACTTCCCAAACGCAACACAGCCGATAAAATCTGCTGAAGCTTCGTCATTGTTCCGGCTGAAACGGCGGTCAACAGCCAATGTATATCTGGCAATTGCCATACTGTTTTCGGCTTGTGAATATCTTACCTCAGGGTCTCTGGTCAAACGTCCCATTAAAATTACTTTATTCATAACTTCTCCTATTCCATTATGCGTGAGCCGTTGTGACTAGTCATCCTGCTTTACGCATAAGAAACGAATCACATTATCCATAATCCGGATTCTGCTTTCGATTTCTATTGGCGCTGTGCTTTCAGCATCGAAGTAGATAAAGTTAAAGTAGCCTTCTTTCATTTTCTGGATCTCGTAGGCTAATCTTTTTCTGCCCCATTCATCAACCTTTGTAATTGAACCGCCAAATCTTTCGATTAGTTCTTTTACTCTTCTGATGGTGGAAGCTCTTTCTTCCTCTTCGATTTTTGCACTCACAACAACGCATAATTCATACTTGTTCATGCGGGTTACCTCCTTTTGGTCTCTGGCCCCCGAAGGAGCAAGGAATGGCATTTAGATTAAGTTTTTCTAAGATGCTTGTATATCACGGATAACCATCTTATCATATAGTTGAAGAAATGGCAAGAGGGAAAATAAAAAAATACCGGGCAACCCCCGAACGCATATGGCCAGGCACTCTTACGGCACATAAGAATTTCCGTTTAGTGCTGCTTTGTTCCCAACCTGACACGATTCACAGACTCTTATTGCGTAAGACCCAGCCGCGTTCAAAGGATGCCACGGTTTTTTTAGTATAAGGGGTTTAAAGGTGATTGTCAACTGTCATGCCCAGTTCATGCTTGTGCTACGCCCGTACTTTAACCGCATTGCCTTTTTTATTTAAAGAATCACAAATTGCGGTGATTTCTGAAAATGAGTATGAAGAAAAACCGCCCGCAATGACATTTTCATCGTCTTTAAAAGGCTGTAAAAACCAGCTGCTTCCCTTAAGCCAGTCGCCAATTTTGACTAAATCATCTTCTGTATGCAGCTCTTTTACAACCGTGGTGCGAAATTCATGGACAAGGCCGGACTCTTTAATGATGAGGACTGATTTTTCTATTTTTTCTAATGAAAGATTATCAAGCGGTTTAGCTTTAAAGCCGCAAGCTAAGGCATATTTTTCCTTGCTGTTTTTAAGGTCCATGGCAATATAATCAAGCAAGCCTTCTTTTATTAAGGAAGCAATGACTTCCGGACGGTAGCCGTTAGTATCAAGCTTGACCAGATAACCAAGCTTTTTCACCATGCGGATAAAATCTTCAAGATCCGGCTGGAGTGTCGGTTCGCCGCCGCTAATGCAAAGGCCGGAAAGCACATTTTTTCTTTTTTCCAAAAAATCAATTATATCTGCTTCGTTAAGCAGCTTTTCATCGCAAAAATCCCCGGCTATTAAATCGCGGTTATGGCAAAAAGGGCAAAGAAAATTACAGCCCGCCGTAAAAACCGTTGCCGCGACATGGCCGGGATAGTCAAGTAATGTAGTTTTGGTTAAGCCCGCAATTTTCATAAACTAATAATTAGACCGTAGGTTTGGAGTTGTTGTGAATTTATGATATATTAAAAGCAACAGGAAAACAACCCTCGGAGTAAAAATGGCAGACCTATCTCACGAAAAATATATGAAAGCGGCGTTAAGGCAAGCAAAAAAAGCAGCCAGCTTGGGTGAAGTACCGATTGGCTGTGTGATTGTTTATGCCGGAAATCCTTATCCGAATCCGCAAAACTGGCGGAAAGCGGAAGATATCGCCACATTAAAGCATAAAAAAGCCTTGGCAAAGGGGCAGATCATCGGCACGGGATATAACCGCCGGAATACTGACAAGACTTCACTTGCCCATGCCGAAATCACAGCCATCAAAAAAGCCAGCAAAATTATCGGCGATTGGCGTTTGGATAATTGCATTATGTATGTGACATTAGAGCCTTGCCAGATGTGTGCTGGCGCAATCATTCAAGCGCGGATTCCCACGGTGGTAATCGGAAGCATGAACCCAAAAGCAGGTTGTGCCGGGTCGATTCTTAATATCTTGGAAATGCCAGCATTTAATCATCAGGCAAAGGTATTAAGAGGAGTGATGGAGGAGGATTGCTCGCGGGTGCTGACAGATTTTTTTAAGGAACTGCGAAAAAAATAAATTTACATTCCCCCAAATCTATGTTATGCTTGGTATGAATTAACGGTACTACATATAGTAGTTTACAGGAGGAAAAAATGAAAAAATTATTATCACTACTGCTGGCACTCACGATGGCATTTACGCTTGTGGCTTGTGGCGGCGCAGAAGAATTTGAGCTGGCACTGATTACCGATTACGGAACGATTGACGATGGTTCTTTTAATCAAGGCTCATGGGAAGGCATTGTCCAGTATGCCGAAGCAAACAATATTTCCCACAAATACTTTCAGCCTGCTGATGAAGCAGCCGATGCTTATCTTAATGCAATCGACTTAGCAGTCCAAAGCGGGGCAAAAGTCATTGTCACCCCCGGTTTTATGTTTGAGACCTCGATTTTCATTGCCCAAGACCGTTACCCTGATGTCAAGTTTATCCTGCTTGACGGCTCACCGAATAACGGCGACTGGGACAACTACGAAGGCAAGGTCGGCGACAATGTCGTCAGCATTTTCTACGCCGAAGACCAGTCCGGTTTCCTTGCCGGTTATGCCATGGTAAAAGACGGCTACCGCAATCTCGGTTACATGGGCGGAATGGCTGTGCCCCCGGTTGTCCGTTTCGGCCACGGTTTTGTCCAGGGTGCTGAATACGCGGCCCAGGAGCTTGGCTTAGCCGACGGCTCGATTAATATCAATTATTTTTACACCGGAACATTTAACCCTGCCCCCGAAATCCAGACTAGGGCAGCTGCTTGGTACAATGATGGCGTTGAAGTCATTTTCGTTGCCGGCGGCGGAATCTTCTACTCTGTTGTCCCGGCAGCCGAAAACGAAGGCAAATTTGTCATTGGTGTTGACGTTGACCAGTCTCCTTTGTCAGACACAGTTATCACCAGCGCACTCAAACTTGTGACCTCATCTGTCTATGACAGCGTCGAAGCTTACTATAATGGCCGGTTCGCTGGCGGACAGACGCTTCTTTATGAAGCTTCCAATATGGGCATTGGATTGCCGATGGCTACTTCCAAATTTAATTCTTTCTCGCAAGCTGATTATGACGCGATTTTTGCCAAAATCGTCAGCGGTGCTGTTGTTGTTAATAACAATACCGACATTGCCCCGGCCGATCTTCCGATTAGTGCAGTAGTAGTTAATGACCAGAATTAAAAAGGATTTAAATAAGTAACTATACATTCCCCCTGCGCAAAACGAATAATGCTAAATTCGCCTCGCGCGGGGGGATTTTTTAAGGAAATACATACAATGGATACAGTTATCGAAATGAAAGGAATTACCAAAGCTTTTCCGGGAATCATTGCCAATGATGATATCTCTTTGGATTTGCGGCGCGGTGAAATCCATGCCCTGCTCGGCGAAAACGGAGCGGGAAAGTCAACGCTGATGAGCATCCTGTTTGGCCTTTATCAGCCTGACAAAGGCACAATTACCAAAAATGGCGAAACCGTAAGCATTAACGGGCCAAATGACGCAACGCGCTTTGGGATTGGCATGGTCCATCAGCATTTTAAGCTAGTCCAGAATTTTACTGTCCTTGAAAATATTGTCCTTGGAATGGAAACAACCAAACGCGGCTTTCTCCATATGGAAAAAGCGCGGGCAAGGGTAATGGAACTTTCTGAGCAATATGGGCTTTCAATCAATCCTGACGCTTTTATTTCTGACATTACTGTCGGTATGCAGCAGCGGGTAGAAATCCTGAAAATGCTTTACCGCGAAAATGAAATCCTCATCTTTGACGAACCAACCGCGGTTTTAACCCCGCAAGAAATCGATGACCTGATGGACATTATGAAAGGATTAACCGGGGAGGGGAAATCAATTCTTTTTATCACCCACAAGCTGGCCGAAATTAAGCGGGCTGCTGACCGCTGTACTGTCCTTAGAAAGGGCTGTCATATCGGCACCGTTGACGTTGCTTCTGCTGATGTCGAGCAGCTTTCAGAGATGATGGTTGGGCGCAAGGTAAATCTTGTTGTCGAAAAAGATAAGGCAAAACCGGGTGAAGTCGTGCTTTCGGTCAATGGGTTATGCGTTAACAGCAAAACCCATGGGAAATCTGCGGTTAATAATGTTTCATTTCATGTCCGCTCCGGCGAGATTGTTTGCATTGCCGGGATTGACGGCAACGGCCAGAGCGAGCTTGTTTATGCCTTGACTGGCGTTATCCCGCCTGACGATGGGACAATCATCCTTGACGGAAAAGATATTTCCAAAACATCAGTCCGCGGCCGCAGCAATGAGGGAATGGCGCATATTCCCGAAGACCGCCACCGTCACGGCTTGATTCTTGATTATGATTTGGCGTACAACCTCGTTTTGCAAACATACCACACTCCGCGTTTCCAAAAAAACGGCTTTTTACGCTTTAAAGAAATATATGAATACGCTGATGAGCTAATTGGAAAATTTGATATCAGGAGCGGGCAGGGCGGAAAAACACCGACCCGGAGTATGTCAGGGGGAAATCAGCAAAAAGTTATTGTCGCAAGGGAAATTGACCGCAAACCAAAGCTTCTTGTGGCGGTCCAGCCAACCCGCGGCCTTGATGTCGGGGCGATTGAGTATATCCACAAGCAGCTTATCTTTGAGCGGGAGCTTGGGGCTGGGGTCTTGCTTGTCTCCCTTGAGCTTGATGAGGTAATGAATTTGAGCGACCGCATCCTTGTCATCTATGAGGGGCAAATTGTTGCTGATGTTGACCCAAAAGATGTCACTTTACAAGAGCTTGGCCTTTATATGTCCGGCTCAAAGAAAAATATTGGCGCTTCTTCATTGCCGGGAAAGGAGCAAACGAATGAAAAATGAACGGAGCTTTCTTTCTTCCTTTAATGGGATGGGGGTGCTTTCGTCAGTAATTGCGGTGCTGATTGGCTTATTTGCTGGGCTGATTATTTTGCTTTTATCAAATCCATCCCAGGGTTTTGCCGGTTTTATCATTGTCCTGACGGGCGGATTTTCCGATCTGTTTAACCTTGGACAAGTCTTATACTATGCCACCCCCATTATCATGACCGGGCTGTCGGTTGGTTTTGCGGGCAAAACAGGGCTTTTTAATATCGGGGCTTCCGGCCAATTTACCTTTGGAATGTATGCCGCTATTTTGGTTGCCGTCAGGCTTTCACATCTGCCGGGGCCGATCTTATGTATCGCGGCCTTATTAGCTGGCTTGGCTGCCGGGGCATTGTGGGGATTTGTCCCCGGGCTTTTGAAAGCCTTATGTAACGTCCATGAAGTCATCGCTTGTATCATGATGAATTATATTGGAATGTACCTTGTTAATTATCTCATTGTCGTAACGGAGATATACGACCGGAATAAAAATATGACAACAAGCGTGCCAAGCCGTGTGAATCTGCCCACATTAGGGCTTGATACTTTATTTTCAGCCGCAACAACAGGCGGGGCGGTTCGTCCCTCAAGTGTCGGGAGCGGAATCTTGATTGCCGTCATTACGTGCATATTTATTTATATTATCCTGGAAAAAACCAAGTTTGGCTACGAATTGAAATCGTGCGGTTATAACCGCGAAGCCGCCCATTATGCCGGAATTAATGAAAAAAAAGGCATCATGCTGTCGATGGCTATCGCCGGAGGGTTAGCCGGATTGGGCGGAGCAATGCTTGCGCTGGCCGGGGCTGGAAGAGGAATCAAAGTGGTTGATGTGCTTGTGCCAGAGGGATTCATGGGCATTCCGGTCGCCCTGCTTGCCTTTAATAATCCGCTTGGCATTATCTTTACCGGCTTTTTGATTGCGTATCTTTCACAAAGCGGATTTTTATTACAGCGGCTTGCGTTTGCGCCGGAAATCATCGAAATTATTATCGCCATAATTATTTATTTTTCAGCCTTAGCCCTATTACTTCAAGGCGTGATCCAATACTTCATGCGTGGGAAAAAGCAAAAGATGAAAGTAACGGCAGAGGAATCCAACGGGGAATCCAACAGGGGGGATAAAGTCCCGGAAAGGGGTGAGAGCCAATGAGTTTTGATGTCTTAGTTTTTTTAATCCAGCAAATGATGTTTTTTTCGATACCTTTACTTATCGTTGCCCTCGGCGGGATGTTTTCCGAGCGGAGCGGAGTAGTTAATATTGCGCTTGAGGGCATTATGATAATGGGGGCATTTATTGGGGTTTTGTTTATCTTCTTTGTCCAAAACGCCAATGCAAGGTTGAACGCTCAACCTTTATTATTAGTTGCGCTATTGCTTGCTGCTTTGGCTGGGTCTTTGATTGCTTTGCCCCACGCTTATGCTTCGGTCCATATGAAAGCAAACCAAGTTATCAGCGGGACGGCAATTAATATGTTTGCCCCTGCATTCGCAATTTATGTTGCCAGAATGATCCGCACAGTCCAGCAGATCCCGTTTACGAACCAATTTTATATTGAATCAGTCCCGGTCCTTGGCGATATTCCGGTTATCGGCCAATTTTTGTTCCAAAAAACCTATCTAACCACTTATTTGGGCTTTTTGATTCTTGCCATATCTTGGATATTACTATATAAAACGCCGTTCGGCCTTAGGCTCCGGGCTTGCGGTGAGCATCCCCAGGCGGCAGATTCGGTCGGAATTGGCGTTTTTAAAATGCGCTACATCGGGGTCATGATTTCCGGGGCCCTTGCCGGAATCGGGGGAGTCGTTTTTGTCATCCCTACATCGATAACATTTGATGCAACCGTCTCAGGCTATGGATTCCTTGCGCTTGCAGTTTTGATTTTCGGGCAATGGAAACCCGGCCGGATTTTATTTGCGGCCTTTTTCTTTGGCCTGATGAAAACAATATCGGTTGCTTATTCCAGCATTCCGTTCCTTAGCAGCTTGCAGATTTCCGGCTCGGTATACAAAATGATCCCCTTTATCGCCACGCTTGTTGTTTTGGCATTTTCTTCACGCAGGTCAATGGCTCCAAAAGCGGTCGGAATACCGTATGACAAAGGAAGCAGATAGCAGCTTATTCCTTAATTTTCTCTGCCCTTTTATCTAGCAAGAGGTCAATTAAGAGCCCTGCGGAAACCAACGCCCCGCCGATTAAGATTTGCCTTGAGAAAGAACCGGAAATCAGCGCATCGATTAGAATGCCTGTAAATACTTGTCCGACAAACATCAGCAAGGATAAATAAAAAGCTGGCACTTTTGTGACCAGAACATTGCAAATCATGACCGTGCATAACCCGACCGGGCCGCCTAGGTAGATAAGGAGATTGGGCGAAAAAGTAATTTCTGCAAAATCCATTTCATTTTGCCCCAGAAGCAAAAGAACCGGGATTGAAAAGGCCAAGCCAACGATATAATTGTAAAGGGCGCTTATCTGGACGCTTGAAAAGTCGGCCAGCTTTGCATTCAGGGAACGCGAAATAATAACAGTAAAACCAGTCGCAAAAGCCAAAATAATCGCAAGCAAGGCAAAATTGCTTGTCATATACGCAATTCCGGCCAGAATCAGCAAAAGGCCGACCATTTTCCGCGCCTTAAACGGATGCTTTGGCAAACCAAGCCATCCGGCCTGGTCAATCAATAATCCGGCAATGCCCTGCCCAAGCAGGCCAAGAGCCATGATTTCAGAAACGGTGATATGGGCAAAAGCATAATTCGTAAAAACAACCGTCAAAATGCCAATCGCTCCCCCCGAATAAAAATACCATGGGACTTTTGGCAGGCTGATTTTGTCATGCCTGATTAATAAAATGGCTAAAATAACGATTAACCCGGCAACATGGATAATAATTGTTGACGTATGCAAACCATATTGCGCGGCAAGGTCACCATTAAAAAGAATCATGATGGCGATAAATACGCCCGTTAAGAGAGACAAAAAATAATACATGGAAACCTCTGAATTTTATTTTACTATTCTTACACGCATTTCATTATAGCAAATAGATCCTGCGATAACAATAGCTTATGCGCTTGACATCGTCATTGCGGGCTTGACATTGTCATTGCGGGCTTGGCATTGTCATTGCGGGCTTGGCATTGTCATTGCGGGCTTGACCCGCAATCTCAATTTAAATAAATTTATGTAAAACATACTTGACATGGAAATTCAAGTGTGTTATTCTTATGTAAAGCATACTTTACAAACATTCATCTTCTGTAAAACGCAATTTTAAATATCAGAAAGGCATGGTTATTCGCATGAAAAACAGGATTGAAGAAATCCGCAAGGAAAGAGGCTTAAAGCAGGAAGAACTTGCCGAGGCCCTTTCGGTGTCACGGCAGACAATCAGCTCGCTGGAAAATGGGCGGTATAATCCGTCAATTTCGCTGGCATTTAAGGTTTCCGCATATTTTGGTATGCAAATCGAAGAAATATTCATTTACGAGGAGGAATCACAATGAAGAAACAGAAAAAAATCGGCAAAATTATCTTTAATACTTTCTATTGGCTATTGTTTTTGGCAGTTGGCGCAATCTGGGGCGTAAAAGGCTGGCTTCTTAACTGGCGCGGCATTATCGGCATAATCATCCTGGTCGTATTCCTCGTGCTTTTGCTTGAGGCAATCAACAAAAAATGCTGGAAAGAGCCAGCAAAGGAAGAGGAAAAGCAAAGAAAAGAGCCGTGGCTAAAGATAATAACCCGGACAGCAATGCAAGTAACAATGGGCGGTGCGTTTTCTTTTGGATTAATCAGTATCATCTTTTGCTTAATCGATGGCAATAATGAGGGAATTGTGTTATACATTGGCTGTATTGCCGTTTCGATTGTCCTTTATATTATCCTTTTAGCCGTCCGCCCGCTCCAGGAACAACAGGTAAAAGATGAAATTGACAAAACGAAAAAGGATTTTAAGAACTATGGCAAAGATGAGCGGCTGGAAGCCATCCAGCAAAAAGCCGGATTCATTACCCTTGGGGCAACCCTAATGCTCCTGCTTTCATTTGGCGCGGTCATTGCGGAATACCCGCCAGCCAACTACAACATCATTACCGTGGGCATATTAGGTATTTTCGGGATTGCGGTTCTTTTGTTTATGGTTTTACATGGCCTTTATAATGCGGAAAAGCTTGACGTAAATAAGAAAAATACGGCCGGTAAAAACTTAATCATTTTTATTGTCTGCTTAATTCCGCCAGCTTTACTGGCCGTTAAATGGATAATTGCCGGGCTTACAAGCATTGGCATTGCGTTTTTTGTGGTTTTCGTCTGCAATGCTATTAATGCAGCGTTTGAATTGTGGTATGTAAAAAAATACCCGCCTTTTGCTTAAAGCAGTGAATTGGAAATAATTTAAAATTTGTTTAGAATAAAGGAGATTATATATGAACAAAAATAAAACTGAAGAAACTTATCAATCATTGGGACTGTATATTGGCATGGCTTTTGGAGCGATGTGTGGGGCGGTGACAGTTGCGCTTACAAGCTTCGGCATTATGGCTGTGCCATTAGGATTGGGCTTGGGAATGTTGCTGGGAATGACAATTGGGTCATGTATTAAAAAAACGCTGTAGATATGTTTTCGGAGGCATAGGATTGGAAAACTTTACTGACATAATTATATTTATTCTGATTGCATTGTTAAGCTATTGGATTTCTGCGATAGTTCACGAATTAGGGCATATCGTTATTGGGTTAGCCCACGGCTGGAAATTATTTATTCTGGTAGTTGGGTTTGTCGGAATAAAAAGGAAAGATGAAAAGCTTGCATTGTATTTTGAAAAAAATCCTGTCATGTGGGGCGGCGCAGGTGGGACATTCCCAATAAAAGAAGATAAAAATAATATAAAGATATGGTCGAAAATTTTGCTTGGCGGGCCAATAGCTTCAATAACAATGGGAATAATATTTATTGCCATTAGCGTGTTTCATTTTCATATTGTTTGGTTGTTATTAGGGGCTATGCCGATTGGAATGGGGATTGCTTGTCTACTGCCGCTTAAAACAGGCATTACCTATACCGATGGGAAAAGATGGTTAAGGCTCCGGAATGGCGGCCAAGGTCAAGCGGAAGAAGCCGCAATATTCAAAATGACAGAAATTGGGCTATTAGGAAAAGACAAAAGCCTGCTTCAAAAAGAAGCATTTGAAGCGTTGCTAAATGCAAAGCTCCCTGCCTTACGATATTATGGGTATTATTATTTGTATCAATATTATGCCGCTAATAATGATGACGAAAATAAAGCTAACGTTCTTGAGGTATTAAACGATATGAAAAGTAAAGTGCCTAAAATCATTGTTGCTGATTGTCCGTTATGACGCACCGGGAAAAAATGCCTTATTTATTTGCTTTTATTTCGTCTTTTGGGACGATTACGCAATGCCATTATCGTGGTTCCAATTATTATCACGATAAGCCCAATTATTGCCCCATGCCTAGTAACAAAATCTAAAATAGATTGAGTTGATATAATTGAAATAATTAAACCGCTTAAGATTAATAACGCGCTAATTGCTTTTATAAGAGTCCAACTATATAATTGAGGTATTTCTTCGCTAACCACGCTACGAATCAAATTATTTAGCGTTCCGTCATTTAATGCTTCCTTGATTGAATTGTTTATTGTATTGCCAATATTTCCTATCTCGCCTTCAAAAGAATCCATAGTTTTTTTAATTTCCCTGTATTCCTGCGATACAAGCTTTGACTGGTTGTCAATTTCTGTTAGCTTCATTGCTACTGCTTGCCAAGGATAGCCGGCTTTCATTAAGCGTTCTAACGACTCTTCCGGCCCATCATCCAAGTAAGGTTCTTCCCATTCGCTTTCGCGCATTCCTACTGGCGCCCCTTTACGGCTTGACCTGACATAGCCTTTTTGACCTTGATAATAACCTGAATAAAAAGCTTGGGGAATTTCATCGTCATCGAGTTTGAAAATTGTGAGTCTAAATAATGCTTCGCCATATACATACTTGCATTCTTGACTGCTTGTATTAGTAAGAGTCCAGCTTAATGAACCACAGAATCCGGCATCAACTTGAGTTGAACTGACTACAACACCTTCTCTTGATAAATCGGTTGTGGGAGCAAGAAAGCCATGAAATGCTTTGCCAGGAAACAAATTATTTATAGTTTCTTTTGAAAAATCAATCTCTTCAATTGATGAAACCCCGATTGAATGACCCGGAGGAAGAATAATTCCTTTCTTTTTTCTATCTTCACCTAATTCGAACTCTCTTCCAGTACTAAGATATTCGCCTTTGCTTCCCAATCGAATTATATATGAATTAGGCCGGATATTTTCTTTATTGCCATTCTTTATTACGCTGCCTAACAATTTCTCAAAATCAGAATCTCTTAGTATAGTCGCCATATCTCTCCTTAAAATGTTCTTCAAGTAATAAGCTTCAATAAATTATACCCAAAGATAGACCTGAACACAAGAGCCTTTATAACGAAACTTAAAATATCTATAATTCACATAATATTTATAAGCAATCTCGCCATAATTTTATTATACTTCTTTTGGTGTGTCATAAAAAGGACTTTCATGCGTTTGCATTAAAACGGAGTCTAAGGGATTTGAACCCTTGCGCCGGCGAACCGACCTACCGAATTTCGAATCCGGACCATTCAGCCTCTTGGGTAAGACTCCTTACGGCCAATATTTTCTTCCGTAAGTCAGATTATATTATATGAAAAATAAAGTGCCTAAAATCATTGTTGCTGATTGTCCGTTATGACGCACCGGGAATATCCTTTTAATCAATAAGGAATTGTTTTCACAAGCCAACTAGCAAATTTAATTTTACTGCGTTGGCACTCAAAACAATTATTGCCGTATTTAATTTGAAAGTCTATTAAATTCGGCAAATCAGGTCTTAAAACGATTTGGTTTTTGGTGATTGAATTAGCAGGTATTAAAAAAATGTGTACTTCTTTTTTCTTTTTGTCATTTAAAAGCAACCACCAATCATTAGCTAATAAGCTAATACTGGGATTCGCCCAATATGTAGCCCCATTCTTATTTAACGACGCGAAAGTCGGGCTTCTTCCTATATTGATTCCATTTGCTGTACATAAGCTCACCGCTTCTCTTTTGGAAATTGAATCATCTGTAAAATTATTTGTCTTATATGTAATGAATTTATTAGGCGCTCCGTCATTTCCTATAAGTGAAGATTCACACAAAGGATTGCGCTGAGATGTCGCTCTATTTTTTAAAGACACATTAATTTCTATCTCGTCCATAATAGAAGAAACAACATTGGCTGAAAGCTCTTTTAAAAGCTTATCTTTAAGTAAGCCGCTGACTATGCTTGCCCCGATTTCAGAACAAAGCATATTTATCTGCCTTTTAGTTTCTTGAAGGTCTTCCATATCACATAATCTGTCAGCGCAATATTGGTTAAGTGCATCAAATAAATACCCATCTTTGCTTAAAAGTGCTATTAGTTCAGCACCCTCATCAGACCTCATAGTAAACGGTATGTCTTTAATTTTCACGATGCCTTTATTTGATTCACAATAAAACTGCATTGTTTCACCGAGCAGAATACCAAAATCTATCTTTAACTGCCGCATATACGACATGAGTTGGTCTGCATTCCGATCCGACAATGCAACACTCGGCTTTTTAAGCTCCACCACGATGATATCTTTACCGTCAGCATTGATAATCACATCGGGTTTTAGGCTATGGGCTGCACCAACAGGGATTATTTTTCCGGTTACAATCTCACCTTTATATGCAGACCAACCCAATTTTTCAAACAAAAATTCTACAGCTTTCTGAAAATCACGCTCTGATGAATCGCGATTCCTATTTATATGAAAGCATATTTCATTCCAAATTGAATTGTAATCCATGCCAACCTCCTGCTTTGAATATTTTGTTGCTTGAAACTCAAACGATTTTCTATTATACTCCTTGTAAATTAATAAATCAAGAATCAACTTGAATAAACTGCGCGGCGGTCATGATTTTAAAAGGCGCAATTCTTTTACAGTCATCGCTAATCTCTCAACTTATATTTTCTGTTCCGATTTGCGCCAATCGGAATGATAATATTTTCGGCTACAAGTTGCGAAAGCGTTCTTCTGGCCGTCTTTGAACTGCGATTGATAACGCTCGCTATATCTGCTGCGCTTGCTTCTCCATTTGTGGAAAGATATGTAATTATTTTTTCACGGTAATTATTATCGGATATTTTATTGGACACTTTATCGGACATTTTATTGGACACTTTATTGGACATTTTATTGGACACTTTATTGGACATTTGCATTTCTGTGTCCAACAACTTGAACGGCACGACCGTCTTAAACACATCGCCGTCGCTCAATTCAGGCTCACCGCCGGAATAAATCTTAGTAAACTTATAAAGATTTCTCACCCCCGAACCAAGCACATCAGCCCGTCCGATGTTGATGAAAAAATTTGCAAGTAATGGATTTTTCGGAAACGGCGCGAAGTTATCGGGGTCAATTTTACCGGGAGTTTTCGGCAAACTCCAGTTCTCAGTCATGATTCGCTCGCGTTCAATTATAATCTTTGCAGGATAGGCACTCGTGTAGTCTCGATGGACGAGAATATTGCTGACAAGTTCTCGCGCAATTGAAGCGCGGACACTTACTGACTGCCCATTAATAATATGAAATCTGTCGAGAGTATGCTTGCTGATGAAGTCAATGAGTTGCTCGTAGGCATCAATCAAATTTGTCGATACCATCAAGCGGTCATCATAACGATCGAGGTTGTCGCGGCGACAGATTGCATCGGTAATATAATTCGCCGTGCAGGAGCGAATGACATCATCTTTCCCGAACAACAAAATCGCCGCAAGGTTATAGCCGGTACTGCCAAGCTCGCGGCTCTCTTGATACAAGCCCGCGCTTTTTATTATTTCCTCATCGCTCATGCTCAACCACGAGTGGTCAGGAATACGATTGGCCGCCAAACGGCGAATCTTCGGCAAGAGCCGAGCAAAATCAAAATCTTCATCTTTTGCGTAAGGGAAAATTTTGCGCTCGGAATAATCTGCGGCTTTGCGGCGATGGATTTGCGAAACCATTTCGGAATTGCGGGTTATATCCATGTCGCAGTCTTCGGCACGGTCGAAAATTTTTCCACCGAGCATTACTACCTGTGAGTTAGGCGGCACATAACACCACAGGATTGCTTTGCCATTAAGCTCTGCTTCTTCCAATGAGATGAAAAGTGTCGGCGCGAACTTCTGCGGATTGTTGAGCAGGTTTGCGAAGTCTTTCTTCATTTGAGCGACAGCTTTTTTATTCACGCCGACAATTTTCCCATCGTCTTCGACACCGAGCAAGATGTGACCGCCGTAACGATTTGAGAAAGATGACACGGTTTCATAAACGCTGCTCGGAAGCTCGTCTTTGCATCGTTTGAACTCAACCGTGAGACCTTCGCCGTTGTGAATGATTTGTTCTAGTTTTGTGTTCATAGATTTATTAGTCCCCCTGCTCTCATTATAGAGCATCAAATATCTCGTTAAGACTATCTAAAATAAACTGTTGAGCTTCCTTTTTATAAAGGACAACCGAATATGATCCCCTCATTCCAGCTCTTTCTTCCTTGAAAATTCCGACAAGTTCGCTCTGTGGTGTGATAGTTTTTATTTTCTTTTCGTTAAATATTTCTTCGGCTAAGAAACCTCTTTCCACCAACCAAGTCGTAACAGCTCTTCTATTGCACTTTTTCATAATGGAAGTATCAATAACTTTGTCTATTTCTTCAATAAAAATAGAAATTGGCAAAGGCGTTTCACTGATCGCAACCTTTGATTTTTGCTCCTCGGAAAGTCTAAAAGGCAAAAGATGTTTCGTGCTTTTCCTGCCAACTTCGCCGCCGTTTGCGATTATTTCGTTTAACTTTTTTGATATATGAAAAAAACAACGAATCAGCCGCGGGTCGTTGAGAAGTGCATCATCGGAAAGGGGGATACTCGTGTAAGGGTCAAGCCCATTTGCGAGTTTATCGATAACTTCTTTGGCTCGAGTTGTTAGTTCGAGATCTGTCATACTTGTTCCTCCTAAAAACGGAGTCTAAGGGATTTGAACCCTTGCGCCGGCGAACCGACCTACCGGATTTCGAATCCGGACCCTTCAGCCTCTTGGGTAAGACTCCTTACGGCCAATATTTCTTCCGTAAGTCAGATTATATTATGAAATTCCTTTAAAAGCAAGACAAAATTACAATTAACAGGCTGGAATGTGTACTGTAAAATTAAAATTAACAAGTTTTACAGTATATTTTTATTGGATTAAGAGAGGAAAAATAATGGACAAGATGACGTTCCGCCAAATCCAGCTTGAACATCTTTCGGAAGTGATGGTTGAATACCAAAAATATCTTAATGAACTGGTCTGCCTTATGGGTGACAGTTCCCCTTTAAGCTTCATGATGGAATACCGGAATTTTACCAATGACGAACTTGTCCACCTCGCAATCCAGAACTATATTGAAAGCTTGAAAAAGGACATACGCGAAATCGAATCATTGTTGATGGAGCGTGATAAAACTAATTGATTGCCGGGAAGACGGCGGAAAGAAAGAGGAAAAGCAAATGGCAAAAATCAAGTTAGGCATGAGAGTTGAAATCATTAAAGCAGTAATGGGGGAAATCCAGTCCACTAAACAACCTTACTACAAAATCGTAATTGAGCAGGACGGCGAGGTAATTAGTTTTAGCTGTACAGAGCTGGTTTATAATGAGGGGTCTGGGCTAAAGGGCGAGATGGTTAACTTGGTAGGCGAGTTTAACGATGATTACAAGAAAATCCGCATTACCGGGATAGTGAAAGGTAAGTAGGAAAATGTATGAGGAAATTAAGGAATCACATGAGGAAATTCTGGAAGTTCATTACGAAGAAATATTACGTGAGGGACATTCTCCGGAAGATGTCGGATTGGAACAGCAGGTAGCCATTGAGGAAATGCTTGAAGCCGAAGCTGTAAGCCCAAGCTCATTCCAAGGCATTGAAGCGTTAAACATTGGATATCTGGGCGATGTCGGGACTCATGAAATGCTTGAAACTTACCTGAATGGAATATATAACACGGTTGACGGCTTCTATATGATGGTATGGCAACTAGAGTATGACCAATTGAAGCATGGTGATTTCGTCTCCCAGCTTGAGTCTCTGAAATCAGATAATTATTATATGCACGTTGAGACGGTTGAAAGGCTTGAGACCTTGGAATGGCAGATTCATGACCTAAACAATTTAGGCATTATGGGCTTGGTGAGTTCTGGCTTGCTGTTCGGCTCACTGCTTGTGGCCATGCTGATGAGGTACATAAAACATGAGTGAGTTATTTGAGATTTATATTGTTGCAAGTATTTATGGGATAGGCATCGGTGCAGTGCCGTTAATAATAGGCCTTACTATTAGCGGCATTTTGAAAATTTTCAAGCAATCAAATAAATGAAAGGAGAGCTAAAAATGAGACTAAATATTTTGAGTGGCGGCGGCAGTTCGGCAATTTCCGATGCCCAGACAGCAGTCCAGAGCGGACTTACTGAAATAGCAGGTGGCATGACTTCGACATTGTCAATGGTCATACCAATCGCATTAGGCATTGTCGGCGCGGTAATGCTAGTTGTTTTCGGAGTGCGGCTTTTTAAGAAGCTTAGTGGCAAGGCATAAGGGTAACAGCCAAAGGGAGCTTAACCGCTCCCTTTACTCTTTTCGTTAATGCGGTTACGAAGTTTTAAGGAAAGAGTAACAAAATCTTTGCTGTAATCAGAAAATTTTAGGAAGTCAACCGAGGTAGAAGATATATCAAGACCATAAGACAAATAAAACATCTCATCGATTTCATCAATAAAAGAAGCACACTTATATTTGTCATACAACAGGTCTTGAAGGGTCAAACCTCTGATGTCTAAGTCGGGTTTGAAAATGTGTAAATGATATTCGTAATTTGAAATTTTACTAAAGTACATTAACTAACCTCATTCAAATTAAAACAAATCATTTTTGATTTCGTCCCAACAGGCATCTATGTAAGTCCCATTATTTTTTGATTTTTTTACAGGCTTGAATTTTATGTTATTGGATTGCTTATTATTTTTTTTGCCCTTGCCAAATAAAATCCTGTAAGCCGAGTAAATTATCAAAGCTCCAAATGAAAAATAAATAAATGTAAAGGTGTTGTTATCCATAATGATATCCTCTTATTTAAGGCTAAGTGCTTCAGATTTGTTTTTGTAATATGTAATTATTTCATCAGCTAAGTAATCTTTATGAGTAAATGTAATCATTACAATATTATCGGATAAGAACTTTGAATCTGACGCTACGTAATCATTGAAACTAGATTCGGGTATCAATTTAACATAACTGGATAGTTCGTGAAAATTGATTTTGAATTTTTCAATACATGAAATTTCCTTGTGTTCGACATCGATTTTACAAGAAACATCTTTTTTTATGATTTCGCTTTTATGAACAATGCAGATGTATGAGTGGTCGTTTATCATATCAATAATCATTTTAAAGCCCTCCGTTTTACTATTTTAAAATGATTATACCAGAAAGGATAGAATAATGAAAGCACTAAAAAGAACATTTATATTTTTATTGGAAAAAGTTTTGCCAATATTATTATGCGTAGTCATTATTACGGTTAGTATTCCACCTAAAAAAGTTGAAGCTTTTGCGCCAGCCTTGCCTTATGCCGGGTATGTTATATATGAAGTATTGAAATCAGCAGTAATATTAGGCTTGGTTAGTGCTGGCGTTTATGATTATGCTAGTGATGGTGCTTTAACTGATGCTGTAATGAATGATTTTTTAAGTTACACAAAAGGGATTGATTTTAATAATGTATTACCGGGCAATACTGATGTAAGTGATGAAACTCGTACAAAAATATTATTGCCTGGTGGAATTGGTGGAATTGACGGAGATTATTGGGTTAAAGAACCAAATACAGGCGAAATTTACAATAATCCTACACTAACCGATGAAGCATTGGTAAATTGGATAATTGAGCATGAAATGAATAGTGGCGGAAAACCTCAAGAACCACCACCAGATGACAAATTAAAAATAGATAAAGGACTGTTTTTTTCTGCTTCTGCTGGCTTGGTTGCATTAGTATCAAATTTTTTTAGCAGTTTATCATCCGACCCCTCAATCAGCCCTGCGCTTGCAAGCCATCTAACGCCGGAAGAGATAGCAGAAATAGGTTGGAGCGGAGCATATGAGAGAAATGGCGATGGCAATATATCAATATCTGGTACCGTCAAAGAAGTTCTTGATAGAAGAGATATGGAATACGGCGGTACGTTCACTTACCCAGTATATTTAGTAAGGACGGGAACTGCGAGCGGTGTAAATAGTTCCATTAATGATAATTTTACGATATATGTAAATATAAATGGCTCGCTGACCACAAATAGAACCAATATAGCCAAGAATGAATTAAACGGAATATACCGCATGGATTTTTGGAAAGATACAAAAACTTTATCGGGCCCTTACTGGGGTTCAAATACTATTATGTTGAGTAAGAGCGGTTCAGCTATCAATATTCCTGTATTTAATACAACTACAGAATTAAGTTTATATTTGCAGACTGGCAATAAGTCACTTGCGGTAAATTATACTCCCCAATCCCCCCAGCTCGACAAAAAAGCCCTTGCAAAAAATTTAACTGCCCCTTTAAGCCCTCTAGCTCAATTAGTGCCGGGTACTTATATATCGACCGATATATCTCGTCAAATTGCAAACGCAATAAAGACTGAGATGGAAACTAGTCCGGAAATTGATAATCAAACATACACGCAGACGGTCACGGATATTGTTAATGACGTTGTAACACAAACTCAAATTCAAGTTCAGCCAGTTATTGATGCTGACACAGGAACTCAACCGCAACCAACTTTACCCCCACCGCCCCCGGCCGTAATCCCAGCCACTGGCAATGACCTAATCGACAGCGTCACCAGCCGTGGGAGCATGGCATGGACAACGCTCTTCCCATTCTGCATACCGTTCGACCTAATATATCTCATAAGCGTCCTCAACGCCGAGCCGGAAGCCCCCCGGTGGGAAATACCGCTATATAATGAGGATTTCGGCATAGATTACACTTTCGTCATCGACATGGAAGAATTCGAGTCCCTTGCGCGGATATTCCGCATCTTGCAGACGATAAGCTTCATACTGGGCTTGATACTGATAACCCGGGGACAGATGATAAAAGGATAGGAAAGGAGCAGGAAAATGGTTGAAAGCATACTTGGCGGACTAAAAGGCTTCCTTGACGCAGTTGTTGACACGGCCTTGAATGTATTGCCGATAAGCCCATTCACGGAGCATATTGACGCGCTGGCGGAGCTTCCGTACTTAGGCTACCTAAACTGGTTCGTGCCTGTGGGGGCGTTAGTCGCAATCGGGACATCGTGGCTCGTTGCCATCGGCATATACTATGCCATCATGATAATACTGCGATGGGTCAAGGCGATATCATGAGTGACAGGGACGGCTGGAAAAACTTATGCCGCGGCATATTTGCATGGATTGCAATGTTCCTGATTGCCCTGCTAAGGGATATGATTTTGCAAGGGAAATGACGGAAAACGGCATAAAACAGCCAACCGTCTGCCCGATGGGCTGTGAGTTCAAGAGCTGGAGCATAAAAATGCAGGAATTTCTTGCATTTTAAGGAAAGGAAACCAAAATGATAAAGCTATATACCGGCACTCCCGGAAGCGGCAAATCCCTCCACCTTGCCGATGTGCTTTACTGGCGGATAAAAAACCATAAAGGCCTCGTCATCTGCAATTTTGAAATGAACCTTGCAAACATCAAGGCAAGGCGGCTCAAGTCCGAATTCATCTTTTTGGACAATGACCAGCTTACGCCAAACCGCCTTGAGCAAATGGCCTATGATTATGAGAGCAAAATCGGCCGCCGCGCAAAAGAGGGAGAACTGCTCCTAGTCATTGACGAGTGCCAGCTCATGTTTAATTCCCGTGACTGGCAGAGGGGTGACCGGGGCGGCTGGCTTAAATTCTTCACCCAGCACCGCAAATTCGGCTACGACATTATTCTTGTCGCGCAGTTTGACCGAATGATTGACCGCCAGATAAGGTCACTCATCGAATACGAGTGGGTACACAGGAAAGTCAGCAATTACGGCATTGCCGGGAAGCTCATCGGGCTTGTCTTTTTAGGCTCGCTATTCGTCTGCATAAAAGTGTGGTACCCGATGAAAGAAAAGGTCGGTTCGGAGTTCTTCGTCGGCAAGAAGCGATATTTCAATATGTACGACACCCGGAAGATGTTTGATGGGGACTCCCGGCGCGATGGCGGGGTTCGGGGCCCTGCCGGAGCGGCGGAAGTCCACACCGAAGCAATATTCGTGCCGGACACGCAAGCGGAAGCCATTGCTTCCGAGCTGATGAAATTCGGGGAAGAAAACAACAAATCGGAAGATGGCGGCAAACGAGAAGCTTCTTATACTTGACTATAGCAACACTTAACCGATTTTTTGAAATTAATCCAAGAGAAAGGCGGTGTAAAAATATTGGCTTCATACAACCTAAAAATTTACAATTATGTTGACGGAAAACAGATAAGAATTTATAACAACGCCGTCAAAAAGGATTACGAGAATGAAGAAAAAAGGAGCAAGGAAGAGCTTGCTGAATATAAAAAAGCGATGTGCGAAGAGGAAATAAATGATAAAAAATGCCGTAGCGTCCATGTGTCCAAATCAAGGGCGGTGAACAAGATTTATGAGATTGCAAGGGCAAACACATGGGAATGGTTCGTAACCTTAACATTTAACCCGGACAAGGTCGATTCATTCAACTATGATGACGTTACGAGGAATTTAAGGCGTTGGCTCGACAATGTGAAGAGGAATTACGCGCCGAACTTGAAATATATAATAGTACCTGAACTACATAAGAGCGGACGTTACCACTTCCACGGTATGCTTTCAGAAACCGGGTCAATTAATTTTGCGGACTCCGGGACTAGGGACAAACATGGTGACATAATTTATAACGTCGGCGATTACCATCTGGGTTTCACGACCGCGACAAAGGTAAAGGACAATGCCAAGGTCTCAAGCTATATATCTAAATACATAACCAAGGACATCTGCATTGTCACCGCGAACAAAAAAAGGTACTGGGCTAGCCGTAACCTCGACAAGGCAGAAATAATTGAGATGAACGCAGAGCATGGTGAAATCATGGCTTACCTTGACTCCATAAAAAATGACATTGTCCACACCAAAGAAAAGGCCTGCAAGGAGTCCGGAACGCTTATCCGATACATAGAGGTTGCCGGGCGGAACGATTCTTTGATTTAAACTGCTTAGCGTCTAAGCTGCCATGAAGAACTTAGCAAAAAGGATTTTTCAGATTGCCAGACTATAGGATTGCGAAATGCAATCTGAAAAATCCTTTGAGCTTAGTGCGGCTGGCTGATACGCAAGGCCTTTAAAAAATGAAATTGCATATTCCATAAGCCTTAAAAAAACGTAAACTCCAGCCACACATAAAAATAAGCCTGTCAAGGTTCACTTTAGTGATTCCATATAACCTTTACAGGCTTATTTTAATGTGCAAAACTCAAGGCATGAACAAGCTCATGAAAGAGAGGGTTGACAATGAAACATAAGGTTCACAAAATTAAGCTTAAAAACTACATAACGGAAGAGGACAGGTATAAAATCGAACTCAAGCTAAGACAGAAAAAGACCATTCCCCAGATAGCGGACGAGCTTTGCATCAAATACCACACCTTGCGGAAAGAGATAATCCGGGGGACGGTAACCCAGCGCGATACCAACTTGGTGGACAAGCCTGTGTACCTTGCCGATTATGCCCAGAGGGTCATTGATGAAAATCTTTCAAGGCGCGGCAGGGGGCTTAAGATTGGCTATGACGTTGAGTTTATTGATTATGCCGAAGCCATGATTAAGAACAAGTACAGCCCCGAAGCACTCTTATTGAAAGCCAAAAATGACGGCATGAAGTTCCAAAGCCCTGTATGCGCAAAGACCATATACAATTACCTAGATGACGGCCGTTTTGAAAACATCACCAACAAAGACCTGCCCCAGAAAAAAGACGATTTCCGGAAGAAAAAAGCAAAGAAGCGCAAGGTTTCCCTTAACAACCTCACCGGGACTAGCATAGACAAGAGGCCTAAGCTCGCCGGGTCAAGAACGGAATACGGCCATTGGGAAATTGATACCGTTTACGGCGCAAAGGGAAGCGGAAAATCATGCCTTTTAGTCCTCACGGAAAGAATGACCCGCGAAGAAATCATAATTAAGATGGGCAACCGGAAAAGCCTATCGGTTGTCCGGGCGTTTGACAAGCTGGAAAAGCAATTGGGCGTTAAGGCATTCCGGAGCAAATTTAAGACAATCGCGGCCGACAACGGCGTTGAGTTCCTCGACTATGCAAGGCTTGAGAAATCCAAATATGGCAAAGGGAAGCGGACAAAGATATATTACTGCCACCCCTACGCAAGCTACGAGCGTGGGAGCTGTGAGAACGCCAACCGCCTGATAAGGAGATTCTTCCCCAAGGGGACTAACTTTGACATGGTCACGAACAGGCAGGTTAAAATGGTCGAGGCATGGGTAAACACCTACCCCCGGAAGCTCTTTGGCGGAATATCCTCTAACGGCCTAAGGGAACAGCTGAAAATATCCGCTTAAAAATCCGGGCTAGCCATAATTAAAAACCAGCCCTTATTTTTCCATGCCTAAAAATTCCTCATATGGAAATATTGCACAAAGAAACGCCAGAAAAAGACAGTCTTAGACCCAAAATCATAAGAATTTTGTAAATTCGTTTGTGCAGTTGTCACAAATCGTAAAAAAATGTAATTTTATTCTTGCAATTCAGCAATTAACAGGCTGGAATTAATGAGCTGGCCCAATTGCCCCATTGTCCCATACAAAACTATTGTCGGCAAGTGGATAATATAATATAATATGTAATGTATAGTTTTGCAAAGCAAAAGCAATAATAAAAAACGGAAGCAAAAAAGAGACACATTAATAATAGAAAGCGACTAAATGAAAAGAATTGGATTGCTCACTAGCGGCGGCGACTGCCAGGCCTTAAACGCGGCAATGCGCGGAGTGGTTAAATGCCTTTCAGCCAGCGGCGCAAAAGTAGAAATATACGGTTTTATTGATGGTTATAAAGGGTTGATTTATGGCGATTTCCGTATGCTTACAGGCAAGGATTTTTCCGGCATCCTGACGGTCGGCGGCACTATCCTCGGCACTTCCCGCACCCCGTTCAAAACGATTCATTTGCCCGATGAAAACGGCCTTAACAAAGTCGAAGCAATGAAGCAGAACTACCACAAACTGCGCCTTGACTGCCTTGTCATCCTTGGCGGCAACGGAACTCACAAAACAGCCAACCTTTTGAGCAAAGAGGGGCTTAATATCATTACCTTGCCGAAAACAATCGATAATGACTTATGGGGCACTGACATGACTTTTGGCTTCCAAAGCGCGGTTGATATTGCCACTAATGCCATTGACTGTATCCATACGACCGCCGCTTCACATGGCCGTATCTTTATTGTTGAGGTCATGGGACACAAGGTCGGCTATCTTGCCCTAAACGCCGGAATGGCAAGTGGGGCTGATATTATTTTAATCCCTGAAATTCCTTATGACATCAATAAGGTTATCAAAGCCATTGAAAAGCGTCATGTGCGTGGCAACGCATTTACGATTTTGGCTGTCGCCGAGGGTGCTATTTCAAAGGAAGACGCTGCTCTATCCAAAAAAGAATACAAAAAGCTGAAAAAGGCTTCACCTTACCCTTCGATTTCATATGAGATTGCCGACCAGATTAAGAAAAAAGGCGGCTTTGATGTCCGGGTTACCGTCCCTGGCCATACGCAGCGCGGCGGAAGCCCTTGCCCTTATGACCGCGTTTTTGCCAGCCGTTTAGGTTCAGAAGCTGGCCGCTTGATTCTTGGCAAAAAATTTGGCTTCATGGTTGGTTACAAAAACCGGGAAATCGTCAAAGTCCCGCTTGAAAATGTTGCCGGGAAAATAAAAATGGTTTCGCCCAAAGCCAGCATCGTCAAAGAAGCCAAAATGCTGGGGATTTGTTTTGGGGATTGAAAACCGAGGAGCATATATTAACATGAACTATACCGCTTTATATCGCAAGTTCCGCCCGCAAGTTTTTGCTGATGTATACGGCCAGGACGCTATTGTGACAACGCTAAAAAACCAAATTTTGGCAAATCGCATTGGCCATGCCTATCTTTTTTGCGGGACACGCGGAACAGGAAAGACTTCCATTGCCAAGATTTTTGCCCGCGCCGTTAATTGTGCCAATCCGATTGACGCAAGCCCTTGCGGTGAGTGCCAATTATGCCAGTCCATTAAGGCCGGGGCAAGCATGAATGTCATTGAAATAGACGCAGCTTCAAACAATGGGGTTGACAATATCCGGGAAATCGTCGATGAAGTCACCTATTCACCAGTCGAGGGCAAATACAAAGTTTACATAATTGACGAGGTACATATGCTTTCAACCGGGGCTTTTAATGCCCTGCTAAAAACCCTTGAAGAGCCGCCAGAATATGTTATTTTTATCCTTGCGACCACAGAAATCCACAAAATTCCGATGACGATTTTATCACGTTGCCAGCGGTATGATTTCAAGCGCATTTCTGCCCCGACAATGATACAAAGGCTTAATATCCTGATGGCCAAAGAGGGCATTGAAGCGGAGGATAAGGCACTCCGTTATATCGCCAAATCGGCCGACGGCGCAATGCGTGACGCAATCAGTATGCTTGACCAATGTATTTCTTTTTATTTTGGGCAAAAGCTGACCTATGACAAGGTTCTTGATGTTCTTGGCGCGGTTGATATCGAGATTTTCAGCCGCCTGCTCCGCTCCTGCCTAAAGGGTGATGTTTCCGCTTGCATTATTATTTTGGAAGAAATCGTCATGCTTGGCCGCGAGCTTGGGCAATTTGTCATCGATTTTACTTGGTATCTGCGCAATCTGCTTTTGCTAAAAGCGTCCGAGGGCAATACAGAAATTATCGATGCTTCCGCTGAAAATATGGCCCGGCTTAAGGAAGAGGCCGAAATGGCCCCGGCTGATGTCATCATGCGCTATATCCGCATTTTTTCCGAACTGACTAACCAAATCCGCTTTTCGGCAAATAAAAGAGTATTATTAGAAATTGCTGTTGTTAAATTATGCAAACCGAGCATGGAAACCGATTCACAATCATTATTAGACCGGATTCGGCAAATTGAAAATAAAATAGCAGCCGGAGCTGTGTTGACTGACTCGGTCGGTCAATCGAATCCCCAAGCTGCCAATCCGCTTACCCACGATTCCGCAGCCAGCCAGCCGGGAGCTTTTGCCCAAAATAGTGCTGCTTTAAGCCCCCGCCCGCCCATGCCAAAAGCTATTCCTGCTGATATTGAGAAAATAGTTGCGAATTGGCCCAATACCTTGGCACGTATTTTAATGCCAATGCGTTCTTACCTTAAGAATGCAAGATTAAGCCTTGGTGAAGACGAAAAATTGTTGATTGTGGTGGAAGAGGGCCTTGCGTCCGACTATCTGATCAAGCAGCCCGATAACCGGATTCATCTTGAGCGGATTCTTTCAGAGCAAATGGGCAAAGAAATCACGGTTGAAATCCGTTGCCTGCAAGAAAACCGTTCATTCGAAGCAACATATATTGACTTAAGTGATATAATTAAAATGGAAATCGAAATTGACGATGACATTATCTAAAGGAGGACTAAAAATGGCCAAAAGAGGCGGAGGATTTCCCGGCGGCGGAATGCCGGGCAACATGAGTAACTTGATGAAACAGGCGCAAAGAATGCAGCGTCAAATGGAAGAAAGCCAAAAAGAAATTGAGACAAAGGAGTTTACCGCAAAAGCCGGGGGCGGAGCGGTCGAGGTCACAGTCACCGGGAGCAAAGAAATCACCAAAGTAAAACTAGCAAAAGATGTCGTTGACCCTGACGACATTGAAATGCTGGAAGATTTGATTATGGCTGCCTGTAATGAAGCTTTGCGCAGCGCCGAAGAAGCAAGCGCTGAACTGATGGGCAAAATGACTGGCGGATTAGGGATGCCGTTTTAATATGTGGAAATGCAGGGGTGTAAATGTATAGCGGACATATCAACAAATTAATTGACGAATTAGCAAAGCTTCCTGGCATTGGTTCAAAATCAGCCGGACGCTTGGCTTTTCATCTGATGAATCTGCCCAAAGAGCGGATTGAACGCTTGGCAAAAACAATTGTTGAAGCCAAAGAGAATGTGCGTTACTGTAATAGCTGCTATACTTTAACCGACCGTGAAACCTGCCCTATCTGCGAAAATCCCAAGCGGGATGGCAGTTTGATAATGGTTGTCGAGACAACAAGGGATTTGGCCGCCTATGAAAAAACCGGGCGTTATGAAGGCGTTTACCATGTTTTGCACGGCGCGATTTCACCAATGCTTGGCATTGGGCCAGCTGACATAAAACTAAAAGAATTGATTCACCGCTTAGAGGGCGAAATAACCGAAGTTATCATCGCGACCAATTCAAGCCTTGAGGGTGAAACGACAGCAATGTATCTTAGCAAATTAATAAAACCAACCGGCATCCGTGTGACCAGAATTGCCAGCGGCGTCCCCGTCGGCGGCGATTTGGAATACATAGATGAAGTAACTTTATTACGTGCCCTTGATGGCCGCATTGAACTCTAGGAGGAAAAAAATGAATGTAACAAGCAAGCCTTTTGGCAAAACAAAAGATGACCATGAAATCACCCTTTATTCGCTGACCAATGCAAATGGGATGCAGGCTGACTTAATGAATTACGGCGCAGCCTTGGTAAACCTTTTTGTCCCTGACAAAAATGGTGTTTTGGCCGATGTCGTCACTGGTTATGACAATCTCGATGCCTATCTTGGCAGCCACCCGTATTTTGGCGTTGTCGTTGGCCCAAATGCCAACCGGGTCGGCAACGCAACCTTTACCCTTAACGGTGAAAAATACCTGCTTTCCGTTAATGATGGCGTGAATAATCTTCACAGCCATGACGATTTGGGTTACCAGCGGCGCGTCTGGGAAGCTTCCGCAAATGACACGAGTGTCACTTTTTCCCTGATTGATGAAGACGAGCGGCTTGGTTTCCCCGGCAGCAAAAAAATGAGCATTCGTTATACTTTAACGGAAAATAACGAATTAAAGCTTGAATACAACGTGACCAGCGATAAAGATACGATTATTAACCCTACTAATCATACTTATTTCAATTTGGCAGGCCATCAGGCCGATACAATCAATGACCATTTACTAACAATCAAGGCCAGCTATTATACTCCGGTTGCAGCTGGCGCAATTCCGACTGGCGAAATTGCCCCGGTTGCCGGAACGCCGTTAGATTTTACTGCTTCCACCCGGATTGGTGACCGGGTCGATGAAAACTGCGAGCAAATGAAACTGGTTGGCGGTTACGACCACAACTGGGTCATTGACGGATATGACGGAACGGTAAAAGAAGCTGCCCGCTTAACCGACCCGGTTTCCGGCCGCTCGATGGTTACTTTAACTGACCTGCCCGGCATTCAATTCTACGGCGGCAATATGATACCTGCCCATGACGGCAAAGAAAACGCTGCTTATCATGCCCGCTGCGGATTATGCTTGGAAACCCAGTTTTTCCCCGATTCCGCTAACCGCCCCGAATTTCCCTCTGCGGTTTTCGGCCCGGAAAGGCCCTATGCTTCAACGACTGTTTATCGGTTTGAAAATGTATAGCCGTTGCGAAAATCACCGATAATTTACATTGCACCACTCCATGTTTCGACGCTTTTTATTATATGCCTGTGCTAAAATAAAAAAATGGAAGTAAACTTCCATTGGAAGTAAGCCGCAAGAGTCGTAAACACAAAAGGTACATTCCTTTGATGTTACGATTCTTGTTGCCTGGCTTCCAGACAGCGTTTTTTAAGGGAGATGGCAATGGGACAAATATATATCGAAGATTATGTCGTATCGTTTTTGAAGCAAAAGAAAAGTGAAGCATATGATGCACCAATAAAACTAGCTCTTTATGGCACAGCAAAAAAACCGGAGACCCTTTATCACACCGATAATGGCGGGGCTGAATTATCCTATTACATATATGGGGCTTCTGTCCTTTACGAAAACCGGACGGTTGAAGAAGTCGGCAATGAATATTTTCCGGCCTATCAATTCATTGGGTATGTGAATGTCCATAATAACGGCGGCGAATCTATTTCAAAGTACCATATTTTTTATGATGATAATAACGCTATGAAAGATTATCTGCTTTATTATCATATGAGCCCTTTCTCAACTTTCCGCTATCTCGATAATCCGCTTGGCATTACCAAAGAACTAAGCGCGTTAATGCTTGATAATACCGTGGCGGTTGTAAAAAGCAAAAAAAACCAAAAAAAGGCCGGGAAAAGAGCTTTGTACTTTGGAAAAATAAAATTATTTATTTTGAATGCGTGTGGATTTATGGTATAATGTCGATACTGACGTATCGACTTATAAAAATGCTTCGCATTTTCCCTTGAAATGATTTACTTGGCTCGTGCGTGTGGATTTATGGTATAATGTCGATACTGACGTATCGACTTATAAAAATGCTTCGCATTTTCCCTTGAAATGATTTACTTGGCTCGTGCGTGTTGATTATGGTATAATGAAGTGGTACAATGGCAAATATCAGAGAATACATGAAAGAAAAAGAGAAACGGACATTTCTCGCAAAATACGACAGCGATTCAAAACGGATTAACTATAAAGAAAAAATCCGCGGTTACCGGCTTGCGCGTTTTTATCGCGCCATCCTTTTCTTGCTGGTGACAGTAGTTGTTGGCGTGACCTTTTATGTCCAATGGCGCAACAAAATTTATACGGAAAGCGTTTTGCTAAGCTCGGCGGAAATCCCGATTGTCAGCGGGAACACCATCAGGAATCTTGACGGCTTTATCCTGCAATACAGTAAGGACGGAATCAGCTTAACTGATGATAAAGGGGCGGCGATTTGGAATGAAACCTATGAAATGCAAGAACCGCGAATCGCAATCTGCCAAAATACCGTCGCGATAGCTGATTATAATGGCAGTACAATTTACATATTAGATACCCAAAGAAAGCTGGGTGAAATCAATACCAATCTGCCAATCCGCGCTTTTGACGTAGCGGCCGGGGGCTTAGTGCTAGTTGCCTTGGACGATGGAAATATCACATGGGTTAATCTTTATACTGCTGGCGGAATGGAAATTTCCAGCACCCGCACGACAATGACCAATTCCGGCTACCCGGTCAGTATCAGCGTTTCGCCAAGCGGCAAATTGGTTGGGATTTCCTACTTTTTTGTGGCTGATGGCACAACAAGGTCTTCGATTGAATTTTTAAATTTTGGCCCGGTTGGGCAAAACATGAACAATTATATGAGTGCTTATAATTATGCCGACTCAATTGCGCCTTTTCTTAAGTTTATGAATGATGATACCGCCTTTGCTGTTTCTGACGACCGGATCATGTTTTTTTCCGGCAATGAAAAGCCGTTAAGCATTGCTGAATACTTGCTTGACGACAAAATAAGAAGCATTTATAGCAGCGAGGATTATGTGGGGCTGGTTTTCCATGCCAAAACTAATGAAGAATTAAATCGCGGCGAAGCTTTGTACCGCGTGGATATATATGATAAAAAAGGAAACTGGGTCTTAGAGAAATATTTTGATTTTGAATATACGGAGATTATCTTTACTAAGGATAACTTTATCATATATAATGAACTTGACTTACTGATTTCCAACATCAATGGAACGGAAAGATATAATGGGATGTTTGATAAAGTCACGAACCTTTTTATGCCCCATAGTTCGGTTAATCGGTTTATTGCGGTCACTAGGGACTCGATTGACCTTTTAGAATTTAAGTAGGAAAAAAAATTGTCTATGTATTATTTAGCACTAGGGATTGTTGTCTTAATTTTTATCTGGCGGATAATTGCCGGCTTCCGCAAAGGAATGGTTGCGGAAATTATTTCTGTCTTCTCTTTAATTGTCGCGGTCATCAGCTTGGTGATTGTCTTAAATATCGCAGGCAGTTATTTTGGCGAGCGTGAAGGCAATATTTTGCAATTATTGTTTGTCCTTTTCGCCATCGGGCTATTATATAAAGTCGCCAGCTTTATCCTGTCTTCCTTTAAACTTATTGCAAAGCTTCCTGTTCTAAGCAGCCTTGACAAACTGCTTGGGGCAGCCCTCGGCGCAGTTGAGGCCGTCTTAGTCATTGCCTTGCTTGTGCAAGTTCTTAAGTATTTTAGCTTTTCGGTACCCATGGTTTAAGTATTACTAATTATCATTCTTTGCGAGTAAGAAACTCTTCGCTTGCAAAGAATTTTTCGAGTAAAAGATTTTTTGAGTAAAAGAATTTTTCGAGAAAAAGAATTTTTTTTCTTGACGTCCGAACACCAGTTCTGTATAATGAAATTCCAGCTTCACAAACTATGTAATTCCAGCTAAATATTACGAGGGGGGCAAAATGGGGCGGTTAATTTTTCATATTGATGTGAATAGTGCCTTTTTATCATGGGAAGCGGCGTACCGAATCCATCATCTTAATGGCAAAGAGGATTTGCGTGAGATTGATGCGGCGATTGGCGGCGATATCGAGAGCCGCCGGGGGATTATTTTGGCAAAATCCCTTTCCGCGAAAAAATACGGCATCAAAACGGGCGAAAGCATTTCCGAAGCCTTGAAAAAATGCCCCCATCTTTGTATTGTGCCGCCGCATTATCAATTATATGACCGCTGTTCGAAAGCCTTTATCGAAATTCTCAAAGAATATTCACCCGATGTGGAACAGTTTTCCATCGATGAGGCCTTTATTGACATGACTGGGACGAAACGCCTCTGGGGAGAAGCCGTCACGGTGGCGAATATGATCCGAAAGCGGATCAGCCGGGAACTTGGGTTTACGGTGAATGTCGGCATTTCGGTTAACAAGCTGCTGGCCAAAATGGCCTCGGAATTTCGCAAACCAGATTTGGTGCATACCTTATTTCCCGAAGAAATACCAGCCAAAATGTGGCCATTGCCCATCGGTGAACTTTATTTCGTTGGAAATGCAACCTTTAAAAAACTTCATGCCCTTGGAATTAGGACAATCGGTGATTTAGCCCATTTTGACATCGAAATATTAAAGCAGCACCTAAAAAGCCATGGCGAATTGATTTGGAATAATGCCAACGGCCATGACGTTTCCCCGGTTACCGCCATCGCTCCGGCCAATAAAGGATACGGCAACTCAACCAATATCGCTTTTGACGTGACCGATGCGGCGACTGCCGAATTAATCCTTCTTTCATTAGCAGAGTCGGTTGGAATGCGCCTGCGCCGGGACGGGGTAAAAATCGAAGTTGTGGCGATTGGAATAAAAGCTTACGATTTTAGCTATGTCTCCCACCAAAAAACGCTCCGGACCGCAACAAACATCACCGGGGAATTATATCAAGCAGCGGTTGAATTATTTCGTGGCCTTTGGGATTTTAAGACCCCAATCCGCCATTTGGGACTCCATGTCAGCCGGGTTAAGGCTGGTGAAACAGCCCGCCAGCTTAGCCTTTTTGATATCCCCGATTCCCCGCTTCATTCCGCTTTACTGCCAGGCTTTGTGGCATTAGGCCAGGTTGATACGATGGCTGACCTGATTAGGAACCGCTACGGCATTGACGCATTAAAGCGGGCCGCTTTTGTAAGACGGCCATTTGACCATGTTTCAGGCGGAATTGCCCGCGAAAAACATACCGTTGATTATGCCAAAATAGTTGTGAGGTGACATATGCTAGTGCCTACCGGAAGTGACCTTAATTATAATCAAGAAAATATTGAAGCCCCAAAAGGCTGGCAACGGGAAATTGCTTGCTATAGCTGGACAACAGCCTCCGGGGTAATAACACCCGTCATGTTTAAAGTCAGGGAAGAAAACGGCGAAATCCGCACCTTTAACCAAGTTAAAGTGAACTTTACTGAAAAAAAGATTTATTGCGGCATTCCCAGCTTTGAATATCATTGCGATGTGCTGATTAATGGGGTTTTAGTTTACAAAATTCTACAGTATTTCCCCGAACGCTCGCGCTGGTTTTTGCTGGAACAGCCCATGCTGGAACAGCCTAGCGTTTGCGATATTCATTAGCCAGAATGACTGCTTCCTTGACATTGCCGACAAGCAGCCGCTGGGAGATGGTGCTAAGCATTGTTTTAAGCTCAATTATTTCAATTTGGAGTCTGATCCGATTGAGTAATACCGCAGGAATAAAGGGCTTGGTGATGAAATCAACCGCCCCGGCATTAAGGGTCATCGTTTCCAAAGCTTCATTTGAATATGAAGTCAGGAAAATGACCGGGATATGGTTTGTCATCGGATTTTCCTTTAGTTTGATAAGCGCGGTGTAACCGTCCATTCCGGGCATTTCCATATCAAGCAGGATAAGGTCTGGCATTATTTTCTTTATTATGTCAAACATTTTTTCGGCTGATGGCAAAGCCAATGCCCGATATGTACCATCAAGGACCTCTTTTGCCATCAGTAAATTTGTCTGGTTATCATCAACGATAAAAATGGTTCTCATTTTTTCTCCTCTCACTTTTGCTTTTAGCTTTAAAATGCCACGGAACAAACATCATAAAGCACACGAAAAATACCAAAAAAGCCATCGGGATAATATAGCCGGGATTTCCAAGCCACTTTTCAAATACCTCAAGTAACGTGCCGCGGGCCGCTCCATTTAAGTATAGGTAATTGGTGTTAAGGTATTTATTAAGCACAAACACAAACAGCGCGTAGCCGCATAGGATCAGCAAAATTTTCGGAAATTCTTTTATGTCCGGAACTAGCTCGCCCGATGCGACCTTCATAACCGGAATCGCCACTACCAGGATATGCCAGATGAAAAAAACCATTGGCATCCAGCCATAAGCATGGTAAAAATTCAGCGTATTTTCCGGCGTGATAATTGCAACAAGCGCCCCTGGCATCAAAACACTATAAGCCAAATTCCACATCAGCTTGTTTTTCATAAAAACGGTGACTGGCAAGACAAAGCCGCTGATAATGCAAAGGTGCAGCGGGACTAAATCAAGGAAATGGAAGTTTGCATAATAGCGGTAAAACATATAAGCCCGGAAGAAATAAAAAACAAATAAGCCGACTGCCAAACTGCGGATAATCAGCTCTGCCCGGTACTGGTTTGATTTATTTACGAACACCGCCAGCCCAATTATGATGATAATGCCGGAAACCATATACACAAAATGGGCTGATCCAAATGGCGCAAACCGCTCTTCTAAAGGTATCTGATTGGATAAAAACCAATGTAGCTTTTCAGTCATTACTCACCTTCTATAGCTCGCAATTATTCACCGTCCGGGGGAACGGAAGGACATCACGGATATTGCCCATCCCGGTCAAATACATGAGCAGCCGTTCAAAACCAAGGCCAAACCCGGCATGGCTGGCAGACCCATATTTCCGCAAATCAAGATAAAACGCATAATCTTCCGGGTTCATTCCCATTTCTTTTATCCGTTTGAGTAGTTTTTCATAATCATCTTCGCGCTGGCTGCCCCCGATAATCTCGCCGATCGCCGGAACTAACAAATCCATCGCCGCTACTGTTTTTCCATCTTCGTTTATTTTCATGTAAAAGGCTTTAATATCTTTGGGATAATCGGTCACAAAAACAGGACGCTTAAACTCCTGCTCGGTTAAGTACCGTTCATGCTCGGTCTGTAAATCACAGCCCCAGCTGGCCTTATACTCGAAATTGTCATTATTTTTTTCCAGTATTTTGATTGCTTCGGTATACGTGATATGGGCAAAAGAGGCATTGACTACTCCGGTCAATCGCTCCGTCAGTCCTTTATCAATATGCTGGTTAAAGAAAGCCATTTCGTTAGGGGCATTATCAAGCACATATTTGATGACATATTTAAGCAGGTTTTCCGCCAGCAGCATATCGTCTTTTAGGTCAGCAAAAGCAATCTCCGGCTCAATCATCCAAAATTCGGCCGCGTGGCGGGCTGTATTGGAATTTTCGGCGCGGAAAGTCGGCCCAAAAGTATAAATATTCTTGAATGCCATCGCGAATGTCTCACCATTAAGCTGGCCGCTGACAGTCAGATGGGTGTTTTTGCCGAAAAAATCTTGGGTATAATCAACTTCACCCTCTAAAACCGGAGGGTTTAGAAGGTCAAGGTTCGTTACCTTAAACATTTCCCCAGCCCCCTCACAATCGCTCCCGGTAATGATAGGCGTGTGGACGTAAATAAAATCCCGCTCGCGGAAAAACTGGTGGATAGCGTAGGAAGCCAGTGAGCGGACGCGGAAAACAGCCTGGAACGTATTCGTCCGCGGACGCAAATGGGAAATTGTCCGCAAATATTCAAAAGAATGGCGTTTCTTCTGCAAGGGATAATCAGCCGCCGATTCGCCCGCAATGATTACTTCGGAAGCCTTTATTTCAAAAGGCTGGGGGTTATCGGGGGTCGCAACTAAAAGCCCCTTAACTATGACTGCCGCCCCAACGTTAAGCTTTGATATCGCCGCAAAGTTTGCTAATTTATCTTCGTAGACGGCCTGCACCGGCTCAAAAAATGTGCCGTCAGCAATCACAAGGAAACCAAAGGCTTTCGAATCCCTTTTGCTTTTAAGCCAGCCGCCGACTTTTATTTCCTTTCCGGCATAGCTATTTAGATTATGATAGATGTCGCGGATATTGGTAAGCATTTTATGTCATTCCTTTCGAAACCTTTTTCATATTATACCCTTTATGTCCGTTTCAATCAACCGATAATTGCGAAAATCCCCCCAAATCCAAAAAAAACCTTGACACCGCTTCTGTTTTATGTTTAAATGATATAGATTTTGACAATCCCATTTCTTTAGAAAGCGTTAAAGGCAGGTTATATGAACAAATATCGCACGCATTATTTAAATGAACTGAATAAGACAAATATCGGGCAGAATGCCTGTTTGGCTGGCTGGGTTGATTCGATCCGTGACCACGGCGGAGTCATCTTTATTGATCTGCGTGACCATTATGGGAAAACGCAAATCGTTGTTAATGATGACCGCTTGCTTGATGGCATTGGCAGAGAGTCGGTCATTTCTGCCTCTGGCCTGGTCCGCGGCCGTGAAGAGGATGCCATAAATCCGAAAATCCCGACCGGGGAAATCGAATTGCAAGCGGAGAAAATTGACTTGCTAAGCGGTTCAAAAAGCCAGTTGCCTTTTGAAATCAATGAATCAACTCAAACACGTGAGGAGCTTCGTTTAATTTACCGTTTTCTTGACCTTAGGAATCCCAAGGTCCATCAAAATATTGTTTTGCGTTCCGAAATCACCAATTTTCTGCGGGATAAAATGCGCGAGCTGGGGTTTTTGGAAATTACCACCCCGATTTTGACTTCTTCCTCACCGGAAGGGGCGCGTGATTATCTTGTGCCAAGCCGGAAGCACCACGGTTTGTTTTATGCCCTGCCCCAAGCTCCGCAGCAGTTTAAGCAGCTTCTGATGGTGTCCGGTTTTGACAAATATTTCCAAATCGCGCCTTGTTTCCGTGACGAAGATTCCCGGGCTGACCGTACACCCGGCGAATTTTACCAGCTTGACTTTGAAATGGCTTTTGCCACGCAAGAAGATGTCTTTGAAATCGCTGAAAAAGTGCTTTATGATACCTTTAAGAAATTTGCTCCCGATAAGGAGATAAGCCCTGCTCCCTTTGCCCGGATTCCTTATGCCGAAAGCATGATGAAATATGGGACTGACAAGCCCGATTTACGGAATCCCTTATTGATAAATGACTTAAGCGGCTTTTTCCTCAATGTTGATTTTGCCCCTTTCCGCAATAAGCCGGTCCGGGGGATTGTTGCTTGCTGCGCTGGCCAGCCTAATTCTTTTTTTGATAAAATGCTGTCCTTTGCGACTGATATCGGCATGAAAGGTTTGGGTTATATTTCAGTCCTTACCGGAATGGAATTAAAAGGGCCGATAGTGAAGTTCCTTTCTTTAGAAAAGCAAAAAGAATTAATTGATATGCTTGGCCTAAAAGAAAATGATACCCTTTTCTTTATCTCTGACGTTGAAAAACTGGTTGATGGCTTGGCTGGCCAAATCCGCACGGAACTAGCCCGCCGCCTTGACCTTATTAAAAAAGATGCTTTTGAATTTTGCTATGTCACCGATTTTCCGATGTATGGAATCAGCGAAGAAACTGGCAAAATCGATTTTACCCACAATCCTTTCTCCATGCCGCAAGGCGAAATGGAAGCATTAAATACAATCGATCCGCTTGAGATTAAGGCTTACCAATATGACATTGTTTGTAATGGGATTGAGCTTTCGTCCGGGGCAGTCCGTAACCACCGCCCTGACATCATGGTCAAAGCTTTTGAAATTGCCGGGTATACCCAAGCTGATATTGAAAGCAATTTTTCCGCTTTATTTAACGCTTTTCAATATGGAGCCCCGCCCCATGCCGGAATGGCCCCGGGGCTTGACCGGATTGTGATGATTCTTGCCGGGCAAGAAAACCTCCGTGAGGTAATCGCTTTCCCGCTGACTGGCAATGCCCAGGACTTGCTGATGGGCGCCCCTGGCAAAGTGACAGAACAGCAGCTCCGGGAAGTGCATATTAAGTTGAGGTAATCGGGGTAAGGTCCATTTAAGTTACCCCAGCTTCCCTAACGCCTCTTTCAGCAACTCATTCACCGCTTTGGGGTCGGCTTTTTTTTCGGCTTTCCGCATTACTTGGCCAACGAGGAAACCGTAGGCTTTTTGGTTTCCGCCAAGGTATTCTTTAACTGACTTATCAAATTCGCTAATCACTTCCTCGATTAAGCCTTTAATAAAATCAGTATCGGTAATGCTTAAAAGGCCTTGCTTGGCGACATAATCCTCTGGGTCAACTTCTTCATTAAGGACTTTTAGCAATACTTCTTTGCCAATCGTCCGGTTAACCTGTCCGGAATCAACCAATGAAATAAGCTTGGCAAATTTCGCGCAATCGATTTTTATGTCGTCTTCGCCCTTGTTATCCCCTTTGGCAATGCTCATTAAATCAACCATAATCCAGTTGACAACCTCTTTTGGCTTGTTAAAATGCTTTAGTGTGTCATCGAAAATATTTGATAGGTTTTTGCTTCCGGTAATGATTTTGCTGTCGTATTCGCTAAGCTTAAGCTCCGCTGTCATCCGGGCAAATTTATCTTCCGCTGACTCCGGCAACATTGCTCGCATTTCCTCAATCCATTCATCGCTTATCCAAACAGGCATTAGCTCCGGATTGGGAAAATAGCAATAATCTGTCGCATTTTCTTTGTCGCGCATTGAAAAAGTCATGCCTTTTGCGTCGTCCCAGCGGCGGGTTTCCTGAACCAGTTCGCCTGAACCTGTTTCGATTATGTCAATATGGCGTTCTGATTCATATAAAATTGCGCGGCCGATTGCTTTTAATGAATTCATGTTTTTTATTTCGGTGCGAGTGCCAAGAGATGTGCTTCCTGCTTCACGGACAGAAATATTAACATCGCAGCGCATTGAGCCTTCTTGCATTTTGCAGTCCGAGACCCCGGCAAAAGACAAAAGCAAACGCAGTTTTTCCAAATATGCCACAACTTCCCCGGCGGTACGGAAGTCGGGATTGCTGACGATTTCGACAAGCGGCACAGAGGTACGGTTAAAATCAACCAGGGTTGTTCCGCTCCGGTTATCGTGAACGAGTTTTCCGGCATCTTCCTCAATATGGATTTGGTGGAGGGTTATTTTCTTAGGCCCTGCTTCCGTTTCAATCAAAACCCAGCCATTCCGGCAAATCGGGGCATAAAGCTGGGTAATCTGATATCCGGTCGGCAAATCGGGATAAAAGTAATTTTTCTTATCAAAAGTCATCTTCCGGGTAATTTCGCTGTTGGTGACGATTGCTGCCTTAATCCCCAATTCGATGGCGTGTTTATTCACCACCGCTGGCATTCCCGGCATTCCGGCGCAAGCAGGGCAGACGTTTTCATTCGCGTCAGCACCGAATTTTGCCGAACAAGCGCAAAATAATTTGGATTCGGTGGCAAGTTCAATATGGACTTCAAGCCCCATGACGATTTCATAGTTTTTCATTAAAATAACTGCCTTTCTAAAACAACCCGGTCATCAATCCGGTTTTCTGTCCACTCTTATTGCAATTTTCATTAGTACGTCTTCGCGCCCAAAATCGGCAATGAATTGAACCGCGCTGTCACCAAACGGCACGGTCAGGGAGGGCAATCCGGCTAATGAAGTTAAGGCGTAAAGCGCAGACTGCTCATATTTATTTTTGGCTTCCATTTTGACCGGAAGCGCAATCACATGATAAGAATCAAATTTCAAAGATTCTTTGATTAAACGGCGGATTTTCATGGCTTTTTCATAGTAGGCATGATAATTTTCTTGCGATAAGATATCAGCACCCATAATTATACTAAGCTTTGTGTTTAGCGTAAAACCCTCGCTCCTGGTCTTAAAATACAAATCAGATAAATTATTGCTGTTTTCGGCCCGGTAGCCAAATTTGACGCCATCATAACGGTTTAAATTGTTGCTGATTTCAGCAGCACTTAAAATATATAAAACTTGATGATAAGCTTCAAAATAATCTAACTCAATTTCGCTTGTCTCAAATGAACTTTGCAATCTCGAAATGACACTAGTGTCATTTTCGCCCCAAGCATTAACTGCAATTGCTACTTTTACATCGCATAGGCTTTTTTGGCAGCCTTGGCAAGATGACAGGTCTTTAAATGATTTTAGGGAATTTTCAATCATCGCCCCGTCCCGCTCATCTTTTCCGGAAATAATTTTGAGGACTTCAAAGCCTTTCCGCAAATCGGCGCAAACAACCCCAATTTGGTCCATTGATGTGGCAACTGGCACTATGCCATACCGGGAGATGGTCCCATAAGTAGGCTTAATAAAAGAAATGCCATTCAGAGCCGCCTGCCGCCTTGTCTTGCCAAAAATATCATTGCACAGGACGCAAACATTCTCATCAGCAAGTGACTCACTGACTGCTGCCGGGATTTCATCGTCAGTAAAAAAATCATCAATGTTAAATTCGTCCATCACCAATCTTTTTTCTATTTTTATTCCGGCTTCATTAAGCTTTTCCACCGCCGCCCCATCAAAAGGGGCTTTAAAACCAGCCAAAATCTTCGACCCTGCTGTAACCGGTTCATTTTTTTGCATAATGCTGTCTTCAACAAATACTTTGATTCCACTTTCCATATAGCTTAAACCTTTCTAAATTCTGCTGACTAAAACATTATATCCACACGCACGAGCCAAGAAAAAATGTCGATACGTCAATATCGACATTATAGCATATTTAATAAAGGAAAGCTATCATTTCATTATTGATAGCTTTCCGTCATGCCGTAATATGAACTCACCCGGTTATCCTTTGACACTTCCGGAAGATAGTGACATCTTAACTTGTTCCTGTGTGATAATGTAAATGATGATGCCGGGCAGGATTACTAATGTAAGAGCCGCAAACATTCGCGTATAATTGTAGGCGAAAGCTTCATTAAAGAAAGCAAGGGCATAGGGAAGAGTCCGGTGCCTGGGTGTTGATGTTA